>NZ_FOTO01000004.1:0-340440 GCF_900114595.1 Desulfomicrobium norvegicum | reverse complement strand
GCCGTATCCGGTGCTGATGCCCAGCTTCACGGCGTGCACGTCGGCGTTGATCCTGGCCGTGCGGCTGATGATGTCGAATGCGTCGAGATTGGAGACATTGAGGCCCAGGCCGTCGACAAGCACATCGCCCTGACGCACATCCAGGGCCCTCAGACCTCCGTACTCGTCAAACCGGGGCTTGCCCGTGGTCAACGTGGCCCGGGGCGTGTTTATGAACCCGCCGCCGTTGACCGTTATGCCGTTCGGATTGGCCAGGATGTAGTCGGCCGGATAACCGAATATTTCAGTGTAGCCCTCAAGGCGGGATCGGCTGCTGCCCGTGACCTCGTTCAGGATGACCCGGGCTTCGGGGCCCTTGCCGAGCTTCGGGTTGTTGGCCACCACCCCGCCCAGTTGCGTGCGCCCGGCCTTCTTGCTGTTGTTCAGGATTACGCCGGGCCCGCCCACGTTGAACTGGTCGAACTTGTTGTGGGAGAGGCCTCCAGAGTTCGGTCTTGCGATGTCGACCAGGGGCACACCGTTGGGCGCGGCGCTTACGGCCGGCTGATTGGCGGCCGGGGCCTTGGGATCGACCACGATGCCATCCGCAGCAGCCGCCACGGGATTGAATACCAGCAGAAATGCCAGCGTCAGACATATAAACCGTTGCAGCGCATGCTTCATGAACCGTCCCCGTATCTGGCTCTCAGAAATTGGAACTCAGCGACCAATTTCTGGCTACATTTTTTTAAAGTTGGCGTATTTTATGGAAGCCGGCATGTTCACATAAGACAATCGAAATAATTTTTCATAATACTATCAATAAGATGAATACAATGCGATTATTTCATAATAAATATTTTCACAAATAATTATCTGTAATTATACAAACCTGAAACTATATACATATCCATATGTAGATAGTTGCTATTTTAACCAATAATGAAATAGAAAATAATTCAACATTACATTGACCAAAATCATTAATGAATAAAGATGCGACCGGCACAGATCATTTTCCTTTTTGATCATCAGCAGCAAAATTTTTCCGTAAAAAAAGCCTCCGCTCACAAGTTGAACGGAGGCGCATTCATTTCGACAAAGAGACTGTCGATGCGGGTTATTTACTTCAAGCAAAGGTTGAAAAATGCGTGTGGACAAAAAAAGTATGTCCGCCACGCTGAAGCGGGGTCATACGCGAATTGCCTTCAAGGCTGCCCGGTCAGGTCGCGAAGCCATCCGGTGAGATATAAATTGACCGTTTATAAGGATGAGCGGCGCGACATATCCGTAACCACCTGTATTCAAGATCAATACAGATCAGTGATCCGGAAGGGCCAAGGGCGCACCATGCGCCTCATCGGCTCTTTTGCGATATCAGGCGAAGATGTCCTTGGGAACGTAGGGATGTGTTCCTTCGATGACACGGATGCCTGCCTTGGCCGTGATTTTCTTGATGATCTCTTCCTTGTGCGGACACTGCTCGGCTATGCAGGGCGCGATGTGGATCACCGTGGGCTTTTCGTTCATGGGCGCGTTCCAGAGCTTGACCTGCATGAGCCTGGTCACGATGGCCGGTGCCGGGCAGCCGCCGCAGCCAACCATGCCAACGATCTCGGCGTCGGTGTCCTCGTAGATTTCAAAGATACCCTGTCTTCTGTTGAAAGCCACCAGGCAACGTGAACAGCCAATGCAAACATCGTCCATGGTGTTCTTGCACCCCACGATCAGAATCTTCTCCACGATAGACCTCCAAGAATGAAATATCGGTTGATTGTAAAACGTTCCTTTTTTAGGCCCATCGCGTGCCAATGGCAAGCGCACTTGAAGCAATTTGCGCCATGTTCGGCATATCCGAAAAAAAATCGTCACACTTGAAACTTTTGAATTCCCAACAAACGCCCTACCCGTTTCTAAAGCGCTACCCAAGTTGTCATAAACTCATTGCGACTCTTCAACCATCCGCGCTTGCTGGAATTTTTCAATCCGCATGAAAATTTTCTTGACGCTCCCTTGTGAACCATGGCACAAATTGGTTGATTAACCAATTCAATCTTTCCTCGGGAGGAACTTCATATGAAATTGCCTGGTTTCAAAACTTTTCTGGTTCCGGTGAACAACAGCGAAGCCGGCCGTCGTGCCAAACGCTATGCCATCGCGCTGGCCAAACAGTGCGGGGCGAAAGTTGTCCTTTTCCACGCCCACGGCCTGATCAGCGGACGCATCAGCCCCGATGGACGCGAGCAAATCATCCGCAGGAATCTGGAAGAAATGGGCAAGATTTTCGCCATCTTCGTGGATGGTTGCAGAGAAGCCGGGGTCGAGTTTGAAATCGTGGTCGAACAGGGCGCGACAGCCGACGCCATCATCAAGGCTGCAAGCGAGCACGACTGCGACATGATCATCATGGGCACCAAGGGCAATGCCTCGGCGCGCAAGATTCTCGGATCCCTGACGGACACGGTCAGCAAGCAAAGCTCCGTGCCAGTGGTCGTGGTCGGCGAGGAATGCGAATGCTCCAACTCCTGCGGCAGTTCGTGCCTGCACAAATGGCGTTTCGCCCCCGCCGCCAATCTGCAGCACGCCTGCTGATTACCGGACTCAAACGCGAGAGAAGCCACGCAGGGAAAACCTGCGTGGCTTTTCTCGTTTCAGACCTGCCAGGGACGGCGCATCGATCATGACCGGAGTACTCATGTCCGAACCGAGCGACACGAACGGGATTCTTGAGGTCTTGCGCTGCCGCGAAATCAAATATCCCGGGCAGCGCAACATGCCCAAAGCTAAAATCAAATCCACCTGATTCCCGTCCCGGCCGCGAATGTCAAAAAACACATCACCTGTTGCCGGGACACAGCTTCATTTCTTCAAAAGATTCACGTGCCGGCCAGTGGCTCCAACCTGATTGTCAACCGAGATGGTCCCCTTGAAAGTGCCCGGAACCTTCATCGAATAGGTGGCAGGCACGTAGCCTTTTTTCCACAGAATAACGGAATAGGTGCCTGCGGGAATCTTCGCGGAAAAAACACCGGCATTGTTGGTCGTGACTTCAGCCACGATTCCTTTGGCATTGGAAACAACGTCGGTGCTTCCTTGAGCCTTGAGGGAAAGATTTGTTCCAATCAGAACGGTTGCAAGTGAAAGCGGGACTTCCTTGCCTTTGATCCATTGAGTAACAGTACCCACGGCTTCAAGCGCACCTGGGTTTGATGAAGAGGTCGCAACGACAGTGGTATTCACGTCAAAGGGACTCGCCAGGGCCACAGAGAACACGCCTACAAAACAAAAAATCTGTAACAATGCACACAACTTTTTCATGATCATACCCCGTCTTTTCAAAATTAAGGAAAAATCGCCGTCAGGCCATATTTATACAAGATCCAACATGCTGCCGCATGCGTGCGGGCATGAAGACAGGAATAAAAAGATCCTCCTTGGCTGAAAAATGCGATCAATGAAGACGTCACTGCGAGAAGTCGCCATCCTCTTGAAGATCGTACAGCTGAACAAGTCCACGTCCTGCATGCGTTATCACGTGGTCAGCCGTTCCGCCACAATCATGAGCACCACCCCCGCCAGAAAACCATCCGATGCCAAGCGCAGCACCCGGGCCCGAGCGAAAATCGCCAGAAGGGCGTAGGCAGGACAGACCGTGGCCAGTGCATAGGCCTGACCAGGACCTGTCGCGAGGCCAAAAAGCGGAGCCATGCCGCCGATCATGGCCAGGGCCAGAGCCCATATTCTGGGGATGGCCTGACGGGAGAAACCGGAAAAACTGTTGGCCGGGACCGGAAATCCGGCGGCCGCGTAGTCATCGGCATTGGCTTCGGCCAGCATCCAGAAATGAGGCATCTGCCAAACGAAATAAAAAACGAAGAAATAGGCCGGTTCGATAGAGGACAGGCCGCCCCCCCCGGCCACCCAGCCGATCCAGAAAGGCAGCGCGCCGCAGGCCGCACCGGGGATCATGGCCCAGCCCGTGACGGGCTTCATCAGGGTGTAGAGGCCATTGTACAGGCCAAGAACCACCAGCAGGACAGGTAGGGCACGCCAGGAAAGAAGCGACCAAAGCAGCGTGGCCGACAGCGCAAGCAGTAATGCAAATATCAGGCAACCCTGCACTACGCTCATTCTTCCGCTTGCCAGCGGACGGTTCCTGGTCCGTTCCATGCGTGCATCGCGGCCTCGCTCCTGGATCTGATTCAGAACCGAAACCGCCGCGCTCAGGGCGAACGTCCCGGCAAAAAGCGCCCCGCCGCCGGACAGCGCGCCGGCGGCCATGACATATCCGGCCAGGGCCGACAGCCCGACAGCCAGGGAGATGCCGGGCCGTGTCAGCGAGGGAATGTCCCTAATCATTGTTCTCGCTCAAGGCGTGCATGTAGTCGACCATGGCCTGCAGCTCGTCTTCGGTCAGGTGTTCGTAGGACGGCATGATGGGATCGTACCCGACGACAATGAATTTCTCCGGATCAATGATGGCTTCGATCAGATACTCATCATCGGCCGCCGTCCGCGAACCGTCTGCCAATTCGACCTCGCGCCCGACGATGTTCTTGAGCGTCGGCCCGGCTATCTCCGAACCGTCCGTGGAATGGCAGCTGAGGCACCCTTCGGCCTCCATCAGCTGTCTTCCTCGATCAAGATCGCGCTTCGCTCCGCCCGTCAGATATTTAATGATGGCATCCAGATCCTGGTCCGGCATCTCCTCCTTGTAGGAAGGCATTCCCTCGAAGCCCTCCACCAGCTCCGCGTCCGGCTCGATGATGGCGCGGCGCAGGTAGGCCTCGTCCACGAAGGCCTCCCGCGTGCCGTTTGCGTCGATGACCCGCCGCTGCGCCCCGTAGATGTTCAGAAGCGTCGGCCCCATTTCCTCCGACCCGTCCAGGGAGTGGCAGGCAGTGCAGCCGTACGACTCCAGAAGCCCGATGGCGGCCTCGTCCCCTGCGGCCGTACTTTCGTACCAGGTCCTGAAATCGTCAGGGTCCATGACCTCGACGGTGGAAAGCATATTGGCGTGCCTGAGACCGCAGTATTCGGCGCACAGGATGTCGTAGCTGCCCCCGCGCTGGGCCTGGAACCAGGCATGGGTCTGCATGCCGGGTACGGTGTCCATCTTGATGCGAAAAGCGGGCACGAAGAAGCTGTGGATGACGTCCACGGAGGTCATGTCCAGGCGCACGGCCCGGTCCAGGGGCACATAGAGGGTGCTGGCGCGCTTGCCGTTCTCGTACTCGAACACCCAGGACCACATGCGCGCCGTGACCTGCACGCGCATGGCGTCGGCGGGAACGGAACGCAGCGCCTTGAAACTGGCCCAGCCGTAGTAGAACATGCCCATGACCAGAATGCTCGGGATGACCGTCCAGATGACCTCCGCCAGGAGGTTGCCGCGAATGTCCGCCGCCTTGGGATGACGGGTGTGGTGGTAGCGGATGACGAACCAGACCATGAGCGCCGTGATGGCAATCAATATGACGGTCGATACTCCGAAAATAAGCAGGAAGACCTGATCGACCTGGGCCGCGACCTTGGTGATGGGCGGGATCATGAGCCTGCCTCCGGCCGCATCGCCACGTCGAAGAAGGTGAAGCCGATGAAGATGGCCAGAATGACGAAGACCAGCAGCAAGAAGGCCCCGAGCGTGCGGTTCTCGTATTTGAGATGCATGAAGAAAAAGATCACCAGGAGGGCTTTCGTCGAGGCCACGGTCATGGCCGCCAGCACGTTCAGATATCCGAAATCGAAGCTCGCGACGCCCACCGTGACCCCGGTCAGGGCCATGAGGGCCAGCCAGATCCTGGTCAGCAGGGCAAAGGGCAGAATGTGTTTTTGTGTAGTCATGTCAGCTGATCAGGTAAAAAAGTGGAAAAAGGAAAATCCAGACCAGGTCGACCAGATGCCAGTACAGGCCGCCGTTCTCAAGCAGCCCGAAATTGTCGGCCGTGACCCTGCCCTGCCATATGCGCAGCATACAGAAGCCGAGGATAGCGGCACCGATGACCACATGCAGGCCATGGGCTCCGGTCATGAGGTAGTAAAGGCCGAAGAAGATGTTCGCCCCGCCGGAACCGGCCGCCATCTCCGGCGAGCCGGGATAGATGCCATGTCCGATCTTGGCCGACCATTCGAAGAACTTGTTGACCATGAAGACCCCGGCCAGGGCGATGGTCGCGCTCAGGAGCCACAGGCAGAGCGCCTTCCTGCCCTGCTGCAGGGCGGAAATGGCCAGAGCCACGGTCAGGCTGGAGGTGATGAGCACGACCGTGTTGAGGGTGCCGAACACGCGGCTCAGTTGCAGCCCGCCTTCATGAAACTCCACCGGATAACGGTGCAGGTAGACCGAATAGAGCAGAAAGAAGCCGCCGAAGAGCAGGATCTCGGTGAACAGGAACAGCCACATCCCGAACTTGTCGCCGGCGTAATCCTTGTGTGCCTCACTCATCGCGATTCACCCCCTCGTAGGAATAGGGGCCGCGCGGCACGTCCGGCGGATCAAGGAAGGTCAGGTGCGGCGGCGGGCTCGGCAGGGTCCATTCCAGGGTCGCCGCCCCCCAGGGATTGTTGCCCACGGTGCGCGGCCCGTAAAAACACTTGGAAAGACTGTAAAACAGGACGATGAGCCCCGCGACAAGCACCCAGGATCCGATGGTCGAGACCATCTGTCCGGTCTGGTACATGGGCAGATAGTCGTAATAACGACGCGGCATGCCCTGCAGGCCGATCACGAACATTGGAAAATAGAGCATGTTGAATCCGCCGATGAGCAGGTACCAGCTCACGTTGGCCATGCGGCGATCGTACATGCGCCCGAAGAACTTCGGAAACCAGAAGAGCATGGCCGCGAAGAGCCCGAATCCCGTGCCTCCGAAGATGACATAATGAAAATGGGCAACCACGAAATAGGTATCGTGGACATGGATGTCCGTGCCCGCCGAACCAAGCACCAGCCCGGTCAATCCTCCGGCCGAGAAGAGGAAGATGAAGCCGAGCGCGAACATGAGCGGCGGCTCCAGATAGATGGAGCCCTTGTACAGGGTGGCCACCCAGTTGAAGACCTTGATGGCCGAGGGGATGGCCACCACGAAGGTCAGGAAGGAAAAGACCATGACCGCTGTGTCGCTCATGCCGCTGGTGAACATGTGATGCGCCCAGACCAGCGAACCGGCGAAGGCGATGGCCAGACTCGATATGGCGATGGCCTTGTACCCGAAGATGGACTTGCGCGCGAAGGCGGGAATGATCTCGGAGACCACGCCCATGGCCGGAACGATCATGATGTACACGGCCGGATGCGAATAGATCCAGAACAGATGCTGATACAGGAGCGGGTCCCCGCCCTTGGAGGGATCGAAGAGCCCGATGCCGAGCCACCTCTCGATGAAGACCAGGGCCACGGTGATGCCCAGCACCGGCGTGGCCAGCAGCTGAATCCAGGCCGTGGCGTAGAGCGACCAGGTGAAAAGCGGGAGCTTGCCCCAACTCATCTGGGGAGCGCGCAGACGGTGGATGGTGGTGATGAAGTTGAGCCCGGTCAGGATGGACGAAAAGCCGAGAATGAAGACCGCGACCACGGCCAGGGAGACGTTGGTCGTGGTCCGCTCGCTGAAGGGCACGTAAAAGGTCCAGCCCGTGTCCGGAGGGCCGCCGCCGGTGAAGAGGCTGGTCACGGCCAGACAGGCTCCGGTCAGGTACAGCCACCACGAAAAGATGTTCAGGCGCGGAAAGGACACGTCCTCGGCCCCGATCTGCAAAGGGAGCAGAATGTTGCCGAAAGCGGCCGGAATGCCGGGGATGACGAAGAGAAAGATCATGACCACGCCGTGCAGGGTGAACATGGCGTTGTAGGTCTGGGCGTCCATGATGTCCCGCCCCGGCGCGATGAGTTCCAGGCGCATGAGCACGCCAAGCACCACTCCGACCGCGAACATGGTCAGTATGCACCACAGATAGAGCATGCCTATGCGCTTGTGATCCGTGGAGAAGATCCAGGACAGGATGCCGCTTCGGCCCGGATAGGGGTCCAGAAAGGGCACGGTTTCACCGGGAGAATGCATGCGTGAAAACCTCTTTTACGTGCTTAATTTCGGGGAGTGCGCTTCTTGCGGCCTGCAAGCATGAGCGAGACGAGCAATACGACCAGGATCAAAAGGATGCCCGTGCCTGTTATCTTCATGAAATTGAACGCGTAGCGCTTGCCTTCGGGGTCATAGGAAAAGCAGTAGGCCAGCACGCGCTTGACGGACAGGCCGATCTGCTCCCTGCCCGCCTCGGTGGCGGCCATGGTCAGATCGAAGGCCAGGGGCTTCGTGCCGTAGAGATAGCGCACGATCTTGCCCTTGGGCGAGACGGCCATGATGACCACCGGATGCAGAAAATCCTTGCCCTCGCGCCTGAAGCCGAACCCCAGGGAATCCATGAGCATGCGGATGTCGGTCTCTTTGCCGGTCAGAAACCGCCAGCCGTTTTCCGGATACTTGAAGTCCATGGCCGCCATGTAGTTGCGCTTCTGGCGGGTGGCCAGTTCCGGCGTGTCCGTGTCGTCGAAGCTGACGCTGACCACCTGAAAATCGACGCCGGGCTCAAGCTTCACGTCCGGCAGTACCGCCGTCAGGGAACTCTGGATGATGGCGCAGACATTGGGGCAGGAAAAATAGATGGGCACGACGATGGTCGGCTTGTCCACGATCTCGCCCATGGTCACGGCCTTGCCGTCTTCGTCGAAGAATCGGGTCTCGGCGGCAATGAATTCTCCGAGCTTCTCCGTCACGCCGATCGAGGCTTCGGCCACGGGTGCGGGATGGACGTGCTCGGGTTCGGGTGCGGACGCGGGAGTAACGTTCCCGACCGGAGGGGCCATGGTCCCGTGCCCGGAATGATCGGCAGGCATTGCCTCGGGCTGCGCGTGGCCCGAATGCGTGGACTGCGCGGGACCATCGTCCGTGGCGGGGTCCTGGGCCAAAGGCTCCATTGGCATGGGCGCGGCATCACCGTGACCGGCATGCAGCGCCTCTTGGGCCTGCTCCGTCGTGGAGCGGTCATGGGCTGTGACTGCGGCCGCTGCATCATGCGCCTGGTGCAGGGCGCTCTGCGAAATCGCCTGCGTCGGCCAGACCAACAAAAGAAAAAGAAGAAGAGCTGATCGCATCCGGGCCTCATGAGAGAGCCCTCCCAGACAGGAAGGGCTCGTTGGTTTCTGGGTTCAGGATTGCTTGAATGCTCGCCGTAAAAAGGCACCGGCCACCGTTTCGCGAGAAAAGGACTTAAGGCCGGTTGATCCGGTCCAACCCTTAAAAAGTGCCGATATGTGTGGCCAGCACCTCGATATCCTCATCGGTGAGGGATTTGACCACGCGTTCCATCATGCCTTTCTTCTTTCCACCATAGGTCTGCTCTTTGTAGCCGATCAGGGCCGCCTTCACTTCCTCGGCCGGCAACCCCTTGAGGGCGCGACTCATGGCCGCATTAGACCCATCGGCCCCATGACAGCTCTTGCACATCTTCGCATAGCGTTCGGCACCCAAATCACCGGAAGCCACGGCCACCGAAGCGAAAAGAAGACCGGCCAAAAGACATCCCAATACGTATTTCATAGCATCCTCCAGGTTTTCAAAAGTTTCAGTTCGAAGAACAGAGCGTTGACCGCTTCCGTTCATCGGCCAGGAAAAGAGCGACCTTGTCGGTCTCGACGTCGTTCAGCAGATCGCTCTTGTATTCAACCATGCGCAGCACCGTTTCCTTCCACCATTCTGGATCGTTCACGGTGACTTCGCAATTTTTCTCCATACCATGACAGCCCAGACAGCGCTGGGTGATCAAAGTCTGGTCATCGGCGGCCTGAACAAGGCAAACAGCAAAGAGCACCGCCGCTACGCAAAAAAAAGCCGCAAGCATCCTGTATGGTCTGCGTTCCTTGCCTGCCGGGATCACTCTCCTCGCATCACTATCCACATGGCGCTCCTGCGTGGGGTTTGTGTTGAAAAAACATGCGTTCCACCTGCAACCTTCCAATGTCGTTTCGCATGTTGACATAAAAAAGCCCCGACAACAATCCGCCCTGACCTTTTCGCTTCCAGTAAATTCCAGCCGGAATGCACGTCAGGCGGCACCTGCATGGACAATTCCTCCGGGAGCGAAATTATTTTTTAATCCCTAAACATGGAAAAGGCCAGCCCGCTCGTTGTTTTCATGTTCACGGGCATGAAGATTCACGGCGCACAAGAATCTTGCTTTTCCAGACATATTCCGACAAAAGCGGATTGAACTTTTGTCTGGAGCTACAAATGGCCAACATTCTCATAATCGACGACGATCAGGATTTTTCCCGTTCCTTTCAGCGGATCATTGAACGCATTGGCCATCCTTGCCAGATCGCTCACACCATCAAGGATGCTTTCGACCAGCTGCAAAGCATGGACTGCGATCTCATCTTTCTCGACGTCAATCTGCCCGACGGCAACGGGCTTGCACACATCAAGCAGTTTCAGTCCTTTTCTTCCCTGCCCGAGGTTGTCATTCTGACCGGAGACGGCGATTCCGACGGCGCGACCCTGGCCATCGCCAACGGAGCCTGGGATTACGTAGGCAAACCCATCTCCCTGAACAACATCATGCTCATCCTGCAGCGCACCATTGCCTACAGGGCCTCCAAGGAGCAGAACCGTGGTCCGCGCAAGGTCAAGCGCAGCGCCATCATCGGCGAAAGCCCGGCCATCATGAACTGCCTTGAAGTCATGGGCAAGGCGGCGGGAAGCAAGGCCAACGTCATCATCACCGGCGAAACGGGCACGGGCAAGGAACTTTTCGCCAGAGGCATCCACGAAAACGGGGCAACGCCAGGCAAGCTGGTGGTCATCGACTGCACGAACCTGTCCACACATCTGGCCGAAAGCACTCTTTTCGGCCACACCAAGGGGTCCTTCACCAGCGCTCACGAGGCCCGGGACGGCCTCTTCAAACTGGCCAACAACGGTACGGTTTTTCTGGATGAGATCGGCGAACTGAGCCTTGAATTGCAAAAATCCCTGCTGCGCGTGCTGCAGGAGCACAAATTCCGTCCCATCGGATCAGAGAAGGAAGTCAGCAGCAATTTCCGGGTCATCGCAGCCACCAACCGCAACCTGCGGCTCATGGTCGAGCAGGGGCTTTTCCGCAGCGATCTCTACTACCGCCTGAATGGCCACCAGATCGAAATCCCACCGCTGCGCTCCCGCAGGGAAGACATCCTCCTGCTGGCCGAATACTACACGGAAAAAAACTGCCGCGAAAGCGGCATCACACCCAAGACGCTCACGCCGGAATTTCTCAACGCCCTGCATGCCTATCACTGGCCGGGCAATGTACGCGAATTCGTCAACACCATGGCCGTGGCCATCGACAACTGCCAGGACGAGCCATCCCTTTACAGCCACCACCTGCCGGTGGACGTGCGCATCAGCATCGCCAGGAACTCCTTTCGCCACAATCCGGACAAGGAGCAGCCCACCCTGCTCGAACCCGGCCGCATCCACGGCGCCATACCCCTGCCCTTTTCACCGGGCGACGAACTGCCGCCACTGCGCGAAGTGCGAGAAATTGTGGTCGGCCAGCTCGAAAACACCTACATGCGCCAGCTGCTCGAACTCTGCGCCAATGATGTGCCGACGGCCTGCGAGTGCTCCGGCCTGTCCCGGGCCCGACTGTACGAACTGCTCAAGAAGCATTCCATACGTTTGAAATGACTGCAGCCTGACACCGCCAAAACGGCTCAAGAAGTGCGTTTGCCCCCGACGTAAGCATTTCCGGCTTGACGCGACGCACACCTTGGATACACAAACACCCATCATCCAACAGGGAGTTTGTCATGATCCGCTTCTCTCGCTATTCTCTGCTGACCTTTCTTTTCCTGGCCGCGTCCTTCCTCTCGGCAGAGGTCTGGATGCAGGCCGTCCGCCATACATCGTTCTGCACCACCTCCGCTTGCGACGTCGTCGGAGAATATGTCCGCTTCGGCGAAGGCAACCTCATCAAGATGGGAGCGGCCTTTTTCTGGTTTCTGTGGGGGCTGGTCTTCTTTGGCGGCCGCTACGACAAGAAATGGATCTGGGGTCTGGCCAGTCTGCTGCTCTTCGGAGCCCTGGCCTTTGACGGAGCCATCCTTGGCTTTCAGTTCATGGGCCTCAAAGAAAAATGCCTGCTCTGCGTCATCGTGGGCGTGACCCTTTTTGTGGGACTCTGTCTTTTTGCGTGGGTGCGCAGGTCGCTCCTGACGGTCTTTCTGGGCGTGGCCGTGTGGTGCGGCGGCTTCACCGCCAACGCGGTGCTGGACCTGAACGTCGTTCCACCCGCCATCGTGGACACGGCCTTCAGCACCTGGGAGACGGCTCCGGACAACGCGCCGCAGCACGTCCTCTTTTTCAGCCTGCACTGCGACCACTGCTCGAAAATCCTGGCCAACCTGTCCATCAACGCCCACACCCTGCCCGGCAAATGGCATCTGGCCAGCACCGACAACAAGGAAGACGACCTGTACCGTCTGGCCACTGTGCAAAACGCCGACGCAAGCAAGGAAAACCTGTTCCTTGAAGTGTTGCGCGTGGAAAGCCTGGACACCATCGACCCAGTGCCGGTGTCCGAAGACCTGCGCCAGACGGTGCGCACGGCCCGGGCCTATTTCAAGATGAAGGGCTACACGGGCATCCCGGTCCTGGTGGTCATGGAGCGGCCGGGTTGGGAGATGGTCCTGCGCGGGGAAGGAAACATCACCGAGTACCTGCGTGTGCGAGGTTTTCTGAAGCGCGAATTGCAGTTCCCGAACCATGCGCCCAGGCCCGCAGAAAACGCGACGGCCGGGAAAATCCCCGGGCAGGAGTGAAGGCAAGGAAATGATGGCGGGCCGTACAGGCCCCGCTTCAGTCACGAGAATTCATACGCTGCGGACCGCCTGTACCTCTCTCCCGACAGGCAGGGCTCCGGCAACAGCCCCAAAAAAAACCTCGCTGAGACTTTCAGCGAGGTTTTTTCATTCCGGCCTTCGGCGGCCTTGCGGCCACACCCTATTCCTTTTCGCGCCTGATCCTGGCGCCGACGGAAGCCAGCTTCACTTCCATCTGTTCGTAGCCCCGGTCGAGGTGATAGATGCGGCGCACGTCGGTGCGTCCCGTTGCCGCCAGGCCGGCCAGGACCAGGCAGGCGCTGGCGCGCAGGTCCGAGGCCATGACCGTGGCGCCTTTCAGTGAATCCACCCCGCGCACCATGGCGCTCTGTCCCGAGAGGGTGATGTGCGCGCCAAGGCGGGCCAGCTCCTGCACGTGCATGAAGCGGTTCTCGAAGATGCCTTCGGTGATCACGCCCGCGCCACGGCTGACGCACATGAGCGCCATGATCTGAGCCTGCATGTCCGTGGGGAAGCCGGGATAGGGCCTGGTCGAAAGATCGACGCAATTCAGGGGGCCGTCGACGCTGGCCGTCAGCAGATCGCGGTCGCCCTCGATGATCATGCCCATTTCGCGCAATTTCGAGATGACGGCGTCAAGCGCATCCACCGGGCAGTCCCGCAGGGTCAGGTCGCCCTTTGTCATCCCGGCGGCCACCAGATAGGTGCCGGCCTCGATGCGATCGGGCATGACGGGATAGGAGCAGCCGTGCAGGGACTCGACGCCTTCGATATGCACGACGCTGGTGCCGTGGCCGGTGATGCGCGCCCCGCAGGTGTTCAGAAATTCCGCCAGATCCTGAATCTCCGGTTCGCGAGCCGCGTTCTCGAGCACGGTCTCGCCTTCAGCCAGCACAGCGGCCATGATCAGGTGCTCTGTGCCGCCCACGGTAGGGAAATCAAGGTGGATATGGGCCCCCTTGAGGCGGTCGCAGGTGCCGATGATGTCGCCGCTCTCGAGTTCAAAGACGGCACCCATCTGCTCCAACCCCTTGAGGTGCAGATCCACGGGCCGCGCACCGATGGCGCAGCCGCCGGGCATGGCCACCCGCGCCCGGCCGAGCCTCGCCAGAAGCGGGCCAAGGCACAGCACGGAGGCGCGCATGGTGCGCACCAGGTCATAGGGAGCTTCGGGCTTCAAGTCGCACGAATGCAGCAGCACGTCGCCGTCATTGAATTCGGCGCGGCAGCCGAGCAGTTCGAGCAGTTTCAGCGTGGTGGCGATATCGCGCAGATTCGGGACATTGGTGAGACGCACCTCGCCTTCGACCAGAATCGAAGCGAGCAGAATGGGCAGGGCCGCGTTCTTGGAACCACTGATGCGGACCTCGCCCTTGAGCGGGACGCCACCTTCTATGACAAGCTTATCCATATTTTCCTCAAATACCCCGGTATGTCCCGGGATTTATGTTTTCTTGGTGAATGCGGCGCGCACGGCTTCGGCTTCGCCGGGATAGATACCGCGATCCGAATCCGAAGGAACGGCGTCGCGCCATCTTTCCGGACGCGGCTTACTGCCTTCCAGTGCGGCCGGAGTCGGATGGGAGTCGATCATGATCGGATGGGAGTGAACGTCGTATTCGGGCACGGCATAACTGAATTCAATGGGGATGTTGTTGGGATCAAAGGAGTACAGGGAAATAATGAACCCGTGATCGATGAATTCCGAAGCCCAGAAATCATTGGCTTCCAGCAGGTCCTTGAGACGCCCCAGCTCTTCAAGGCTCTCCACTCCAAAGGACAGGTGGTCGAAAGCCGCGGGCCCGCGCACCGGGGCGCCATGATCTTTTTCGGCAATGGGCTCCACTTTGGGCCATTCGAAAAAGGCGATCATGTCCTTGTCTGTGATTTCGAAAAAATAATGCCTGTACCCGGGATGCCCAAGCCCAACGACAAGACGCATGCCGAGCAGATCCCGCCAGAAGTGTACCGTTCGGTCCATGTCCGCCGTGACCATGGCCAGGTGGTTGATGCCCGTGAATGCAGCCATGCGACCTCCCCAAAAAAAAAGCAGAACCAGTTCTTATCCGGTTCTGCTTGGGTGTCAAATGGGGTGAGTGACGCGGCTTGAACGCGCGACATCCTGGGCCACAACCAGGTGCTCTGCCTACTGAGCTACACCCACCACAAAAAGCGAGAAAAAAAAGGGACAGACGAACTGTCCCGTATTGTCTAATGGGGTGAGTGACGCGGCTTGAACGCGCGACATCCTGGGCCACAACCAGGTGCTCTGCCTACTGAGCTACACCCACCATCCGACAGGGGAAACTCTCTACCCAAGCCCCCTGACCCGGTCAAGTAAAAATCTTGTTTCTTCGCAACCCTTGACAATGAGAGCAGGCCTTTTATTTGGTGCAAACAAAATTTCCAAACCAGAAGGAGCATTTATGTCTCAGGCACAACAGTTCGAGTTTAAGACAGAAATCAAGCAATTACTCGATATCATTACTCATTCCATCTACACAAGCCGGGAAATATTTCTGCGAGAGCTGGTCTCCAACGCCTCGGATGCCCTCGACAAGCTGCGCTTCGAGCAGGCCCGCTCGGCCGAGATCGCAAACCCCGATCTTGAACTGCAGATCTCCATCACCGCGGACGAGGAAAACCACACCCTCACCATCGCGGACACCGGCGTCGGCATGACCATGGATGAACTGGTCCGCAATATCGGCACCATCGCCCATTCCGGGTCCGCCGAATTCATCCGCCAGGCCATGGCCGACCAGGCCAACTCCTCCAATATCATCGGCCGCTTCGGCGTGGGCTTCTATTCGGTCTTCATGGTCGCCGACAAGGTCACCATCCGCACCCGTTCCTTCGACCCGGCTGCCAAGGCCGTGGAATGGTCCTCCGACGGGCTCGGCACCTACACCGTAGCCGAACTGGAAGAGGATCTGCCGCGCGGCACGACCCTGACCCTTCAGCTCAAGGAAGACGGCAAGGAGTTCGCGGAAAAGAACCGCATCACGTCCATCATCAAGAAGCACTCCAATTTCATATCCTTCCCCATCCTGGTCCAGGGCGAGAAGGCCAACACCGTGCAGGCACTGTGGCGCGAAAACAAGTTCTCCATCACCCCCGAACAGTACACGGAGTTCTACAAGTTCCTGACCTACGACCAGGAGGAACCCCTGGACACCCTGCACATGAGCGTGGACGCCCCGGTGCAGTTCTCGGCCCTGGCCTTCGTGCCCCCGCGCAGCCAGGACACCTTCGGCTTCGATCGCGAGAACTACGGACTGGACCTTTACGTGCGCCGCGTGCTGATCCAGAGCAAGAACAAGGACCTCATCCCGGAATATCTCGGCTTCATGCGCGGCGTGGTCGACACCGAGGACCTGCCGCTGAACATCTCGCGCGAGACCCTGCAGGAAAACCTGCTCATCCGCAAAATCGCCACCACCCTGACCAAGCAGATCCTTTCGCACCTGAAAAAACTCGGGCAGGACAAGGACCGCTACGTCAAGTTCTGGAACGAGCACGCCAAACGCTTCAAGCTCGGATATGCAGACTTCGCCAACCAGGAGGCCTTCGGCGAACTGCTCCGCTTCAACTCCTCGCGCCATGAGGACAAGGACGGGCTCATTTCCCTGGAAGAATACATCGAGGCGGCCAAGGAAGGTCAGAAGGAAATCTACTACATCTCCGGCCCCAGCCGCGAAGCCATCGAACAGAATCCGCACCTGGAGATCTTCCGCGCCAAGGGCCTGGAAGTACTCTACCTGTACGAGCCCGTGGACGAGTTCGTCATGGACAGCCTGCGCAAATTCAAGGAGTTCGAGCTCAAGGCGACCGAAAACGCCGACATCACGAATATCGAAAAATACGCCGACAGCGCCGAGAAAAAGGACAAGCCCGAGGAACTCTCCAAAGAGGAATCCCAGGACATGGACCGCTTCCTCAAACGCGTGCAGGAAATCCTGGGCGACCGCATCACCGAGGCCCGCATCTCCAAGCGCCTGAGCCAGAGCCCTTCCTGCCTGGTCAGTCCGGACGGCTCCACATCCCAGATGCACAAGATCATGCAGCTGGTGACCAAGGACACCTCCATTCCCAAGAAGGTCTTCGAGATCAACCAGGATCACAAACTGGTGCGCAACCTGCTCTCGGTCTTCGCCAAGGACGAGAAGGACGAATTCGTGGCCACCGTGATCGAACAGCTCTACGAATCCGCCCTGCTCATGGACGGCTACCTGGCCGACCCGCACAAGATGGTCAACCGTCTGAACAAACTGATGGAAGACTCCAGCGCCTGGTACAAGGAGCGCGAAGAAAAATAGGAATGCCTCCGGCGGGCAGGGGACGCGTCCCCTGCACCCCATTCATGAATACGCTTCCTTGACCAGGCTTCATGCGCTTTGCCGATACCGGAAGCACTTGAGGCCACGACTCGCTTGAAAAAGAAATCCCCGGAAAGCCATCTTTTCCGGGGATTTCTTTTTCCTTTGTTCATCTTCCACCCATTTATCCCATCAAGATATACTCTTCCAACCCAATGTGCGGCCATCGTGGGGCTGCTACCAACAAATACCAGCCACGGTTCCGTCCGACCGTGCTGTTATGCGCAGACGTTTTCTTCAAATGAACAGAAATTATTCCATTGACGGAATACACACCCATGATTAAAGAAACACCAACACATTGGGAAGTCGAATTCACCGACGAGTTTGAGGCTTGGTGGCACACGTTGACCGAGGAAGCACAGATCTCGCTTGATGCATCCGTGAGGCTTCTTGAATTTCCCGGACCTTCCCTGGGTTTTCCCCATTCATCGGGAGTGTTCCGATCAAGGCACGGACATATGCGCGAATTGCGGACACAGAGCGGAGGCAGACCCTTGCGAACACTTTACGCATTCGACCCACGCAGGACCGCCATACTTCTCATCGGAGGCGACAAGACCGGAAATGACCGCTGGTATGATGAATTCGTCTCGCGGGCCGATTCCCTTTACGACGAACATCTTCGCCAAATCACGAAGGAGGGATTGCGCGATGACTAGAAAATTCTCGGCACTCAGGGACGAATTGTCGCCGGACGCCCGAAAAAAATCAGCGGCCTTGACGCGCAAGATGCTCAGGGAAATGCCATTGCATGAACTGCGACATGTGCGTGGGCTCTCGCAGCAAGAACTTGCACGGCTGCTGAACGTTCAGCAACCCGCCATCGCCAAGCAGGAACGCCGAACGGACATGTATCTTTCCACACTGCGCAATCACATCGAAGCGATGGGAGGAGAACTGGAAATTCTGGCCAGATTCCCGGATGGCGACGTGCGCATCACCAACTTTTCTTCCATTGGAGAAGCAGATTCCCAAAACGAGGAGTCCCCTTCAGGCCCGCCCAAGCATCTTTGACTCGGTCCAGGAAAGCGAATTTTCCGTTGCATGGCGCACCGACCATCTGACTGAGCCAGGCATCGCGGCTCCAACCATTGCTGTCTCCTCTCCCAATCACGCCAACCTGACATCCCCCGCACCTTCGCAAGGCGCGCCTGGATGGCTCGGGAGGCGGGCCGACTGTCTGACTGAGCCTGGCATCGTTTGTTGAACCATTGCCGGCCAGCCTGCCCGAGACTACCGCGCCGCACGCAATGGTTCAACTCTACGAGGCCCGCGAAGGAGTTTTGGCCCGCCTCCCGAGCCATCCAGGCGCGCCGCTCTAACGCCGACCTTCTGCCTTCTCATGCCCTGTGCTACTCCCCGCTCTGCACCTGCCACAACCCCGCATAAACGCCGCCCGCCGCCACCAGTTCCCCGTGCGTTCCACGCTCGACGATGATTCCGTCCACGACCACGACGATCTCGTCGCAGTGCCGCACCGTGGACAAACGGTGCGCGATGGCCAGGGTGATACGTTCGGCGCGCAGGTTTTTGAGATTGTTCTGAATGACCTCCTCCGTGCGCGTGTCCACGCTGGAGGTGGCTTCGTCCAGAATCAGAAACTCCGGATCGCGCAGGATGGCCCGCGCCAGGGAGATGCGCTGCCGCTGTCCGCCGGAAAGCTTCATGCCCCGGTCCCCGACCATGGTTTCGTATCCTTGCGGCAATGCGGCGATGAATTCACCGGCTCCGGCCATGTCCGCCGCCCGCACAACATCGTCATCCGAGGCCAGCGGCGACCCGAGACGGATATTCTCGGACACCGTGCCGTGAAACAGATAGGCCTCCTGCGAAACATAGCCGATACGCCCCCGCCATGAGTCCAGAGTCACGGAAGACAGCTCGCGACCGTTGGCCAGAATTTGCCCATCCAACGGATCGTAGTAGCGCAGCATGAGCTTGGCGAGGGAGCTCTTGCCCGCCCCGGTGGGACCGACCACGCCCAGCACCCGGCCGCGCTCAAGACACAGATTTATTCCGCACAGAACCTTCTCGCGCTCCGGATAGGCAAAGCAGACATCGCGAACCTCGACCCGGCGAAGTTCCCCGTCAAGAGGGTGGGCCTTGGCCTGATCGCGCACCGTGGGCGTCGTGTCGAAAATTTCGTTGATGCGCAGGGCCGAAGCTTCGGACTGCTGGATCTGATTGATGAGCATGCCGAAGACGAAAAGGGGCAGGATGAGGCGCATGGCCAGGAGCACGAAAGTCGTGAAATCGCCCACGCTGGGGCCGATGCCCGCGAATGTCATCCACCCGCCTCCGCCGATCAGGAGCGCGTATCCAATCCCCGCCACCCCGTAGAGCAGGGGCACGAATCGCGCCCGCTCGCGGGCGGCGCGGATGGCAGCGTCGCGATATTCCTCGGATCGAAGACGGATGCGGCCGGTCTGGTGGTCCTGCGCGGAATATGCCTGGATGACGTTCATGCCCTGGAGGTTGTTTTCCAGGATGGCGTTGATGTCGCCGACGGCCTTTCTCGCCTTGCGGTACTGCGGGGCGACGCGGGTGGCGAAGAAGCGCACGGCCCAGATGGCGATGGGCATGGGCGCAAGGAGCAGCAGCGCAAGGTGGTAGTCCATCCAGAAGAGGATGCCGTAGATTCCGGTGAAGGTTATAAGCAGACGCACGATGCTCGTGGACGTGTCGGAGAAGAAGCGCTCCAGATTGTCCACATCCCCGGCCAGCACGGCCATGATGTCGCCGGTCTGGCGGGATTCGAAGTAGGACACGTCCAGCTTCTGCACATGGGTGTAGAGATCCACGCGCAGGTCGTGGCGAATCCGCTGCGCCGCCGAGTCCAGGGTGTAGTCGCTGACGCTCTGAAACACGGCCAGCCCGGCAAAAGTACCCAGCACCAGAAGGCCTGCCCAAGCAAAATCGGCGCCAGCCAGGACCTGCCCTTCACGCAGAGCCCCGGCCACGGTATCCACCACGCGCCCGACCACGATCATGGGCAGAAGGTCGAAAAATCGTGCCCCCGCATTGGCGGCAAGCCCGAGGCCTATGCGCCGCGCATGCGGGCGGGCAAAACGCACCAGCCGCCACAGAGAACGACCCAAAGCACTGTTGTCTTTATCTTTCATGCGAAATCCTTATTTGCTTGCAGCATTAAACACGAGTGTGCCTCCCATACGTCGTCACGAATTCCCTGTCCAACAATCCAGAGTCGCCTTGCATGGCGAGGCATGGGCCAACAAACTTATTATGCCTCATCTGACATATTCGACATTATTGACTAAAATTTTTTCAAACTATACCGAATCAGACATAATTACATGCTGTTGATGCCAACCTACCACCAACCCTTTACTTCCGAGGATTACCATGCCCCGATTCCAACTGGCCCTCCTGCTGTTCCTCGCCCTGGTCGCAGCCCAACCCGCCCTTGCCCAAGAGCCTGAATATGCTCTGGGCGAAATTGTCGTGACTTCCGACAAACCGGGCGTGGACGACGTGACCAACATCACCGAGGTCACGGCCAAGGACATTGAAACCCGTGGCGCGACGACCCTGAACGAGGCCATCCAGATGCTCCCCGGCGTGTACATCCGCACGGCCGCCGATGGAACTCCGCGCATCGACATCAGAGGCTTCCGAACCAGGCACATCAAGCTTCTGATCAACGGCGTGCCCTTCCAGTCCACCTATGACGGCCAGTTCGATCCTGCATCCATCCCTGCCGAGAACATTTCCCGCATCATCCTGACCAAGGGCGCGAGTTCGGTGTTGTACGGTTCCGGCGGCACGGCAGCCGTCATCAACATCATCACCAAGGGCGGCAACCAGGGCATGCACGGCTCCGTGGGCCTTCGTGCCGGGCAGGAAGATTCCTACCTAGGCAAGGCATCCCTCTCCGGCGGCAACGAAAAGGGATTTTTCTTCGGCAGCGTGAGCCGGCTCAATTCCAACGGCTACCTGATTTCCGACGATTTCGACAAAAACGAGGCCCAGGACTCCGACCGCCGCGAGAACAGCGACCGTGAGCGCAACAGCTTCTTCTTCAACGGCGCCTACAACATCGACGCAAGCACCCAGCTTGGCGCCGTCTTCTCGTACACCGGCGGAAGCTACGGGAAGCCGCCGTCCGTCATCACCGACAGCACCGACCCCTTTGGCAAGACGGCCAAGTACGAGCGCCTGGAAGACTACAGCGACCTGGCTGCCCAGTTCAACCTGCGCCACGAGTTCGATTTTCCGCTGACCATCGCCACGGCCGTCTATGCGAACCAGCGCAACGAACTGACCAAGGGCTACGACGACGATTCTTACAGCACGACCGACCTGAGCGGCTCTTCCAAGAGCGACTCCACCAGCACCATCGCCGGCACGAACATGCGTGCCAGCTACGACTTCGACGCATACGGCGTCCTGACCGCGGCCCTGAGCGGCGAGAACCAGAGCTGGGAAGAAACCGGGTTCACCAAGAAGAAGAAAGGCGAGACCATCATCGATACGGATAAGGACCTGCAGGAATACTCTGCGGCCATGGAATACACCATCACTCCCATCGAACAGGTGACCCTGGTGGCCGGCGGCGGCTACGTGGCCCAGACCGGCCCCGAGTCCGAAACCGCGACGGACTGGACCTACCTCCTCGGCGCCAGCTACCGGCCCTTCGAAGGCACGACCATCTCCGCCAACCACGCCCGCAAGGTGCGCTTCGCCTCCATCCGCAACCTCTTCGACGCCACCTCCGGCAACCCGGACCTGGAACCGGAGGTGGCCCGCCACTTCGAGATCGGCCTGGACCAGGAACTGCCCTTCAAGACCGTGTTCACCGGCTCCGTGTACCGTACGTATGCCGAGAACCTCATCGAGAAGGACGACACGACCGATATCTACGAGAACTATGAGGAATACCTCCTCGAAGGCTTCGAAGTGGGTCTGGAAAACAGGTTCTTCGACTCCTTCTGGGCCCGGGCGAGCTACGGCTACCTGCATTCCGAAGACAAGTCCGACAACTCCGAACGCGACGAACTGCAGTACCGTCCGCGCGACACCGTGGCCCTGGAGGCCCAGTACACCTGCCCCTTCGGCACCGCTCTGAATGCCGGAGTCCGGTACGTGGCCAACCAGTACACCTACAACGACGACGCGACCGAGAAGAAACGCATGGACGACTTCACGGTGGTCGATCTGAAGATCAGCCAGTCCTTCCTGGACAAGGCATTGAGCGTCTATGCAGGGGTGAACAACCTCTTCGACGAGGACTACGAGGAGAGCTACGGCTTCCCCCGTCCCGGACGGACCCTCTACTGCGGCATCGACTACGCCTTCTGATGGCGCTCACGCTGGAAAATGTCGGCGCGGCCGGCCTGACCGGCCCGCTCTACTCCGGGGTCGACCTTGAGGTCGGCCCCGGGGAATGCGTCTGCATCACCGGCCCCACGGGATGCGGAAAATCAACCTTGCTGCGGACCATGGCCGGCCTGCACGAGCCGGGACCTGGCCGGGTCCTGCTAGACGGCCAGCCAGTTTCCCAGGCCCTTCCGGGGCGCATTGGGCTCATCCTTCAGAACCCCGACACACAGCTTCTTTGCGCCGATGTAGGGTCCGAACTGGCCTTTGGGCTGGAGAACCTGCGCGTGCCGCCCGAGAAGATTACCTCGCGCATGCTCGGGGCCATGTCCCGCGTGGGACTCGACCACGACACCCTGCCCCTGGACCGCCCGGTGGGGACCCTGTCCGTCGGTCAAAAATACAAACTCCTCCTGGCGGCCATGCTGACCATGGAGCCCCATATCCTGCTGCTGGACGAGCCCTGCGCCCAGCTCGACCAGGGCGGCATCGACGCCCTGAACTCTATCCTCGAAAATTTCCTGGCCGCAGGCGGGAGCGTGGTTCTGTGTGAACACGACCCCGCTCCATTGCGCGCCATCGGCCGCATCCTGGGCATCGCGAACAGGACTCTGCGGCCCGCCGTCGACACTCCCCCCGTTGCCCTGCCCGCCCCTCCCTCCGTACCCGGAAAAACCGCCGTGGTGACCATGGAGAACGCACGACTTGAACTGGGTGACAAACGCATCTGGGAACGGCTCGATTTCACGCTGCACCAAGGCGAAATCGCCATCATCAAGGGTGGTAACGGCTCGGGTAAGACCTCGCTGCTGCGCTGCCTGACGGGCTTTGAGCCCCTGAGCGACGGCAGCGCCTCCGTCTTCGGCCTGACGCCGACTCCGAAAGGACTGCGCGGCAGGGTCGGACTGCTGATCCAGAACCCCGCCCGCCAACTCACGGCGGATACGGTCCTGGACGAGGTCTCCTTTCCCCTGACGTACCGCGGCCTGCCCAAGGCGCGTTGCCGTGAACTGGCCATGGACATCCTTGAAAAACTGGATCTGGTCGCACTGGCCGAGCGCCCGCCATTCCTGCTCAGCCACGGCGAGCAACATCTCGTGGCCCTGGCCTCGGTCCTGGCCGTGGAGCCGGAACTGCTCCTGCTGGACGACCCCTTCGTGGGTCTGGACCCGGCCTCGACCACCCGCGTCTGGAGCATATTGCACCAGGCGTGCCTTGACGGCAGGTCCGTCATCTGCACCCTGCACCGCAGTCCCGCCGTGCATGGTGCGCACAGCGTCCACGAACTTCGGGCCATGGGGCTCATCCCATGCTGAACGGGTCATCACGACACACCACGCGAGTCAGGCAGACCCGGCTGATCCTTCGCATCACTGCGGCGATGGCACTCGCCATGGGCGCCCTGTTCTGGCACGGCCCCTGGAGCCTGACGGCCCTGACCCTGGGCACGGCGGCCCTGGCCGTAGCCACGGGAGCCCATCGCCATCCCTGGAGACGCCTCGTCCTTGTCTTCATTTGGCAGGTCGTGCTGGTCATGGCCCTCTATTTGCTTCGATACGGCGTGCAGAGCCTGCCGGACGGGGCCCTGGTCGCCTGTCGGCTCGTGCTGCTCGTCTTGCCGGGAGTGCTGCTCATGAAGACCACGCATCACGGGGAGATGGCCAGACTCCTGGTCCGCTTTCTGCCCGCCAAGGTAGGTTTCGTGCTCTCCACCTGTGTATTCTTCTTCCCAACGCTGTGGGGCGTCTCGGTGCAAACATATGAAAGTCAGGTGTTGCGCGGGGCCCGCATCCTTCCTCGCGAGCTCGTCAACCCCGCCAACTGGGGCACGCTGGTGCGCGTCATCTGCCTGCCCGCCATCGTCTCCAGCCTGGTCCTTGCCAAGGACGTGGCCCTGGCCGCCCACTGCCGCTGGTACGGCCTGCACCCGGACCGCACAGTGTGGCCCGGCCCCAATCCATCAAATACAACCGGAGAGCCCCGTGCGTAACCACATGTTCGGCTTCACCCTGCAGGAATCCCTTTTCCTGGGTTTCTGCTCCCTGCTGATTCTGTCCACCAAGCTCATGTTGCGCCTGCACCTCAAGGTGCCTGGCCACTCCATGTTTTTTCTGATCCTTTTTCTGATGCTCGCCGCCCTGTGCGTGCGCAAGCGCTGGAGCGCCACCCTGGCTGCGGGAATGGCCGGGTTGCTAGGCATGTTCACGGGCAGCGGCAAGCTCGGCCCCCTGGGCATCGTCAGCTACATGCTGCCCGCCCTGGTCATCGATTTCTGCGTGCCGTTCCTGGAAAGCCATCGCAAGAACCTCGCCTTCTTCGCCGTCGCGGGCCTGCTGGCGGGCGCGGCCCGCGCCCCGATCTCACTCTTTTCGGAGTGGATGGTCGGCATGGACGTGCAGGTGCTGTTCATGAGCACCGCCATCAAGACCGGCGGCGGAATGATTTTTGGAGCACTGGGCGCGCTGCCCGTTCCGGCCCTTTTGACCAAACTTGAAGCCCGTGGACTTCTTTCCGCAAATCCCAAACCCGAAAATTCAGGAGCGAACCCGTGAAACTCATGATCTGCATGGACGACACCGACAATCTGGAAAGCAAGGGCACAGGGTGGCTGGTCGAGGCCGCGTGTCGCGAGATGACCGCCATGGGCTGGGGCTCATATTCCATGATCTCCCGCCATCAGCTCTTCGTGCACCCGGACATCCCCTACACCTCGCACAACAGTTCCATGGTCTTTACGGCCAAGACCGACGTCGCGCCGGAAAAATACGCAGAATTCCTGAGCGCCTACCTTGAAACGCACAGCGCGCCAGGCTCAGATCCGGGACTGTGCATCGTCCCCGAACCCGAGACTGAAACCTGCAAGGCCCTGATCTCATTCGGTCTGCGCGCCAAGAAGGAGGTACTGACCAAAAGCCAGGCGTATACCCTGGCCGAAAAGCTCGGCATACACCTGTCCGAGCACGGCGGCACCGGCGGCGGCATCATCGGTGCCCTGGCTGGAATCGGCCTGCGCTTGCAGGGCAACGACGGTCGCTTCCGGGGCTGGTATCATCTGGGGCAAGCCGGATCGGTCATGACGGCGGGAGAACTCAGGAGCTACGAGTCCATCGAGGACATCCGCACCCCGGACAACGCGCCCATCGAGGACGCAAGACGCATTCGCATCTCGGACCAGCTCAAGACCATCTGCATGAACGGCAGATCGACGCTTCTTGTCCATCCGGCGGACAGCGACGGAATTCACGCGGTCCTGGCCAAGGAAGAGCTCAAGCGTTTCTAAAAAGCCCTTCCTCCTGCGCCAGGCCGTGATCTGCATGACAAACGCCGTACCGGACAACCGGGACGGCGTTTTCACTTTCCAGGCGCTACGTCCGGCCTGCTGCGTCATCATGACGGCAGTCTCGTCGCCGCGTCCGGGGCACTTCCCCCCTGACCGGGGTTGGTATACACTGACCAACACCCCAGCGCATCGCCTTTCCGTGGAGGACCCATGGGCATTCGAAACAAACTGCTCGTACTGCTGCTCTTCATTTCCCTCGCGCCGTTGCTCGTGGTCGGCTTCCAATTCCGGGACAACCTGGCCGCCCTCGGCGACGGACTCGTGGACCGGAGTTTCAACGCCTCATGAACACCGCCCGAACGACCCTGAAACGGATCGTCGAGGACCATGCCCGCATCCTGCGGCGTGAACAGCAGCTCCTGGAATCCAACGCGCAGTTTCTCGCCTCCAGGATCGAAGGCATCCTGTACGGACACGAGCACGCCGCGACCGAACCCCGCTTTCTGCCGTCAGCGGCGCAGGTCTTCACCGCCCGGGACGACTATTATTTTCTCCACAGAAGCGGACGGCAGAATCTGGAGGTCGACTTTGATTCCATGGAGATCGAAAACGATCGGCGGAGCATCCCCGATCCCTCGGCCTCATCCCTGCACGACCTGCTCCTTCCCGTCCTGAAAAATCTGAAGTTCAGGTACAGCGATCTCGTCCTCTGGATCGACATCGAGCTTTCCGACGCGACACGGATCACCTACCCGAAATCCACCTCGCGCATGTTCCTTCGCGAACCGCTATACCGCGACGCCGACACGCAACACGTCCGGGAGCTTGCGTGGTCGGACCCACAGATCGACCCGCGCACCCGTCTGCTCGTCTTCAACATCACCTCCGCCATCAAGGACGAAACCGGTACGGTCCAGGGCCACGTGACCCTTGCCGTTCCGGTGAGCGCACTTCTCCACAAGAACCCGCATCTTGGCATCTTTTCGGACAACGCGGCCACGTTTCTGGCCAGCCCGGAAACCGCCCCCGGCTCGCTGGAAAGGCAGCTGCGGATCGTCGCCCGGGAGCAGTCCCAGGAAACCCAGCGCGGTCATTGGGGCCGGCCGGGCACGGACACATGGCTCCTTTCCGACGATGTACAGTCCTACGCCGCCATGCTGCAGGACCTGACGGCGACGACCTCGGGTATCGCCGACATGCGTTCCAAGGGAGAGGACACGCTGTGGGCCTATGCACCCATCGAACCAGGCGGAGCGGCCCTCATGGTTCTCGTGCCCAAGGCCGATGTCGTCAGGGAAACCCTGACCGCACGGGAGTTCATCCTCGCCCAAATCCGCAGCCACATCCGGAGCATGGGCGTCATCGTCCTGATCGTGGGCGGGGTTGTCTGCGCCGTGGCCTTCATCCTGTCCAAGCTCTTCACGCGCAACATCTCCATGCTCGCCACCGCTGTGGCCAGGATCGCCCGTGGCGACTTCGCGGCGCGAGCCGACGTGCGGGGCAAGGACGAAATAGGACAGCTCGGAAAGGCCTTCAACCGCATGGTCCCTGAACTCGAAGACCGGATTCACATCAAGAACGCCCTGGAAGTGGCGCAGCAGATCCAGCAGAACCTCCTGCCAACGGAAAGTCCACGGTTCGGCGGGCACGACATCGCCGCCGTCAGCGAGTACTGCCACGAGACCGGAGGCGATTACTACGGCTTCATCCCCAGACAAGGCGCGGATGGGAAGAGTCTCGTCATCGCCGTCGGCGATGTCAGCGGACACGGCATCCCGGCCGCCCTGATGATGGCTTCGGCCAGGGCCTACATCCGGAGCCAGGCAGCCTGCGGCAAGGGTCTGGACGATATCGTCGGGCGCGTGAACGAGCTTGTGGCCGAGGACACGGACCGCACGGGGCGGTTCATGACCCTGTTCCTGCTGGAACTGACTGAAAGCGGGGCCATCCGCTGGGTCCGGGCGGGGCACGATCCGGCCCTGGTCTATTCCCCGGTCGAAGACAGATTCGAGGAGCTCCGTGGGGAAGGCCTGCCCCTCGGCGTCATCAGGCAAACCGACTTCGAGCTGCACGAGCGCCCCGGCCTGCCCGAGGGCCGGATCATCTTCATCGGCACGGACGGCATCTGGGAGACGATGTCACCGGACGGGGAGATGTTCGGCAAGCAGCGCCTCAAGGACACCATCCGCACCCACCATGATCTCCCGGCCGCCGGGATCATCCGGGAGATCATCGAAACCGTGAACGCCTTTCGGGGAACAAAGAAAAAGGCCGACGACATGACCCTCGCCGTGATCAGGACAGGCTGAGGCGAGGGTCTTTGTCGCATTACGGACCCGTGATTGTATTTATGGAGACGACTTTAACTGCAATCGAAAGAGCGTTGCGCTTAGACACAGGCACTCTCCGGGCAGATTCCGAACCGACAAACGATAAGGCTTTTGTCCTTCTGAAGCTGCTCCCCGCTTGTAGTAACCCGCATCGCAGCCTCGCCCTTCCATGATCTGATCATGATCAGAACTACCTAGATTCCTTCCCTGATTTTCATAAAATTCCCGATGTATCTCCCCGCTTTCCGGTCTATGTCACTATGCGCCCCCCGTTTCCGCCAGGAAAAGGAAACGGTCTGTTGACCGCGAGGCAAGCCAAAACCGGCAACGCCGTCACGGCTCTTCACCCGGACCGGGAACATTCAAGATCCTCAGGAGAGAAAAGGGATGAAATCATTCGAGAGACACACGCCGGATTCCTTCGGCACGCCTGAAGACTATGTCCACCTCCTTGCGGAGGTCAAAACACGTATCCGGAACGCCCAATACGAAGCCCTCAAGGCGGTCAACAGAGAACTGGTCTACCTTTACTGGGATATTGGGCGCATGATCGTGGATCGGCAGACAGATGCGCGGCATGGTTCCGCCATTGCGGAACGATTGGCAGGGGACCTGCGCTCGGAATTTCCGGGCATCTCCGGATTCTCAAGACGAAACATATTTTACATGCGTGAATTTTATATTCTTTATCACAACGATGACCGAGTGCAACCATTGGTTGCACAAATAGGCTGGTCCCATAATCTGGCCATCCTCCAGCGCTGCAAGGACGCACTTGAAAGAGAATTCTATATCCGCATGACCCGCAAATTCGGCTGGTCGAAAAACGTGCTCATTCACCACATCGACAACCATAGCTACGAGAAATCACTTCTCGGGCAGCACAATTTCGAACAGGCACTGACGCCGGAACTCCGCAACCAGGCCAAGCTGGCCGTGAGGGACGGCTATACATTCGATTTCTTGGAACTCGGCGAAAAGCACAGCGAACGAGAACTGGAAAAACGGCTCATCGGACGTATTGAAGACTTCCTGCGCTCCATGGGCGGCATGTTCGCCTACATGGGCAGTCAGTTCCGGCTTGAGGTCGGGGGCGATGAATTTTTCATCGATCTGCTGCTCTTTCACCGACGGCTCAAGGCGCTGGTGGCCATCGAACTCAAGATCGGAAAATTCATACCCGAATTCGTCGGAAAGATGCAATTCTATCTTGCGGCGCTTGACAACCATGTCCGCCACGAGGACGAAAATCCATCCATAGGCATTATTCTCTGCAGGGATAAAAACCGGACCGTGGTCGAATACGCCCTGCGCGATTCACGAAAACCCATTGGCGTGGCAACCTACGAAACGACCAGAAGCGTGCCCAGCGCGCTGAAAGGGCACCTTCCGTCACCGGAAGAGATTGGCGTGCTGCTCGACGACGTATGATAAATCCCTTTCGCACGCGAACGTCTTCGCAAGCGATCGGCCGATGTTCTCGTTGTCTCATCACGAGAAGTGATACCACGACAATTCCCTTGCGGGAGACACTCAACGACTGAACTCACCGCTACTGCTGGATTCCCTCCCGTCATTGCCGCAATCAATTAGCCGCAACTGAGCGATCACTTTGCCCTTTCTCCTTGAGATGACAGAAAAAAATCCGTATGCGCCGGAGCTTGTCGCGCGCCCGGACGGGTGCGCATGAACCTGTGCTGAACGAGGAGGAGCGATGGGGAGAATTGTTGCCGCTGTCATGTTGGCGCTGTTGCTGACGGGACAGCAGGTGTCGGCGGCCGGCTTTGCCGTTTACGAGTGGAGCGCACGGGGCAATGCCCTCGGCGGCACGACCATGGCCAGAAAGGCCGATGCCTCGGTGGTGGCGTCCAACCCCGCCGCCATGACCGGGCTGAACGGCACGCAGGTCATGACCGGATTGGTGGCCGTGGCCCCCATGGCCACCGTGTCCATTGACGGACGGCAGAGCGCCGACGGCAAGGACAATGTCTGGCTGTTGCCCCATGCCTACGCGGTGCACCAGCTCGGCGAGCGCTACTGGCTGGGGATCGGCGTCTACAACCGCTTCGGGCTCGGCACGGAATTCGACGAGGACTGGGCCGGAAGCAGCAGCGTCTATTATGCGGGCATCAAGAGCGTTTCCGTTACGCCAGTGCTCGGCATGAAGCTTACGGACACCTGGTCCATCGGCCTTGGCGTCGAGGCCAATTATTTCGATTTCGAGCAGAAGAAGACAGTGGCCGGAGCCTACGACCTGAAGGTCCGGGGCGACGACGTCGGACTGGGTGTCAGCGTTTCCACCCTGTATGCACCGACGGACTGGCTGTCCTTCGGGCTCATGTACCGCAGCGCCATCGACGTGCATCCGCGCGGCGAGGCCGAAAGCAACATGCCCGGAGCCATGGGCGACATGCTCAACGGTGACGCCGACGGCGAAATCACCCTGCCGGACTCCTGGTCCCTCGGCATGTGCCTGACCCCCGTCGACAGGCTGAGCATCGAAGTGGACGTGACCCGCACTGGCTGGTCCTCATACGAGGAACTGGACATCCGTATCAATGGCGTCAACCCCTCCGGCCCCGTCTTCAAGGACTGGAAGGATACCTGGAGACTGGCGATCGGGGCCGAATACGCCCTGACTCCGGCCTGGGATCTGCGAGCCGGCTACGTCTACGACGAAACGCCCGTCCGCACCGAACGCGCCGACTACATGGTCCCGGCCAACGACCGTCAGCTCTTCTCCGCCGGCCTTGGCTGGCACGGAGACGCCTGGAGCGTGGATCTTGGCTATACCTATCTGCTGATCATCGACCGCAAGGGCGCGGAAATCCATGTCAGCGGCGGGAACGTCGAAACCGCCGACTTCGAGGACGGCGACGCCCATCTGATCGGCATGAGCGTGGCCTACCGCTTCTGACCTTCCGAGTCCGGCTTCGCAACACAAAGGACCGCCGCGATAATCACGCGGCGGTCCTTTTTATTTCCTTACCGACCGGATGCATGTCCCGGTTCCATGATCTCCGGAACCGGATCTCCGGAACCGGATTTCCGGAGCAGCCCGTCCGTTCACTCCGCCCAATGGTTCATCGTCGCCACGCGGAACTCACCGTCGTCCTCCCGCAGAATATTGACACAGGCATAGTGCTGCTCCAGGCGGAACAGGTTTTCGAGCGGCATGCCCAGGATGCGGCACAGGAGCACACGGTTGACTCCTCCGTGAGCCACCATGGCCAGAGGTTCATCCAGATCGACGGCGGCCGTCTCGAAGGCCGGCCAGGCTCGGCGCTGCACGTCGGCGAAGCTCTCCCCGTCCGGCGGACGGAATCCTGCCAGGTTTCGGCCCCGCGCCTCGTAGCGGCCCGGGAAACGCTCGCGCACCTCGTCCACGGTCAGGCCCTCCCAGGCGCCAAGCGCGATCTCGCGCAGGTCCGGGACGATTTCGGGCGCAATCCCCAGAACCGCGCCGATGATGCCCGCGCTCTCCACGCAGCGCGAAATCGGGCTGCACAGCAGCCGCCCCACGCCCCTGCCGGTAAGAAATAGCGCCACCCTTTCAATCTGCTCCCGCCCCCTGTCCGTCAGAGGCAGATCCGTCTGCCCCACAAAGCGACGCGGCGAGGACTGGGTGATCTCGCCGTGGCGGATGAGATAGATTTCGCTCACGCCGCTTCCCCCACAAGAATCTCCTCGATACCCCGACCGCAGGCCGCCTCGACCAGGGCCACCAGGGCCAGGGCGTTGTCCATGCGGCCTCGGATGGCCGCGCAGGCCTCCTCGTCGCAGCGGTACAGGGCCAGCTTCTCGCCGAAACGATCCCGCACGGCCACACGCCTGTCGCAGCGCACCAGCTTGTCGGCCAGACAGACCACCTCCTTCTCCGTCAGCACGCCCGAAGCCGGGGGCGGGACGTCGCGATGGGCGGCCACTATGGAGGACAGGCCGGACAGCCCGAAACGCGCCAGCAGCTCGCCGCCGGCGGCCTCATGCCCGGGACAGCCCTTGGCCACGTCATGCAGCAGCGCGGCGTTGTGGATCAGGTCCGGATCAAGATTCCCTCCATGCCGGTTCAGCTCTCCGCCCAGGCGCAAGGCCACGGCGGCCACTGCCAGACCGTGTGCGAGGCCCCGCTCGGGCATGGACTGCGCGGCCAGGGCCAGGGCCTCGCCGCGATCGCCGATATGGAGACGGGCGGCGCGCCTCTCAAGAAGCGCAAAATCCGTCATGGTGTCGGCATCAAGAAGGATGCCTCTGTCCCAGACCGGAACATCAAGGGCACGGTACCCTTCCAGCAGCGTCTTCAGACCGCCCCGGCCGTCATGTTCCAGGATGGCGGGGATCAGGGCGGCGGGAATGAGGGGCGGATGTCCGCGTTCTCCCTCGAAGACGGGAAAGGCGATGCGGCCGTCATACTCGTCGAGCAGGGCCGTGACCGTGGAAGGACGGACCAGCGGGATGTCCACGGGCAGGAGAAAGAAGGCGTCGTGCCCGGACATGGCGGACACGGCCGTGCGCACGGAGGAAAACATGCCCTTCTCGTACCCCTCGTTGTAAATCGTGGGTACGCCAAGCCGCCCGGCCTCGGCCCGCACCTCGGGGGCGCGATGCCCGGTGACTACCAGGACCCGCTCGACGCCTGCGTCGCGAAACATGCGCACGCAGCGCTCCAGCACCGCCATGCCGCCGAGGTCCATGAGGGGTTTGAAATCGCCCATGCGCGAGGAAAACCCGGCCGCAAGGATGACGGCCCCGAAGCGTGTGCCTCCTTCCGTCACGCCGGGACCCCGGCCCGCACCCGGATCATCTCGCCGACGATGCTGACGGCGATTTCCTCGGGCGTGTCCGCGCCGATGGTCAGACCGATAGGACAAAAGACGCGGTCCAGGTCTGCCTGGGTATAGCCGGACTCCAGAAGCGAACGGTACACCGCGTCGCGCTTGCTGCGACTGCCGATCATGCCGATGTACCCGGCCCCGGTTTTGAGCGCCTGGGCCAGGACGTCGCGGTCGTGCAGATGCCCACGCGTGACGATGACCACATAGTCGTCAGCGCCAAGATCGGCGAGGCAGGCATCGAAATTTTCCAGCACGCGCACCTCGCGCGCCTCTGGATAACGCCCGGGATCGGCAAATTCGGAGCGATCGTCCATGACCACCACCTCGAATCCGGCAAAAGCCGCGACCTTGGCCGTGGCCAGGGCCACATGCCCCGCGCCGACCAGGTGCAGCACCGTCGGCGTGACGACGGGCTCCGCAAAGACGCTAACGCCGCTTTCTTCGAGACCAAAGGACTGACGCGTCTTGGCGGCCTTGCGCGCCAGCTCTCCGGCGAGGGTTTCAGGCAGTGCGGCTCCCGCCAGTCCGTCGCGCGCCGTCCAGACGGCCAGCACGGGATCCTGCTTCGGCTGCATGACGGTGACCAGCACCGGCCTCTCCCCTTCTCGCTGCAAACGCACGATGTTTTCGAAAAATGGCAGATGCTCCGCGGAAACCCGCTGCAGCAGCACCTTGACCGCTCCACCGCAGACCATGCCCGCATCGGCGGCTTTGACGGAATTCAGGTCAAAGGACAGAAAGTGATGCGTCTTTGTCCCTTGCAGAAGTTTTGCGGCCTTGGCCTGGCAGGCTCCCTCGACGGGGCCACCGCCCACCGAGCCATGGATGGACCCGTCGGACAGCACCAGCATGCGCGCCCCGGAAGTGCGTGGGGCAGAGCCGGAACTCTCGACGATGCCGCAGAAAACAGCGTCTTCCCCCTTCAGAAGAACTTCCACAACAGACTGAAATATATCATTCATGAACAACTCCCACGGTTATCAAGGATGGTGCGTTTCAAGGTGTGCGACGGAGAAAAGGACTCCACCCGCAGCGCGGGCCCGGCCTCGAAGGTCAGGCTTTGCATGGCCATGTTCAGGGCAGGCACCGATTTCAAGGCCCGATGAATCTCCCGCTCCAGGCGCTCATGCCCCGGCCTGGCCAGAAATTCAACGCTGATTGCATCCCTTCCGGCCGAACGTGTCAAGGAGGCGCGATAATCGAGCAGGCCATCCAGCGCAAAGAGGGCATCATCGAGGTCCTGGCTGGCCACGGAGTAGCCTCCCGCGATCGGACAGGCCTTGCGCCGACCCCGGATGTCGCACAAGCGGGCTGAGACCCCGCCGCACAGGCAGGGCGACGTGTCGAGGCTGGCCAGGTCTCCGGTGCGGTAACGCAGCAACGGCATGGCCTGACGGTTCAGGGTGGTGACGACCACCTCCCCCACCTCGCCTTCGGGCACGGGTGCTCCTGTGCGCAGGTCGACGATCTCGATCAGGAGGTCTGACTCGCGCATGTGACAGCCGCCGTGCGCCTGACATTCCACGCCGCCGCCAAGTCCCGTCTCGGTGGTGCCGTAGTGCAGAAAGGTCTCGCTGCCGCAGGCTTCCTCGATTCGGGCGCGCAGGGATTGCGGGGCGTAATCCGAGCACAGGAGCATGTTGCGCACCAGGCCGTGCGGAAGTTCATAGGCCAGAGCCAGGAGGTGCTGGGGCAGGCCGACGATGCTGGTAAAATTCTCGTCCCGGATGCGCAGGGCCAAAGCCCTCCAGTCTGTCGGCGGCCACACGCCCTCGCAGTGCACGCCCCCTTTTGCCAGGGCACGGATGAGCAGATCACCGGTGCTGTCCGGCAGGGAAAAAGGGAGCAGGGCGAGCACTTTGTCGTGGGATGAAATGAGCGAAAACATGCCTTGCTGAAAAAAATCGACAGTCGAATCCAGGTCCTCGCGCGTGAAATGCAGCCTTTTGGGCGCGCCGGTGCTGCCGGAGGTCTGCAAAGTGATAATACGTGCCACCTCGCTCTGGGAGACGCAGAGCAGCTCTCGGCCGTGGGCCGCCAAGTCCGCGCCGTTCAGAAAGGGAAGACGCGCAAGATCGACGCTGGAGCGCAGACAATCCGGGTCCAGACCCGCCAGTCGCTCACGGTACCAGGAGCTCTTTTGCCGTGCGTGGGCCACGGTGCTTCTGAGCGCTTCCATGCGCGCGGTCTCGATCCGCTCCCGGTCCGGAGGCCAGGCAAGGCCGAGGCGCCTGGCCGACAAGGCGTCCACGCTGCTTGGCTTCATACGGTACCGCGATACAGGCTGCGGCCATCCCTGGACGTCAGATTGAAGGCACAAAAGGGGATGAGCCGCCCGTCGGGCTGGGCCACGTGAATGCAGCAGCCCTGCAAGCGGTCCAGATTGAGGGTCCAGGCGTCCTGAAAGGCCATGCCCGAAATGGTGAAGGAATGCGTCCGGGCGCGGGCCAGAAAACGATCCAGGTCGTCGCCGGGCGAGGTGTCCGGGGACGTGCGGGAACAATCTGAAGACTGAGCCTCCGGGACCACCGGAGCGGACCATTGACGGGCCGTGACGCCAATGGACTTCAGCGCTCCGGCCTCGGCGGGCCTTGGGGTGCAGTCGCAAGTCCCGCTGCCCATACGCAAGAGCACTCCGTCCTCGCGCGTCATGAACTTGCCCGAGAAGGAACACAGGGCGTGCTCGCAGCCCGGAGGCAAAAAATCCCCCGCCTTGATCTCGCCGCCGCTCTGCTCGCACAGGCCGGTCATGACCTCGGGCAAGGTGACGTGCTCCGGCGAAAAATCAGCGGGAAAGCGACCGAAATAACTCATGGGCTGAAAATGCACTCCGCGCACGTGCGGCTGACGCTCAAGCCCGAACCGAACGATATCCCACAACTGGTCGACGTTCACGCCGCGCGCCACGGTCGGCACGAGCACGATGCCGAGCCCCGCTCCGGCCGCGTGGTCCATGGCCCTTTTCTTTGTCTCCAGCAGATCCCGGCCGCGCAAGGTGCGAAAGACCTCGTCGCGCACGCCGTCAAACTGCAAGAAAATCGACGACAGCCCGGCTTCGGCGAGCTTTCCGGCCAAGGCCGGATCTTCGGCCAGACGCAGCCCGTTGGTATTGAGCTGCACAAACCCGAACCCGGCACGCTTGGCCAGACGCACGATGTCCGGCAGATCATCGCGCACGGTCGGCTCCCCGCCGGAAAGTTGCAGGTTGCAGCCGCCGGTGCGGGCCATGGTCTGCTCGAACATGCGCCGCAGGATGTCATGATCCGGATCTTTTTCTGCCCCGCCGCTGTCGGCGAAGCATACCGGACAGTGCAGGTTGCAGCGCGAGGTGATCTCGACCAATGCCGTGCAGGTGCGCTGGGCATGGCGCGCGCACAGGCCGCAGTCATAGGGGCAGCCATTGCCGACCGATTCGCGCACACCACCGCCAAAAGGAATCTTGGGCCGCACCCAGCTTGAAAATGCCGGATCCCCACGCCAGACGACTGTCGTATACTCTCCATGCTCGGGACATCTCTTGACCATGCGCACGACATCCCCGGTCTGCACCAACTCCCCGGTCACCCTGCCCAGACATTCCGGGCACACGCTCCGGATCGAACCCAACACCTTACTCATGAATATCGCTCGAAGGATCAAATCCGTTTTCAACCAGGATGGTCATGGCCCTGCCGAAACACTCGGAAACAAGACCGCCGCATATGGACGCATCCGGCTTGCCGTCGGGCACGATGGCCGAGCAGGCCATGCCTCCGAAGCGTTCCGTGGCGTATTCCTCGAACCAATCCGCGAGTTCGGTCAGCATGAGGGGCAATCTGTCGTGCACTTGTTCATCGGCCGTACCCTTTCCCGCATAATAGGCAATGAGACAGGCTGCTCCGGTCAAGGCTCCACACGCGCCCCGAGCGGACGAAAAACCCACGCACAGTCCAGACATGGCCCGGATGAGACCCGGATTTTCAGCACCTTGCATCTCCAGAGCCATCTGCACGACGATCTGCGCGCAGCAAAAACCCTGGGTGTGCAGGCGCAGGATGTCGAGATCGTATTCGTTCATGTCGGCCTCGGTATTTGTTTAAATAAAACAAAGTGCTCTATAGGTCCCATAGGTCTTATAGGTCCTATAGGACTTATGTAACTTCCCTGGCATGCCCAATCAGCAGAAACAAACCCGGCTTCGATGCCCGCGAGGCGTCGCAAGCCATCTGCGCCAGCACCGGGTCGCCGGTCACGGCCTGCCAGAAGCCGTGCAGGGAGCCGTGCCGGAACACGAAATCGGCAGCGGTCTTCTTGAGCAATTCCGTGTGCTCCTCGATCACGTCGATCTCAAATCCGGCTCCGGCAACCTGCTCCATCACCGTCTGCAGATCCGTGGCCTGCGCGAAACAGCAGCGCACGGGCCAATCTCCGGTGCGGCACCCGCGCGCGTAAATGTCGGCCAGTGCGAGCGTTCCTCCCGGCCTGAGGACCCGGCGAAATTCCGCCAGCACGCGCTCCTTGTCGGTCAGGTTCCAGACGCATTCACACAGAACGAGGTCCAGGCATGCGTCCGGCAACGGCAGATCGGCCAAATCAGCCTGTGCGACGCGCGCATCCACGTCTCCGGCTTCGCGCAGCAAAGCCGCATTCAAGTCCAAACCCACGGCCCTGGCCCCATGTTCCCTGAGCAGCGCCAGGGTCGCCCCGCAACCGCATCCGGCGTCCAGAGCCAGCGCGCCGTGCAGCGGGCCTGCCAGCGCGAGCATGAGCCTGGTCAGCCTCTCGCCGCCCGGACGCAGCACTGGGCCGAGAAACTTGCGCACCGGAGGCGAGGCATAAAGTTCATTTGTCCTCAAGCAACTGCTCCACTTCGAAGATCCGCCCCATGGCCAGCTCTTCGTAGATGTACACCGCTCCGCACCTGGCACAGACCGGCAACTCCACATGAAAGGAGTTGCCCAGATACGTGAGTTCCACGCGGCCAAGCTCCAGGGCCTGGCCGCAGGGCTCGCAGACCCAGTTCATGTCCTTGGGCTCGAACGTAAGACTGCTCATATCCGCCCTCCCGCGATGCGCATGCGATGAGACCAGGCCCGCAGGACCTCGAAACCATCCTTTACGTGCCTGAATTCCACCCAGTAGGTGACCTCACCCAGTTCGGCCGCGACAATCCTGCGGCCGTCTTCGCCATGGACCAGACATTTCCCGCCGTTTCGGACCTTGTGCAGGACCTGACGCAGGTCGTCTTCGAGAATGCGCCGGGTCTCCAAGAGTTCGGCCACTTCCGTGGAATAAACCAGGGACACGTCCTCAAAGGGCTGACGCGGCATGCCCTCGCGGCCGTGCCGACCCTGGAGAGCGTCCTTGAGCCTGCGCCGGTTCACGCGCCGGACCGAGATGCCGGCGGGCGGTTCGGTAGCACCGTGGGCCAGATCAGGAAAAAGTAGGTCAAGGATGTGCAGGACGGGCTTGCCGGTCTTGGCCAGCTGATCGCGGCACATGGCGCAGTAGGTCAGAAAAGAGGCCTCGGACTGGGCCACCCGCGCCTGGGCGACCTTGCGGGCCAGGGCAGGGTTGGCGTTGTCCATCAGGCCGCCAAAGCCGCAACATTCCGTCAGCTCGCCGGACATGGCCAACGGCGCCAGGGGCTGCCCGAGCTTCTCCAGCACGGCGTGCACGGCCCCGCGCGTGGCGGCGTCGTGCCGCGATGTGCAGGGATCGGACAGGGCCAGAGGCTCACGGGGCTCGCCGGGTATCAGGGCTTCGCCCGCCAGCAGGGTCCAGACCGATTCGGCCCCGAATACCGGCAGGTGTTCGCGAAACATCTTGAGACAGGTCGAACAGGCCGTGACGACCCTGGGGCTGCCCATGGCTTTCCAGGCTTCTTTCAGCTTGCCCAGCATGCCCGCGAACTCGTCCTCGCGCCCTGCCCAGTGGGCGGGAGCGCCGCAGCAGTCGAGCCAGATGCCCGTGCGCGGCTCCATCTCCAGCAGGCGGTCGTAAAGGCGCAGGGTCTGGTCTGGACGGATGCCGGAGAGCTGGCAACCCGGAAAGAAGAGCATTGCGCTGTCCGGTGCTCCGGGCGCATGCCTGATAAAGGCGGCCTGTTCGCTCGCTGCCGAGCGCATCTCCTCCAGGGCGAACCAGTGGGCCGACGGCGGCATGCGGTTGTCGCGCACCATCAGTCGCCTTGCGTCCAGGCACATGTCGGCCATGGAAAAGTCGTTGGGACACAGCGTTTCGCACTGCCCACACAGGGAGCAGGAATTGATGAACGTGTTGGCCTGATGCACGCCCCCGCCCTTCACGATGGCCGAATTGTTGAAGACACGGCGTGCGTAACTCTTGGGATACCCTCCGTACTCGGACAGATACACGCAGTGCCGCACGCACTCCAGGCACTGGCAGTCGATGCAGCGCGCCGCTTCGAGCAAGCCCTCCTCTGTGGTGAATGCGACGCCGTCGGCCGGGACAACCCTCTGGACAGGGGCAATGTCCGTGGTCCGGGTAAAAAGCGATGTCTGGCCCCTGCGCAGAAAAACGCGGCTTGAGGTCAGGGAGGCGTTCTGCAGGTAGCGGTCGATGGAAACGGCTGCTTCGCGGCCATGGGAAACAGCGCTGATGAACCGGTGCGACCGCCCTTCCAGCGCGCCCGTGAACCAGCCCGGACGCTCCAGCGCAAAGGTGTCGGGATCAGGAGAACCGAGCAAGGCCAGGAGTTCCGGAGCAAGTGCGTCATCCTGACCCACATACACCGCGTCGGCGGGATGCGCTTCGACCAGGGGCAAATCCATGACGGGGACGGACACGTAGGTCACATGCAGGGAGGCGAGCCTGGACAGCTCCTCGTCGAGCACCCGCGTCGGCAGGTCGGCCTCGGGAAGATCGCGAAGCCACCCGCCGGGAGCCTCGCCGACATGGTACACGGTCACGGGGTAACCTTTCTTGCCCAGATCAAAGGCCACGGCCAGGCCGCTCGGCCCTGCCCCGAACACCGCCACCTTCCTGGGACGGGCGGGAAGACGCAGAAGCTTGCCTTTGGGCCGGGTCTCCCGGATGCACAGGCGCTCAAGCCCTCCAAGGGCCACGGCTCCTCCAAGATCCCCCCGCACGCAGAACTCCTCGCAGGGCGCCTCGCACAATCGGGCCGTAATCGCCGCAAGAGGCATGCTCTTTTCGAGCACGGTCCTCGCAGCGCCAAGATCGCCCTTGGCCATTGCCTGGGCGAAAGCTCTGGCATCAACTCCCAGGGGACACCCGGCCTTGCATTTGGGGGGCTCCTCCTGGATGCATTTCGCTTCCCATTTCCTGAGTTCCTTCTGGTCCATGACCACTCCTTAGAAATAAAAAAAGCCCTCCGGGCGCAAAAGCGCCCGGAGGGAGGTTGACCAGGTCATTATTTCTTCATTGCAGCCAGGATTTTCTCCGGCAGCGCGGGAATCTCGCGCACACGAGCGCCGCAGGCGTTGTACACGGCGTTCAGGACCGCTGCGTGAGGAGCGGTCAGAGGCATTTCACCGACACCGGAGGCGCCGAAGGGGCCGGCGGGACGCGGGGTCTCCACATAGGTGATGTCCATGGAGTCCGGGATGTCCTTGATGTAGGGGATACCGGCGCCGCGCATGGTGGCATGCTTCTTCAGGTCCTCGTAATCCTCGGTCAGCGCCAGGCCGATGCCCTGGGCCACGCCGCCGTAGATCTGGCCGTCGACCAGGGAGTAGTTGTTGACCTTGCCGATGTCGCCGACAATGGCCATCTTTTCGACCGTGGTCTTGCCGGTGGCGACTTCAACAGCGACCTCGGACAGGAACAGGCCGTACATGTAACAGCAGAAGGGGCTGCCCTGGCCGTTGGCGTCGCAATCCTTGGCAGGAGCGGTCCATTTGCCGTTATACTTTGTGGGCAGCTTTTCGGCGACCATCTCATCGTAGGTGCGGAATCCGCCGGAAGGCTTCTTCATGGCCTTGAGCAGCTGTTCGCAGGCGTTGATGATGGCCTGTCCGCCCATGACCTGGGAGCGGCTGCCGCCGGCAGGGCCGGTGTTGGGAGCCACGCGGGTGTCGTTCATGACCAGGCGGATCTTGTCGGGCGTGATGCCCAGCGGCTTCAAGGCTTCGTGAGCCGTACCCAGGGTGCCCATGTCGGCGCCCTGGCCATGATCCTGCCAGCAGTCGTAGATGGTGACGGTGCCGTCGGCCATCAGTTCGGCATCGGCGGCGGCGGAGTCGGCGCCATCAAGGCCTGCGCCGTAAACGCCCAGGGCGATGCCCACGCCGCGCTTGACTTCGGCGGTAGAGGCAGCGGCGGCGCGCTTCTTGGCTTCCTCGTACTTGGGCCGCATGATGTCGAACATCTCGGGCAGGCTGTACACTTCAGGATCCTGACCCGTGGGGGTGGTGGAACCCTTGCGGTAGATGTTCTTGTAGCGCAGCTCGAAAGGATCCATGCCCAGCTTTTCAGCCAGTTCGTCCATCAGGGTCTCGGACGGGAACTCGGATTCGGGAGCGCCGTAACCACGGAACGCAGCGCCCCAGCAGTGGTTGGTGCAGACGGTGCGGCCTTCGCCGCGAATGTTCGCGATATCGTAGCCGGCGCCGATGTACTGGGCTCCGCGCAGGGTCAGCAGGTCACCGAACTCGGAGTACGGGCCATGGTCGACGGTCCAGTCGGTTTCCATGCCCAGAAGCTTGCCGTCCTTGGTGGAGGCCAGACGCACGTTGGTCCAGAACGGGGAGCGCTTGCCGGTGTAGGCCTGCTGCTGACGATAGTCGTATACCAGATTCACGGGACGACCGGTGGCCAGGGCGGCGGCGCCGACAAGGGCTTCCAGGGTCGGGCTGAACTTGTAGCCGAAGGTGCCGCCGGCAGGATTCTGAACCAGGTGCAGCTGATCGGGTTCCAGACCGAGGCCGGGAGCGATCATGTACAGATGCAGGTGCAGGCCGATGGACTTGGAGTGAATGATCAGCTTTCCTTCGTCATCGATGTACGCAAAGCCGCAGTCGGGCTCGATGGGCAGATGGGGCTGGCGGGAGGTGTAGTAGCTGCCTTCCACGACCACGTCGGCCTTGTCGAAGATGGGAGCGGTCTCGGCGCCCTTGGCGATCTTCTGGATGTAGTAGACGTTGGGCGTGCCGGGATGGATCTCGATGGCGTCCTCGGCCATGGCCGCCGGAGCGCTCATGTATTCGGGCAGCTGCTCGATCTCGACCTTGACGGCCTTGGCAGCGGCCTTGGCCTGCTCTTCGGTGTCGGCGCAGACGATGGCGATGGCGTCACCGTACTGGAAGATCTTCTCGTCGCACAGGATCGGACGATCCCAACCGTCACCCTTGTTGGTGGGGAAGGTGATCAGACCGGTGATGCGGTTCTTGCCCTTCACATCCTTGTGGGTAACGACCTTGAACACGCCGGGCATCTTCTCGGCTTCGGTGGTGTCGATGGACAGGATCTTGGCGTGGGACACTTCGGCCTGCACCATGGCGCACTGCAGGGTGCCGGCGGGCATCTTCAGGCCCAGATCAGCGCCGAAATCCAGGGTTCCCGTGACCTTGCTCAAGGCCGAGGGACGGGGGTAACGGGTGCCCCACACACTGCCGTCGGCAGGCATCTTGAATTCGAGGTCGGCCGCGCTCTTTTCGCCGCGCAGCACCTTGGCCGCGTCCATGACGGCGTCCACCAGCGGCTTGTAGCCGGTGCAACGGCAGGCGTTGCGATGCTTCTGAAACCAGTCGCGGACGTCGTCGCGGGTCGGGCTGGGGTTGGTGTCCAGCAAGCCCTTGGCCGAGACGATGAAGCCCGGGGAACAGAATCCGCACTGGGCAGCGCCGTGGAGCATCCAGGCGAGCTGCAGCGGGTGCGGATTGGCCGGGGTGCCGATGCCTTCGATGGTGGTGATCTCGGCGCCATCGTTGACGCGTTTCATCTTGGTCGCACAGGAACGCACTACCTTGCCGTCCATGATGACGCTGCACGCCCCGCACTGGCCTTCGTTGCAGCCGACCTTGGTGCCGGTCAGGCCGATGCTCTTCCTGATCACGTTGACCAGGGTTTCTTCCGCGTCGACCACCAGGTTCCTGGGGATGCCATTGACCACAATTTGCTTCTTAATCATTCCGGTTCCTCCAAATAACAATGTGAATGTTCGAACAGAATCTGCGTGGGGACGCTAGAGTTTGCCGAAGCCGCAGGCCGGGTAGTGGCAACTGGGACAGCTTTCGCACAGGCCTCCGTGACCGAACGCAACAATATCCTTCCGCTCCAAACGCTCCCCGGTCAGCAGACGGGGCACGATCAGATCGAAAATACTGGCTTTGTAGTACATGACGCATCCCGGCAGTCCGACCACGGGCACGTCATCCAGATAGGCGAGCATGAACATGGCGCCGGGATAGGTGGGCGCGCCGTAGGAAACGACCCGGGCACCGCTCGCCCTGATGGCAGCCGGGGTCTGGTCGTCGGGATCGACGCTCATGCCGCCGGTGACGGCGATGAAATCCGCACCCCGCTCCTTGAGGTCCATGATGGCCTCGACTGTCATCTCGACCTGGTCCGAGACGAAAACCTGATCCAGAACGGTTGATCCAAGACCTTCGAATTTCTTCCTGAGCACCGGCCCGAAGCCGTCCTTGATGCGGCCGGTGTAGACCTCGCTGCCCGTGGTCACCACGCCGATGCGCGCGGGCTTCAAGGGGCGGACCTCGATGAGCGGGGCATGCTCGCGACAGACGCCCTCGGCCTCCTGCAGCAACTCTTCCGGCACGGCCAGCGGGATGACCCGCGTGCCGCCGAGCACTCTGCCCGACTTCACGAACTGGCCGGTGTGGATGGTGCCAAAAGTCACGTCGGTGATGGAATTGAGGCGGAAAAGTCCTTCCACGTCGATGGACAGGACACCGTCGTGGGCGGCGGTGAGCGTCGACTTGCCCTCGCTTGGCGAACTGATGGAGATGCCCTGTCCGGCCGCTGCCCGGGCCAGGCGCAGGGCGCATTCATCCTCGTGGACGTATCCGTCTCTGGGATCGAAAACATAAAGATGGGCCTTGCCGATATCGAGCAAGGTGGAAATGTCATGCGGACCGACAATGTGCCCGCGCCGAAAGGCGGGTCCCTTGGCCTCGCCGGGAACGATGCGCGTGATGTCATGACAAAGAACGGTGCCGACAGCTTCTTCAACGGGGATGGATTTCATCGCATGTCCAAAATATATCTCGATTGGCATTTTAATGTTAAAACATGTCATTTTTGACATATTTTAAGGCCTGAGCAACCTTAACCACCTATTATCATATGCAAAACATTCTTTCTGAAGAGACCTCGCCACATCGAAATGTTGGAGGCTGCCAAGCCGAACGAAATCACTATGTCACAAGTGGCATATCGACGCATAAAGGCAAAAACAAGGCCAACGTGCTTAAATTATTACCCTAAAATATAATAAACTGTCGAATTAATTGAAAATATAACTTTTCAACGTAAAAGCTCAGTCACTCTTTGAAGTTGATTCGTGTTCGCACTTGGCCGAATTGTCCCAAATGGAACCACCCAAAAAAGGAAAAATGAGACAAAATGATACACCTGCCATGAAAAACTTCAGCCTGGAATCCCGAACCGCCCTCTCAGGCAAGACTCTCGGTTCCCAAGCGATTCCATCTCGACATATGTCGAAAAAGGCACAATAAATGCTTGGCTCTGCCATCAAAACATCAAAGGAGAACTCATGAATATTGCAGTAAGCGCCGCAGGAGCATCCCTGGCCAGTCCGGTTTTCGAAGAATTCTCGAAAACTCCGTTTCTGCTGATCGTGAATGTAGAGACGATGGAATGCACAAGCATTCCGCATGACAAGTCCGGGAAAAACTCGGAGATCGCCTTGGCCGAAATGATCCTGAAACACCGCTGTGAAGCGTTGATCACCGGCAAGCTCGAAGAGGATGTTTTCAAGATTCTGGCGGACGACCACGTGACCCGATTTTTCGGGCCTGGCCTGTCGGCGGAAGAGGCCCTCATGGCCATGGAGAGGCGGGAACTAAAGCTGATCCGCAACCCTGAGGGGACGGACGAATGCAACGAAAATCATCACGAACTTGAAGAATTGCAGGTGTGCAGCGGCCACCAGCATTGAGAGTGGGCCAGGCGAATCATCGAAACAGGCTCAATGCCTGTTTCGATGGTCCGCCGGAACTTCAATATGCCCGGACGCGTGCGGCCTGATCTTCTTTTCGGAAAAGCTTTGCACGCCTTGGGCAAAAATGACCCGGGCCTGATGATCGATGTGCAAACCTCCCAGCGCGCGGCACATCTGGTGCGTGAGGGCGCATTCCTCATTGTCCATCTGAGAGGTTCCCAGCTGGAAATACGATTCCCAACGGTTCACGTCCTGACCCTTGTCGTTCTTGAGGATGAAGTCATTGTCGCGCGTGTTCTTGATCTTGTGCACGATGCGGTCCAGCATCCAGTCCCAATCCTTCTCTTCCCTGGTGATTCTGTAGACTAACTTGATTGACCGTATAAAAGTTAATTGATTTAAACTTTTTGTGGCTCAGAAAATTAAAATTGGGGGCCAATCCTGGTGTTTGTGCCTCAGATGTGAGGTACAAACGAAAATTGCGACTCACAATCTCGCTTTTGTGAGTCGCCATACGGTGATACCGACTGGAAAAATGAGGAAACAGAGGCCCTGAAGACACCCATTTTTTCCGACTCAAATATGCATGACAAATTCATTTGCGACTCATTTTTTTAACAAAATGAGTCGCAAAATCATTAAACCGACCCTCTTTCTTCCATGCCTTCCGTAATGACGAGCAGCGCCTCGTATCCCAAAACTGCCGGCTTACTCCCTACCTGTTCCTCCAAAATCATGAAGAAATCATTGTCACGCAGAACCTTCAGGATACGTATGGCCGTGGCTTTGGGGATGCCAGACTCGTTGTTGAAGGATGAGGAGGAGAAAATCGGTCGTGAAAAAATGAAGTCCATAGCTTTCTTGGCGTGCTGGGATCTGATGAGTTCCAGGGCACGATCCAAAGACTGCTCATACAGAACCAGAATCGCCTTGGCCTTGCGCAGGTTCTCCTCGGCCTGGGACTGCAAGGCCTCCAGGAAGAACTGGCACCAACCGGTCCAGTCTCCGACCCGAGAGACTGCCAGGAGTCGTTCGTAGTACTCGTCCCGCCGGGCCTCCAGGTAGGCGCTGATGTAAAACATGGGCCGCTGCAACAGATTGATGCTGCAAAGGTACAACGGCACGAACATCCGACCCAATCGCCCGTTGCCGTCCAGAAAAGGATGTAGAGCTTCGAACTCGGCATGCAATATGGCCAACTGCACCAGACGGTCCTGATAGTCCGCGTGGATGAACTGCTCCCACCGTCCCATGGCTTCAGGCAGCTTGTCCGCGGAAATAGGCACGTATTTGGCCTCTTCAATGGAACATCCATACGAACCAATCCAGTTTGGCACCTTGCGGTACTCACCCGGTGACTTGCTCTTCCCCCGCACCCCTTTCATGAGCACGGAATGGGCCTCCTTGAGCACCCGCTGGCAGAGAGGCAGATCGTCCATCAATTCCACAGCCCGGTGCATGGCCTTGCGGTAATTGAGCACTTCTTGAATGTCCGCCGTCCGCTCCGCCACTCGATCTTTGGGCTTGATCCCCGCCTCAAATTCCAGCACCTCCCCCATTGTCGCCTGCGTTCCCTCGATCCGCGAAGTCAGCACCGCCTCTTGGGTCATCATAGGGGAAAGCAAAACCGTCGCATTGGGAATGGCATTTAAGATCCCATCATACCGGGCCAAGGCTGCACTGGTGGACCCAAGTAGTGGAATCAGGCGATCCCACTCAAGACGTTTAGGAGGAAACTCCCCGGAATGGTAATGGACAGGTGAACTTGATTTCATATTCTGTTCGTAATCCATCAACTCCGATTACTCAACTCATGACAGCCATTGGAGATTTTCATGGGTGGCCGTGGAAATGAAAGATGTCCCTAGGTTGTTTCGCGGCGTCCACTTGAATAAATCCACTGTTACACCGCCGTATCGCGACAAAATTTGTGCAGGTGCGGCCCTCAGGCCTGCTTTTTCCAGACGGCGTCAGCGGGAAACAGATGGACACCCGTTGCAATCTCCAGAGGGCTGGCGAACCAATTTTTGGTGGTCTCCACCCAGCGAATGAAATGCGAGGTCTCCTTATGCTCTTCGAAGGCCCCGGCGCTGGCATAGACTTCGTAGAGATGCAGGCAGTTCTCGTTCTCGCTGTCCTGAACGACATTGAACAACAGACACGCGCGCTCGTTTTGCACTGACCCGCGTGCGTCGTCGAGCATGGCTTCCACGAAATCCTTCCTGTATTCCGGCTTGATGTGAACATTGACCATTACAGCGAACATGCCATTCTCCTAATGTTGTCGAGTTGCCTTGCGCCCTCTGCAAAACTCGGGACCGCATGCATTGAGCTACAGGCAAAGAGGCGGAGAGCGCAAGCAAAGTTGGGAATCAGCCGTCAGGGTCAAAATCTACACTCGGACAAACTTTACGTTTATGTCGCATAATGCAAATATGTAGCAATCCACATCGTAGCCCGTCCAAAAAGGAGCGGATATCATCGCATATCCCGGTCACGCTTTTCCGTGCTACCGTGACCGCCTTGTGGCCAACGGGCCGGAAAGCTAATGGATCTTATCGTCTGATCAAGCGGCGCCGGGGACAACTCACCTATCGGCCCGGTTGTTGCTTCAGAGCCGGCAAGCACCCACGGCGGAACACCGCCCAACCCTCGCCAACGGAACATGCGAATGGACATGACCTTTCTCTTCCCGGTGCAGCTCAGCCTGCGCGTGGCGGCTCTGGCCACCCTCACATCCCTGGTCTTCGGGGTGCTCTTGGGCTGGGTCTTCCACCGCTACCGTTTTCCGGGCAAGGAACTGCTCGATTCCATCCTGAGCCTGCCCATGGTGCTGCCGCCCACGGTGCTCGGCTATTACCTCATCGTGCTACTCGGCCGGAACGGTTTCGTCGGGCGCTGGCTGGAATCGACTTTCGGCGTGACGCTGATCTTCACCTGGCAGGGCGCGGTGATCGCCGCCGCCGTGGTTTCCTTTCCGCTCATCTTCAAATCTTCCCGAGCCGCCCTTGGCGGCGTGGAACGCAAGTACGAGGACGCGGCCCGGACCATGGGATACCCTGAATGGCGCGTTTTCCTGCGCGTTTGCCTGCCGCTGGCCGCGCGCGGCATTCTGGCCGGGACCATGCTCGCCTTCGCCCGGGCCATGGGCGAGTTCGGAGCCACTCTCATGATCGCGGGCAACCTGCCCGGCCGCACCCAGACCCTGTCCCTGGCCGTGTACAGCGCCACCCAGGCAGGTCACGACGACCTGGCCGCGCAGCTCGTGCTGCTCATTTCCGTGCTCTGCACCCTCATCCTCTGGGTTTCGGGGCGGCTCCTGACACCACGATGGCAGGCCTGACCATGTTCGTGATCAGCCGCACCGCAAGCTCCCATCCCGAGGCATCCATGCACCCACGGACCGCACCGCAAGCAACGGCCCGGACCATCTCCTGCGACATCGACACGCGCGTGACCGCTCCCGGCGCCGAGTTTCGCCTGCGGGCCCGCTTCGAGGCGCCCGGACGACGCATCGCCCTCTTCGGCCCCTCGGGTTCCGGCAAGAGCCTGACCCTCATGGCCCTGGCCGGACTGCTGCGGCCCCAGCGCGGCCGCATCGAGGTCTGCGGCCGCACCTTCCTCGACACCGCCTCCGGCGTGAACGTCCCGGCCCGCAAGCGCAACATCAGCATGCTCTTTCAGGATTACGCCCTCTTCCCGCACCTGACCGTGCGCGACAACGTGTCCTTTGGCCTCAAGCCCATTTTCGGCCCCCTGAAGGCGGCGCACCGCGAGCGCGTGGACGAACTGCTGGAACTGTGCGGCCTGACGGCACTGGAAGGCCGACGCCCCGCCCAGATCTCCGGCGGCCAGCGCCAGCGCACGGCCCTGGCCCGGGCCCTGGCTCCAAGCCCCGACCTGCTCCTGCTGGACGAACCCTTCACCGCGCTCGACCAACCCCTGCGCGAACGGATGCGCGCCGAACTCTTCGACATCCTGGAGCGATTCGACATCCCCATGGTCATGGTCAGCCACGACCTCGAAGACGTGAACCATTTCGCCCAGACCCTGGTCGCCTTCGGCCACGGCCGGGTGCTCTCCGTCATCGACTACGAATCCCGACGCAAATCGGAGTCCCCCCGCCAGATCCTCGACCCCCTTTTCCTGGCCGCCCAGACGCAGGCCGGCTGAGCGGTCACGTTTCCCTCCCCGTGCGTGACCTCGTTGCCGCGCGATCCCTTCTTGCCCTAAAGCACAGACAAACACGGTCCGCTTCCCTTTTCCGTCCTTCGGACCGCAAGCGCTGGAGCAATGCATGGGACTTCACATCAGTCTTCGCAAACGCCTGCCCCATTTCGACCTGCGCCTTGACCTGGGCTGCGCCCGGGGGGAGCTGACGGCCATCGTCGGCCCGTCCGGAGCGGGCAAGAGCACGCTCATCCGACTCGTCGCCGGACTGGAGACGCCGGACTGGGGCCGCATGGAGCTTGGCGCAAGGACCTTCTTCGACAAGGCGGCCGGAATCGACGTGCCCACCCGCGAGCGGCAAGTCGGCATGGTCTTTCAGGACTATCCCCTCTTCTCCCACCTCAGCCTGGCCAAAAACGTGGCCTTTTCCTGTGCGGACCAGGGCAAGGTGTACGCCCTGCTCGCACGCTTCGGCATCCGGCACCTGGCCCAACGCAAACCAGGCACCGTCTCCGGCGGGGAGCGTCAGCGTGCGGCCATGTGCCAGGCCCTGGCTCGAGACCCGGCCATCCTGCTGCTGGACGAACCGTTCTCGGCCCTGGACGCGCCCACGCGCTCCGATCTGCGCGGTGAGCTTCGGCAACTGACCAGGCAGATGGGCATCCCCGTACTGCTCGTCACCCACGATCTGCACGAAGCCGCCGAGCTTGGCGACGCCATCTTCCCCATGACCGACGGCCGTCACGATCCGCAGTGGCTCAGCGATACCCTCTCGGGGGCGCGGCGCGCTTCCCAAAATCTTGCAACCCGCGTCTGCGCATAGGACCGACCATGAAAAAAACGCTGTTCACTCTTCTTCTCGTCTTCCTTGCCCTCCCCGCCCTGGCCGGAAACACCCTGCTCATCGCCTCGGGGGCGGGCTACAAAACCGTCGTCGAAGCCCTGTCCGAGGCGTACGCCAGGCAATCTGGCACCACGGTAGAGCGCATCTACGGCAACATGGGCCAGATCATCGGCCAGGCGCAAACCAGCGGGAAGGTCGACATGCTCATCGGCGAGGAGGGATTCCTGCGTTCTTCGGCCCTGCCCCTGGCCGAAAGCGCCCCTCTGGGCACGGGCAGGCTGGTCATGGCCTGGCCCAGCGGCAAGGAAGAACCGGCGGACCTGAAGTCCGCGACGGTCACGCGCATCGCCGTGCCGGACCCCAAACGGGCCATCTACGGCAAGGCCGCCAGGGAATATCTTGAAAACAGTGGGCAGGCAGACGCCCTGAAGGACAAACTCGTGGTCGTTGGCACCGTGCCGCAGGTCTTCACCTATCTGACGACGAACGAGGTGGACGCGGGGTTCATAAACCTCACCCAGGCCGTGGCGGTAAAGGACAGGATCGGCGGCTTCAGGGAGGTGGACCAAAGCCTCTACAATCCCATCGCGATCAGCTGCATCCGGCTTGAAACCTCCCCATCGCCCGACGTGGCCCGGGATTTCGCCAAATTTCTCGAAACCGGGACGGCCCGGAGCATCATCGCCGCCCATGGCCTGTAGGTCATGACGGAACTGTTGACCGATCCCAGGACCCTCGGCCCGCTCATTCTGTCCCTGAAGGTCCTGGCACTGTCCGGCGGCATCCTGCTCCCTCTGGGGGTGCTGCTGGCGTATTTCCTGTGCGGCAGACCGTGCGCCGCGCGTTCGGCGGTCGATTTTCTGGTGACCGTGCCGCTGGTCTTCCCGCCCATCGCCACGGGCTTCATCCTGCTCATGCTGCTGGGACGAAACGGGCCTTTGGGGCGCGTGCTGCCCATCGACGTGGTCTTCTCCTTCCCCGGCCTGGTGCTGGCCTCGGTCATCGCCGGACTGCCCCTCATGGTCAAACCCGTGGAGGCCGCCTTGCGCAGCCAGGGCAAACGCCTCTCGGAAGTGGCGGCTGTTCTTGGAAAAACGCAATGGCAGACATTCGTCCTGGTCCTGCTCCCGGCCATACGCAGGCCCGTGCTGAGCAGCTGGCTCCTGGCCCTGTGCCGTTCCATGGGAGAGGTCGGCATCACGCTCATGCTTGGCGGCAACATCATCGGCAAGACCAACACCCTGTCACTGGAAATCTACAATTGCGTCTTTACCGGAGAGCTGGATCGGGCCATGGTGCTGTGCGCCATCATCGCCACGCTGTCCGGCACGATGCTCTTCACCCTCAAACGCATGTCCGCAATCTGAACATGCCACGGAGAAAATGATGACTATTCTGGAACAGGTCCGCGCACGGGCAATCATTATATGGGACGCGGCCGGGCTCATGGATGAAAGCGTCGAGGTCACGGCCGCGCCGCTGACCGTCGAGCAGGCCATCGGCAAGCCGGAAGGACAGGACTTTCCGATCCAGAAAGGCAAGGAAAAGCTCATGGAAGCATCCTTCAAGGGCGCAAAGGGACAGGCCTTCACCGACACCTACGGCGATTACCGGGGAAGTCTGCGCGACATCGCCAGTCTCGACCTTGCAAAGCCCATGTCCCAGGCGATTTTCGTGGCCACCCTGAACGCGGTCATGCGCTGCGTGGGGCAAACCGAGTGCACCATCCACTGCAAGGACGCAGGCCCCGCCGAGTGTTCAAAGCTCATCGCCGGACACATTCGCGCCGCGCACGGCCAGCCGAAAATCGGGATGGTCGGATACCAGCCCGCCATGATCAAGGCCTTGAGCACCGAGTTTGAAATGCGCGTGCTCGACCTTGACCCGGACAACATCGGGCAGGTCAAACACGGGGCACTGGTCGAAGGCGGATGGGCCACCGAGGAAGTCATGCGCTGGGCGGACCTGCTGCTGGTCACGGGCACGACCCTGGCCAACGGATCCATCGACATGTTCCTGAATTCGAAACCGGTCATCTTTTACGGAACGACGATCGCCGGAGCGGCCAGCATCATGGGATGGGAACGTTACTGCCCGAAAAGCATGTAACGAAAACTGATGTGCATTTAAAAAACAGAATCACTCTTTCTCTTCAATTCGTGACGCAGTGGACTAAATCGACCTGAATGACGCATGTGTATCTCAACACTATAAAATGAGATACACATGCGCATTTTTTTCCTGACACTGCTTTCATCTCTTCTCTTTTGCGGAACGAGCGCTCACGCCGCCAACGCAACATCGCCAAAGCCTCTTGCTCCGATCACACTTCAGGACGGCATCGTCTTCGCGCCCATGAAGTTCGCCGTTATCGGCAAATACAACTATTATGATCAGCATCGAATCTACACAGGCGCATCCCAGGACGATCCCGGTTTCGGAAAGCGCAGGCGTACGGCTCACGCCGGGCAACTGACCTTCCGCGCAGGACTTTTCGAGGGTTTCGAGGCGCTCCTGACGGCGACCGCCTTCAACAAGGAACTCAAACGCGAGAACGCCAAGGGGATGACCGACACGAGCGACGTCCAGGGTCTGGGCGACATCCAGATCATGGGGCGCTGGCAGGCCCTGTCGCAAAAGAAAGGCGATCCTCTGTCCCTGGCCCTGGGGCTGGGGCTTGAAATTCCCACCGGCGACAGCGACCACCGGAATTCATTCGGTCCCCAGCCGTACATGGGCCCTTTCCTGCAACTGAGCACTGGGTCATGGAACCCCAAGGCCACCGTGTCCGTGACGCGCGTCTTCGGCCGCTCCCGCGTTGACGGACAGATCATGTACACCCTCAACACGGAGGGAATGCACGATCTGGAGAAGGGGGACCTGTTTCAATACAGTCTTGGCTACGGCTTCGCCCTGAACAGATACTTTACAGCCGGACTGGCCATGAACGGCGTACATCAGGAGAAAAACACACAGCAGGTTTCGCCCGGGGTGGTCAAGAAGGACTACAATTCAGGCTGTGACATGATTTTTCTTGGCCCGGAACTCAGCTGCAGGATCGAACCGCTGAACATGGTGCTGGGCCTGGCCGCGCCCATCCCCGTCTATGCCGACATGGGCGGAAGCCAGCCGGTGGAGGACTACCGCATCGTTGCCAAGCTGGCGGTGCAATTCTGAAAAAAAAGGGCCTGACGCCGCAAGACGTCAGGCCCACTCACCAAAAGGCGGCAGAGGTGTCATTCAAGAGTCAGGATCACCGAGAAGGCCTTGACCATGGCGCAGATATCGTCGCCGACCTTGAGATCGAGGTTGCTCACGGACTCGTCGGTGATGAGCGAAGTGATCTTGGTGCCGTCGGCAAGGTCCACCACCACCTCGGCCGCGATCTGCCCCGTGTTGACGGCCGAGATCCTGCCGCAGAACTTGTTGCGGGCGCTGGTCCTCAGCATGGAGTCCTCCTTGACCAGCACCACCCAGGGGGCCTTGACCGTCGCGATGACGGTCATGCCCATGGCCAGCCCCAGATTCTCGTAACTTTCCTTGGTGATGACGGACACGACCCTCAGACCCGAGGCGGTGGTCACCTCGACCTCGCTCAGAATCATTCCTTCGCGCACGGCGCTGATCTGACCCACGAACATGTTTCTGGCTGAAGTCTTCATCTTTTTTTCTTCCAAAATATAATGGTTCATGATGCGCCGGGTGTCGGCATCGGAAAAGCTGACGTACTGGGAGGACGGACTCTGGTGGCCGAGCATGGCGTCCACCACGACCAGCGGCACTCCGCCGCGCAGCAGCTCCACGGCCCTGGAATGACGGAGCACGCGAGGGTTCAAAAGCTCCCGGGGGATGCCAGTGCCAAGGCCGCGTTCGGAGAACTTGCGACGCACGTACCCCTGGTCCATGCGAAAAATCTGCCCCCGCAGCTCCATGCTCATGGGATGCTCGAAAAAGAGGACCAGGGCGTCCACGACCTCGATCGGCAGGGGGATTTCGCGGGGCGCGTCGCCCCGGACCATGACCACGCCCCGGGCGAGGTCAAAGTCGACGCAATCATCGAGGTCGAGGACCTCGCCAAGGCGCATGCCCGTGTAGCGCAAAAGAAGGAAAAGGAGCCAGATGCGAGTGCGCGCCTGACGGGTCCGCGCGTCGCGGGCCGCACGCAGCCATTCGCGAAAAGAGCGCGTCAGGGTTTCAAGCTGGCCGGGTTCGAGATACTTGACCGACTCGGGTACCTGAAAAATTCGGGCCGCCTTGGGAGCACGTTTTACCATACCCCCCGATTCGTCCAATCCCCGGCGTCTCATTTCATCCTGCGCCAGAAAGGACAGCTGAATCAATGTATTCGGATCAAGTTGGTCCAATTTGTGCATTTCTTCTCCCGCCAACATATTTTTGCAAATCACAAAATATTACACATCGAGCGATGCACGAAACGCAGCGCCCTGATCAATACAGTCACGCTTTATCATGCTTGCGTGACCATATTGCCAAACAGGGGATCTTCAGGCCAGTAAAAATGCAATCAAAAAAAGGAGAGCCCCATGAATTTTAAATCGTTGCATACAATTTTGTCGCTTTGCATTGTCCTCATGTCCACTCCCGCCATGGCAGGGGATCTGCTGGTCTCGGCAGCCGCCAGCCTGACCAACGCCTTCACGGAAATGAAGGAACCCTTCGAAAAGGCTCATCCGGGAACCTCCCTGGTCCTGAATTTCGCCTCTTCCGGGGCGCTGCTCAAGCAGATGCAGCAGGGCGCGCCAGTGGATGTCTTCGCCTCGGCCGACCAGGCGACAATGGACAGGGCCGAAAAGCTCATCGACCCGGGCACCCGCGTCAATTTCGCGGGCAACGCCCTGGTCCTGATCGTGCCCGCCGAAGGTGGCCTGCCCCTGAACGACGCGGCCGAACTCAAGGGAAAAGAGGTCAAGCTCGTGGCCATCGGCAACCCCGACTCCGTTCCGGCCGGGCGTTATGCCAAGGGCGCTCTGGAACATGCGGGCCTGTATGAGGCGCTGACCCCCAAATTCGTCCTGGCCGAGAGCGTGCGCCAGGCCCTCGACTACGTGGCACGAGGAGAGGTCCAGGCCGGATTCGTTTACGCCACGGACGCAGCCCTGCGCGCCGACAAGGTCAAGGTTACGGCCGAGGTCGCCGGCCACAAGCCCATCACCTACCCCGTCGCCCTGCTTGGAACGTCCGGGGAAAAGGAAATGGGCCAGGCATTCATTGACTTCGTGAAGTCGGAGGAAGGCCAGGGCATCCTGAAGAAATTCGGGTTTAAAAGACCCTGAATTTCAGGATGAGCATACCCCCGCGCCAATGATCCGTTGCACCGGATCATTGGCGCGTCGTTTTTTTACGCGGCTCAATTCCTGAAAAATCTCAAATCCCCTGCGGCAGGCCTGAATCTTGCTTTGTCCTGAATCGATAAAAAACATTCTGGAGCAAGCATGATTCACACATTTCAAACGGTCGGCAAAATCATTCACGGCAGAGGTTCCTCGGCAAGAATCGGCGATGAGGTCATGCGCCAAGGAGCGTCACGCGTTTTCATCATAGCGGGCGGGAGCAGCATCCGAAACGACTGCCACAAACCGCTCGTCGAATCCCTGGCACGACACGACATCCCGGTAGAAATATTTTCTGGGGTCTCCAGCGAACCGACCCCGTCGCTGGTTGAAGAGTGCGCGGCCAGTCTCAGAAAGTTCGGCGCGGACGCCGTCATCGGACTGGGAGGGGGAAGCGTCCTCGACACCGCCAAGGCAGCCTCTTTGCTGGCCATAAACGGAGGGCCCCTTGAAAAATACTTCGGGGTCGATCTGATCCCCGCGCCGTGTCTGCCAACCTTCCTCGTTCCCACCACGGCCGGGACCGGGAGCGAAATGACCTCCATCAGCGTCGTGGCGGATGTCGCGTCGAATTCGAAAAAAGCCATCGTCAGCGACCATCTCTTCGCCAGGGCGGTGGTGCTCGATCCGGAGCTGACCGTCTCCATGCCGCCACGCATTACAGCCGCCACCGGCCTCGACGCCCTCGTCCACGCCATGGAGTCCTACGTCAATCTCAGCGCCAGCCCGTTCACGGACTGCCACAACGTGCAGGCCATGGGCATGATCGCGGCCAGCATCCGGGAAGCCTACTCAAACGGCGGCAACATCGAAGCCAGGGAAAGCATGCTCTACGCTTCGGCCCTGGCCGGGATGGGCTTTTCCAACACGCAGAACGGAGTCATCCACGCCATCGCCATGGCCGTCCCGGCGACGCATCACATCCCCCACGGCGTTCTCGTCGGCGCGTTGGCCCCCATGGGCATCGCCTTCAACTGCCTGGCCAGCCCCGAGAAATACGCCCGGATCGCCGAAACACTCGGCTGCGATGCCGCTGGAAAAAATCTGGACGAGCGCGCACAAAGCGCCGCCGACGGTTTCAAGAGGCTGCTCTTTGATCTTGGCGTCAAGCCTGGCCTTGAAGCCCATGGGGTGAAGCGTGAGGATATTCGGGGCATCGCGGAACGCGCGGCCGCGACGCGGCGACTGATGGGCAACAATCCCCGAAAGGGAACCGCCGATGAACTGGAGAAGCTTATCGAAAGGCATTTCTAGGCAGAAGCGCACTCCGCGCCGACCTTACGCGGCATCATCCGAATAACACGGACAAGGCAACAAGCCTGCCAACGGCGTGCGCCATGTCAGACAATATCTGCGTCCGGATGCCGGGGCAACCGCCCCGGCGTCACTTTTTCTGGACCTTCCTGAAAATCGTGCTGCGATCGACCTGGAAAAGATCGGCGACTTTCTGCACCGAACCGTGAACTTCAAGGGCCTGCTGCAGAAAATCCCGCTCGATGTCGGCCATGATGTTCTTCAGCGAGCGCCCGCCGGTCAGGATGTCGTCGGTGTAGCACCGCTCGCGCGCCAGCCCCTCGGAGATGGCGGCGGGGAGGTCGCGCGGGGACACGAGGGTTCCCTTGTGGGTTATGACCAGGCCATGGATCATGTTCTGCAGTTCCCGCACGTTTCCGGGCCATTGGTAGCGTGACAGGATGCCCATGGCGACCTCCATGACGGCCATGCTCTTGCCGTATTTGGAGGCATAATAGCGCAGAAAATGCTCGACCAGGGGCCGCACGTCGTCGGGCCGCTCGCGCAGCGCGGGGATGGTGACCGTGGCCACATTCAGGCGGTAGAAAAGATCGCGGCGAAAGGTCCCCGTCTCCACGCACTCGGCCAGATTCTTGTTGGTGGCGGCGATGATCCGGACGTCCACCTTGCTCGGACGGCTCCCGCCGACGCGCATGATCTCTCCGTCCTGCAAGACTCGCAACAGCCGGGTCTGCATGGACAGCGGCAGCTCGCCTATCTCGTCCAGAAAAACCGTGCCTCCGTCGGCCAGCTCGAAATAGCCGGCCTTGCCCTTGCTCGACGCGCCGGTGAAGGCGCCCGGCATGTAACCGAACATCTCGGACTCGGTCAGGGTTTCGGAGATGCCGCCACAGTCCACCTTGAGAAAGATCTTGTCCTTGCGCGAACTGTGGGCGTGCGTGAGGCGCGCGAAGACATCCTTGCCCACGCCGGTCTCGCCGAGCAACAGCACGGAGGCATCGGTGGGGGCGACGGTCTGAAGCATGTTCACCACGCCCTGCATCGCCTCGCTCTCAAAAATCGGGGTCAGCGTCTTGCTGCGCTCCTGGGTGATATAGGCCATCTGCTCATGAAACTGCTCGATCAGATGGCGCTGTTCCTCCATCTGATCGTTGAGGCGCGTGATCATGGTGATATCGCGCACGAAGGTGACCACCAGACGCAAGGCCCCGGAATCATCGAATACGGGAAATCCCGACAGGACCAGCTTCTTCCCGTTCTGCAACTGCTGCACATGGGTGGCGGGCTTGCCGGTGCGAACTATTTCAGGATTCAGGATCTTGTCGAAGACTCCGTTCTCGACAAGGGTGCGCACCTGTTTGCCCTGCACCTGCTCCTGCTTGAGCCCGGTGAGCTGCTCGTACATGCGGTTGACACGCAGGGTCACGCCCGAAACGTCCGAGATGAACACTCCATCGGGAAGAGCATCAAGTATGTATTCAAAGTTCTTTGAAAGAAAATCCATGGAACGGTTTGGCATGCAAAAAATCTCTCACGGCTTAAAAAAAAAGGCAACCCTGACGAGCTGCCTTTTCATACAATACTATGTAAAATCAGAATATGACATCAAAATACCAACATAAATATCAATTTATGACGAAATGAATGATGCATAAATTCAAATCATAAATATTGCATCAATATTACTTAGTCACCTCAACCCTGTCTCCAAGAACGCTCCTGGCAGCATCAATCAGTCTCGGCATGACGGATTTATCCAGAGTGACTTCATCCATGGGCGGAACACGATCGAGAAAATGATATTTCTGTGTCCCAAGACGATGATAGGGAAGCATTTCATAGCGCACATTCGGGAATGGCTCCAGGAACCGCGCAATGGCGAGGATTGCTTCCTCCGAATCATTGAATCCGGGAATCACCGGAGTGCGGGCCAGAATCGTCTTGTTCGGGTCAAGCAGGGCGAGCTTCCTGAAATTGTCGAGAATCCGCTCGTTGGAACATCCGGTCTGCGCTTCATGAATCCCGCTGTCCATATGCTTGATATCATACAAGACGTAATTCAGATATTCGGACGCGGCCTCCAGCGTCTTCCATGGAACCATGCCGCACGTCTCCACCGCCGTCTTGATCCTGCGACGACGCGCATCGCGCAGCAAAGCCAGGGCAAACTCGCCCTGCATGAGCGGCTCCCCTCCGGACAAGGTCAATCCGCCGCTGGATCTGGTGTAGAACGCCGCATCCTGCTCGACAACCCTCAGCACGTCATCGACGCTCCGCTCCTGCCCGTAGACGATAAGCCCCTGCGACGGACACGCTTCGGCGCAATTTTTCGGACATCCGTCACAAAGCGTGCGGTCTATGCGCAGCGTGTCGTCGGCCTCCCGTATGATCGCTCCGCGCAGGCAGGCCTGCAGACAGCGCGTGCATTTGGAGAACGTGAGGCAACGACCGGCATTGAAGGCCAACTCGGGTTCGCTTTTTTGCGACTCGGGATTGCTGCACCAGTTGCAGGACAGGGGACACCCCTTCAGAAACACGATGGTCCGAATCCCGGGGCCGTCGTGCACGGAATATTTCTGGATGTTGAACACCAGACCTTTCTTCTTTTTGTCTTCTAGCGCGCTCATGAGACTCCTCGATGGTTTACGCGATGGGGAGGACCGGCGGGCGGTCCCGGCGCCAATTCCTGGGGCGGAAAAAGGTCAGGGGGCCGAAGCCCCCTGTTTTTTTAGATGTCTCCATGCTCCGTACGGGCGATGAGGTCGTCCTGAAGGTCGGGGGAGAGATCCACGAAGTAGGCGCTGTAACCTGCGATGCGCACGATCAGGTTGCGGTACTTCTGCGGGTCCTTCTTGGCCGCGATGAGGGTGTCGCGGTTGATGACGTTGAACTGCACGTGCCATATCTTCAGGTCGCAGAAGGTGCGGATGAAGGATACGAGCTTTTCCGTGCCCTGCTCGCCCTCGATGCACTTGGGAGTGAACTTGATGTTGAGCATGCGGGCCGCGCGGTCGCGCATGCCGTAGTTCTTGGTGTTGTAGTTCGAGAGCAGGATGGCGGTGGGCCCGTTCACATCCGCGCCGTGGGAGGCAGAGGAGCCGTCGGACAGCGGAGTGTACTGCTTGCGTCCGTTGGGAGTCGCGCTGACGACCTTGCCGAAGGGCACGTGGGAGGTGAAGGGCACGTAGCGCACGTCGTTGTGCATACCCAGATCCTTGCTGTACTTGCCGCCGTATTCAACGGAAATCCTGTCGATTTCACGACCGATGCTGTCGGCATAGGGATCGTTGTTGCCGTAGCAGGGAGCGCTGCGCAGCAGGGCCTCGATATCCTCGTGCCCTTCGAAGTTGGCGTCGATGGCGTCGATGATCTGCTGCATGGTCAGCTTCTTGTCCTCGAAGACCAGCTTCTTGATGGCCGCAAGGGAGTCCACGACAGTGCCGAGTCCCATGTATTCGAAGTAGCCGAGATTGATACCCTCGGGGATCTGCTCCTGATGCAGGTCGATGCAATGCTTCATGCACAGGTCGTGCATGGCCGAGCCCATGGGCTGGGCGAAGCAGGTCGCGCGGATCTTGTTGATCTTGTACTGCTGCACGAAGGCGGCGCGCAGGAAAAGCAGGTGCTGCTGCACGTATGCGTTCCAGAACTCCTCCCAGGTGGCGAACGTGGTCGGATCGCCGGTCTTCAGGCCAAGCTCGGCATCGCCGTATTTCTTCATGCGGCCGTTGCGCAGCACCATTTCCACGGCGGCGGCGAAGTTGATGTACGCGCCGCCCGATGTGTAGGTGTCGCGGTTGGGCATGCGCGCCTCGGTGCAGCCGGATACTGCGTAGTCATAGGCCTCGGCGAAGGTCGCGCCCTTGGAGACGTACAGCGGCACAATCTCCTCATCGTTGATCAGCTTGGGGAAGCCCGAGCCGTCCTTGATGGTCTCGGCCACGTCCCACAGGTAGCTCTCAGGGGAGCGGCTGTGGATGCGGGCGGCAAGGTCAGGGTAATGCAGCGGGAATTCGCGCTTGGACTTCAGGATCAGGTGCGTCAGGTCGTTGGTGGCGTCACGTCCGTCCGGGGTCTGGCCGCCGACGGTGACCGCTTCCCAGTGCGCGTAGCCTTCATTGAAGGCGCCGCCCGTGGGAGAGATGTACATATCGATGAATTCGGCCATGCCGACCCACATGCACTCCAGAAGCTCCATGGCCTGCTCTTCGGTCAGCTTGCCCGCCTCGACATCCTGGGCGTAGTAGGGGTAAAAATACTGGTCCATGCGACCGTTGGAGATGGTCGTGCCGGTCTTCTGCTCGATGCGGGAGAACATCTGCGTGAACCACTGGCTCTGGCAGGCTTCCCAGAAATCACGGGCGGGCTCGCCGGGAACACGCTCGGCATTTTCGGCCATGCGGATCAGCTCCGCCTTGCGGGCCGGGTTGGTTTCCTTCTCCGCCACTTCACGGGCCAGCACGGCATGGCGCTTGGCCCAATGCACGATGGCATCGCAGACGATGACGATGGCTTCGAGGAAAGGCCTCTTCTCGCAGTTGTCCTTGGGGCTGAGCGGATCGAGGGCGTCCAGCTTCTCTTCGGCTTCGCGCTTGATGTCGTTGAAGCCGCGCTTCAGAATCTTCTCGAAGTCATGCACCCACTGGATGGAGGAACGGAACGAGGCGGTCTCGTTGACGATGAAGCGGGACATGAGCCCTTCCGGATCGTCGTAGGTCAGCTTGTGAACTTCCTCGGGCAGGGCGGCGTTGAGCTTCTCGTGGAAGGTCTTGCCCTTCCAGAAGGGAGCGATCTGCTCGACGACAATCTTTGCGTCCTCGGGAGTGATGGTCGCGGGAGACTGCTTACGAGTGGGCAGGTCGCGCACTGCGATATCCAGAAAGTCACCATCGAGTTCAGGATAGAGAATGCCGTAGCGGCCGTCGAAACCGGCGCGGCCCAGCAGAAGCTGATCTTCCTGAACGTAAACAGTCATGTTTTCGGCGATATGCTTCAGAGCCTTTGCCCAGCGCAGAACAAGAGGCTGTCCTTCAGTCTCTTGCATCGACTGCGTGAAATACAAGGCACGCTCGATATCGATGCGGGGTTTCTGTCCGTCAAATTTTTCCAGGAGCTTGAAGACACGACTGTGGGTCTTTCTGAATTTATCTTCCTTACCTTCAATCTGATTATAAAGGCGTTCTTCCTGAGGCGACATGCATCCACAAGTAAAGCGAGTCATGTTCTTACTCCTGATCTAAGTTTATTGATTGAATCTTATGAGAACTTAAATCCCGAAAAGTAGTCATCAGACTATTCGTAGCATCGTACTCAATTCTTCTTTTCACAGATATGCTTCGGGATTATTGAACTGTCTGCTCCTGAGCATTCTTTGTGCCAAACCTCATAACTAGATGAAAAGACACACTTTCCGGGATTATGGCGCCTTCCCGGTCTTTTGAGAAAAAAATAACGAAACGCACCTGTCGCAAATTTGCAACAATGCATGGAAAAACTTCTTTTGAGGTAAAAAAAGGGTTGCAAATTTGCGACGAGATGCTCAAAATTTACTACCAAAACGGTCGCAAAAACCCGAAGCCAACTTGAAGAGCTTACGAATGACACCGCTTTGTGATTTAATTCTCAAAAGCAGCGCATCTGACAAGAACCCTTCCCAGTAGTTGCAAATTTGCAACAACACCTCCCCAGCCCTGCCGCATTTATGCACTGCACAAACCCAAACACTTGAATTTAAATGACTTTAATGTGTCGCACTTTTATTTAACGGCTTTTTTCTTGGCATGCATTCTGCTTTTGGGTGTCCAATACCCGTGACCAGAGGGCGACAGCCGGAAACATTGCCAGGCAGTGCTGGTCAAAACTCAACACTTTCGGAGGAATACATGAAGAAGATCGTTTTAGCCGCGTTGGGCCTCATGGCCGCAGTAGCTTTGACCGGCCCCATCGACACGGCCCATGCCGGCAAACCCCTTACCTTGCGCATTGGCCATCCCATGGCCCCTGGCAACAATGTCACCCTGGGTCTCGAGAAGTTCAAGGAACTGGTAGAAGCCAAGAGCGACAAGAAGATAAAGATTCAGATCTTCGGCAGCGCCCAGCTCGGCAGCGACCGCGTGACCACGGAAGCAGCCCAGGCCGGTACTCTGGACATGTCCTCCTGCTCGTCCCCGAACATGGCCAGCTTCGGCAAGGCCTACATGGCTCTGGACCTGCCCTACATCACCTCTCCCAAATATCAGCAGAACCTCTACAAGGCGCTCGATGAAGGCGAACTCGGCCAGGAACTGGAAAGAATTTCCAACGAAATCGGCCTGACCACCATAATGTACAGCTAGTACGGCTACCGCAACTTCGTCAGCACGAAAAAGCCCCTGAGAACCGTGGCCGACCTCGCCGGTCTCAAGGTCCGCACCACTGACTCTCCTGTCGAGGTCGAGGTGGCCAAGGCACTGGGCATGAACCCAGCTCCCGTGGCCTGGGGCGAAGTCTACACTGCCTTGCAGCAGGGCACCGTTGACGCGGAAGGCAACACCTTCTCCCTGCTCAATGACGCCAAGCACACCGAAGTGCTGAAGTACGCCATGGACTCCAACCACAACTACAGCATGCATATCCTGCTCATGAACAAGAAAAAGTACGACAGCATGACGCCGGAACAGCAGAAGATCATCCGCGAAGCCGCCCACGAAGCCCTCGTATGGCAGCGCGGCATCACCGACGAGCTCGAAAAGAAAGCCTGGGACGCCTTCAAGGAAAAGGGCATCGAAGTGACCATCCTGAGCGACGAGGAACGTGCCAAGCTGAAAGAACTGACCGCCCCCGTGCGCGACGAGTTCGCCAAGCAGGTGCCCGCAAACCTGCTGCAGTTGATCATGGACACCCAGAAGTAATTGAACCGTTCACCTGCCGCCGGACAACTCTCACTCTCCGGCGGCAGGCGGTTCCTGAATTTTTCAAAAGGAAAGAAGCATGCCTGTTCACCGCCTAGCCCAAGACTGGCCGATCGGTGCAGCCCGCTGCGGCAAGGCATAGGGAGATGACATGGAACAGAATATCAACTGCGGCACACTTCCGCTGAGCGTAGTGGACTCCGCCCCCGAAACCAAAAACATCTGGAACTGGATCGACGAGAATTTCGAAAAGATCTTTCTCGTAACCGGCCTGCTGGCGATCATACTTTTCATCACGTTCCAGACGACATACAGATACATTATCGTCCACTTTGCCAGCTCTGCGGGCGCTGCGGTATGGACCGAGGAACTGTCCAGGTTTGTCTTCATCTGGATCACCTACCTTGCCCTGGCCGTCGCCATCAGAAAACGCAGCTCCATCCGCATCGACATCATCTATGATCGGCTCCCGGTTCGACTGCAGAATGCGAGCTGGATCGTCGTAGAGGTCTTCTTCCTGATCCTCACCCTGACCATCTGCTGGTTCGGCTGGACTCAGATCGAACGACTCAGGGAATTCCCGCAGGTCACCACCGCGCTGCGAATTCCTTACATCATTCCCTACATGATCCTGCCGCTGGGCTTCGGGCTCATGGCCCTGCGCCTGTTGCAGAACCTGGCCGCACAGGTGAAGATATGTGGTCCCCTGGACACTTTCCTCGCCCTGGTTTCCGCCGCCGCCGTCATCGCTCCCGCCGTGCTGGCCGAATACATCGAGCCCCTGCCGGCCCTGTTCGGCTACTTTGCAGTCCTTTGCTGCATAGGGGTTCCCATTGCCATCTCACTGGGCCTGTCCACCCTGGCCACGGTCATCTGCGCCGATACCCTGCCCATCGAATACCTGGCCCAGACGGCCTTTGCTTCCATCGACAGTTTTCCCATCATGGCCATCCCGTTCTTCATCGCCGCTGGCGTATTCATGGGTGCGGGCGGCTTGTCGCAACGGCTGCTCGCCCTGGCCGACGAAATGCTCGGAGGACTCTACGGCGGCATGGCCCTGGTCACCGTCGCCACCTGCATGTTTTTCGGAGCCATCAGCGGCTCCGGCCCAGCAACCGTCGCCGCCATCGGCGCGCTGACCATCCCGGCCATGGTCGAACGCGGTTACGACAAGTTCTTTGCCGGCGCCATCGTCGCGGCGTCGGGAGCCATCGGCGTGCTCATCCCCCCGAGCAACCCCTTTGTCGTCTACGGCATCTCCGCCCAGGTCTCCATCGGCGACCTCTTCATCGCAGGCATCGTGCCCGGCATACTGACGGGCCTGGTACTCATGGGGTATTCCTACTTCTACGCCAGGGCCCGCAACTGGCGCGGAGAAGCGCGCAAAAGAACCATGGCCTCCCTCTGGGCCGCCGTCTGGGACGCCAAGTGGGCGCTCATGGTTCCGGTCATCGTCCTGGGCGGCATCTACGGCGGCATCATGACCCCCACCGAAGCCGCCGCAGTAGCCGCATTCTACGGACTCATCGTCGGAGTCTTCGTCTACAGGGAAATCAACGTCCGCAGACTGGTGAACTGCTGCGTCGAAGCCTGCGAAACATCGGCGACCATCATCGTGCTCATGGCCATGGCCACGCTCTTCGGCAACATCATGACCCTGGAGGACGTGCCCGGCACCATCGCCCGAGCCATCCTCAGCTTCACCGAAAGCAAGATCGTCGTGCTGCTGCTCATCAACGTGCTGCTGCTCATTGTCGGCACCTTCATGGAGGCCCTGGCGGCCATCGTCATCCTCACGCCGATCCTGCTGCCCGTGGTCACGGGCGTGGGCGTCTCGCCCCTGCACTTCGGCGTCATCATCGTCGTCAACCTGGCCATCGGCTTCATCACCCCGCCCGTGGGCGTGAACCTCTTCGTGGCCAGCGGCATCTCCAAGGCCAAGCTGGAGTATCTGTCGCGAGCCGTCATGCCCATGCTGCTGCTCATGATCCTTGTGCTCCTCGTGGTGACCTACATCCCCGAAGTGCCGCTCTTCTTCATCTCGAAATAACGCACCCGCAACAAATGCCGCCGGACATTCCGGCGGCACTTTTCAAACCCGGCTGACGCACCTGTCAGGCCCGGATAAGGAGACTTTGTCCATGAAAATCATTGATTTCCGTTTCCGACCCAACACTCCTGAAATAATCAACGGCATTAAAAACAGCGCCATGTTCAAGGCAGCCTGCAAGGCCATCGGGTTCGACGCCCGCCAGGCCCAGCCCCTGGACGAGATCGTGGCCGATCTTGACCGGCGCGGTGTCGAGCGCGCGGTCATCACCGGCCGCGACTGCGAAACGACCTACGGCTCCCCGGCCAACAACGGGAGCGTGCTGGAGTTCTGCAAGGCCTATCCCGAAAAATTCATCGGTTTCTGGGGCATCGATCCACACAAGAAAATGGCCGCCGTGCACGAAATTGTCAGGGCCGTCGAAGAGCTCGGCATGAAGGGCATCGCCATCGACCCCTACCTGGCCCACATCCCGGCCTGCGAGGCCCGGTACTATCCGCTGTACACCAAGTGCGCGGAACTGAACCTGCCTGTGTTCGTGACCATGGCCCCGCCGCCGCAGGTTCCCGGCGCCATCATGGACTACGCCGATCCCCGCCACGTGGACCAGGTCGCCCGCGACTTCCCCGAACTGACCATCATCATGAGCCATGGCGGCTATCCGTACGTCAACGAAAGCGTCTACGCCTGCCTGCGCAACGCCAACGTGTACATGGATTTCTCGGAATACGAGCGCGCGCCCATGGCCGACGTTTTCGTGCAGGCCATGAGCACCATCATCCAGGACAAGGTCGTCTTCGCCAGCGCCCATCCGTTCATCGAACTTGAAGACGCGCTTGACGCCTACGCATCCTTCCCCCTGAGCGACGAAGTACGCCGCAAGGTCATGTACGAAAACGCAAGCCGCATCCTGGGCCTTCACCGCAACTAGCCCCTCCTTGAGACCCCTGGGGATGACGCCACGGCGCTCCCCGGGGGCTCAAAGAGCGAACTTTCGGCCCGGCCACGATCCTTTTGAGACCATCCAAGCCTTTTTGAAGTGGCCTTGAGCGAGGCGCTGTACTTCACGACGACATTTACCAGACGAAATGATTTAGACCGGACCCAATTATATAGAATATAAAAAGTACTTTAATAAAATTAAAAAACTTAAATGATAATAATTTCGAATTTTATTTATTAAAAATAAGTAATGACAATAAATTCATCATTTTTTTGAAATACATAAACTTTATCAATATTTAAGGAAGTTCGATGAAAAAAAGACGCAGCTTGCAAATTCTTATGGTAGGCTTCATTGCAGCTATCGTTACTCTTGTTTTGAGCGGACTTGGTGCCATGGACTACATCCGGGAACGGTCAGAACTGACCTCATCACTGGATCAGGACATGCAGATCATCTCCGGAAGATTGGCTATAAACCTGATTGCGCCGCTCTGGGACATGAATGCGGATGGAGCCAAGGGCGTCCTGGAAAGTGAAATGACCAATCGGAATCTTTACGCCGCAGAGATCATGCACAAGGACAAGCTCATTACCGGCGTGGTGCGGGATGAAGCCTGGAATTCCGCCACTCTGGAAAGTCCCGTGGAACCAGGGAACTATGAAACAATCACGATTCCTCTGGTTTACGAGAAAAACGGCAAAAAGACCGACCTGGGCGAACTCACACTGTTCATGAGCAAAAAGTTCCTGAACGAGACGCTTCGCGAAACGCTGCTGGCCACGATACTCCGCGTCATCGTGGTGGACGTCATACTGGTCCTTGGCATCGTGTTTTTCGTTCGGCGCACGATTACGCGCTCACTGCAGGGAATGATCGCCATGCTCAAGGATATCGCGGAGGGCGAAGGCGATCTGACCAGGCGCCTTGAGGACAAATCCGGAACTGAAATCCAGGAACTTGCGGACTGGTTCAACATATTCATCGATAAAATCCGCGCCATCATTGCCGAAGTGGTGGACAACGCCCAGCGCCTTGAAAAATCCGCCCAAAATCTTCTGCAACTCTCCTCCACCCTTTCAACATCCGCCGAGGCAATGACCGGACAATCGAATAGCGCCTCCACATCATTGAACTCCATGAGCGGCAACATGAATTCCGTGGCTTCCGCGATGGAAGAGTTCGCAGTCAATATCGGCACGGTGGCCGCTTCTTCCGAGGAAATGAGTTCAACCATCCATGAAATTTCGCAAAACACCGCCAAGGCCAAGGACATCACGGGAAATGCGGTGCTCAAATCCACCGAGGCTTCAGCCAGAGTCAACGAACTCGGCAACGCCGCGCAAGAGATCAGCAAGGTCACCGAAACCATCACGGCCATATCCTCCCAGACAAATCTCCTGGCTCTGAACGCAACCATCGAAGCCGCCCGGGCCGGAGAGGCAGGGCGTGGCTTTGCTGTTGTGGCAAATGAAATCAAGGAATTGGCCATGCAAACCGCTCGGGCCACCGAAGAAATCCGGGAGAAAATCCAGGGCATTCAGAGCGCCACCGGAACCACAGTCGGCGAAATACATCATATCAGCCAGATCGTCGGCGACGTCGACCAGATCGTGGCCACCATTGCAGCGGCTGTCGAAGAACAATCCGTGACGACCCGCGATATCGCGGACAACGTTGGGCAAGCGTCCCAGGGCGTCAAGGAGGTGAACGAAAATGTTGCCCACGCGGACACGGTAACTCGCCAAATTGCACGCAGCGTTGACGATGTCAGCGGCACTTCAGGGGACATATCCAGCATGGCCGGGACAGTGCAGGAAAATTCCGAAGCATTGAGCGCTCTGGCGAAAAGCCTGAACTCTCTTGTCGGCAAGTTCAAAATCTGATGGCCAAGGAGATCTCTGTACCAAGAGGCATCCCAGGCATGACGATAAATCCAGTTTATCCATTCAACACGTCAACGTAACAACATGGAGGAAGAATGAAAAAGATCGCATTATTTTTTCTTGCGGTATGCATGCTCATCCCGGCAATAGGCATGGCAGCTCCGGAGTACACATTTGTCCGCATCGAAAACCTTCCAGAACAGGAGATCGGCGAACGCCTTCTCAAGGAAGTCTACAAACGCGCCGGAATTGAGATCGAAGTCGAAGCCATGTCCGGGGTCCGCGCCCTGGAAGCTGCGAGCTCCGGGGAAAAAGACGGTGAGGCGCTGCGCATCTGGAGCGTCGGCGAAAAATATCCTTCGCTGATTCGCGTTCCAACGCCGCTGTCCGCGCTTACGACCCAGGCATTTGTCAGGAAAGACAGCAACATCACGCTCTCAAGCCCTGACGAGCTAAAAAAATTCTCCATTGCCATCACGCGTGGAGTAGCCCACACCAAGGACATCACAGCCGGCCTGGAAAACGTGCACGAAGTGCCAAGCGAAGATTTGCTGATGCCTTTCGTCGAGGCGGGTCGCGCCGAAGTGGCTCTCACCAGCCTTGAAAACGGCATGGTCATCCTCAAAAATGCGGGGATCAATGACGTGGTTCCTGTGGAAAAACCTCTCAAGGTTCATCCGCTCTACCATTATGTCAATGAAAAGAACAAGAATCTGGTGGAGAAGATCGATGCAGTCATCAAGGAGATGACGGCTTCCGGCGAACTTGAAAAACTTCAGAAACAGTACGCCGCAGACATTCTCAAAAATTAGAAAGCGAAAAAGGGAGGCACCATGGCGAATATGCCTGATGCCTCTCTTTTTTTACATCCGAAAATCAACCAAACCTCATGTTTAATAATTTAAATACATTATAAGACTGCACTTCCATATCTGGTAAATATCAGATAGCCCCGAGGCGCGACCAGGAACAGCGCCGTCCCGTTCCCGGTTGAGATATTGCACAGGCCGTGACACCCGACATCCGAACCGCGCAGAGCTTCTCACATGAATATCGACTTTTCACACGCCTTTCTCACCACCATGTTCGGCTGGCTCCTTGGCGGCTTCGTCAACGGCATCGTCGGCTTCGGCGCGGCCCTGGTGGCCATGCCCATCGTGGCCTCGGGACTCGACATGCCGCTGGCCGTCTCCACCTGCGGGCTGGTGGTCCTCTCGCTCAATGTCCAGATGGCCTGGAATTACCGGCAACACCTTGACTCCTGCGGCATCCGCGCCCTGTTTCTGGGCGGACTGCCCGGCGCCGTCAGCGGCGTGCTGATACTGAAAAACGTCCCGGAATCCGGATTGAAACTCGGGCTTGGCGCCCTGCTCGTGGCCTATTCGATCTGGGGCCTGAGCGGCACGCAAGTGAACAAGCGGAAGCTGGCCGCGCCTTGGGGCATGCTGGCCGGATTCCTCTCCACGGGCCTCGGCACGGCCTTCGGGTTCAACGGCCCGCCCCTGGCCGTGTATCTTTCCCTGCGCGGCGGCACGCAGCAGCAGATCAAGGCGGCCCTTGGCGCGTTCTTCATCGTCAGCGGCCTCTTCATCGTCGCGGCCCACGCCTTGGCGGGGCTGTACAGCGCGCACTCATTGACGCTCCTCGCGGTGGCCCTGCCTTCGGTATCCATCGGCGCGTGGGCGGGGATGCGCGTTTCCGGACGGATGCGGGATCTTATTTTTCAGCGGATACTTTTCCTGATGATCCTCATCATGGGTTTGAACATGGCCGTGAAGGCGCTTGGCGCATAATTCACGCCTGCGTGACCTGCCGTGCCCATGGCCTGCCGTGTCCTTGCCCTTCCGTTTCAATGGACGCGACACTGGCCAGCCGAAAAAAACTTGGATAGATGCCGGCCATGAACACGAAACCTGATCTCTTCCCCGCCCCGCCCTGCTCCGCCGCCGATCTGCCCATCGATGCCGAAGGGCGCATCTATCATCTTCAGATCACGCCCGAACAGCTCGCGCCAGATATCCTGCTGGTCGGCGACCCTGGTCGGGCCGAATTCATCGCCCGGACCTTCCTGCACGACCTGGAGGTCGAGCGGGAGCACCGGGGCCTGGTCACGGCCACGGGCACATCCTGCGCCACCGGGGGCCGGGCCACGATCATTTCACCCGTGCGAGCCACCGTGGCGACTTCGGGCATGGGCACCCCTTCCCTTGAAATCGTGCTCAACGAACTGGTGGCGCTCTGCGAGATCGACTTCGCCACGCGCACGCCCAAGCCGCTCTTCCCCAGGCTGCACATCATCCGGGTAGGAACTTCCGGGGGCCTGCAGGCGTCGACGCGGCTCGGCACATCCATCATCACCGCCTACGCGTTAGGCATGGACAACACGGGCCTCTTCTACGATACGCCCTGCCCGGACCAGACCTGCGCGCGCCTGGAACAGGAACTGGCGCACGTGATCGAGAAGGCGGCCAGGCCGGACTCGCGGTTCCGGGGAAAAATCCACCCCTACGTCTCCCGCGCCGAACCGGCTGTGGTCCGAGCGCTGACACAAGCCGCACAGGGACTTGGAGTTGCCGCCAGAACAGGCCTCACGGTCTCGAACAGCGGTTTTTTCGCGCCTCAAGGCCGCGACATCTCACGGCTGCGCCCAAGCACGCCGGAGCTGGACAGGATTTTCAGCGAATTCGATCCCGGTCTGGACGGAATGCGGGTCGAGAACATGGAAATGGAAGCGAGCTTTCTGCTGCACTTTCTCGGCGGGCTGGGGCACTGGGGAGGGGCAATCTGTCCGGTCATCGCAAACAGGCGCCACAACACCTTCGATCACGATTACCTGACCGCCATCGAGGGCGCGACAAAGACGGCGCTATTGGCCCTGGCCGCGCTTTCAACGAGCCGGGATTCAGCATTGCGGGACTGAAATGACGGAATGGCTCCCCGCCTGCGCGGGGATGACTTGCGGGCAGGCGGGGAGCGCGAATCAAGAGCGGTCCATGTCTGAATTTGGCTCAAAACGAACCAAAACATTACGAACAGCCTGTCAGGGTACACCGCAAACAAAAGTCGTCATCCCCTTGAAGAAGGGGATCCATGAATTTTTAAGTATCTGAAAATAAAGAATTATCCTGATGGATAAATGATGTCTGCGGGGCTCTTGCGACTTTTGAAGTGGCCTCGGCTACGGCTCGGGCGAACAGGCCGTGATCGACCTCACGCCCGCGTCGACGCAGATTCTGAGAATGTCCTGCAAGGCGGCATCCTCCCGCTTGGGGGAGGGAAAAAGGGCCAGGATGTCCTGCTCCCGCAGAGCCTGGGCTTCCTCCACGGTTTTTTGCAGCACCTCGTCGCAATAGGCCGATGCGCAGACAAGGCCGTCGCCGGGGATGTTGGTCAGAAAACCCACATCAATGATCCTGCCGTCGCGCACGGCCACGAAGATCTCCACGAACCGGCCGCAATCCTCCCAGCGCCCGGCCTGACAGGCCCAGCCGGGCATTCCCAGATGCGGGGGATCGAAGGCGCGCAGTTCAAGATCTTCAAGGCTCAAGCTCATCGTCGATTCTCGGAGTTTTTGCGGTTTATGAAGTCAAAATTGTCCGGCAGCGATCGGCTCGGGCTGCGCTTCCTTCCGCCCAGCATGAACAGCGACAACACCAATCCCAGAAAGCCTGCCAGTAAAAACAGTGTGCCAATCTCTTCCATGATTATCCCTGATTTGTAGCCTGTCCGGCGGACCTTACGCAACCTTGTCGGATTTCTCCGACATGATCACATGCCTGCCAGACCATGTTCGAGCATGAAGCGAATGAGCCCGGAGGTGGTGCCAATGCCAAGTTTGCGCATGGCCCGGGTGCGATAGGTGCTGGCGGTCTTGACGCTGACGCCCATGGCCTGGGCGATGGCGGTCATGGTTTCGCCTTGTGCGAGCCTGCGCGCCACGTCGCGTTCCTGACGGGACAGGGTGTCCATGACCGTGGACGGTCTGCGCGAGTCGAGCAGCGAGGGGTTGACGTAGATGCCCCCGTCCAGGATGGCGGTCATGGCCTCTTCGAGCTCTTCGGGGGCGGAATTCTTGCTCAGATATCCGCGCGCGCCCATGCTCAGGCACCTTTGGGCGTATTCGATCTCATGGTGCATGCTGAGCATGATCACGGGCAATCTGGGATCATGCTCCCGTGCGAACTCCAAAAAATCGAGACCGCTTCCGTCGGGCAGTGAAATGTCCAGAATGACGAGATCAAAACGCGTGTCCCCGAGGACCAGACGCGCCTCATGCAGGGTGCCGGCTTCCGAGAATTCACAGTCCGGAAAACGGTCGATGATGATGTTCATGGTGCCGCGCCGCACCACCGCATGGTCGTCCACTATGAGCAGTCGCATGAGCCACTCTCCCCGGTCAGGGGCACCCTGACCAAAATTTCCGTTCCACCCTTGGGCAGCCGCGCGATGGCAAGACTGCCGCCCGCCAGCCGGACCCGCTCGCGCATCCCCAGCAGCCCCAACGACCCGGACGACTCGGCCTGGTCCGAAGTTATGCCCCGGCCATTGTCAGCCACGCGCATCACGAACTCGCCATCCCCGGCCTGCACGCTCACATGCAGGCGGCTGCAACCCGAGTGCCGCGCGGCATTGGTCAGGCACTCCTGCAGCACCCGGTACATGGCGGTGGCCAGATCGCCTGGCAGGTCGGGGAGATGGCCGAGCTGCTGGTCAACGCGAAGCCCGGAGGCCTGCGCGAAGGTCCGGATCTGCCAGGCCACGGCTTCGACGAAACCCAGCTCGTCGAGCATGGGCGGACGCAGCTCCCGCGAAATGCGGCGCACCGTTTCAAGGGTCCCGGCCACCAGGGCGCGCAACTCCGCGAGCTGGGCGAGCCGCCCGTCGTCCGGGTCATGAAAGGAGCGTTCGAGGCGATGCAGGCCCATGTTCATGGCGGTCAGATCCTGCCCCAGAATATCGTGGATCTCGCGCGAGATGTGCGCACGCTCCTTCTCGATGCGGTCCTGCAGGTATCCGGAGAGGGCGCGGTATCTCTCGCGGGAAAGTTCCAGCTCGGCCGTGCGCTCGCGGACCCGCTCCGCAAGGTTCTGCCTGGCCTGGTCCAGGCAGATGCGGGTCTGCACCCGTTCCGTCACGTCCCGCAAGGACAGGCGCCAGCCCTGAAAACGACCGCGCGGATCAAAGACCCGGGTCGTTTCCTGGGACAGCCAGATACGGGTTCCATCCCGGCGGCAAATGCGAAAATCCATGGCCGGGATATCCTGTGCATGGCCGGTATCCATGGCCTGTCGCCATTTCACAAAATCATCGGCGTCGATGATCCGCGCGAAAAAATCCGCATCGCGCAGCGCTTCCCCGGCCGGATAACCCGTCACCCGCAGACAGGACGGAGAGACATAGCGCAGCGGGCCGCCAGCCTCCATCCAGATCTCCAGATCATAGGTGAAATCTGCCACCGTGCGATACATGTGCAGCAGCGTTCGTTGGCGGGACCTGAGGCGCGGAATCAAAAGGCGGGATTTCATGGGTACCGTATGGATCAGAAGCGGCCGGGAAGCAAGCCCGGCCGCTTCCAAATCGCGGCGGCAAAAGCGCACCGGGCCTTGGCGATCGGTCACGGTGCTCAAAGATCGAATTCCCCGGCTCGTTCGGGCTGATAGACAATCTCCTCGATCCGCACCCGCAGCATTCCTCCGCCGGGTCTTGGCCACTGGATTTCATCGCCGATGGACAGCCCGAGCAGTGCGCTGCCCACCGGGGCCAGGATCGAAATCGTCGAGCCCGGCGCGTCGGCGGGACCGCTGGAACCGGGATAGACGAGCGTAAGACAGAACTCCTCTCCGGCGGGCATGAGCTTGAATTTGACGGTGGAGTTCATGGTCACCACGGTGGGCGGCACATTTTTCGGGTCGACGATGATGGCGCGGTCCAGCTCGTCCTCAAGATCGGCTTTGCCCGCAAATCCCCCCTTCGGCAGGGAGTCGAGAAGTATTTCAAGACGCTCGGCGTCAAGAGAGGTTATGGTGATACTTGGTTTTCTGTTCATGATTGTCCTTATGCACTCATTCTTTTTTTTGGCGCGTAGCGCATGCAGTCAACACAGATAAATCCGTGTTCATGCGACAGGCAGCGCGCGAAAGAAGACATTCGTCCGGAAAGATGAAAATCGTCAAGCTTGACAGAATATTCTTACAAATCGATTTCATTTTCTTGAAAAAAAAGCACTCGAATAAAAAATATGACGCACATATAATTTCATGTTGAAATAATTTTTCCGACAAATAATTCATCTCATTTTTTTTACTTTGCAATAAAACACGCATTTCTTTGAGAAAGGTTCTTGAAAACTGATTTTTGATAAAAAACGTCCAAGACAAAACAACCAGACTTGCATGAATGTAAAAATGCGTATAGTAGATCGCCATCTTTTGAATCCGGCATTCCCTGGGGGAGGCTTCCGCGCGGAAGCCTCCCCTTCGCTTTGCCCCTAACGGCTTGCCCGACGCCGAATCCCTGCCGAGGAGGAAACCATGGCCTTTCGAATCACAAACAGCCCCACTGCCAAAACCCGGCAGTTTCATCAGCGCATCTGAATCTGAATACCCTTGCAGCAATTGCCTTGGGGGGGGATGCGTCGATGGCGCATCCCCCTTTTTGTTGCCCGAAAATCAACTAAAAACATCGACAGGAGCCTGAAATGCTGGATCTTTCCGTAAAAAAACCGGAGGCGCTTCTGCCTACCGACATCTTCTTCCAGACCCCCTACTGGGCGCAGGTCAAATCCCGGCAGGGATTCAAGCCCCTGGCATTCGACCTGGAATCCAGGAAATGCGGAGATGTCCTGGTGCTCTTGCAGCCCTTGGGCGACAAGAAGGTCGCCGTGGTCCCCCAGGGGCCGGAGTACGCTCCCGATGAGGAAAACTACGGCCCGTTTCTCGAGGATTTCTCCCTGGCTCTGGGCAAGGAACTGGGGCCTGAGGTGGCCTTCATCCGCTACGACCTGCCATGGAAGTCTCTCTATGCCGACGAGATGAGAAAGCGGGAATGGACCGCGTTTCCGGAGCCCAGAATCAGGGAGATGCGCATGAACATGGGCACCCGGCACTGGAATATCCGCAAAGCGTTCACGGATCTGACCGTGGCCAGCTCACTGGTGGTGGATCTCGACGGAAACGACGATGCGCTCCTTGCGCGCATGAAGGCCAAGACCCGCTACAACATAGGCCTGGCACAGCGCAAAGGCGTAACGGCACGCACGGTCAGCGCGGAGAACCTTCCGGAATTTCACGCCCTGTACTGCCAAACCGCGCAACGCAACGGGTTTGCGCCGTGCAGCTTCAAGAACTTCGCGGCCCTTTTCAAATGCCGACTGGCCGCAAGGGGCAATTCGGAGCTTGTCTTTCTGCTGGCCGGCCACGGGAAGGACAATCTGGCCGGGGCCATCATTGGCATCTCGGGCAAGGCGGCCAATTTTCTCTACGGAGCGTCTTCAAACCAGAAACGCGGCCTCATGGCTCCCTATCTCATGCACTGGACAGCCATGACCCTGGCCCGCGATCGCGGTTGCCTGACCTATGAGATGGGCGCGGTCTCCCCCGGCCTTGACCCCGCACACCCGTTTCACGGCATGTACCGCTTCAAGACCGGATTCGGCGGCAGGATCGAACTCAGAAGCGGCTCCTGGGACTTCCCCCTGGACCAGGATGCATACCGCAGCTTCTGCAACGCCGAGGGCCTGACCCGCTACCGGTCCACGCAACGCGCGTCCTGACACGGGCCGGGGCTTCAGGCACCTTGTTTTTGGATTTGTGTGGGGATGCGGATAAAATGGATCGCTGCGGAAGCAGGAATTGCTCAGGCTTTCATGACAACTGAAGGATTTGGCGGGAGCGATTCCGGGCGCGTTACCGACAGGCTCACAAGGGGCGCCGGAGAGAAATCCGGCCCCCTGTCTTTCGTCAGTCCAGAAACACTTTCCAGTTCATGTCCAGAGCTTCACCCAGTTTTTTGGCCATGCCCTTGCCTATGGGACGGGCGCCGCGCTCCATTCCGGAGATATGCGACTTGTGCACACCGATGACGGCGGCCAGGGCAGCCTGGGTCATCCCGCGCAAACCTCGGGCCCCGGCCAGCACCCTGCCCGCAGTGGACTCGGGGAACACCTCGTCGGCCGGAACATTGGCCTCTGCCGCGTCCACGATGGCCCTGGCCACGGCATCGACGCGATCAGCGGAGATGGCGGCACTGATGACCACCAAACCGTCAGTACGGAGCGTTTTCGTGAGTTCCAACATACATGATCTCCACAAGGACAGCTACTTTGTTGCGCACCTGCCACACAACCACATAAGAAGGGTTTGATTCGATTTTTCTTCTGGAATTATTGATGAGGCCCGGGAATATACCAAAAACGGATAATAATCTGTAAGAAACAGGCGTGTTATGGAAAAACCAATAGAATTATGTATCCGTTGCAACACCATGCGTACGGACTCACAGGCCAGCGATTTCATCCGTCACGCCCTGTCACCGAGAAGGGACGCCATCCCCTCCTCGGTGGCGAAACGCCGTTATTGGGCAGGCGGCTAGGCGTCCTGCAACTGCTCCGTCATGAGCTGCTGCAGCTGTTGCTGCAACTCCTGGATCTGCTGCAAATACGGGGCGGCCGCGCTTTGCTTCTGTTCGGGAGGCAGGTCGCTGTCCATGATGTGCTTGACCTTGTCCATGAGGGCCTTGATGCGCTTTTCGATATCCTCGACCTGGCTGCCCGACCCCGAATTGCTCGCTGCTCCGGAGCTTTCGCCGGCGTCGACGCCCTTGACCGACGTACTGGTCGTGCCATCAGATCCCTTGCCCACAGGCGCCGTTGCCGCGACGGAGGACGTCCCTTGCGAGTCATCCCGGTCCATGGCGCTGACCTGCTTGCTTCGGAAATACTCAAGCAGGCGCTTGGCCTCCGATGAAAGACTGACCGTATCCCCCTGACTTGCCTGTTTGTTTCCGGTTACGCGCTCCCGAGCCGGATAGCCTGTGCGCATGGTCATGACTGATTCCGTGCCGCCGATCTCCATGTTCCCTCCTTGCCGGCAGGAATATACTGCCGCATTGCGAACCAAATTGTCAGTTGAAGCAAAAATCGTGCATGAAGGCACAGGCCAGCAGCCTCGGTCGCGGCAATTTACCGGCGACTGCTCCGAAATCGCGGTTTGAGTTACAAGCGTATCTAAATATGGATTTTTTTATGACTACGTGTTTTATGTAGAACGCGCCGGACGCATCCATCGGCATCCCGCGTTCCGAAGACCCCGGCCATCAGGCCTGAAAACACCCGCCGCTCGTGGCTACCCAATTATCATCATGCTGAAACAAGGAGAAACGCATGCTGAACCGATTCAAACTGCGCTACAAAATTCTTATTCCCGTGGGCGTGGTTTCCGTCATGATTTTCGGTCTGATCATGTTTCTGGTGCAAATGCAGATCAAGGAAAAGGCCGTCCAGGACATCCGCAATCTTTCACTGGAGATCAGTCAGCGTTACGCGAACATGGTCAAGGGGGAACTCGACGCCGCCATCGGGGCCGCCAAGGCCATGGCGGCGGCGGTTGCCAACGAGCGCAGCCAGAACATCCCCGAGCGGCCGGTGGTGACGGGATTGCTGCGCAAAACCCTGGAGGCCTTCCCCGGAATTTTCGGGACATGGACGGCCTGGGACCCCAACGCGTTTGACGGCCGGGATCATGCGCACGTGAGTGCCGACGCCCTGCACGAGGAGTCGGGACGATTTCTCCCCTATTTCATCCGGGGACAAAAGGGGATCGAAGAGACCCACACCACCGCGTCCGCCTCTTCGAGTCGCGACGACGCCGACAAATGGTACTGGTATCCCTTGCAGAACGGAAAAATGCTCGTGACCGAACCTACGGTATATGAAGTCGCGGGCATGGACCGCATGATGATAAGCGTATGCGTGCCCCTGACCGAAGAGGGAACGGGCGTGGTCGGCCTGGACTTGAGCCTTGAGAACCTGCAGGACGTCGCCTCCCGCATCAAGGTTTTCGATGACGGATACGGCCTGCTGCTGTCGGACACGGGAATGATCGTGGCCCACCCGGACAAGGCCAGGATCGGCCAAAACTTCTCCGAATTTCTGGTCGGCGCCAACAAGGAAAGCGTCGCCAAGGCCCTCAAGGAAGGCTCCCAGGCCTTCTTTTCCCAGAAGTCCGAATCCTCCGGCCTGGACATGCTCTACTGCATGACTCCCGTGGCCCTGGAAGGAGCCGAGGGAGCCTGGAGTTTCGTGGTCGGCATTCCCGAGGACAAGATGTTCGAAAACGCCCGCAACGTGCAGCTTCTGCTATTGGGGCTGAGCCTGGGCGGCCTGGCCCTGCTGATCGGCGCCGTTTTCGTCATCACCAGGCAGATAGTCCTGCCGATTGGCCGCATGGTGACCATGCTCAAGGATATTTCCGAAGGCGAAGGTGACCTGACCAAACGACTGGAGGCCGACAGCAAGGACGAAATCGGCGAAATGGCCCGTTATTTCAACGCATTCGTCAGCAAGCTTCAAGGCATCATCGGTTCAATCAGCGATAATGCCGGAACCTTGACCTCGTCAGCCGCGGGCTTGTCGAACATCAGCGAAAAATCCTCCCGGGGCGTCCAGGACCTGGCATCCCGCACCACCACCGTGGCGGCAGCAGCCGAGGAATTGAGCGCCAACACCATCTCCGTGTCCTCCAACATGGAAGAGACCTCGACAAACCTGAGTTCCGTGGCTTCGGCCACCGAAGAGATGAGCACGACCATCAACGAGATTGCCGACAACACGGAACGCGCGCGCTCGACTACGGACACAGCTTCCAAGAAGATCGACACCTTCTCCGGAATGCTCCAGGATCTGGGCACTTCCGCCAACGAAATCGGCAAGGTCACCGAAGCCATCAACGACATCTCGGCCCAGACCAACCTGCTGGCCCTGAACGCCACCATAGAGGCGGCCAGAGCTGGTGAAGCGGGTCGGGGTTTTGCCGTTGTCGCCAATGAAATCAAGGAGCTGGCGCAGAAAACAGCTGCCGCCACCGACGACATCAGATCAAAGATCAGCGGCATCCAGACGGCAACGGGCACCGCCGTCAACGATATCCAGAGCATCGTGCAGGTCATTCAGGACGTGAACGACATCGTGACCACAATCGCCGCCGCCATCGAGGAGCAGGCCATGGCAACTCGCGAAGTGGCCACCAACATCGCCCAGGCCACGACCGGCGTTCAGGACGCCAATTCGCTCATCGCCCAGATGTCCACCGCATCGTCCGACATCGCGCAGGACATCACCAATGTGGATAATGTCACCAGCGAACTGCGCCAGGGCGGAGAACTCGTCCAGGAAAGAGCGCTGGAGCTGGCCCAATTGTCGGAGCAGCTCAAGATGCTGGTGGGGCAATTCAAGGTGCGCTGAGGCAATGACCCTGGCGGTGCCGGGATTTCCCGGCCCGCCCCTGCTTGAAGCGGACCAGGAGCCTGCCGTCAGAAAGAGGCCGGAACAAAAAGCCCTGCGACGATCAGTTCCGGATCATCGCAGGGCCTTTTTCATGTTCGATCGCGAGCCGTCTCTGCCTCGCGTCCTCGGGACGGCTGTTCTGACCGGAGAGGAGCTAGGACTTTCCGCCAAACAGGGACTTGAGCGTGTCGATGGGGACCGGGAAGACGATGGTCGAGTTCTTCTCTCCGGCTATTTCCCCAAGAGTCTGGAGGTACCTGAGCTGGATCGCGCTTGGGCTCTCGGAGAGCTTTTCCGCCGCCTCCACCAGCTTCTGCGCGGCCTGCTGCTCGCCTTCGGCGTGGATGACCTTGGCGCGCCGCTGCCGTTCCGCCTCGGCCTGCTTGGCGATGGCCCGGATCATGGATTCATCGAGATCGACATGCTTGATCTCCACGTTGGAGACCTTGATTCCCCAGCCATCGGTCTGGCGGTCGAGAATCTTCTGGATGTCCTCATTGAGCTTGTCGCGCTCGGCCAGAATCTCATCGAGTTCATGTTTTCCGAGCACCGAACGCAAGGTTGTCTGGGCCAGCTGGCTGGTGGCGTCCATGAAGTGCTCGACCGCGATGATGGCCTTTTCCGGATCGATGACCCGGTAATAGACCACGGCGTTGACCCGCACGGAGACGTTGTCGTGGGAGATGACGTCCTGGGTCGGGACATCCATGACCACGGTGCGCAGATCCACCCTGACCATCTGCTGCACGAAGGGGATGAGGATGATCATGCCCGGCCCCTTGACCTTGTCGAACCGGCCCAGGGTGAACACGACTCCGCGCTCGTACTCGCGCAGAATCTTGATGGTATAATAAAGCAGGACGACCAGCAGGATGACGCTGAAGGTCACGAATTGCAGAAAGTAGGGATTCATGCGGTTCTCCTTGTCATTGGTTGCCGTTGCCGGTTGGCGCCGGGGTGACGGAAAGGACGAGCCCCTCGTCCTCCATGGCCACGATGCGCACCTTGTCGCCCTGGCGGATCGGATGCCCTGACCGGGCCGACCAGTTCTCGCCCTGCAGATGCACCCGTCCGAATCCGTCGATGAAATCCTGGATGGCTTCAGCCTCAAGGCCCACCATGGCCTCGCGGCTGCTCAGTCGCGGCTTGCGCAAGGTGCGCGCCGCGACCCAGACGATACCGCCGAAGACCAGGGCCGAACCGGCGCCCATGCCGGCGATGACGCCCGTGTTGATGCGGAATTCGGGAATATCGCCCTCGAACAGGATGACCGACCCGAACACCACGGCAACAATGCCGCCAATGCCCAGAATCCCGAAGGCCGGGATGAAAAGCTCCACCCCGATCAGCGCGAGCCCCAGCAGAATGAGGGCCAGCCCGGCATAGTTCACGGGCAGAATCTGGAACGCATACAGGGCCAGCAGCAGGCAGATGCCGCCGATGACGCCGGGCACCATGGCGCCCGGATTGTAGCCTTCGAGGATGAGGCCGTAGATGCCGATCATCAGCAGCATGTAGGCCAGGGTTGGGTTGGTGATGATGGCCAGCAGCTCGGTGCGCCAGTCCGTCTCGATCTCGACCACCGTCAGGCCAGCCGTATCGAGGGTGCGCGTGCCGTCTGCCATGCGCACCTCGCGCCCATTCATGGCTTCAAGAAGTTCGGGCAGGTCCGCGGCTATCAAATCGATGACGTCCTGCTCCAGCGCCTCGGACGAGGTCAGGCTGACGGCCTCGCGCACCGCGCGCTCGCCCCATTCGGCATTGCGTCCATGCCGCTCGGCCAACCCCTTGATGTAGGCCACGGCGTCGTTGACGACCTTGCGGCCCATGGCGTCGTCGGGCAAGTTTTCGGGTTCCTCCGTGGCGTTCGAGCCCTCTGTGCCGTTCTTGTCCGCGCTCTTTCTCAAGGCATCCCTTGCACGCTCCCAGGCCGATGGCGACTTGTCGGTATCACCGCCTCCTATCTGCACCGGCGTGGCCGAACCGAGGTTGGTGGCCGGGGCCATGGCCGCGATGTGACTGGCGTACATGATGTATGTTCCCGCGCTGGCCGCACGGGACCCTGCAGGAGCTACCCAGGTCGCCACCGGCACCTCGGAGGCCAGGATCTTGCGGATGATGTCTCGCATGGAAGCGTCGAGCCCGCCGGGAGTGTTGAGACGCACCACGATCACCTCCGCGCCGTCCCGCTCCGCACGGGTTATGTTGCGCACAATGTGATCGCGGGTGGCGGGTCCGATGGCGTCGTCGATGGTGAGGACATAGGCTTTCCTTTGCCCCGTATCCGCCCACGGCGACATGACAGACCCTGCCAGCGCAAGAAAAATGATCCCCGCCAGCAAGGCGCCTGATCGCAAGAGATATGGGTGTATATAATTGCGCATGATTTACTGATAAGGCTATTTCGACTTGGATTCAAGGCTGAAGGTATTTTTTCGGACGTCTGCGAAGCCCGTCACGCGGCGCTTTGAGATTCAGGCGTTTTGTACTAGCGAATTCAGGGCACACGACAATCATAATGAGGAACAGCATGGGCAACCCGAAAACCGAGACAATCCGCCTGGCCGAAACCTACGCCGCCAAGGGCGACCCCGATGGCTGGTTCGAGGAATTCTATGACCGGGCAGGTGGAGACATCAACCGAGTGTACTGGGCAGATCTGGAACCCAACCCCCTGCTCCTCGACTGGATCGACGCGCATCCCGCTCCGGCAGGCAGGCGGGCCGTGGTGGTCGGGTGCGGGCTGGGCGACGACGCGGAAGCACTGCGGGAGCGCGGCTACTCGGTCGTGGGCTTCGACATCTCCCCTTCGGCCATCGACATGTGCCGCAGGCGCTACCCAGGCAGTTCCGTGGAGTACGTCACGGCCGACCTGTTCGACTATCCGGCTTCGTGGCGGCGCGGCTTCGACCTTGTCTACGAATGCAACACCATCCAGATCCTCACGGGGCCCAACCGGCTCAGGGCGCTCAGCGCCATCGCCGAACTGGTCGCACCCGGCGGCGAGGTCGTCGTCTCATGCCGCAGTCGCGCGAGCGATGACCACTCGCAAACCTTCCCCATCGCCCTGGACCGCCACGAAATCGACGGCTTCGTGCGCGCAGGCCTGACCGAGACGCATTTTCTGGCCTACGACGACCACCAGGACCCACCCGTCCCGCATTTTTTCGCGGTTTACAGGCGTTTGGTCTGAGTGTTGGTTCAAAGACGCCGAGGCAATACGATGAACGATCGTTCCTCGGACTATGGCAACTGGTTAGGATCCCATATCCATTCCAAGTGGGAGAAATGACTGGGAATTGAGCGTAAAAAAAGGGTCCGCGATCTTATTGATCGCGAACCCTTGTTTTTGCGTGGTACCGGAGGCGAGACTCGAACTCGCAAGGGGTTGCCCCCGGAGGATTTTGAGTCCTCTGCGTCTACCATTCCACCACTCCGGCGTGAGGAGTCGTTCTTATTGAAGCCGATGTTCAAAGTCAACCGGATTCTTGATAAAAATCCATGGCCGCCAGCTTTGACCATGCGGGGCTCTTGTGGCAGGTAAGGCCGGTTGAACCTCGCAAGCCCAAGGATGCCCCAATGCTAAGTGAAAAATTCCTGAACGAATTCGAAGAATACCTGACCTCCGGCCAACTGGAGGAGGATTACGGCTATTCCGCCGAGGATCGCAAGATCGAGATTCTTGAATATCTCGAACGCTTCATGGACCTGGCCGAGGAGGTCGACAAGGTTGCGACGCGCCTGCTCATGCCCCATCTCTCAGAAGTCATGCCCCCCAAGGGCGAATAGCCGGAAATATCGTTTTTTCCCGGCCACCGGATACTCCCGAACCAGCTCCAGGCTGTAGCCATCCACCGTATCGGTGGACGACTCGTTGCTCATGACCAGCACCCGGCCCTGCGGGGCGAGGCAGCTTCTGACCTCGGCGAGAAGTTTCCGCCATGGCATGAAGGCGCGGCTGACAATGAGATCCGCCTCGCGCCGCGCCGGGGGCAGGGCCTCCATGCGGGCGCAGATGACCTTGGTCAGCGGCAATTTCATGTGCGCCACGGCCTGCTCCATGAAGATGGCGCGTTTTTGCCGTGGCTCCACCAGACAATATTCACCCGACTGCCAGAAGACGCGCAGCGGGATGCCCGGCAGGCCTGCTCCCGCGCCCAGATCCAGGGTCTGGGCGGGCTGGGTCCGCAAGGTGTGCAGCAGGTCGGCCAGATGCCAGGAGTCCTGGATCAGGGTGTCCAGGATCTCTGTCCAGGTCGAGGGGCCGACCAGGTTCATGCGGACGTTCCACTTGACGAGCAGGCCAAGATAGACGCTCAAAAGACGAGCCTGGTCATCGGTCAGGACCCGTCCCAGACCCTGGGCCCGGAGGGCGACTTCACGGGCTTCCGGATGAGAATTCATATGCATTCCTTACTTTCACGGCAGGATCGGGTTGCACTGGGCGTCACTTCTTGGGGCTTCTCCCTGGGACAAAGCCCGGAAGGCGCGGCCCCGGGGGATTTTCCCTTTACCTGCGTGGGGGCTGCGGATACAAGCAGCTCAGTTTTTTGATTGGAGGAACAATGAGTACACAGAGCATCATTTTTCCGGGCCAGGGTTCGCAAGAGCCCGGAATGGGCCGGGATCTGGCGGAACACTGGTCCGAGGCCATGGACTTGTGGAAAAAAGCCGAACGCCTGAGCGGCCTGCCGCTGCGCGAAATATATTGGGACGGCGACGAAAACGCCATGGCGGTGACGCGGAATCTGCAACCCGCCCTGACAGTTGTCAACATGAACCTGTGGTGTTTTCTGGCCGAAAAGCTGAGGCCCGCCGGAGTCGCCGGACACAGCCTGGGTGAGTTCGCGGCCTTGTTCGCGGCCCGGGTCCTGTCCGTCGACGAAATTCTGGAGCTGGTCTGCCTGCGCGGCAAGCTCATGGACGAGGCCACGAACCAGGACGGACGCATGGCCGCCATCCTGAAGCTCAAGCAGGCCGTGGTCGAGGAACTGGTCGCGGCAGCCGCCAGCCTGACCGGACAGGAGATCCGCATCGCCAACTACAACACCCCGGGCCAGTTCGTGATCAGCGGACACGCCCAGGCCGTGGACCATGTCTGCGCGAACGCCAAGCCCCACAAGGGCCGGGCCCTGGTACTGCCGGTCAGCAACGCCTTCCATTCCCCGTACATGAGCGAAGCCGGAGACGAACTGGCCAAATTCATGGACCGGCTGGACTGGCACGACCCGAAGATCCCGGTCTATCTGAATGTCACGGCCAGACCCGAAGCTGACGCACGGGCCCTGAAAGAGACCGTGAAGCGCCAGATGACCTCTTCCGTCCACTGGACCCAGACCATCGAAAACCAGTATGCCGACGGCATGCGCTCCTTTGTGGAGCTGGGTCCCAAGGGGGCCCTGTCGCGCATGGTTTCGCAGATACTTAAAGACCGGGACGGGGTCGAAACCCTGTCCGTCAGCACTCTTGAACAAGCCGCTAGCCTTTGAGGAGACTCTGGCATGAAAGCCAAAAACTATATTCTTGAAAAATTGACCGCGCTCATGGCCACCAAGGGCGCAGCCCTGCCTGCCAAGACCACCATCGAGGCCCCCAAAAGCGAACAGCACGGCGACATGGCCACCAACATCGCCATGGTCATGCCCCGGGAGAAGGGACAGAATCCCCGCGCCGTGGCCGAGGAGCTCAAAGCCGAGCTGCTGGCCATGTGCCCCGAGATCGAGGACATCGAGATCGCCGGGCCGGGCTTCATCAATTTCACCTTCAAGCCCGTCTTCTGGCAGGAAGTGGCGCTGGCGGCGCTGGAAGGCAACGGAAATTTCGGACGGATCAATGTCGGCCAGGGCCGCAAGGTGCAGGTCGAATACGTGTCCGCCAACCCCACCGGCCCGCTGCATATCGGACACGGACGCGGCGCGGCCGTGGGCGACAGCCTGACCCGCATCCTGCGCTTCACCGGACATGAGGTCGAGACCGAGTACTATCTCAATGATGCCGGTCGCCAGATGCGCCTTCTGGGTCTGGCCGTGTGGGTGCGCTACCAGCAGGCCTGCGGTATCGAGATCCCCTTCCCCGAGGACTGCTACCGGGGCGATTACATAAGGGACATCTCGAACGCGTTGCTGGCCGAACGCGGCAAGGCGCTTCTCGACCTGCCCGAGGAAGAAGCCCTGGACCTTTGCTATGAGCGCGGCATGACGGACATCCTGAACGGCATCAAGCAGGACCTCATCGATTTTCGTGTCGAACATCAGCACTGGTTCTCGGAAAAGAGCCTGGTCGACGGCGGTCAGGTCGAGGCATCGCTGAATCGTCTATTGGCCGAGGGCCGGGCCTATGAAAAGGACGGTGCCCTGTGGTTCAGATCCACCGACCACGGCGACGACAAGGACCGCGTCCTCAGAAAGTCCGACGGCCTCTTGACCTATTTCGCCTCCGACATCGCCTACCACGACAACAAGATCGCGCGCGGCTTCGACATGATGGTAGACATCTGGGGCGCGGACCATCACGGCTACGTGCCGCGCATGAAGGCGGCCATCGAGGCCCTCGGCAAGGACCGCGAATCCCTGCAGGTCATCCTGGTGCAGCTTGTGAACCTGATCCAGGGCGGCGAGCAGATCGCCATGTCCACCCGCGCCGGCAAGTTCGAGACCCTGGCCGACGTCTGCGCCGAGGTGGGCGTGGATGCGGCGCGCTTCATCTTCCTGTCGCGCAAGAGCGATTCGCATCTGGACTTCGACCTGGACGTGGTCAAGCAGCAGTCCATGGACAACCCAGTCTACTATGTCCAGTACGCCCATGCCCGCATCAGCTCGCTCATGCGCAAGGCCGAGGAACAGGGCGTGGCCCTGCCCGAGCCGTCCGGCGCGCTCATGGCCCTCTTGACCACACCCGAGGACAAGGCGCTTTTCAAGGCCCTCGACGCCTTCGAGGACACCCTCGAACTTGCGGCCCGGACCCTCTCGCCGCATCATGTCAGCTATTATCTGATGGAACTTGCAGGGCTGCTGCACCGCTATTATACTGTGCATCACATTCTGTCCGGCGACGACCAGGCTCTGCTGCAGGCCCGCATCCTTCTCTTCCAGGCCGTGGCCGGAGTGCTCAAGGCCGGACTTGACCTGCTGGGAGTAAGCGCCCCCGAGCGCATGTAGCCCGATCGGACTCACGGAACCATGATCACACGCAAATCAAGCACCACCAAGAAAAAGGACAAGAACAAGCTCAGCTTCCAGCTGGGCCTGTCGGGTTTCCTGTCCCTGGCCGTGCTCGTGGTTATCGGCATGGCCTGGTCGTTCATTCTCGGCGTCATCGTGGGGCGTGGCTACCAGCCCGAAAAGATGGCCATGGAGATGGCCCAGAAGGTGCTCCCCGAAGACTTCCCCCTGCTGACCGAAAAGAACGAGGAAGTCCTGAAGGGAGAGGAGCTCGAATTCTTCGACAAACTGAAGCAGGGGCCCACTTCCGTGGCCCCGGCTCCGGCTCCGCAGGCCAAGGCTCCGACGCCTCCGCAACCCAAGCCTCAGGCCGCCGCCGCGTCCAAGCCGGAACAGTCGCCCATCGACGCGGCCCTGCAATCCGCGGCCGCGGTAGCCGGTCAGAGCCCCGCAACGGCGGCAAAGCCAGCCAAGGAAGAGGTCTTTGTCTTCAACTATCAGGTCGCGGCCCTGGCTTCTATGGAGCAGGCCCAGACCTTCCTGAAAAAACTCGACCCGGCGAAATTCAAGACGTCCGTGGTCACGGCCACCCACGAAGGCAAGACCTGGTACCGGGTCTATGTGCATCATCAGGGCACCGTGGATTCGGCCCTGGCCCTGAAGGAACAGCTCAAGGGCAGCGGCATTGGCGGCGTTCTGCTGCGCTCCCGCACTCCGCTCTGATCCCTCGCTTTTCCACGGCCTTACGGCACACCATCCTCTTTGACGGAGACAACCATGCATCACGAATTCTTTGACCTCGGCCCCCGGCAGGGACGAAACATCCACGTGCTGCCCGTCCCTTACGAAGGCACGGTCAGCTACGGCACGGGCACGCGCCTTGGCCCCGAGGCCCTGTTCCGGGCCAGCGTGCAGATAGAATCCTACGATGCTGAATTGGACCTCGATCTGACCGATCTGGCCCACTTCACCCCGCTGCCCGTGGTCCATCCCCCGGCCACCGGCCCCGAAGGGCTGCACCAGGCCATGCGCGAACAGCTCGCGGAACTCGACGCATCCAAGGATTTCGTCCTGACGCTGGGCGGCGAGCACTCGGTGCCCCTGCCCCTTTTCGAATTCTACCACGCGGCCCATCCCGATCTGGTCCTGCTGCACATCGACGCCCACGCCGACCTGCGCGCAAGCTACGAGGACAGCCCGTATTCCCACGCCTGCATCATGGCCCGGGCCCGGCAAATGGGCATCCCCCTGGCCCAGGTCGGCATCCGCTCCCTGTGCCGGGAGCAGAGGGACTACATGCGCACGCAGAGCCCGGCGGAGCTCATGACCCTCTTCGCCTGGGACCTTCCCGCTCCCGGCGAGGCGGCCGAACGCATCCGGGCCTTTGTCGGGAACAGGCCCATGTACATCTCATTCGACGTTGACGGCATGGACCCCAGCGTCATTCCCGGCACCGGCACGCCCGAACCCGGCGGCATCCCCTACGCCTGGATGAACCGCTTCTGGAAGGAGCTGTGGCTCGACGGCCTGGGCCCGAAGCTGGTCGGCATGGACATGTGCGAACTCGCGCCCATCCACGGCTCCCAGGCTTCGGAAACGGCCGCTGTCAAACTCATCCAGCGCATCCTGACCGCCTGGCTCGGACTCGCCTAGACATGAACAGCATGGGCGATGTGCTGACCCTCACGATCGAAAAAATCCTCTGGCGCGGACGTGGTCTGGCCCGCCTGGACTCCGGACAGGTGGTCATGATCGAACCCGGCGTGCTCCCGGAAGAGGTCGTGAGCGTGCGCGTGACCAAGGCCGCAAAGGACTTCCTGCAGGCCGAGGCCGTGAGAATCCTGACCCCTTCGCCGCTGCGCGGAGTTCATCCCTGTCCTCACGCAGCGGATTGCGGGGGGTCGCGCTTCGGCATGGTCGCCCCGGAAACGGGCACACAGCTTAAAGCGGACATCCTGCGCGACGCCCTGCCCCGCGCCCTTGGCCGGGATCATGGCCTGCACATCCCCGAGCTTCGCGTCGTGCCCAGTCCGAAAGGCTGGCGCTACCGCCTGCGCGGCCAGATCCATGTCCGCTCGGGCCGTCCCCACGCCATGGGCCACGCCAGCAACGACCTCGTACCCCTGACCGACTGCCTGCTCCTGTGCGAGCCGCTGGCCAAGGCCATGCCCGACCTTGCGAAAACCCTGCCTGACGGCCGCTTCACCATCGCGGCCAGCCCGGACACAGGACAGACCGCAACGGAACAGGGCGACGTGCTGCTGCCCTTCTCCTTTCCCGAGTTCGGCCTGACCCTGCAACTGCCGCCCGGCACGTTCTTCCAGGCAAACTGGGCGCTGAACCAGCACCTGGTGCGCAGCACCGTGGACGCTCTGAACGGCTTCGAACGCATCGCCGACCTCTTCTGCGGAGCGGGAAACTTCGCCCTGCCACTGGCCAGTCGAGGCAAGACCGTGCTGGCCGTGGAAGGCTCCCTCCCGGCCGTCACCACCGGCACGCGCAACGCCAAGCGCCTGAACCTTGACTCGGTCACCTTCCGGGAAGCGAACCTGGCGCGGCCCGCCGCCTGGAAGATGGTCGGCGACTTCGCCCCCCGCGCCGCCATCCTGGACCCGCCCCGCACCGGAGCCAAGGGCATCGGCAGCACCCTCCTCGGCATGCCGAGCCTTGAACGCCTGGCCTGGGTCTCCTGCGACGTGGTCAACACCATCCGCGACGCAAAACCGCTGCTTGCGGCCGGATGGCGCATATCCTCCCTGACCCTCTTCGACATGTTCCCCGGCACCTGGCACATGGAAGTGCTCATGATCCTGGAGCGCCCCTGAAATCCTCGCGCCGTCCACGGCCTGCGAGACTTGCGCCAATACGCGGAGAACTGTAGGACATCCCTCACACTTCACAGCCGACGGGGGGCACATGATTGAAGAGGGGATAAACAGGCTCTGGCTCAAACACTACGATCAGGAAGTCAGTCCGAACCTGGACTATGAAACCGTTCCGCTTTTTGAAATCCTGGAGCATGCGGCGGCCAGCTACCCGGACCGCCAAGCCATCGTTTTCAACAACTGGAGCGTGAGCTACAAAAAGCTCAAGCGCCTCGTGGATCTTGCCGCCGCCAACCTGAAGAAGGCCGGGGTCAAGCCCGGTGAACGGGTGGCCATCATGCTGCCCAACTGCCCGCAGACGGTCATCAGCTACTGGGCCTGCCTCAAGATCGGGGCCGTGGTGGTCATGACCAACCCGCTCTACATGGAAAAGGAGCTGCTCCACCACTTCAACGATTCCGAAGCCAAGACACTCATCACCCTGAACCTGCTCTGGAAACGCGTGGACGCCCTGCGCTCAAGGCTGCATCTGCGACGCATCTTCGTGACTTCCATCGCCGACTGCCTGAATTTTCCACTGAACACGCTCTACACCTTCAAGTCCAAACGCGAATACAAGCTCGGACCCATCCCCTACGACAATTCGCACGTGCTGCCCTGGAAAGGCCTGCTGAAAAGGGCCACCATCGAAGCGCCGCATCCGGTCGATCCGGTCACGGACCTGGCCGCGCTGCAGTACACGGGCGGCACCACGGGCGTGTCCAAGGGCGTCATGCTGACCCACGCCAACCTTGGCTACAACGCCCAGCAGGCCAGGGCCATCCTGCATAGCATCAAGGACTCGGGCGAAGTCATGCTCGGCCTTTTGCCCTTTTTCCACATCTACGGACTGACCGTCTGCGTCAATTTCGGCACCCTCATTGGCGCGACGCTGGTACCCATGGCCAAGTTCGTGCCTCTGGACGTGCTCAAGACCATCCATAAAAAAAGGCCGACCATCTTTCCCTGCGCGCCCTCGATCTTCATCGCGCTACTCCAGCAGAAGAACCTGCACAAATACGACCTGTCCTCGGTGCGCTATTGTATCTCCGGCTCCGCGCCCATGCCCGTGCCGGTCATGGAGAAATTCAACACCCTGAGCAACGGGGCCAACATCATCGAGGGCTTCGGTCTGACCGAAGCCTCGCCCATCACGCATCTGAACCCCCTGCGCGGCAACAGCAAGAACGGCTCCATCGGCCTGCCCTTTCCCGACACCGACGCCGCCATCGTGGACATGGAAGTGGGCTCCCTGCCCCTGCCCGTGGGCAAGATCGGCGAGCTCGTCATACGCGGCCCGCAGGTCATGCAGGGCTACTGGAAACGCCCCGACGAGACGGCCAGCGTGCTGCGCAACGGCTGGCTCTATACCGGCGACATCGCCTACATGGACGAGGAAGGCTATTTCTTCATCGTCGACCGCAAGAAGGATCTGATCATCACCGGCGGATACAACGTCTATCCGCGCGAGATCGACGAAGTCCTGCACGAGCACCCGGCCATCAAGGAGGCGGTCAGCGTCGGCATCACGCACAAGACCCGTGGCGAGATCATCAAGGCCTACATCGTGCTGCACGAAGGCCAGACCCTGACCAAGGCCGAAGTTGTCGCCTTCTGCAAGGAAAAACTGGCCAACTTCAAGGTCCCGAAACAGGTCGAATTCCGGGACGAGCTGCCCAAGAGCATTGTCGGCAAGGTTCTGCGCCGGGTCATCCGAGAAGAGGAGGACCGCAAGGCCCACGACCACTGCGAGTGCAACGGGGACAACGACGACATCGAAACAAACGGGGATGAAAAGAATCAATAGCGCCTCGGTCATGACTTTCTCGCGCCCTGTAAAGCATCGCCCTGCGGCTCTTGACACCCTTTGGCCCGGTACTTAATTTACGCTCTTCAAAGGGGAGTAGCTAGCGGTTCCCAGGCCATCCCGGCAGCCGCCCCGTGGTTCGTCAGTACGGCTTCAAGGCCCGGACCCGGGAATCCGACACAGTTCGAGATCAGCCAGACCTTTATCCACATGAACACGGGTAAAGGTCTTTTTCTTTACCCCGGATTTAAACGGAGAAAAAAAATGAACCTGCTCAAGACCACGTTTCTCTTGACCCTGCTGACGTTGCTGCTTGTCGCCATGGGCGGTGCCATCGGCGGCAAGTCCGGGATGATGATCGCCTTTCTCATTGCCGGCGGCATGAACTTCTTTGCCTACTGGAATTCGGACAAGATCGTCCTCAAGATGTACAAGGCCCGCGAAGTGACCCGTGCCGACAGCCCGGATTTCTACGGCATCGTGGAAAACCTGGCACGCAAGGCTGGCATGCCCATGCCCAAGGTCTACGTCATCCCCTCGGACAGCCCCAACGCCTTCGCTACCGGGCGCAATCCGCAAAATGCCGCCGTGGCCGCCACCACGGGCATCATGCGCATCCTCTCGCGCGAGGAGCTTGAAGGGGTCATGGCCCATGAACTGACTCACGTCATGAACCGCGACACCCTCATCGCGACCATCGCTGCGACCATCGCCGGAGCCATCTCCATGCTCGGCAGCATGCTCCAGTGGGCGGCCATCTTCGGCATGGGCCGTAGCGACGACGAGGAAGGCGGCGGCAGCGTGCTCGGCAGCCTGGCCATGGCCATCATCGCCCCCATCGCGGCCATGCTCATCCAGATGGCCGTGTCACGCTCGCGTGAATTCATGGCCGACGAGGGCGGCGCGAAAATGTGCGGCAACCCCAAGGCCCTGGCCCGAGCGCTCGTGAAGCTGCAGCAGGCCGCATCCGGCGCGCCCATGCAGGAAGCCACCCAGGCCACCTCGCACATGTTCATCGTCAATCCGCTCAGCGCGTCAAAGATGGCCAGCCTCTTTTCCACCCACCCCGCGACCGAGGACCGGGTGGCGCGCCTCATGGCCATGTAGGCCCGCGTTCATATCTCAAACAAAAAGAGCCCTCTCCACGGCATGCGGAGAGGGCTCTTTTTTTGGTGCGTCCGGAACTAGCGGGCCGAAAACCGGGGCTGCCCGTACCAGGCACGGGCCCACTGCCCGGAATTGTCCGTATCGGTCATGATGGCCACGGCGTCGATTTCTTCGATATCCTCGCCGAAAGCCAGTTTCCAATCGTCGCGGATGTTGCGTTTCTCGGTCATCATCCCGCCTAGAGCGCTTTCGCCGCTCTGCACCGCGATCATGTGCGCGTTCGAGGTGAAGGCATTGGGCCACATGCTGCCCCTGGGCTCGGTGCTGGCCCAGACGTAGGTCAGCGCCCTTGTCTTCCAGAAGGCCAGGCCCCCTTGGCCACCACATAGATTCTGGCCGGATAGTCATCCCCGGCTTTTTCGCGCTCGTTGATGCCCGAGAGCACATTCTCCACCTTCCAGGACCAGTTGAGCCAGGGCGTGTCGCGAAGATCGACGGAATGCTCGAAAAAAAGCCCCGAGGCCGTGCCGTTGCTTTCGGCCAGCAGCAGCTTCTCCTTTTGCAGCGGCGTGTAGACGGTGCGCCCCGCGAATTCCTTCTCCTTCCAGCCCGGATGTCCCGGCGCATACAGGGCGGGCAGGTCGCCCGCAAAGGCCACGCAAGCCCAGGCAAGGATCATTGCCCCGAGCAAGAGCCGCGTCCATGGAACTATTCCTGCACTCTGCAAGGCAGGCGGGAAAAATCTGCCTGATCGGTCACGCATTCTTTCAGTCCCGGAGGCATTCATGGGTATCTCCTCTTCCCTTTATATCGGCACCACGGGGATCATGGCCCAGCAGAAGAACATGGCTGTCATTTCCGACAACATAGCCAACGTGAACACGGTTGGTTTCAAATCTTCGCACATGATCTTCAACACCCTCATGAGCCAGCAGATGGGCTCGGCCAGCGTCGGCAATCAGGTCGGCCAAGGCGTCGGAGTCAGCTCGATTCTGTACGACATGTCCCTGGGGTCGCTGGAGCCGACCAACACGGCCACGGACATCTCCATCAGCGGCAGGGGATTTTTCATCGTCTCGGCCGACGGAAGCAGCGATCAGCGATACACAAGGGCCGGCAACTTCCGCTTCGACGCTGAAGGCTACCTGCGCGACCCGCAGGGAAACATCCTGCAGGGCTACCGGATGCCTGCCGAATCGATCCTGGACACCGCCCCGGTCATCCCGCCCGCGACAGGCGCTCCCATCACGGACATCCGCCTGGACATGCAGGACGGCGGAGGCCCCGTCTCGGAACCCGAGGCGACCACGGAAATGCGCATGATGATCAACCTGGATTCTTCCTCGCTGGAGCGAAGCGCCAGTTCCACCAGCCCGTTCACGGCCCTGTTCGACAGCTGGGATGCCACGCAGCTTGAGCCTCTGGACTCGGGGGCCTACTCGTACGAGTCAGCCATGAAGGTCTTCGATTCCGACGGCAACGCGCATGTGGTCAGGGCCTTCTTCGACCCCGTCGAGGACGGCACGAGCGTCGCCAACGGCAACCGCATGTGGGAATTTCTGGTCACCGTCCCACCCGCCGAGGACGCCTCCGGTCTGGACACCAAGAAAGGCGTGCTCATGGCCGGAACCCTGACCTTCACTGCATCGGGCGAGCTTTTGAACATGAGCGCCTTCGAGGGCTCCTCCGACGACAAGAGCAGCTGGGTCCCCGTAGGCCTTTCCGAAGACGGCTACCCTGTCCTGAACGCAAGCCTGGTGGGGGCGGAGCCCATCTCGAGCGCTTTCGACATGGGGCTGCGCTCGAATTCAGGCTGGAATCTTCCGGCCGGAGTGAGCACCATGGCCGATCTGGGCACGGCGACCTCGGACTTGCCGTCACTGCTGAACGCGGACAGACAGATCCTCGCCACCACCAATTTCAACTCCGGTTCGAGTACTCTTTATCAATCCCAGAACGGGTACGAACGCGGATTCCTGCAGTCGGTCAGCGTGGACACCGAAGGGGTGCTCGTCGGCTATTTCTCCAATGGCCAGAATCAGAGCCTCTACAAGATCCCCATGGCCGATTTCATCAATCCGCAGGGGCTCTTTCGCGAAGGCGGAAACCTTTTTTCCGCCACCAAGGACTCCGGAGCCGTCTCTCTTGGCTGGGCCGGTGAAGGCAGGCTCGGCAGCGTCATCACCAGCAGTCTGGAAAGTTCCAACGTCGATCTGGGAACCGAATTTGTGAACATGATCATCACCCAGAAAGGCTTCGACGCCAACAGCAAGGTCATCACCACGGGTGATCAGGTCGTGCAGACGGCCATCCAGATGAAGAGATAGCTAGAGGAAGGCCTCGCCCCTGGCGACCAGGGCCACGGGGCCGAAAATCCAGGCACCGGGGCCGTCAACGCCCACACGTACTCCGATCTCGCCGCCGCTGGGCTGCGTGACCCGCAGGTCGGTGGGAAAATTTTGCCCACGCCCCAGCCACAGGGCAAGGGCCAGGCTTCCGGAACCGCAACCCGTCTCGTAATGCGTGGATGCGGTGGACCGCACCCAGACCACGGGCTTGATGGCGCACACCGGACAGGTCCGGTACCAGATGCAGCCCACGGCTTCCGCATCCAGACCGTAGCGCGCCCGCAGGGCAGCGCAGGCATACTCGAAATTCTCGGCAAACGGATGCAGCTCCTCGTCAAGACACAGATGCGTTATGCCCGGCAGACGCACCAGCCCGATGCCCGGCTCCAGCTCCGAAACCCCGCCCTTGCCGTCTTCGGCACATATTTCCGGCAGCGGCATCTCGACCCAACACTCGCCCCCGTCAGCAGCGACCCGCAGCGCCACAGGCCGGTCAACGCCCGACACCATGAGCTCCCCACACAAATCATCCTTGCTCCGGGTCAGCCCCACCTGTTCACGGGCCATGACCGCAGCGGCCGCCCGACAGGCGTTGCCGCAGAATTCGCCGCCCATCATGTCGAGGCGCACCGGATCGGCCGCAAGATCCAGAAATCCGACCTGTTCGGCCTGTATGTGCCCGGCGCCCATGAGGGTGCGGGCCACCGAAGCACGTTCCAGCGGGTCCACGGAATCAAGGATCAGGATGGTCGGGTTGCCGCCCGGAACGGCCTTGTAGAATCGCAGTGCGCGCACGTCTGTCTCCATTGCGGTCGAAAAATTGACCAGGGCGGGAATAGCCCCGGCAGCAAGGCAAAAAGGATAGCCGATGGATTCCCTCCGGGCAAGGCGGTATTGACCCCTCTGTCGCCCGTGAGTAGGACTGCCTTTTCACTTTCATCCCCGAAATCACATGACATCATACCTGAACGCCATCATCCTGGGCATCGTCGAAGGCCTGACCGAATTTCTGCCCGTCTCCTCCACCGGCCATCTGATCATCGCGGGCCACCTGCTCGATTTCACCGGCCCCAAGGCCGAGACCTTCAGCATCGTCATCCAGCTTGGCGCGATACTGGCCGTGGTCGCCCTCTACTGGCCGACCTTCTGGGGCCTTGTGCGCCCCAACGAGCGTCCTTTCAGCGGCATGCGCGGCCTGGTCCTGCTTTTTCTGACCTCGCTGCCGGCGGCCCTGTTCGGGCTCTTCGCCCACTCGGCCATCAAGGAGCATCTTTTTTCCCCGGTCACCGTGGCCTTTGCCCTGGCGGTCGGGGCTGTGGCCATTCTCTTGGTTGAAAGAATGCCCGCCAAAAACCAGGTCAAAGGACTCGACGCGATAACCCCGACCCTGGCCCTGGGCATCGGCTGCTTTCAGTGCCTGGCCCTGTGGCCCGGTTTTTCGCGTTCCGCCGCGACGATCATGGGCGGCATGATCCTGGGCGCCGAGCGCCGCACCGCCGCCGAGTACTCCTTTGTCGCCGCCGTGCCCATCATGTTCGCGGCCACGGGCTACGACATGCTCAAAAGCTGGCGTCTGTTCAGCCCTGACGATTTTCTGATCCTGGGCGTCGGCTTTGCCGTGTCCTTCGTCTCGGCCTGGCTCGCGGTCAAGGTCTTCATCGCGCTGCTGGGACGCCTGACCCTGCGTTCCTTCGCCTGGTATCGCCTGGCCCTGGCTCCGGTCGTGCTCTGGATCTTCTGGTGAACGGCGTGAGCATCGAGCACGAGGCCAAATTCAGGCTCGGCGACTGCCGGGACATGGAGCCCCGCCTGCGGGAGCTTGGCCGCCTGCGCACGCCATGGCATTTCGAGTCCAACACCGTTTACGACCGAGGCGGCGAACTGGCCGCATCCGGACGCCTGCTGCGCCTGCGCCGCGCCCTGACCTCGACCCTGACCTTCAAGGAGCCCGCCCCCGGCCCCAAGACAAACGGAATCAAAAGCCGCATCGAGCGCGAGAGCTTAGTCCAGGACCCGCTTGCCATGGACTCCATACTGCGCGGGCTTGGCTATGCGCCACGCCTGCGCTACGAAAAATTCCGCTCCGTGTGGGAACTCCCGCAGGGTCTTGTCTTTCTGGACATCCTGCCCTTCGGCCATTTTCTTGAAATCGAGGCGCATCCCGAGTCCATCGGAACCATCGCGCAGGAGATGGGCCTCGATCCCGGCCACGCCATCGACAAGAGCTATCACAGCCTGCACCAGTCCTGGCGCAGACAGCAAGGCCTTCCACCCATGGACGATTTCGTCTTCGACGAAACCGAACACCACCGACTGACCACCAGCCTGGGCTGCATCGCCCGGCCTCAAGGAGAATACCATGCTGAATGATATCCAGCTCGAAAAATACGCGAAAGTCCTTTTCTGGGGCATGCAGAAAGCCCGTGTCACACCATTTGCCCCGGGAGACATAGTTCTTGTGCGTACGGACCTTGCGGCCCTGCCCCTGGCTGAAAAGATGCAGGCCCTGATCCTTGCGCAGGGGCTCAATCCCGTACTGCGCATGAGCCCCCCGAGCGCTCTGGAGAAAGGCTATTTCAGCCTCGCCGAACAGGAGCAGCTCTCCTTTGTCGTCCCAGGAGACCGCGAACTCTATGAACGCCTCGGCGGCCTGGTTTCCCTGCTTGCCCCGGACTCCATCACGCACCTCCGGGACATCCCGCCGACCAAGATCGCCACCTTCTCCCTGGCCCGCAAATATCTGCGCGACATCCTGGACAAACGCGAGGCCACCCGCCAGTTCGGCTGGACGCTCTGCCTCATGCCCACCCCGGCCCTGGCCGAAAACGCAGGGCTCACCCCGGAGGATTACGCGGCCCAGATCATCCGCGCCTCCTACCTGGACGAGGCCGATCCCGTGGCCACCTGGGAGGGGATTTTCCGTCAGGCCCACGGCGTCAAGGCGTGGCTGAACGGCATGGACGTGGACCACTACCACGTGCAGTCCGCATCCACGGACCTCAAGGTCCATCCCGGCGAGTCCCGCTGCTGGATCGGCATCTCGGGGCACAACATCCCAAGCTTCGAACTGTTCATCTCCCCGGACTGCCGCCTGACCGAAGGCACCTACCACGCCGACCAGCCCTCCTACCGCAGCGGCAACCTGGTCAGCGGCGTGACCCTGGAATTTTCCCAGGGCATGGCCCGGGTGATCAAGGCGGATCAAGGTGAAGAGTTCGTTCGCTCGCAGCTGGAAATGGACCCCGGCGCGTGCAGGCTTGGGGAATTTTCACTGACCGACAAACGCTTTTCACCCATCAACGCCTTCATGGCGCACACGCTTTTTGATGAAAATTTCGGCGGAGAGCACGGCAACTGCCATGTCGCGGTGGGAGCATCCTATGCCGACACCTACGCCGGAGATCCGGCGGAACTGACGGATGAACGCAAGAAAGAACTAGGCTTCAACGATTCGGCCCTGCATTGGGATCTGGTCAACACCGAACCCAAAAAAGTGACCGCTTTCCTGCGGGATGGCAAGAAAACGGTCATTTATGAAGACGGCATGTTCACCATGCCCGACTTGGCCTGAGGTCAGGCGGCTAGATCCGGATCAGGCTCCGGCGCAGAACTCGCGCATGGATTCAAGGGTCTGGTCGCAGGCCAGGCCCAGCTCTGAACGCAAAAGATCCATACTCGCCTGCGATCCGGCCTTGGCGGCCTGCTCCAGTTCGGCGGCGAGCTGACAGAGCCGGGCCGCCCCCACGGTGGCCGAAGCGCCCTTCAGGGAATGCGCGGTGCGCTCCACCTGATAGAAGTCGCCTTGACTTGCGTACTCGTCCAGGCTGTGGAGTTTTCGGGGGGCGTCATCCATGTAGAGCTGAAAAAGACTGGTCAGAAGGTCCCGATCCCCGGACATGCGCTCCAGCGTCTCTTCAATGGAAAGCAGCGGTGTATTTGACAAATTTCTCTCCTGGATGTTCAAGCCGTATCGATCCATGCAGGTTACTTTTTTTTTGATTATCTGAAAAGAGCTTTGGTTCCACGTCTTTTTCCGACCCATCTTCTCCTTGCCTCTTGCGCGCGAAATTTGTAGTCTTATCTAACATTTTTCGCAACAGCAAAAGGACTACACCATGGACCACATGTCCTCCAATCTGGAAGACTATCTCGAAGTCATATTTTCCCTGGAATCCCTCAATTCCGAGGCCCGTGCCAAGGATATCGCGGACGCCATGGGTGTGCAGAGGGCTTCCGTCACCAACGCGCTGCAAAAACTTTCCCAGCGCGGGCTGATCAATTACCAGCCGTATAGTTCGGTAACCCTTACTCCTGAAGGATTCCGCACCGCCACACGCATCGTGCACCGCCACAAGGTACTCTACGACTTCCTGCACACCTTCCTGCAGATCCGTCCCGAAGTGGCGGAGGACACGGCCTGCAAGCTCGAACACCACATCGACGACGAGAGCCTGGAGACCCTGACCAAGTTCGCCCGCTTCATCATGACCTGCCCGCGCACGGGCAAGGACTGGCTGGAGGCATTCACCCGATCCTGCAACGAACGCGGGACATGCACCAACTGCTCCGAGTGCATCAAGTCCTGTCTTGAACGACTGGACGACAAATGTCTGGACAGTTCCGAGCCGCGTTCGAAAACATCCTGAAATCCTCATGCATGCGATGCAAAGTCCCATGGAACACACGACCGGACTTCCAAAATCCCTCGCGATTACCGGCTGTTGAACTCATTTCACGGCTAAGGGACGCCCTGCAACGCTTGACAAATTAGACGTACTAAATATTGTCTCTCGGTCTCGAACACGAGCCCGAAAGACCGCATCAAGGAGAGCCTGTGCCTACCATTGTCAATTTGCGTGAAATGCGCGTGGATCAACACGGCATCATAAGGACCATCGGCGCGCAAGGAGAGCTTGGCCGCCGTATCCGCGACATGGGCCTTGTACCCGGCACGGAAATCACCGTCATCGGCCGGGCTCCGCTCAAAGATCCCGTGGCCCTGCGGCTCAAGGGCTTCACCCTGACCCTGCGCAACAGCGAAGCCGATTTCATCACCGTCGAACTCCCGGATGCCGAACTTGTCTGAACCCGTCATTGCAACCATCGCCCTGGCCGGCAACCCCAATGCAGGCAAGACCACCCTTTTCAACGCCCTGACCGGCTCGCGGCAACATGTCGGCAATTATCCGGGCATCACCGTGGAAAAGAAGGAAGGGTACGTCGACACCCCGCACGGCCTTACCCGCGTGGTGGACCTGCCCGGCACCTACTCCCTGACCGCCTATTCCCAGGAAGAGCTTGTGGCCCGGGATTTTCTCATTCACGAGCGGCCCCAGGGCGTCATCAACGTCCTCGACGCCACCAGCCTGGAGCGCAACCTGTACCTGACCGTGCAGTTCCTGGAGATCGGCATCCCCGTGACCGTGGCCCTGAACATGGTCGACGCCCTGGAAGCCAAGGGCATGCGCATCGACTCGGACCGTCTGGCCAGCCTCATGAACGTGCCTGTCGTGCGCACCGTGGCGCGCTCCGACAAGGGTGTCCGCGAAGCCCTGGACGCGGCCATGAACCACCCGCAAAAAGCCTGGCAACCGCTGCACATCTCCTACGGACCGGACCTCGATCCCGTGCTCAAGGAAATGACGGATCTGATCGAAGCCCGGGATTTTCTGACCAAGACCTATCCCCCACGCTGGCTGGCTCTCAAGTTTCTGGAAAACGACCTGGTCGTGCGCCAGCTTTTCGAGGCCGATTTCGAGTTGCACCGCGACATGCGCGACATGGCCGATAATGTCGCCCGGCACTGCGAGAAGACGCTCAAGACCCAGCCCGAATTCATCGTCGCCGACTACCGCTACGGCTATATTTCATCCATCCTGCGCCAGGGCGTGCTGACCATCCAGCCCGACCTGCAGGGCCGCGCCGACCTGTCGGACAAGATCGACAGCGTGCTAACCCATCAACTGGCGGGGCCGATCATCATGCTCGGCATCCTTTACGGCCTCTTCAGCCTGACCTTCGCCATCGGCCAGGTTCCCATGGGCTGGGTCGAATCCTTTTTCGAGTGGCTCTCCGCCCTGGCCATGCAGATGCCCCCGGGTCTGACCAGATCGCTGGTCGTGGACGGAATCATTGCCGGCGTCGGCGGCGTGCTGGGTTTTGTCCCGCTCATCCTGATCATGTTCCTTGGCATCACTTTTCTTGAGGATTCCGGATACATGGCGCGCATGGCCTACATGCTGGACCGGGTCTTTCGCATCTTCGGACTGCACGGCAGCTCGGTGGTGCCCTTCATCATCTCCGGGGGCATCCCCGGAGGCTGCGCCGTGCCCGGCGTCATGGCCGCGCGCACCCTCAGGAGCCCCAAGGAGAAATTGGCCACGCTCCTGACCGCCCCCTTCATGGTCTGCGGCGCCAAGGTGCCCGTCTTCATCCTGCTCGCGGCGGCCTTCTTTCCGGGTCACGGAGCCAGGGTCATGTTCCTGATCACCCTGGTCGGCTGGGCAGCGGCCCTCGTGGTGGCCAAGATGCTGCGCTCGTCCGTCATTCGCGGACCGTCCACGCCCTTTGTCATGGAGCTTCCGCCCTACCGCATGCCCACGACCATGGGCATGGTCCTGCACACCTGGGAGCGCGGCTGGCAGTACATCAAAAAGGCCGGCACGGTGATTCTGGCCATATCGGTCCTGATCTGGGCCATGATGACCTTTCCGGCCCTCTCCCCTGAAGCGGCCGCACCCATCGAGTCCCAGATCCAGACCCTGGAGCGGCGTCTGGCTACGGAACCGATTGAGGAAATCCGTCTGGCACTGCAAAACGACATCTCGGAAATGAACCTGCATCTCAAGGAAGAGACCCTGGCCAACTCCCTGGCCGGACGACTGGGACGCGCCATCGAGCCCGTCACGGCCTGGGCCGGGTTCGACTGGCGGACCAATATCGCCCTCGTGGGAGGGATCGCGGCCAAGGAGGTCATCGTCTCCACCCTGGCCACGGCCCATGCCCTGAGCGACGACGAGGCGCAGGCCTTCTCCGCGCGCATCGCCTCGGCTCCAGGCTGGAACACCAGCGTGGCGGTGAGCCTCATGATCTTCGTGCTGCTGTATTCCCCCTGCTTCGTGACCGTTGTAGCCATCGCCCGCGAGGCTTCGTGGGGCTGGGCAGTTTTCAGCGTGGTTTTCAACACGGGCTTTGCATTTGTCCTGGCTGTGGCCGCGTATCAGCTCGGCATGAGGATGGGGTGGTAATGTTTTTCTGCAAACTCAAAGACACGGCAAACGGGGTGCGCACCCTCTGCGACCTCAAGGACGGCGAAAAGGCGGTGGTCCGCTGCCTGGTCAAGTCGCAGGGCTGTCACCTCAGCAAGCTCGCGGCCATGGGCATCACTCCGGGCACGCAGATCGAGATGATCTCCAACGCCAGCGGCCCTCTCATGGTGCTGGTCCGCTCATCGCGCCTGTGCCTGTGCCGCAGCCTGGGCAAATCCATCGTGGTGGAATGAAGATCTCCGTCGTCATCCCGGTCTACCGTGAGCAGGGCATCGTGGCCCTGCTGGAAGACCTCCTGCGACGGATCCAGATCGAACGGGCAAGCGGTGAAGTCGAAATAACGGTCGTCGACGGAGCGCCCGAAGCCGACACCCTGGCCCGCATCGGCGACATGGCCGTATCACGGCTGTCCTCCCCGCCCGGCAGGGGGGTGCAGCTCAACCTCGGGGCTTTAGCCTCCGGAGGCGAGGTCCTGCTTTTTCTGCACGCCGACACCATCCTGCCCGATAACGCCTTCAGCCTCATCCGCCAGACCCTGCACGACAAGTCCGTCTCCGGCGGAGCCTTCAGCCTGAGCTACGAACCCCGCACGCCTGGACTGTCCTTCATCACCGCGCTGGCCAACCTGCGCTCACGGCACACCCGCGTGCCCTACGGGGATCAGGCCATCTTCGTGCGCCGCGACGTCTTCGAAGAGCTGGGCGGATTCCAGCCCGTGCCGATCATGGAAGACCTCGAATTCATGACCCGTCTGCACAGACACGGACACAAGATCCGCATCCTGGCCATGCCGGTGCGCACCTCGGCCCGGCGTCAGCTGCATGAAGGCATCCTGCGCTGCACCCTGCGCAACCTCTGCCTGCGCCTGCTCTACCACTGCGGAGTTCCGCCACGAATCCTCGCCGGCCTGTACCGCAGACACGGAGGCTGAGCCTTGCGCGTACTCGTCTTCACCAAATATCCGCAGCCAGGCCTGGTCAAGACCAGACTGGGCCGGACAGTGGGCCCAAGGCTTGCCGCGAGCCTGCAGGAAGCGTTCATCCGTGATGAACTGCACATGCTGGCCGAGCTTGGCGCAAGCGTGACCCTTTGCTGCGACCCCTTTCGCCCCCTTGCCGACTACGAGCGCCTGTTCGGCGCGGATTTGCGCTACACGGCGCAGCAGGGCGCGGATCTTGGGGAACGCATGCTCCACGCCCTGCACGAGGCGTTGCAGGAAGGCGGCAGCGCGGTGCTCATCGGCAGCGACCTGCCGGACCTGCCGGGGTCCTGCCTGTCGGAGGCCTTTACGGCCCTTGAGACCGCCCAGGTCTGCCTGGGCCCGGCCACCGACGGGGGGTTCTACCTTCTCGGCCTGAGCGAACCTCTGTCCAAGGACATTTTTAACGGGGTGGCCTGGGGCGGTGAGCTGGTCCTGAAGCGCACCCTCGGCAACTGCCGCGCCCACGGACTTGTCCACTATCTCCTGCCGCCATGGCCGGACGTGGACACAGCCCACGATCTGGCCGCCTATGCCGCCCGCAATCGGGACAAAGATACCCGCTCCATGGACCTCATCCGCGGCCTTGGATTACTGGAGGACGCATGGAAGACCTGATCCACTCCTTTCTTGTCGAACGCAACTGGGTGCAGGGCGCGCCGAAAATCAGTTTCCTCGCCGCCGGTGAGTACAATCAGAATTTTCTGGTGCAAAGCGGGGACACGCGTCTCGTCTTTCGCATCAATCATGGCAGCCAGCTCGGCCTTGCCGATCAGATTGGATATGAATTCAAGGTATTGCAATGCGTCGAACCCTCCAAGGTGACGCCGCGCCCCCTGCGCGTGCACACTGATCCCCGGCCTTTCGGAGGCGGCGTCATGCTCATGCAGCATCTGCCCGGGGAAGCGCTGGTTTATGAACGCGACCTCGCGCGCGCGGCGGACATCTTCGCCCGCATCCACGCCCTGCCGCCCTGCCCGGAGTTGCTGGTCCAGAAGGATCCCATCGCGGCCATCGCCTCGGAGAGCCTGACGCTCATAAACCGCTATCCCGATCACGCCCTGACGCGGCAGCGCGGCAGACTGCTGGACTATCACCAGCACATCGTGCGTCTGGGCCAGGACAACCGCGCCCTCTTCGCGGCCGATCGCCTCTGCGTGGTCAACACGGAAGTCAACTCCGGAAATTTCCTGATCACCCCGGGGAGCGCGTATCTGGTGGACTGGGAAAAGGCCGTGGTCTCCAGCCGCCATCAGGATCTGGGCCATTTTCTGTCGCCCACGACCACCCTGTGGAGAACCGAGACGATCCTCGCCCAGGAACAAAAAGACGAGTTCCTGAAAGCCTATCACCGCCGCCTGCCTGATCCTCCGGCACTCAAGGAACTCATGCGCCTGAGCCGGATCATGGAGCAGGTCATCATCCTGCGCGGCCTGTCCTGGTGCTTCATGGCGCACCACGAATACACCCATGCCGCCAAGCCGCTGACCGATCCTCTCACCCGAAAAAAAATCGAGCTCTACATGCGCGACCTCGATCGAATCATCGCTTCCGCTCCTTGAGCCGATCCTTGCAGCCCGGCCGCCGTATGACGAACATCTTGTCATCAGACCGACTTTGACGCATTGTCCTACGTCGGCGTCAAAGCCGCCTCGATTTTCTCCATGAACATGCAAAGGATGCCTTCATGTCCCGCGATTCCTTCAAAACCGTCTACTCCACGGAAAAACCGACATGCCGCAAGTGCGGACGTGTGGACTGCATCTGCGGCCAAACCCGCCCCCCGGCCCGGGGTCCGGTACGGGTCGGCAGGGAAACAAAGGGCCGCAAGGGCGCGGGAGTCACGGTCGTGACCGGACTGGCCCTGCCTGAAACAGAGCTCAAGGCGCTGCTGACGGACTGCAAGAAACGCCTGGGCTGCGGCGGCACCCTGCGGGACGGGGTCCTGGAATTCCAGGGAGAGCACCGCGACACCCTGCTGACCTTTTTGAAAGACCGTGGCATCACCGCCAAGAAGTCGGGGAGCTGATGACGGCAAGCATCTCCCTGCAACGACAACTCGACCACCTGAACCGCGCCCAGCGTCACGCGGGCATCGGCTCCTTCGAGCACGACATGGACACCGGCGCGACCTTCTGGTCCGACGAACAATACTGCCTGCTCGGATTCGAGCCGGGCACGGTGACCCCATCCCTGGACAAGTTTCTTAACCTCCTCGAATCCGGCAGCCGGGCACGCTTCCTGCGCAGGGTTAGCGTCTGTTTCGCCACAAGACGCGAACTGCGCACCGAACTGCGCTACACCCCTGAAAACGGCTCCCCGCGCGTAGCCCAGATCCGTGCCGAATTCGAACCCGACGAAAGCGGTCATCTGCGCATCATCCGGGGCACCTTCCAGGACGTGACCGAGCGCAGGGCCGTGCAGTCCGCGCTGCGCCAGAGCGAGTCGCGCTACCGGTCCATTTTTGAAAACGCCCTTGAAGGAATTTATCAGACCACTCCCGAAGGCGTATTCCTGAGCGCGAACGCCTCCATGGCCAAAATCCTGCGCTACGACGACCCCGCCGACATGATGGCAGGCATACGGGACATCGGCCGCGATCTCTACGCCGACCCCGCCGACCGCAAGCGCTACATGGAACTTCTGGAAGAGCACGTCCGGGTCATGGGCTTCGAGACGCAGGTGCGGCGCAAGGACGGCAGCCTGATCTGGGTGACCCTCAACTCCACCTTGATCCAGGATGCGGGCACCGGCCGACCCTGCCTGATCGGAACCATGGAAGACATCAGTACACGCAAACGCTACGAACTGTCGCTGATCGAATCGGACCAGCGCTTTCGGAACCTGCTGCAGCAGATAAGCTGCATCGCCGTGTCCCTCGACAATCAAAACCGGATCATCTTCTCCAATCCCTTTCTGCAACAGCTGACCGGGTGGAACGCGACGGAACTTGGCGGCCGCGACTGGTTCGAGGTCTGCATCCCCCCGGACCAGCGCGAAGCCATGACCAGGGTCCTCGCGGACACGCAAGAACCGGAAGGCACGGACACCGAAATCCTGACCCGACTGGGGGCGCGGCGCCTCATCCGCTGGAACACCGTGCCCGACATCAATGTGCAGGGCGAAACCACGGGCGTGACCTGCATGGGCGTGGACATCACCGCGATCAAAATGGCCCGGGACACCTTGAGCAAAAGCGCGCTGCTTCAGTCCATGCGGCTGCGCATCGACGACGCGGCCCATTCGACCTCGAATTTTGCCAGCCTCATGCGGACCGTGCATCAAATCCTGGGCGAAACCATCGACGCCAAGAACCTGATCACCGCCCTCATCAACACGGACAAGAACTCGCTTGAATTTCCCTATTGGGTAGATGAAATGACCGATGTCAGCGAAGCGGCCCCGCGCATCGACGATCTGAACGATCCGGAAAACCGGCGCCTGACCCTGGAGCTTCTGCGCGGCAACGTCCCCAACATCCTGAGCGCCACCGACATGGCCGCCCTGGCAAAGACCGGAAAAATCCGGCTGGTGGGCGTGATCCCCCAAAGCTGGATGGGCGTCCCGCTCAAAGTGCGCGGCAAGGGCATCGGCGCCCTCATCGTACAAAACTACGCAACACCCGTGCAATACACCCGGGACGACCTGGACATCCTGCTCGAAGTCTCGGAGCAGATAGCCTTGGCCATCGAACGCCAGCGTCATGACGAACTCTCCCAGACCGCCGAGGAGATTTTCCACGACATCCCCTCTGGGCTTTTCATCTACAAATGCCTCGAACCCGGCCAGTTGGTCCTCGAAACCGCCAACCCGGCCGCCCTGCGTCTCATCCACAAGCGCCTCGAAGAGGCCCGGGGCATGCTCTTCACGGACATATGGCCGCGCGCCACCTTGCTTCAGAGCTATCTCCACTGCCTGCACACGAAAGAGCATTTCGACAAGGAAGCGCACCTCTACGAAGACGACCGCATCCGGGGCTATTTTCGCATCCACGCCTTTGCCCTGCCCGGAGAAAAGCTGGCCGTGGCCTTCGAGGACGTCACCGAACGCGAGCTTGTCCAGCAGGCCCTCATCCGGGCCAAGGAGGCCGCCGAATCGGCTAACAGGGCCAAGAGCGAGTTCCTGGCCAACATCAGCCACGAAGTGCGCACGCCCCTGAACGGAATCATGGGCATGCTGCAACTGGCCATGCAGTCCGAGGCGTCGCCGGAGCTTGCCGAATACATGCGCACGGCCCTGTCATCGTCCCGCAATCTTTTGCGGGTCCTGAACGACGTGCTCGACTTCACCAAGGTGGATGCGGGAAAAATGGAACTACTGGAGCGGGAATTCGATCTGGATGAACTGCTGAGCCAGGCCGTGAACTTTTTCAAGGCCCTGGCCATGGACAAGAAAATCAGCCTCGCGCTTTCGGTCCCGTCCAAGCTGGGAAGATTTGTCGGTGATGAAGGACGCCTGCGCCAGATCCTCTTCAACCTGATGGGCAACGCCCTCAAGTTCACCGACACGGGCAGCGTGACCCTTGAAGCCTGGCCCGTGGGCGAACAGGCCGGCAAGACGCGCATCCTGTTCACCGTGCAGGACAAGGGAATCGGCATCCCGATAAACAAGCTGGATTATGTCTTCGAATCCTTCACCCAGGTCGACGGAACCTATTCAAGGCGCTATCAGGGAACGGGACTCGGCCTGCCCATCGTCAAGCGCCTGGTGACGCTCATGGGCGGCAACATCTCGGTGGAGAGCATGGAAGGCGAGGGCACGACCATCTTCTTCGTCCTCCCCCTGCGAGCGGCACCGCCGCTGAAGGCACATGTACCGGCGCGGCCAAAACCCGTCAGCACCGATGTCGGCCCGCTTGGCATTCTGCTGGTGGAAGACGACATGGTGAACATGACCATGGCCAAACGCATGCTCGAAAAACTGGGACACAGCGTCATCTGCGCCCGCAACGGCCTGGAAGCCCTGGAATGCCTGCATGTCCCTGGCGTGGACGTAGTGCTCATGGACATCCAGATGCCGGAAATGGACGGAATCGAGGCCACGGAAATCATCCGCAGCGATCCACGTTTCGTCCACTGCGCCCAGATTCCCATCATCGCCCTGACCGCCCACGCCATGGCCGGCGACGAGGACAAATTCCTGTCGCGTGGCATGAACGCCTATCTCTCCAAACCTTTCGACCACGTCCGCCTGCAGGAACTGCTGCATCGCTTTTTCGGCTGATCAATGGCGCGAGCCGAAAAAAAACCTCCGCAGGAAATCCTGCGGAGGCCGTGCATCGGTATGTCCTTGAAAAGGCTATTTCAGTCCGGCCGTGCCGTTGAAGCTGACGGAGATGACCTCGTAATCCACGCGCCCTTTCGGGACCTGGACGGAGATTTCATCGCCTTCCTGTCTGCCAAGCAAGGCCCGTCCCACCGGCGACTCGATGGAGATGGTGCCCTTGGTGTGATCGGCCTCATCGGGTCCGAGCAGGGTGTAGGTCTTGCGCTCTTCGGTCTCCAGGTCCTCGACGGTCACCGTGGCTCCGAATACCGCTCGGTCGCTCTGCAACGTATTGATGTCGATGACTTCAAAACGAATCATGCGCGATTCGATGTGGCTGATCCGGGCCTCCAGCATGCCCTGGCGTTCACGCGCAGCGTCGTATCCCGCGTTCTCGCGCAGGTCGCCCTCTTCCCGGGCTTCCTTGATGGCCTGAATAATGGCCGGGCGCTCTTTCTTGAGGTCTTCCAGTTCCTTTTCCAAACGCTTGAAGCCTTCGACTGAAATGGGAATCCTGTTCATCATCATCCTTTGTGTGCAAAAATAGCATTGAGCCAATAAAAAAAAGATGCTTTGCCCACCAATTGGCTTGTGGCGGGCAAAGCGAAAGCGACATTTTCAAAAGCAAACCAAGAACCTGACTAGTGCATCCACGGTTGCGGGTCAAGGGGCTTGGCAAACCATTCCGACATCGCGACCCGGCAAGGGGCCGGGGGGACGGATTTTCATTCCCTCATGACCTGCCCGAGCTGGGCAAAGGTCTCCTCGGCGGCGGGCCGCAGCCGCACATCGTGCACGTCCTGCAACTTGCGCATCTGCCGGATCATCTGCTCCAGCCGCTCATCCTCGTTGACCAGAAGCCAGATGCGGCTCTCCTCGCCGCCGTCCGTGGGCAGGCAGAGAATGGCTTCGACGTTGAACGCGCGGCGGGAAAAAAGGCCGCAGACATGGGACATGACCCCGGGATGGTTCTTGACCAGCACATCGAGGACGGTGCGTGACGTGTTGCTATGCATGGCATTCACCTCCCAGCATGATTCTGTTGGCGGACCCGGGAGGGACCATGGGCCAGACTTTCTCGTCGCGGTCCACCGGGACATGGATCAGGGTCGGCCCCCTGTGGGCCAGGGCCTCGCTCAGCACGGCATCGGGATCGGCGGCTCCGGCCAGGTCCCAGGTCTTCCATCTGAACCCTGTGGCAATGAGCGGAAAATCGACGCTCACGTCGTAAATGGATGAAAAATAATTGGCCTTGAAAAAAAGCTCCTGCTGCTGGTGCACAAGGCCGAGGCAGGCGTTGTTCATGAGGATGATAGTCACGTCCACGCCCTGTTCGGCGGCCGTGGCCATCTCCTGGATGTTCATGAGCAGGCTGCCGTCGCCGCTGAAGCAGACGACCTTGCGCTCGGGAGCGGCCAGGGCCGCGCCGATGGCCGTGGGCAGGCCAAAACCCATGGTGCCGAGCCCGCCCGAGGTCAGCCAGCCGGTCCCGGGCATGAAGGGATAGCTCTGGGCCGTCCACATCTGATGCTTGCCCACGTCCGTGACCACGATGGCGTTTTCTCCGGCCAGTTCCCCGACCCGGCGGATCAGTTCCTGCGGGGTGTCGTGCCCGCCCTGCTCCGGGACCTGGGAGGGAAAGGCCAGCTTCAGGGCCTCGATGTACCCGATCCATTCCTGGCGCTCGGCCGGTGCGATCCTGGGCAAAAGAGCGCCGACGACTTCGCGCACGTCGCCAAGGATCGCCACGGAGGCGGCCCTGAGCTTGTCCAATTCGCTGTGGTCGATGTCGATATGAATGACCTTGGCCTGGGGGCAGAACTCCTGCACCTTGCCCGTGGCGCGGTCGTCGAAGCGCACCCCGGCAGCCAGGATCAGGTCGCAGGCTTCAAGCGCCATGTTGGTGTGACGCTGGGCGTGCATTCCAAGCATGCCCATGTTCAGCGGATGGTCATGCGGCACGGCTGTCAGTCCCATCAGCGTCGATGTCACGGGCATGGAGGCGCGTTCGGCGAGGGTCAGCATCTCCTGGCCCGCGCCCGAGGCGACCACCCCTCCGCCGAGCCACAGAATGGGCCGCCGGGCGGAATTGAGCATTTCCACGGCCGCGTCCAGATCCCCGTCGAAACAGGACGGAACGGGTTCGCGCTCGCCTATCTCGGGCCAGTGAGTAAAATCGGCCGTCTCCAGCTGGACGTCGCGCGGGATGTCGATCAGCACCGGTCCGGGACGGCCGCTGGTGGCGATGGCGAAGGCCTCGGGGATGATGTGCAGCAGGTCGCGGGCCTCGCGCACCAGAAAATTGTGCTTGGTGATGGGGATGCTCATCCCGTAGGTGTCCACCTCCTGGAAGGCGTCGGTGCCGATCATGGCCCGGGGGACCTGGCCGGTGATGCAGATGACGGGGATCGAATCGAGCTTGGCGTCGGCGATGGCGGTCAGGATGTTGGTCGCGCCGGGCCCGGAGGTGGCGAAACAGACCGCGGGCAAGCCAGTGACCCGGGCCATGCCCTGGGCCAGAAAGCCCGCGCCCTGCTCGTGCCGGGTCAGGACGTGACGGATGCGTGTGCTGCGGGAAAGTGCGTCGTAGAGGGGGAGATTTGCGCCGCCGGGGATGCCCGCGATGGTGCGGATGCCCTGACGTTCAAGAAGGCTGATGGTCAGCTGCGCGCCGGTCATGGAAAACATCGTGCACTCCTTTTTCAGCTCGTCTGTAGACCGGCGGAGGGTGAGCTGAAAAAGGAAAACCCCCGCCGGCGCCTGCGCTGGCGGGGGAAGAATTCGTCCGTATCCCGTTACAGCGTCAGGGCGTCCATAACGACGCATACTACTACGACTACTACTAGGCTTACGGAGACGTCGGTAGTGATGCGGTTCATGGGGCTCTTCCTTGGGATTTGGATAATCAAGTATCGAAAGAATTTTTTAGGCTGTTCAAAAAAAACTGTCAAGCAGGCGCTTGACCTCGAAGACTCCGGCAGGACAGATAAAGCTTCCCCGGCCACACCGGTCCATGACACTCGAAAACAATGCCGGACCTTGATTCAGAAACGGTTTGCGGGCATGGTGCTCTTGCGGCCGACAGATTCATCGTATCGAACTTCAACCACTCACAGGAGGGCTCATGCCCACATCGGAATACACGCTTTTCAGCGGCGGCGCCCAGGGTACTGAAACGGAATTTGGCCGTCTGGCCGAACAATACGGCATTCAGGAAGTGACCTACACCTTTGAAGGCCACAAGATCGAGCGGACCCGAGGGCTGCGCGTGCTGACCCCCGAAGAGTTGATGCGCAAGGATGTGAGCCTGAGCTATGTCTCCAAGCTCCTGAACCGGACCTTTACCAACGCCCCCATGATGCGCAGCATCCTGCAGACCGTCATGTACCAGATCGAATCCGGTTACGAGATCTTCGTGGTCGGAAGCATCATGGAAGACGGCACGGTCAAGGGCGGAACGGGCTGGGGCACGGAATTCGCCAAGATCTGCAACAAACCCCTGTACTGCTTCGGCCAGGTCCGCAATTCCTGGCACAAATGGACCGGTGAGATCTGGGAACGCTGCGAAACCCCGACCATCACCAGCCACCATTTCTGCGGCACGGGCACCCGTTTCCTGGAAGACAACGGCCGCCAGGCCATCGCCGACCTGTTCGCAAAATCTTTCGCAAAATAGCTCGGCAGCGCAGTAGCGCAGCCTGCCTTTTCATAGGTCCTATAGGTCCCATAAGACCCATAGGACCTATTTTTTCAGCTTGCGCACCACTGCCTTGGCCACCGCCACCCCATCCATGGCAGCCGAAACAATGCCGCCCGCATACCCGGCCCCCTCGCCGCACGGGAAAAGGCCGCGCACCTGCGGGTGCATGAGCGTCTCGCGATCACGCGGGATGCGTACCGGGGAGCTGGTTCGTGATTCCACGGCCAGAAGCGTCGCCTCGGCGCTGTCGAATCCCTTGTGTTTCCCGCCCAGAATGGTCAGCCCCTCCTGCAGGGCCCGGACCACGAAGCCCGGCAGCAGGTCGTGCAGCGGCGCGCTGTGGATGCCGGGAATGTACGATGTCGCGCCCAGATTCTCAGACACCCTGCCCTGCAGAAAATCATCGGCCCGCTGGGCCGGAGCGCGCTGAGTCCGGCCGTCTCCGGCGCGGAACATGGTCTGCTCGACCTCGGACTGAAAGCGCAGCAGCGCCAGCGGATCGTCGCCCGGCACGTCGGAAGGACGGATCTCGGCCACCAGTCCCGCGTTGGCGAAGGGAGCCTTGCGGCTGGCCAGGCTCATGCCGTTCAGGACCAACTCGCCCGGAGCGGTTGACGCCGGAACCACGAATCCGCCGGGGCACATACAGAACGAAAAGACGCCCCGCTCACCCGTCTGGCAGGACAGGCGGTAGCTGGCCGCGGGCAGGGCCGGATGGCGCGGGCTGTGATGGTAGAACATCCGGTCGACCAGCTCCTGCGGATGTTCGATGCGCACGCCCAGGGCGAAGGGCTTGGCCTCGATGAGCACCCCGCGTTTGAGCAACAGATCGTAGATGTCGCGGGCCGAATGCCCGGTGGCCAGGATCACGGCATCGCCCTCCACCGTCTCTCCCCCGGCCAGGCGCACTCCGCGAACCTCCCCGGAGTCCAGGACCAGATCGGTCACATGCGCCTCGAAATGAATCTCTCCGCCGGCGGCGATGATGGCATCGCGCATGTTGCGTACCAGCTTCGGTAGCACGTTGGACCCAAGATGCGGGTGCGCGTCCACGCCGATATCCGGGGACGCCCCGTGGGCCACGAAAAGATCGAGAATGCGGTCCACATCGCCACGCTTCTTGGACCGGGTGTAAAGCTTGCCGTCGGAATAGGTGCCCGCCCCACCTTCGCCGAAGCAGTAGTTGGAGTGCGGGTTGACCAGTCCTTCGGAGTAGATCTTCTTCACGTCCTTGAGCCGGGCGCGAACGTCGCGTCCGCGCTCCAGCAGCACGGGCTTTATGCCTGCCTCAAGCAGGGTCATGGCCGCGAAATATCCGCCCGGACCGGCTCCGACCACGACCACCCGCTCCCCGCCCAGGGGCCTTGGCGTGAACACAGAGGGGGCCGTGTCGTTCCCGCCCACGGCGATGCGCAGCAGAAAACGAGGCATCTTGGCCCGCGCATCCACCGAGCGGCGCACCACACGCACCCTGACGCCGCCGTCGTCATCCATTCCGGCCTTGGCCAGGGCCTGGGCCCGTATGTACGCCGCGTCATCGATATTGTCGGGCTCCACGAGCAGATCGACGTGAATGAGTTCCATGAGGTGTCTCCGTATTGAAATATTTTTAAAACCATTCTTCGCGGCTGGCCAAAGCCTGCGTCAGCGAAGGATAAATTCGGGCCGCGCCCTCGCGCACGTCGGGCTCCGGCGTGGACAGATCGGGAATCATCATGGCGCGCGCCCCGGAGGCGATGGCCGCGCGCATGCCGGGATTGGAATCCTCGAAGATGACGCAGTCCCCCGGCTGCACCTTGAGGGCGGCGCAGGTCCGCAGATAGATGTCCGGGTCCGGCTTGGGCCGCTCGATCTGCTCAATGGTCATGATCGACGCGAAACGGAACAGTTCCGGCCAGGCCTCGCGATTGCGCTCGACCATCTCGCGCCGGGACGATGTGGCCAGGGCCAGCGGCACTCCCTGCCCGTCAAGCCAGGTCACAAGCTCGACCGCTCCAGGCATGGGCGGTATGGCGCATGCGCGGCGTTCCTCTTCGCGCACCGCTTTCCAGTTCGCCCGAAATTCAGCCAAAGGAAAGTCTTTAAACCAGCACTTGAGCTTTTCCTCGCAGAGCACATTGGGAACCCCTACCAGGTGGGCATACAGACCGTCATTCAAGTCAAAGCCCAAACGGGCCGACTCGCGCTGCCAGATCCGCTTCAGGGTGGCCTCGGTATCCAGGAGCAGCCCGTCCATGTCAAAAAGGACGGCCGCGGGTCGTTGCGCTTTCTTCATGGCGTTGGAGCTAAGCGCGAACTGGGGAAGTGGCAAGGGGAATTGCGTCGCAGCCTCCGGCGGATCGTCTTTACAGGCGGATTCGCCGGGGATACTCGTTGTGCATGTTCACGGTCAAAACCGCCCAGACCGCTCGGAGCAAGCAGGAAAATCAAAATGGCCACCTACAAGGAACTCATCGCGGCAAAAGCCGTGCTGGAATTGCCCGATCGCGCCTCATTGCGGGAAATCAGAACCTCCTACATAAGCCTGCTCAAGCGCTGGCATCCCGACACGTGCACAGAAGGCAAAGAAAAATGCAGTGAAATGACCCAGAGAATCGTGTCAGCCTACAGGACGGTTTGCGCCTACTGCGAAGCCTACGAATATTCCTTCGATGATCAGGAACTCAGGCGCCATCTCTCCAATGAGGAATGGTGGCTGGAAAAATTCGGCGAAGACCCCTTGTGGTCAAAAAATCATAAATGACAGACTATTAAATCACTCCCAGCCTTCCCCCACCTTCATAGACAAGACTTTTTGGCGGCACTCCGAAACCGAACGCTGCAACGGCAAAGTCTTCTTCATCAAAGCTCCGGTCGAAAGCTCCTTGCGCCTGGCAATCTCTCCAATCCAAAAGACTCCTCCTCACACGCACTCTTCCGTATTTTAAAGACATACCAATGCTCTTTTGAAATTGCGGTAAAAACATCAATTATTTTATTTATAAAATCATTTGATTCTTATATTATATTTGATATGATTCTTTTAAAAATTCATAATTATAGTTCATCGTATTGAAATTTAAATACTTTTTAATTCAATAATATTTTTTTTGGAATCTTTGAATGATAGATTAATTCTTGACAAAATCAATCAACAAAAAAACAAACTTCGACCCAGCAATGCAAATCATAACATTTCAACTCTTGAAATAAAGCACGCACAATGCACACAACCAGAAAAGAAAATCTGAAATAAAGTAGGCTCTTGTACAAAAAAAATAAGACATTTTTTTGAAATGGACATTTCGAAGAAAAATCAAAACGCAGGAAAACGGGAAAGACAATCATAAGTACAGCCGCATTCGCCCCCAAGTCAGGATAAAAACAGACTGAACGTCCAAACTTGATTCTTGCCGGGTATGCAAAAGGGGAAGTCCATGAAAAAATTCCTGAAGCCGACCCTTCTCATTGTTTTTGGAATCGTCATCGCTTTTCCACTCTTCAGCATGACCTATTACACGATGGTCAGGACCAGCACGCCGCAGTTCTGCGCTTCATGTCATGAAATCCAGTGGGCGTACAACACCTGGAAGACATCGACCCATGTCAACAACATGCAGGGTTTCGTGGCCGATTGCATGGACTGTCATCTTCCTGCACCGCATGACACGGCAAACTTCTTCTACATGAAGACAATGCACGGCCTCAAAGACGTGATCGCTCACTTCATGATGGATTCCCCCGACGATTACGATCATGCCAAAAATCGCAGGAATGCTTACGCTTCCTTCAAAAATGACCAGTGCCTCAAATGCCACCGCAATATCGAAAACATTCCCTACAAGCGAGGCGCCATGCTCGCCCACAAGCAGGTTCTGCATCCGATGCCTGGAATGGAAAAGCGCTGCGTCGAATGCCACTACGACCTCGTGCACAACGATCGCACATATTATGACTACAACAACCCGGATTTGCTTGCGAAAAAATAATCATTTCGGGGAGTCCACCTCAAGGAGGAAACGAATGAAACACCGTTACGCTTTTTTCATCATCTCCACCCTGCTCATCCTCGGCCTTGGCGCATGGGCAGGAGCGGACATGAACAAGGTCAAGGAGTTCCGCATCGAGCGGGGCATGTCCGAACAGGCCAGGGCCTGCATTGAATGTCACAAGGCCGAAACTCCCGGCCTGTTCGCGGACTGGGCGAACAGCAGACACGCAAGCGCCAATATCGGCTGCCTGGACTGCCATCAGGCCGAGGCGCATGACGCCGATGTGTCCGAACCCCACTACAAGCAGTATCAGCGGGCGGACAACAAATGGGGCAAGCAGGAGTACCGCATGCCCATCGCCGCGGCCGTGACGCCCAAGGACTGCTCGCGCTGCCATCCGGACGAGGTCAAGCAGTACGCCAAGAGCAAGCACGCCAACACCATCGAGATCATGTGGAAGATCGATCCCTGGCTCAACAACGGCATGAACAGCGACTGGGAGCGCACCGCCGGGTGCTACTACTGCCATGGCACGGTGCTCAAGAAGGACAAGGACGGCAACCTCGACGCCTCGACCTGGCCCAACGTCGGCGTCGGACGGGCGAATCTGGACGGCTCGCTCGGAAGCTGCACATCCTGCCACACCCGGCACCGCTTTTCCGTGGCCGAAGCCCGCAAGCCCGAAGCCTGCGGCCAGTGCCATCTTGGTCCGGACCACCCGCAGATCGAAATCTACACCGAGTCCAAGCACGGAGCCATCACGGAAGCCAACAAGCATGAATATCGCTGGGATTCCGCGCCCGGAACCTGGACGGCAGGCGTGGACTACCGCACGCCGAGCTGCGCTGGCTGCCACATGTCCGGCTCGGGAGCCGTCATCGGCACCCATGACGTGACGGAGCGCCTGGGCTGGGAACTGCAAGCCCCGCTGACCGTCCGGCCGCAGGATTTCGCACCTTTCCCGGCCCAGACCAGCTGGCAGGACGAACAGGAGAAGATGAAGACGATCTGCGTGCAGTGTCACGCAAGAAGCTGGGTCGACGCCCATTACGTCAAGACGGACAACTCCGTGACCGAATACAACGAGGTCTATTTCAAGCCCGCCAAGGCCATGCTCGACCAACTGTACGAGAAGGGTCTTCTGGATAAAACCCGGTTCTTCGACGAAAAGCTGGAGGTCGAATTCTACGAACTCTGGCACCACGAAGGACGTCGGGCCCGCATGGGCACGGCCATGATGGCTCCGGACTACACGTGGTGGCACGGCTTCTACGAGTGCAAGCACCGCTTCAACAATTTCATGGCCGAAGCGCGCCACCTCATCGCCACCAACCAGAAGGCCGAGATCTTCAAGGATTTCCCCAACGCCAACGGCGACACCACCAAGCCGGAGGTCATTTTCGGCCCGAAACAGTGATCGTCCCCAAACAACTCGATAAAGGCGGCGGGGTCCTGGGCGCAGTGCCCAGGACCCCGCCGCCTTTATGCAACTTTCATCTCCGTCCCGCCCCAATCCGCCCCTCCGAGCTCTTGAAGCTGCCTTGATCCCCCATGCCCGTTAAGCTAGGGTCCTATAATCCCACCGAAAAACAGTGAGCGCAGCAATGAAATTTCTCGTTTCTCAAATGGCGGCCCTGGTCAAAAGCGGCCAACAAAAGGCCAATACGCGACTGATGATCCGTTTTCTGTTCATCCTGCTCAGCTTCTTTGCCGCCTTCACCGTTCTGTTCCACTTCCTGATGGCCTACGAAGGTCAGACACATTCCTGGATCACCGGTCTGTACTGGACCCTGACGGTCATGAGCACCCTGGGCTTCGGAGATATCACCTTCACCTCGGATCCTGGGCGCCTCTTCTCCATTTTCGTGATGCTGAGCGGCGTCGTGTTCATGCTCATCGTCCTGCCCTTCACCTTCATCCAGTTTTTCTACGCGCCCTGGCTTGAAGAACAGAACAAGGCCAGGGCCCCGCGCAAGGTTCCCGAGACCATGTCGAACCACGTCATCCTGACCTTCTGCGACGCGGTCACCCTCAATCTGGTGGAAAAGCTCAACCAGTACGGCATCCGGAGCGTGATCCTGGTTTCGGATCTGCAAGAGGCCCTCAATCTGCATGAGACGGGCCTGAACGTGGTCCTCGGCGAACTTGACGACCCGGAAACATATCTGCGGCTGCGTGTGCGCGAAGCGGCCATGGTCGTGGTCATGAACGATGACGTGGCCAGCACCAACATCATCTTCACCATCCGCGAGGTCGCGGACAAGATCCCCGTCATCACCAACGCCGATCAGGAGGACTCCGTGGATATCCTGGACCTCGCGGGCAGCACGCACACCTACCAGTTCACCAGGATGCTGGGACAGGTACTGGCGCGGCGGGTCATGGGGGTCAGCATGAAGGCCAACATCATCGGCAATTTCGATGAACTGCTCATCGCCGAGGCGCCCGCCATGCATTCCGCCCTCCAGGGACGTACCCTGGCCGAAAGCAGGCTGCGCGAACTGACCGGCGTGAACGTGGTCGGCATCTGGGAGCAGGGCCGCTTTCAGCTGCCCGACCCCATGACCATGATCGGCGCTTCCACGGTGCTGGTTCTGGCGGGTTCCGAGGCGCAGCTCGACACCTATGACGCGCTCATGGGCGCGACAAAGCTCAGCAGGGAACACAGCGGGCCGGTGGTGGTTCTGGGTGGGGGCAGGGTCGGCATGTCCGTGGCCAGGACCTTGACCGAAAGGGGCGTCGACTATCGCGTGGTTGAAAAGAAGACACTCAGGAACACGGAGGATTCGAGAATCATCCAGGGCAGCGCGGCCGATCTGGACATCCTTGTCCTGGCCGGAATCAACGAGACGCCGTCCATCATCATCACCACCCACGACGATGATCTGAACATCTTCCTGACCATCTACTGCCGCCGCCTGCGGCCCGACGTCCAGATCATCAGCCGGGCCAGTCTGGACCGCAACATCAACACCCTGCACCGCGCCGGGGCCAATCTGGTCATGTCCTTTTCATCCCTGTTCTCGACCACCATCCTGAACCTGCTCAATCCGCACAAACTGCTCATGCTCTCCGAAGGGCTGAACATCTTCCGCTCGGAACCGAGCCCGGCCATCGTGGGCAAGCCCCTGCGCGAACAGAAGATCCGCCAGTCCACCGGGTGCAGCATCATCGCCATCAAGCGGGGCGAGGAAATGCTCCTGAATCCCGAGCCGGATACCATCGTGTCCAAGGATGACGAGCTCATCCTGATCGGAACGGCGCAGGCGGAGAAGAACTTCATGGAGCAGTACCCGGCCTCCTAGAAAAACGGCCCGGGCGCACGTTCACGAACCGGCGCGCGCAGTGCCCTGCTCCGTCACTGCGTGGAGGAGCCACTGTCCATGGCCCGGCGCAAGATGCCTAGCAGTTCGCCCTTGTCCAGCACGATCGGATTTCCGTGCATGCTCGATGCCCGAGCAGCCTTTTCGACCGCCTCCTCCATGACCTCCCCGGTCAGCCCCAGCGCCCCGAGCCCCCGGATGCCAAGCTCGGAGCAAAGCGCCCGCACGAATTCCAGTCCGTCCTCGGCCCGGGCGTCCTGAGTGCCGGTCAGCAGTCTTCCGACCTCGTCGTATCTGGCAAGCGCCGGATGTTCCGGGGCCACGTGACGCAAAACACGGATATTGGCCTCCATGACATGAGGCAACAGGGCCGCGCAGATCTCGCCATGCGCCGCGCCGAGCATTCCCCCCAGGGGCGCGGCGAAACCGTGCACGGCTCCGAGCTTGGCGTTGGCCAGGGCCATGCCCGAAAACAGGCTGGCCAGGGCCATGTCCGAACGCGCGCGCATGTTTGCCCCGTCCTGCACCGCGACGCGCAGCGAACGCGCCGCCCGCGTCAGACCGTCGCGACAGAGCGGATCGGTCAGAGGGCTGGCCGCGTGGGACACGAAGCACTCCATGAGCTGGGTCAGGGCGTCCATGCCGGAGGCGGCGGTCTGCGCGGGGGGCAGGGACACGGCCAGCTCGGGATCGACGACGGCCAGGGTAGGGATCAGATCCGACGCGCGCAGACTGGCCTTGACCCCGTGCGCGGGGGAAAGGAGCACGGCGTTGGCCGTGACCTCGGACCCGGTCCCGGCCGTGGTCGGCACCGCGACCATGGGCAGGGGCTCATGCTCAAGGGGCGCGCCGCGTCCGACCACCTCCAGGTAATCGAACAGGTCGCCCGTATTGGCGGCCAGGGCGGCCAGGGCCTTGCCCGCGTCGATGACGCTCCCGCCCCCGACGGCCACGACCACATCGCAACGCGCCCGCCGCGCGGATTCGGCCTGCGCGGAGATGAACCCGGTTTCGGGCTCGCCGCCGGCGGCCACACAGAGCACGTCATCCATGACGGCCTTCAAATCCTCAAGCAGCCAGTCATAGCGCTCGGGGCGGCTCCCGGTCACAAGCAGGCAGCGTCTGCCCATGTGGGAGGCGTGCGTGGCTACGCCCGCCCTTGAACCAATGCCGAAAACCACGCGCGCGGTGGAAAAGGAATATATCATGTCGCCTCCAGAACTCCCCTTTTATGCCCTCGCGCAGCCGTCCACAAGCAGGAGCGTTCCGACCGGCGCAAAAAAAAACCGCAATCTCTTGCGAGTGCGGTTTTTAAAATGGGAAAGCAGCCGGTTCTAGAGGTTGCGATAAACCCTGCTCCCGGGAGCCACGTCGTCCACGACCCAGACATTGCCGCCGATGACCGCGCCCTCTCCGATGGTGATGCGCCCGAGGATGGTCGCGCCGGAATAGATGGTCGCGTTGTCCTCGACGATGGGATGACGGGCGATGCCCTTGACCAGATGTCCGTTCTCGCCCTTGGGGAAGCTCTTGGCACCCAGGGTCACGCCCTGGTAGAGGCGCACGTTCCGACCGATGATGCAGGTCTCGCCGATGACCGTGCCCGTGCCGTGATCGATGAAGAAGGACTCGCCGATGGTCGCGCCGGGATGGATGTCGATGCCGGTGGCCGAATGGGCCATCTCGGTGATGATGCGCGGGATGAGCGGCACGCCCAGCAGATAGAGCTCGTGGGCGATGCGGTAGTTGGTCACGGCCCTGATGGACGGATAGCAGAAAATCGTCTCACCCGGATTCTTGGCCGCCGGATCGCCGGCAAAGGCGGCCTGCACGTCCGTGGCCAGCATGTGTCGGATGCGCGGCAGGGTCTTCAGGAATTCATTGGAAAGATTTTCGGCCCTCACCTCGCATTCCACGGAACATGAGTTCTCGTCCTTCTCGCAGGCGAAGCAAAAACCGCGCTCCACCTGCTGGGTCAGTTCGCGGCGCACCTTCTCAAGCTTCGAGCCCACGAAATAGGCCATGTTCTGGGGCGTGATGAAGGATTCCTTGAAAAAACCCGGAAAAAGCACGGAGCGCAGCCGTTCCACGATCTCCGAAAGGAGCTCCACCGAAGGCATGGGCGAACCAAAAGACGGCTGGTGGTAGACGCCTCTGTAGGATTCCGGGGCGCACAGGCTTTCCACCACCCCGCTCAGGACATTGTCGATCTTCAAATATTTGGCCATGCTCAGCTCTTGGATGCAAAAAGTTCAGTGGACAGATAGCGCTCGCCTGTGTCGCAGATGATGGCGACGATGAGCTTGCCTTCCATTTCCGGTTCCCGGGCAAGCTGCAAGGCAGCCCAGACATTGGCTCCCGAAGAAATCCCGCACAGGATTCCCTCTTCGCGGGCAAGGCGGCGGGCCATGATCATGGCGTCCTCGTTGGAAACGGCGACTATGCGGTCAATGGTGCCGCGATCAAGCACTTCGGGAATGAAATTGGCGCCGATGCCCTGGATCTTGTGCGGTCCGGCCTTCCCGCCGCCAAGGAGCGGAGAGGCTGCCGGCTCCACGGCCACGGCCATGAAACCCTGCTTGCGGCGCTTCAGGGTGCGGCCAACCCCGGTGATGGTCCCGCCCGTGCCCACCCCGGCCACCAATACGTCGATGCGGCCGTCGGTGTCGTGCCAGAGCTCTTCGGCCGTGGTGCGTTCGTGCGCGGCCGGATTGGCCGGGTTGACGAACTGCCCGGGCATGAACCCGTCCTCAAGGGACGCCAGGATCTTTTCCGCCTCGGCCACGGCTCCGGCCATGCCCGCCGACGCAGGCGTGAGCACGAGCTCCGCGCCCATGGCGGCAAGGAGCATGCGTCGCTCAACGCTCATGGACTCGGGCATGGTCAAAATGAGATGATAGCCGCGCACGGCGCAGACAAAGGCCAGACCCACGCCGGTGTTGCCGCTGGTGGGCTCGACAATGACCGAACCGGGACGAAGCCTGCCGCTACGTTCGGCCTCGTCGATCATACTCAGCGCGATGCGGTCCTTGATCGAGGACAGGGGGTTGAAAAATTCGAGCTTGACCACAACATCGGCCAGACAGCCGGTGGCCATGCGGTTCAGGCGAACCAGGGGGGTATTGCCGACCAGGTCGGTCATGGAATTTGCGATCTTCATAAAGCCTCCTGAAAAGGACTGACGGCGCGAAAATGAACCAGGACGCGGGGTAAGTCCAGGCAAAAAAAATCCGGCCCTGAGGCCGGACGGGTGCTTGAAAAAATTGTTTTTACTCCAATCCCTTGGTTATAAAATCAAGAGAAGTGAGAGCATCTTTCAGGCGCTTGCCGGGAGAAAATTTGATGTCTTTTCCCGGATGCGGATCCTCGCCCTTGCGCGGGGCGCGCTCGACCACGGCCATGGTCCCGATGCCAGGCAGGTTGATCTTGTCCCCCTTGCTCAAGGACTCGGTGATGCTCTCCATCATGGCGTCCACGACCCGTTCGGCCTCCTCCTCGGAGTAGCCCATTTCGGCCTTCAGGCGTTCGATGAGATCGGCTTTTTCAACTTGAATCTCGGCGTTGTCCGCTACCATAAACGTCACCTCGCATTGGTATGGCTCATTAGATAGACAAAACCGGCCATGCGGTAAAGAGCTTCACAAAGCTTTGTGAAATATTTATTGAAATGGCCCCCAATACCACTTCAGGCTATGGGGATTTATCCTTGCCTTGTCAATCCCGGGAGATCCGTAATGAATAGACCACACCTGCTCGTGGAAGAACGTGACGCCTGCGCCATAATCGCCTTCGTGGACAAACGCGGTCGCGCCACCCACGCCAATATCGTCAAGACCATCGACGCCTTGAAAAAAATGGCTCACCGCTCCGGCGACATCAACAGCGAAGGCGACGGCTGCGGCATCCTGACCGACATTCCACGCTCCATCTGGGGGCAACGGCTGGAAGATGCGGGACTGAGCCGCCACCTGAGCGAAAGCCGGGGCTTTTTCGTCGGCCACTTTTTCCTGCCCATGGATGCGCCGGCGCAAACCGGGGAACTCAAGGAGCGGCTGCGGGCCATCCTGACCGCATCCGGCGCGGAAACTCTCCTGGAGGTGGACGACCAGATGCACCCCTCCGAGCTCGGGCCCATGGCCCGGACCGAAGCGCCCCTTTTCCTGCAGATCTGCGGCCTGGTCCGCGACGACACCCGACAGGAAGGCGGCAAGCGCCTCTTCAACATCCAAATGGAACTGGAACGCGACCTGCCCGAAGCGCACGTCTGCTCGCTCAGCCTCGACAGCGTCATCTACAAGCTGCGCGGCACTCCCGATCTTCTGATCCGGGTCTACCCGGACCTGCAGAACCCGGACAGCAAGGCGCTCATCACCCTCGGCCACAGCCGCTACTCCACCAACACCCTGCCCACGGCCCACCGCGCCCAGCCCTTCTCGCTGCTGGGGCACAACGGGGAGATCAACACCATCGAGAAGCTGCGCAGCTCGGCCCGCGCGCTCGGCATCATGCCCACGCCCGGAGGCAGCGACTCCCAGGACCTGAACCGCATCCTCGAAGGGCTCATTCATGTGCACGGCTTTGAATTCATGGAAGCGCTGGAGATGGTCTTCCCGGCCATCCATACCGAAGTCGAGCGCATGCCCGCCGATCTGCGCCGCATGTACGGCTTCTACCGCTGGTTCTTCGCCCCTTCCGCCCAGGGCCCGGCGGCCGTGGTTTCGAGGTTCGGGGACATGTGCATGGGCAGCGTCGACGCCCTGGGCCTTCGCCCGCTCTGGTTCGGGGAGAGCGACTACGACTATTTCCTGTCCTCGGAGAAGGGTGTGGTCGATCTGCAAAGCACCATCCACGACCCGCGCCCGCTGGCCCCGGGCGAAAAAATCGCCATCATTTCCGGCGCGGGCAAGCGCGGCGAGGTGCTTGACTATTGCGCCCTGCAGGAGCGCCTGAAGCGCCTGTTCGAGCAGGGACGCCTGACCCCGCTGGCCGACAACCTGCACGGCAAGATCCCCGAATCCATCCTGAACTGCCCGGAAGGGGCCTGCCACGAGCTGCGCCGCTTCTTCCTGGACCGGCCCGTGTTCGACGACGGGGCGTGCCCGGCCGTCTCGGCCCTGCTGGCGGCTTTCGGCTGGCACAAGTACGACCAGAACATGCGCAAACACGTCGCGGCCACGGGCAAGGGGCCCATCGGCTCCATGGGTCATCAGGGCCCGCTGTCCTGCATGGACGACAAGAGCCTGTCCAACGTGAGCGACTATTTCAAGGAAAACGTGGCCGTGGTCACCAACCCGGCCATCGACCGCGAGCGCGAGGCCGAGCATTTCTCCACGGCCGTCATCCTCGGCGACCGCCCGGACAACCCGGATCGCCCGCCCGTTGGCCTGCGCCTGAGGACCCCCATCCTGCTCGGCGGCGAGTTCAGCCCGGCCCTGTCCTCCCTCGATATCCTGTCCGTATGCCGGGAGCACGGCACGCACACCCTGGAGCAGGTCCTGGATTTCTTCACCGCCCAGCAACGCGACCCCTCGCGCATGGCCATCCTCGACGCCACCTATGTCCCGGACCAGGGACTGGCTGCGCGGCTGGACGAGCTTGAGGACGAAGCCTCCCAGGCCGTCGGGCGCGGAGCCGCCATCCTCGTTCTGGACGACAGCGCGAGCTTTGTGGACGGACGGGTCTACATCGATCCGGGCCTGACCGTGGCCCGGCTGCACCGCGCCGCCGAAACGGGCCGCATCCCCCGCCTGCCCTCGCTCATCGTGCGCAGCGGAGCCATCCGCAACCTGCACGACATCATGTTCATGCTCGGTCTCGGCGCCGCCGCCGTGAACCCCTACATGCTCTGGAAACAGGCCTATGCCCAGGCCGAGAGCGCCGAAGGTCTCCAGCGCACCCTCTCCAACACCCTGACCGCGCTGCAGACGGGCGTGGAAAAGATCATGTCCACCATGGGCATCCACGAGCTGTGCGGATATGGCCGGATCTTCTCCTCCATCGGCCTCAAACGGGAGCTTGAGGAAGTTTTCGGATGCGCCAATTTCTGCTCTTCCGCATCCGCGGGCCTTGGCTACACGGAGCTTGAAGCGCAGGGCCGCAAGCGCGCGGAGCTGGTCCGCCAGGGCCTTGAACGCAAACTCGCTGGCGACCCCAAGCGCAACGCCAGGACCGGAAAAATCCTGCGCTCCGTGGCCGTGGGCAAGACAGGCTACCTGCAAATGGGCGAGGCCCTGGACGAGGTTGACCGGGACAACCCCGTCGGACTGCGGCATCTGCTGGACATCGCCACCCGCGACACCGCGCCCCTGCCTCTTGAGAACGTGGACATCTCCATCGGCCGGCACTCCATGCCGATTCTGATCTGCGCCATGTCCTTCGGCTCCCAGGGGGAAAGCTCATTTCGGGCCTATGCCGAGGCCGCGCGCAAGACGAACATCGTGTGCATGAACGGCGAAGGCGGCGAAATCCCGGACATGCTCGGCAAATATCGGGAAAATCGCGGCCAGCAGGTTGCCTCGGGACGCTTTGGCGTGTCCATGGAACTTCTGAACTCCGCCCGCTACCTCGAAATCAAGGTCGGACAGGGCGCCAAGCCCGGCGAGGGCGGACACCTGCCCGGCTCCAAGGTGACCGAGATGGTGGCCCAGGCCCGGCACTGCAAGCCCGGCATCGCGCTCATTTCACCGTCCAACCATCACGACATCTATTCCATCGAAGATCTCTGTCAGATCATCACCGAGCTCAAGACCGCAAACCCCGAGGCGCGCATATCCGTCAAGATCCCGGTCACCAGCGGCGTGGCCACCATCGCAGTGGGCGTGGCCAAGGCCGGGGCGCACATCGTCAACATCAGCGGCTTCGAGGGCGGCACGGGGGCGGCACGCGAACACGCCAAGAAATATGTCGGCCTGCCCGTGGAGATTGGCGTCACACAAGCCCACCGGGGGCTGGTCGAGGCGGGACTTCGGCATCAGGTCGAGCTGTGGTGCGACGGGGGCGTGCGCTCCGGAGCGGACGTGGTCAAGCTCATCTGCCTTGGTGCGGACCGGGTCGGGGTGGGCACGGTCGCGCTCATGGGCGTGGGCTGCATCAGCTGCGAGCAATGCCACCTGGACACCTGCCCGCGCGGAATCTCCACCCAGATCCGTACCGTGGAAGAGGCCAAGGCTCGCGGCGTGAAGCTCTTCAAGCCCCTGCAGAGCGATGTCGAGGCCGAGAACCTGGCCCGCCTGCTGCGCGCTTTCGGCGACCAGATCCGTCACATCCTGGCCGGACTCGGCGAAAGGAAACTGGCCGACCTGGTCGGGCGCACGGACCTTCTGGTCCAGGCCAGGGGCCGTGATCAGGTCGACCTGACCGACCTCCTCGTGCCCGCGCCCATGGACTCCGCGAAATCGTACTGCCCGGTGCCGCGCATCGTGCGCAGGCCGCTGGACAACCTGACCCGGCTCATCTCCGACATGGCCCTCTCGACCCTCGGCCAGGAGTGCGGATTCGTGCAGTACAAGGAAGAGAACGTGCGCTCGGTGGACCGCGCCGTGGGCACCTATCTTGCGGGAGCCATGGTCCGGGAGCGCGCGGCGGGCGACCGGGGCAAGGTGGAGCTGCTCCTGACCTCCTCGGTTCCCGGCAACGGCCTGTGCGCCTTCAATATCGACGGGATCGGCACCGTGGTCGAGGGCGGCGGCCAGGACGGCATTGCCAAGGGGGCGCGCGGCGGAGAGGTCTGCATCCTCAAAGGCGTGAACATCCTCGGCCAGCGCGTGGACGGATCCGTAGGCAAGTCCCTGGCCTACGGCGCGCTTTCCGGCACGATCATGGTCCAGAACCAGGCCGACTCGCGCGCCTGCGTGCGCATGTCCGGAGCCGACGCCATCTTCGGGGGACGCATCACCGCGTCCGTGCGCGACGAACTCGGGAACATCGCCTCAAGAGCGCACCTGAAGGGCTTTGCCTTCGAATACATGACCGGCGGCCGCGCCGTGGTCCTGGGCGATCCGGGCCCCTGGATGTGCGCAGGCATGACCGGCGGCGTCATCTACCAGTGCCTCTACCCGGAATGGAACTTCGGACGCGAAAATCTGCAGCGCCGCTTTTCGAGCGGAGCGCACGTGGTCATCAAAAACCTGGACGAAGACGACATCGTGCAGGTGCGGGAATTGCTGGGTAAATATGTGAGCACCCTGGAGCAGAGCTTCCAGAAGGAGGAGGCGGTGATCGTGCAGGGATTGGCGGACGAGGCCCAGGAGCGCTTCGTCAAGATCGTGCCGGGGAAAGGCACGGGCATCAAGCCGGAATAAAAAGGCACATGGCGCCGGGACATCCAATCCGGCGCCATGCCGCCATACATTGACGGACGGCGTGCGACGCAACCGCTGGGAGTCAAATCAGGCTGAAACCGCCGTACATGATCCCGGCGAAAATGCCGAAATTGAAGGCGCTGATCCAGGTCGTCCACGTGTAGCGACTCTTGTATATGGCCACTGCAATGACCCCAACGGTGATGAGTATGACGGCCAGCCATTCCAGGCTGCCCCCACCCCATTCCAGCAGATCCCTGGCGACATAGATCTGCCCATAACCGAGCAACCCGCCATGCAACGCCGAAACCACACCGAAATGACTCAAGAAATCGTCGATAGCCTGGATGAACAGACAGATGATCACGGCGCCTATGACCAAGATGAATTGCGTCATGCTCCTCTCCTGAACTGCGCATAAGGCTTGACGGAAATTCCAGACAAAACCTCTGCAATAAACAGGTTACACCAATCAACTTTTTTTCAAAAGCGGCGCCTTGAGCCGCATCCTGGAAAAATCCGCCTCCAGTACCGGGACTCCCAAGACAAATCTGTTCCGAACTTGCATGGCGGCTTGCGGGCGGGGAACGTATTCACAGCAGGCGTGGGGCAATCTTTCCAGGACGCACTCCCCGCTTGAATCAGAGCGTGTCAGATCCAGGGTGAGAACAACGTGTTCTCGCTCATCCTCGAAGCCCTTCTTGGCGAAGAACCTGATGGCCGCCGCATTGCCGGCATCCGTATCCACGACGAACTGGCAGGCTCCGGCGTTGACCATGCGCTCCTGCAACTCATCGTAGAGTTTGTGAGCCACGCCCATGGACTGAAATTCCCTTTCCACTCCCACCCAGACAATATAGCCGTACGCCCATGAATCCTTGCAGGTGAGGGTGCCGATGATGAATCCGGCCAGGGTGTCGCCCGCATGGGCCACGAGGCTGAGTTCTGGTTCCGTGCTGAAGTGTCCGACTACCTCCCGCTTGTCCCAGGTGCTGTACAGGAAGGGGTAGAGCTCTTTTGTGAAAAGACGCTCGCCCATGTGATAGACCTCGGCCAGATCGTCCAGCTCCATCTCACGGATGCAGATTTTACTGGCAGAGTGATTTTTTGTGCCCATGATTCAGCTCACTTCCTGTTTACGGTTGCACAACCATTTTATGAAATATTCACGATCCGCTTCACTTCCTGCACCATCAAACCAGATAATGCTCCCTTACCGTTGAACGATTGCATCGAACTTTCGCTCAGGCCCTGTTTATCCTTATCTTCGAACTGCCACCAAGAGTACATCTTGAGCATGATGCATATACAGCGATCTCATTTGATGTTTCTTGAATCTGCATTCAAGGTTGCGTCACCCTGCCCGAACAAAGCGCCATGAACCAGGCTGGTCAATGTGGCAATCCTGTTCCATGATCGCAGTCCGGCGGAAAAATTCTTCCATGATCGCCCGGCGGCCTTGGAGCGTGGTTCGCATTCGGGGCAGTCCTTGTCGCCTTTACCCGCAGCGGCATTCTTGGCACCGCCCAGACTCAAGGTCAGGACCACATGCTCCCGCTCATCCCTGAAGCCCTTCTTGGAAAAGAACCGGATGGCGGCGGTATTGCTGGCATCCGTGTCCACGACTATCTGGTGCGCCCCGGACTCGGCCATGCGCAGGGCCACTCTGCCGTAGAGCTCATGGGCCACGCCGAGCGACTGAAACCTGCTGTCCACACCCAGCCAGATAATATAGCCGTAGATACGTGATGTCTTGGTAATGAGGGAGCCGATGATGAACCCGGCCAGCTCGCCGTCCACATCGGCCACGAGACTGAGCCCTGGTTCGGTGTTGAAGTGCCCGACCACCTCGCGCTTGTCCCAGCTGCTGTACAGGAAAGGATAGAGCTCCTTGGTAAAGAGTCGCTCGCCCAGGTGATAGACTTGGGCCAGGTCGTCCAGCGCCATCTCGCGAATGGAGATCGGGGGAACTGTTCGAGGCGTTGTGCTCGTGATTTTTGCATCCCACTGCTTCACCATGGCGGACCAATTTCGCGAGGGTTCCATGCTTTCCTCCGTTGTCTGCATGATTCGTTCACCTGATTTTGCTCATTATTTGTTCCCTAATATTTTACTCTTACGCCAAAGTAATCTTATGCCCATACTTCTACCGATCGCATTCTGCGAATGTAATGCATAACAATATTAAAATATGAATGCCCATAATACGTATCTGTACGTATTATGGGCATTCAACACCTTGGGTATCTAACCCATCAATCGAAAATCATACTGAAATAATTGTATTTTATTTTTCAGAAGACTGTCGCCTGAGCGCCAAACGGCGTACTACTCAAACAATAACCGGAAAAAGATGTAGCATATCGAAATAAAAGAAAAATTTAACAAGAACACTAGGTAGTACGTAGTATCGAGCGGGACCACTCTTTCTCGGTCCGTCAAAGCAGGCTCCCTGCCGGCTTGGTTGCCCCGGGATTCACCGGCAGAAAAAATGAGCCTTCGGTCGCAGGCAAGCGCCTGTTTGGACGGAATTATGTCAGTCCGTCCAAGAGGACCAAAGGCTCATCTTCCCAAAATCACAAAGGCAGGCCCAAGGCGATAACGGCCACGGCGACACAAACCGGAGTAACCAGAAAGGCGGCCACGAAACGCCGCAGTCGTCTCTCCTTGATACAGACGGCACATATCCCCTTGCTGTCATCTGCAAAGTACAACCCGCATTTTGGACACGCATAAATAGTCATGAGAAAAACCTCCATTCATTTTCCGGATGACTATCATTTTTTGCGGACTCTTCCATCATTTACAGGGTGATATAGTAATAAATATGCATATATAATAAGCCAAAAACATTCAGTCATACTTATAAAAATAGGTATATAATTATATTCGCTACGTAGTTTATACTTATAAATCTGAAATGCAGCTAAAGAATCAATGACAAATCTGATCCCGAAATCCACCAACACCGCTTATTGCCGTGAAGACCCGGCCAGAAATTCGCCCACGCCGATCCGTCCTCCAGCATACGGGACGGGCGGATTGGCGGACAGCCCTTCAAAATACGCCCGTACGTCCGTCTCTGCATCTCTGTACCTCGCGTGCCATCCTGCAGGGACAGGCATTTCCTCGTAAAGCTCCACTCGCCTGGCCTCAAGCAGCCGCACGGGACGTCCCATCCATTCGGCGGCGCAGTACACCCGTCTTCCCGCATGTTCCGACAGAGCCTTCAGCCACTCCAGACCTTCCACGCAGCGCAGCAAATGATGATCAAGGATGACGTTCCCGACGTTTTCGACCAGACGCACGGCATTGCGCCAGGCCTGTTCACGCTCCGCCGCGCCCAGTTGGTCGCGATACAGGGGCGGACCAGCGGCGAACACGGTTGTCGGCCGCCACTCGATGATGTGGTCCACGGCGCGATCGTCCAGGAGCTGAATGTCGGAGGCATGCACGAAAACATGGCCGTGATCCGTGACCCTGGTCATCATGACCGAGCCACCACGACTTTCGCAAGCGCCATGGGGATAAAGGGGCGAAAAGGAGATTTCCCCGAGGTCCAAGCCTTGCGCAACGCGCAGTTTCAGACCGAATACGCGCATGAGATTGTCGAAACGATTGCGCATGCCGGGCAAAAGCGAGGTCGCGGATGGACACCAGCAGCGCCGCGAGCCTGTGCCCGGTGGCAGATGGCGGATATCCAGCTGGTAGGGATTGGCGTTTGCCAAGGGGATGTGGTCGCCGTGAAAATGGCTGAAGACAACGTCCGTCGCCGTTTTGAGCGCAGCCAGAATCCGCCTTCTGACCATGATTCCCATGGCGATCTGCATGGGATGAGGCAGCAGGCCGTGGCGAACATAGCCGAGGGCTATGCCGGGATCGATGACGATGCGCCGCTCCGACGTTTCGACCAGGCAACACAGTCCGCGAACCCCAAGGGATTCGGTGCCAAGGATGTCGATGGTCATGCCCATGGTCAGACTCCGCCGTAGTGCCCATATGCCTGATGAACGGCCTTGAGCGCCCCCGCCGTATTTTCGATCATGAAACTCCGCGCCCTTGGGCACGCAAAAAAAGATAAGACATCCGCCAAAGCCCAGGCAAGCCGCGACCCAGCCTTGCGATCCATCTCAGCTGACTTGCGCCCCCGGTACAAGCAGAAAAACTCCAATTCTGAACCGCCTGCCTCAGACAAATTTAACGCATTGTAATCAATGTAAATTTACCGACCTTAACTGCCACCCAAGCGAGCAGCGCGACGATCGTGATCCGAGCCGAGCCGAGCCCCATCGATGAGAGATTTCAGACAGTTTCAGATCTTTAATATATTGAAATTTCATCATGGAAACGACTGTAACAATTGTCGACGCGAGGAGCCTGCAGCGAATGTAGTCGGGGCAAATTCAAACACTGATTCAAAGAGTTACATGGATGCCTAGCGATGTAAGAAATTCCGAAAAACATTGTTACTTTTAACCTTGAAGCCACAGCCCGGTCACTCGGCATGGGCACTCAGCTGCGTTTTCGTTCATGGAGCGGCTCAGGTGACGGCGCACCTCCCTGCATAGCGGAGCCGGGATCAAACGGCAGCTTCACCGCTTCATTTTCCGGTCGGAGGAGAAGAGGCTTTCGTTCAGCGCTTCGTCGCCGGCCTGCGCAAATGTCTTCAGGATATCCCATTCGGCCTTGATGCGGACCCTGATCTGATCCCAGCCGAGTTCGTCATCATGCCACCGGGTGGAGGGACCGGATCGCAGGTTTTCATACGCCGCGAGGGCCTTGCGCGCGGAAGCCGCCATCGAAAAGACATCGGCCGTGGCGCGGGCGGAGGCGGCCAGGGCCTCTTTCTGGTCCCGCGAGCGCGCATGAACCCACTGTAGCGCAGCGGCGAAGGCCTCCCTGGTTTCCTCCCTGATCATCCTACCGTTGTCCCCGTCCACGACGACTTCCCTGACACCCGGCGCATCGAGGGCCACCACCGGAAGGCCTGCTGCCATCGCTTCGGTCAGGACCATGCCCTGGGTTTCGCTTTTCGACGCGAACGCGAACACGTCCATCGCATTGAGCGCATCGGCGAGATCGTCCTTCTCCAGCACGCCGCAGGCATGGAGGCGCTCGGTCATGCCGGCCTCGGCAAAGATATGCCCGATCGCCTCCAGCGAAGGTCCGGCGCCGACCAGCAGAAACACCGCCGCGCCATGCTCCTCCATGAAGTCCGCAACCGATCTTGCGAGAAACTCCAAATTCTTTTCAGGCGCCAGGCGGCCCATGTGCCCGACCACGAACGCATCCTCGGGGATATGCTTTTTCATCCTGAAATCCCGACCCTTGCCCCTTGCAAAACGCTCCACGCTGACCCCCGTGGGCACCACCAGCACCGGCGAGGTGACTCCGCGCCGGATCAGCATGTCGCGAATGCTCTCGCTTGGCGCAAAAACCTGATCGGCGAGATTCGCATAGCGGGTGGACAGCTCGATGACGAAACGCTTCATCGCCGGCGAATCACCCGGCACATAGTGCGTGTACTGCTCGTAAAGCGTGTGGTGTGTGAACACCAGCGGCAGGTCGAACTTTCGCGCTATCCGCAGGGCGGTCATGCCGAGCAGGAAAGGATGCTGGGAGTGGATGACGTCGGGGGCGAAGTCCTCCATCCTGTCGTACAGTCCCCGCGATACTGGCAGCACCACCGAAAAGTCGCTGCCGTTGAAATGCTGGATGGCGGGAATGCGGAAGACATCGGTTTCATACTCCGGCGCATTCTCGAATTCCGGCGCCACGACCAGCACGCGGTGACCCATTTCCCGGTATGCCTTCGCGAACGCTTCCACCGAGCGCGCCACGCCCCCCACGTGCGGCGTGAAGGTATTCGTGATGAGCGCGATGTTCATGCAGGGAGTTCCTCTCTTGTGACGATCACGGTTGTGGTGCTTTGTTCCAGCGTGACAGGCTCATGGCCCGGGAGACGAACGTCGATGGGTGGTTGCTGACCGCGCCATGCCGTCCGCAGGACGATTTCGACGCTGGTGTCCGAGACTGGATTCAGGGCAATCGACACCGGACCGAAGCTTGTGGGAGCCGGTCCGAACAGCACGGGTCTGCCCTCTTTCAGCCAGCGCACGGGAATACCCGCGCACAGAATCAGACGATCGCCCTCTTCGCGCACAAAAGAGTTGCGCACCATCAGGACCCATTCGGCCGCCGCCCACACATGATGGCCATCACCCATGCACCCTCCCCGGGTTTGCGGATGAATCGCTTCAGGCCACTGGCCCGTCGGCGTCGCCAGCCCTGCCACCGCGTCCATCAGTTCCAGATGCCGGGGGTCATTGGCACGTAGCAACACCTGCGCCACATGCAGGGTCAGATACGCGTTGAGACCGGAATGGATCATGTCCTGAAAAAAAGCGCCGTCGATGAAACAGGCTTTCAGCAGAAACTCCGCGCAGTCGAGCAGCCGGGGATCGTCCGCGGCATGCAGTTGCAGGGGGTAGCCGGATACGATCGACCCGATGGCGCCGGAATCCAGCCGCCGGTAGGGCGAAGCCGGCATGCCCGGACCTCCCAGCCGCTGCGCGCAGGAAGCCAGGCTGCGGTCCACCGACGCGGTGAAATCGACGGCGGCGCGCGTAAACTCGGCGGCCATGTCGGCATCATGGCCGAGGACCAGGTCCGCGGCGCAATGCAGTCCGGCGATGCCCCAGAAGTCATCCCAGTAGTAGTAATCGTTGGGACCGAGGTGCTCGGCGCTGAATCCCGCGGGCAGCAAACCCGCATGCGGCGCGGCGAGCTTGCCGGAAAGCCGCTTGCGCATGATCCAGCGCGCACCGCGTGCTATCACGTTGCGCCAGTCGGCGGTCAGTTTCCTGCCGGTGAGTTCCTGGTAGCGGTGCAGGATCCACAGCACCTCACCGTTGGAATCCCACTCGCCGTCCTGCGACCGGAAATAGCCAAGCGGAGTCTGCCGTTCCGGAAAGCGCCTCAGCGCGCGTTCGGCCCGCGCTTCCAGGCCCACGCACAGCAGGGCATGGATGATGTAGGCGGCATCACGAAACCAGAAACGCCTGTAGGTCGATGGGCCCGGATACACATCGTCCGGCGAATGCAGAATCAACGAGGTGATCGCCGCGTCATAGAGTTCCTGGTATCTGCGCTCGGGACACTGCAACATGCACGCGGATTCGCGAAGGTCCGCCCAGGCATTTTGCGCAAGTACGGGCGTCTTGTGCGGCAGCGGAATACGGGCGGTCAGGACCCTCTCGCCGTCTTCGGGTATCGCGAACAGCGCCGCCGCCGTCACCATGCCGTGGTCGCAGCTGCCTGCGCCGTGTTCTTCGATTTCGGCACGGGCTTGCGCCTGCTTCAAATGGAGCGCGACATCGCCATGACCATAATCGGATACCAGGTGACGTTCCACCGGCACGCTGAACACGACACTCTGTTCCTCGTTCACGGTCCAGGTCCTGCGATCAGGGGAAAGTGCCACGTCGTTGATGAAGCTGATCCCTTCCGCATTGGCCGGGCGCAACGCGAGCGCCAGCCAGGCGGGACCGTCGGCCCGGGCCGTCAGGGTCAGCACGCACACCGGCATTCCGCCTTCGAGCTCGACGCTCGCCGTGCTGCTAAGGATAAGGCCGCCCTCCTGGATCCGTGTCGTGATCGCAAGGCCCCTGGACATGTCCTGCCGCTGATCGCCGCTTAGGCAACGCGACGGAAACAGGTTGCGCCCACCTTCCGTGCACACCCAGCCATCTAGGGACCAGCCGTCCAGGCAGGGCGTCAGGAGGCCGCGCGGATCGACCAGCGGAAATTCCTCGCAGTCGGGATAACCGAGCGCGGTCCAGTTGCGATGGGTGAGATTGATATGCGAGACCGAAAAGGCGCGTGGAATGAATGATTCGTCATTGGGGTTGAACTGGCGTTCGACCCAGTAGGGCCACACCCAGTCCATGTTGTACTGGATCACGCGACTGTTGATCAGGCCGCGCGCGTGAAACACGACACCCGCACGCAACAGTTCAACCGGTTCGCCCACTTCGGAGGGCTGCGCGAAACTGCGGAGCCGCGCGAGCAGTTCGATCGGATCGAGGAAACCCTGGCGACGCGCCGCACGCCGTATGATGTATTGCAAAAAGGTCCATTTCGAAAATTTCATGAGCTGTCCTTGGCGGGTCCTGCCCTTTCCCCTGCTTCAGGCCCGGGCTTGCCGCCCTGCGCGCCTTCGCTTTCCCGCGAATACTCCGCCAGGGCCCGCCGCGCCAGTTTGTTGAAATAGAGCAACGCAACGATCGTCATGACGAACCCCAGGCCATATATCGCCCACTGCAACGGCGAGCGCTCCATCTCGCCCCGCAAAAGGCTTGCCAGATCGGCGGTGATCGAGCCCAGGTAGACGTTGTGCAACGAAAACGGAATGAACCCGATCAGCGAACCGAGCACGAAGCCCTTGAACGTGAACCGTGTCAGTCCGAAGAGATAATTGGAAATCTTGCCCGGAAAGAACGGGATCAGCCGGGTGAGCATCACGACTTTCAAGTCGTGACGCGCCATTTCGTCGCTGACGACCTGCAACCTGCCGTGGCTGACGATGAACCGCGAGGCGCGCTCGCCAAGCAGGTGGCGGGCGATCAGAAAGGCCAGCGACGCGCCGATGGCCGTGCCCGCCACGACCAGCGCGGTCCCCTCGATGACGCCGAACACGAAGCCGGCACCCGTGGTGACGAAAAAGCCCGGCAAAAGGAGGACCACTACCGCCGCCATCAGCAGGATGAAGTAGACTCCGGCCATCACACCCTGCGCGTCTATCCACTCCAGCAATGCGACCAGCTGCTCGTGAAGATCAAAATAGACGAGCACCGCGAGAATCAGGCCGACGAACACAATGCCGGAGGCGATCCCAAGCAGAGGTCTTTTCATGCCTGTTGCGGCGAGTGAAGCTAAAGCACTGGAGCAGGATTTAACCATTTTCTTTTTTACCTGCGCTGTGAAATTGATTCGAAAATTTGAAATCCACTTACAAATGCTGGAAATTTTCTGAATCTGATTTCATTTAAGCATAATTAACTGATATAATTACATGGCTATTCCGGAATATATTTTCAAACAAAACAAAAAAAGAAGCCTTCAAGTCCTCCGCTAGCATGGTTGACGTGCCGTGTCCAAAAAAGTCTGCCCCCATCAGGATCGACGTCGACAGGCGACGCCGACTGCACTCCCGGCAGCGCGGACTCCGGTAACCCAATAAAGTCGAAGCAGGACGCGCGCCATGCGCGGCACAAACGAAAACTATTTTTTGTGCCCCGATTCGGGTATGGACGTGTGGAAACTGAACTCTGGGGAGAGGGAGACGCGAACATGGCGGTTTTGCATACGTTGAGATTGGCGGCGGTGTTGACAGGCACCCTTTGCTTCCTGATTTGGCCCCTGTCCAACCCGGCCACCTGCGCGCCGGATTCCGCCGGACAGGAGATGCGGGAACTGGAACAGGAGGGCAAACTCACCGTCCGGGCCCTGCGTGGCTGGAACATGCTGCCTGCCCCGTTCATGCGGCTTGCCCTGGAGCTGCATCAAGGCGGAATCGACATTCTCGGAGCAGACGTGCAGAAAATTCAGTCTCTGGCCCAAGAGGCAAAAAGCGCAAATGCCGGGTCCCTGGCCAAACATGTCGACGCCCTGGAAGCGCTGGCCAAATACATGCAGGAATTCGCGGCCCGTCAGGCGAACGCCACTGCCGCGACTCTGCCCGATGGACCGGAACACGCGGGCGGCGAACCGCAGACGGCCCCGCCTGTCCCGGCGCCTGTCCCGGTGCCTGTCCCGGTGCTTGGCGCGGCGCCCGTACAAGACTCTGATCTGCTCGGTACGGACGATTACGACTGGCGAAACACTCCGGACCTGCAGGCCGAGAAGCAGGCCATCGGACAGCGGCAGAACGATTTCCGGCAGGCCATGGACCGCAAGGACATCACGGGGGCTACGGCCCACATCGCCAAGGACCGGCGCGACGTCTACGCGGCGCTGTTCGCGGCCAATCCCGACGCCATGCCGTCGTTTGGCGCCCTGTTCGAATCGGCGGAAATCACGTTCCTGAGCCCTCCCGCCGAGCCGGAAAAGGACGCAACGCTCAGAACCGCCGAGTATGCATTGGAACTGGACGGATTCACCTTCTATGCAAGGTGGATGAAAGATGGCGACACCTGGTTTCTGGCCGATTTCTGAAGGGGCTTGCTCATGAGGACCAAATTTTTCTGCACTGCGCTTCTGCTTCTTTTTCTTGCCGCAACGCATGACGGCCTGGCCTGGAACCAGGGAACGCATCGGCAGATCAACTACGAAGCGGTCAATGTTTTTTACAGGCAGATGGAAGGCAAGAAGAAGTATCTTCTGGGACCATTGCCGGACGAATTGCGCCAGCAACCCTGCAGGGGCATCGCCGTGACCAGCTCCGGCCTTGACATCGGGCATTACACGATCGCCGAGGGTTCCTTCACGATGCCGCAGTGGATCATCGTGGGCGGAGACTGGGCCGACGAACCGCACCTGTATGCCTCGGTACGGCATTTCTACGACCCCCTTGGCCTTGTGAAGCCATACCTGACGGATCAGTTCTGGGCCCATGGAGTCCTGTATGAAGCTCCCGGCATCGACGCAAAGACCTGGGGGCTGGACCACCCGGACAATCCGTTCAGCTTCCGGCAGGGGCTGACCTATTACAAGCTCGCCATGGAGGTCGACGACAGCGTTCCCCTGCCGCCCACGCTCGCCCCGAACCATTTCAAGCTCAACCTGAATCTGGCTCCGGTTGATCATGCCGACCAACGCAGCGTCTATCTCGCCCTGGCGTACCGGGCGCTGGGCGAGGCCATGCACATGATGGGCGACATGACGCAGCCAGCGCACGTCCGCAACGACTCCCACCCCCTCGACGAACCCATCGAGACGCGCATCTTCAGCGAACATGTCCGTGCCGCCGCCGCAGACCCTTTCCTTGATCCGCGACTGCAGCCCATCCTGGCCAGCGCTGGCGGAACCCTCCAGGATCCCGAGCGTCTGGTCCGCGAAGTGGCGGGCTTCACCAACAGGCATTTCTATTCCGAGGACACGATCCACGACAAGGCTTCCAAAATCATTCCGAACAATTACGACCCACTCCTGGCGCACGCCTATCCGTCTCCGCAATTTTCCGATCTGCGTGAAAGCGCGACCCTTGTTCAGGGCTATCTGATCAAGCGCAGGGTCAAACGCTACGACGGGCAAGGGGGAGCCTTCGACTGGACGCGGGTACCCATGGCGCAGGAGCGCCTCAGTTTTCACTGGTTCGACCCGGACCAGTCCATCTGGATCGACCCACTGGAGTCCGCGGCCTCCTTCTCGGGCGCCACGGGGCGCTATCACATCCCGAACGCCTACGCGCCCAGTCAGGCCAAGGTGCTGCTGCCCATCGCCATCCATGCCAACGCGGATCTGATGGACATGTTTTTTCCGACCATGGAGCTTGTCTCGGCCTTTGCCGAAAAAGGCGTCGAAAAAGGGGAAGTACCCGGCGAGGCCGAGTATTCGAGGTACGTGATCGAGGTCGATACGGACATGACGCATCACCAGGAACAGGATGTGGCCTGGAAGGCGTACGGGCTTGCGATCGAATACACGGGTCCGGCGACACTGGTCATCGCCCGCGACGGGAAGCCGGTCAGCAGGCGCGCGCTGCATTTCCGCAAGGGCAAACTCGAAGCCATCGAAAAGGCCGACGGCACCCTTGAGAAGAGGAAATTGCGCCTTTACGCGCCCCTGGGCGAACACGCCCTGACCGAGGAAGAGGAATTCTATGGCATCGAGGACGGCCAGACGGCCCATGTGGAGATCGAAGCGGGAACAAGGCGCTTCAAAAGCGAACCCTGGACCTATAAGGAAAAGGAGACAACGGTCACCATCCAGCCGCCGCGCATCGTGACATACGAGATGGCCGAGGGCGCCACCCAGGTCACGCACGAGTTCGAGGCGGCCGCCCGCCCCGATGACGCCTATCGCTTCGTGTGGAATTTCGGCGACGGGGCAACCTTCTCCGAAGACCTGCGACCGGGCGTCACATCAAAAACCAGCCATACCTACGCAAATCTGAAGACCGGGGACCGCTTCCACCCCGAAGTCCGGCTGGAAAGCACGAGCGGGGCGGTGCTGGCCAAGGACGCCATAACGATCGAAATTGCGGAAAAAGAGGACGCCCTCGAGCCCGCTCCGGTGGTAGCCGAAGGCGGCGGACGCTGGATGCTGACAAGAACCTGGCAGGACATCCTCGAAAGCTCCCGTTTCAATACCGTCAAGGCTCAGGGCGCGGAGACATCCGCCTCGATCCACATCGCCGTGAAGGATCGAAGCGCCACCTGGATATTCGACTACGCGGCCAGCTGGTCGCCGCTGCCGGTCTCGGCCGCGCCGGGAGAAGAGGTGGAAATCCAGCTGAAAGTCGACAAGGCGGAAGGCTCTACGGGGCCGGTCTGGTCATGCGGACTCGAAATTTACGACGGCCGCCACAGGGAGCACAACTACCCGCCCCCCAAGGCGAGCCTTTTCTCCTCCGGGTTCCAATGGAAATCTGTCTGGGTCGACAAAAACCCCAAGGTTACGCAGACAACCTACAAAATCTCGTTTGGGAACAACCCCAAGAAGGGAGACAAGCAGGTCGTGACCGTTCGTTTCGTGGGCCATGGCTGCGGAGCGGCCATCGCCCACGGTGCCGTGCACCAGTATTACGAGTACACCTTTCAGCCCTGAAAATGCCCGGAAGCGCTTGCGCCTGCGGCACGGGCCATCGATAGAAAAACAGGAACGCCTGGCGATCGAAAGAGACGCGCCCTGCCGGCGGGTCAGTTCGTGGTCACGGCCTGCGTGAGGCGCGGGCCGTCGGCGGCTTTGGTCAGGTCCATATCGGCCGTCAGCTCCGCAACCTTGGTCTTGAAGGCGGCGCGATCCTTCTTGGAAATGGAGGACATGATCGGGATGGGCGCCGTGACCGGGTCGACAGGACGCCCCGCGACATGGAACTCGTAATGCAGATGGGGGCCTGTGGACCGGCCGGTGTTGCCGGACAGGGCGATCTTGTCGCCGCGTTTGACCCTTTGCCCCTTGCGGACCAGGAATTTGCTCAAATGCAGGTAGCGGGTCGAGTAGCGGTCGCTGTGCCGGATTTCGATGTATTTACCGGCGAAACGGTGCTGGAGGGTGCGTGTGACCACGCCATCGCCCGGGGCGAATACGGGCGTGCCCACGGACATGCGGAAATCGGCTCCGTTGTGCGGGGAGACCCTGCCGGTGACCGGATGGCGCCGCCTGGGATTGAAGGCCGACGACAGCCGCTGGCTGCCCTTGAACGGATAGCGGACAAAGGCGCGCATGAGGCTGTTGCCGTCGCGGTCGTAGTACTTGCCGTCCGAGAACAGATAGGCGTCATAGGACCGTTTCCGGCAGATGATGCGGATGCCCAGGATCTGGCTCTCGCCCGTGAACTCGTCGCCGACGAACTGCTGCCTGCGCACGACCTGAAACGTGTCCCCGGCCTGCAGATCGCGACGGAAGTTGATGCGTCCCTTGAGCAGATCCGCGATGCTCGCCACTTCCTGATCGTCCAGGCCCGCGCTCTGGGCGGAGACAAAAAAGCTGCCCTCTATGCCGCCAGCCAGGGTCTGCTGCACCCAGGTGCCGGGGTGGATGACTTCCTCGAACTCGAAATTTTCCGCGTCAACCCTCCGATAGACGACCTGCCGGGCCGGATTCACGGAGAGCACCATCCGTTCCAGGCTCCAGTCGGGATTGAAGGTGAACGTCAGCGTGTTCCCGGGGCGCAGGATGTCCAGGGCCAGAATCTGCTCGTCGGCGTCCATGATCTGGAACAGGGTCGTCTGGGAGATAAGGTGCTTATCGAAGATGGAGCTCAGGGTGTCGCCGTCCTGGATCCGACATTCCTGCACGGGCTCCCGCCTGGGCGGTTCCGGCACTTCGGCCGCGACCGCCGTGGCGTTGGCCATGGTGGCGTTGCCCATGGTCGTGTTGTCTGTGGTGGCGTTGTCCGTGGCGACGGAGTCCTCGGAGGGGCTGCCGAACACGGCGAGGATATCCTGCCGGTGCGACCATGCCAGGTACAGCGCGCAAACAATAACCAGACCGGCCAGGAGGATCGGGATGAGCCGACGTCGGCGCGCCAGTTTCCGTTTATCGTTGATATAGTAATTTTTCATGAGGTGTTGCGATTGTATCCGGGGTCGGCCCATGGTCCGGGCCCAAGGGCGGCGCCGTGTCTTCAGCGATGCAACGAAGTGCCTGCAAAAATATTCAGCGTGGGTCAAGCGTTACGGAAAAGCGGCACGACGAACAGACCATTGCCTTGACTCCATCGACTTGACTGGAGATATTGAAAAACGTCAGCGAGAACGAGGCCTCCATCGCCAGAATGCGGCAGGCCAGGCCAGCGCCACCTTACGAAAATCGCCGACAGCATCCCGCAAACGTCGGCCGGTTCAACAGGGGCAACACCAACATCCGCCTATGCATGACATTGTTCTCACCACGCTCAATGCGCGGTATATCCACCCCGCCATCGGCCTGCGCTACCTGCATGCCAATCTGCATGACCTGCGGCCACGGGCCGTTATCCAGGAATTCGTCATTTCGGAACAACTGATCGACATTGCTGAAAAAATCCTGGCGCACCGTCCCAGAATCATCGGCCTTGGCGTCTACATCTGGAACGGGAGAGAATGTGAACAGCTGGTACTCATTCTCAAAACCCTCGCGCCCGAGACGCTGCTTGTTCTGGGCGGGCCGGAAGTCAGCCATTTTCCGCACCGGCTTGATTTTTCCCTGGCCGACCACGTGATCCGCGGCGAAGGAGAAGAGCAATTCCATCAGCTCTGCTCCTCGTATCTGTCAGGCGACACCGGGATGCCCCGGATCATCACGGCCAGCCCGCCCGATCCGGACCGCCTTGTCATGCCGTACGACCTGTACACCGACGAGGACATCGCCCACCGGGTCATTTATGTGGAAGCCTCCAGAGGATGCCCCTTTTCCTGTGAATTCTGCCTGTCCTCCATCGACAAAAAGGTCCGCTATTTCGACCCGGAGCGGTTTCTGCGCGAACTGGCCACGCTCTGGGAGCGGGGGGCACGCAATTTCAAGTTCATCGACCGGACTTTCAACCTGAGCATGCAGCGGGTCGGGCCGATCCTGGATTTTTTCCTGCGCCGGGAACCACCGTTTCTGGTCCATTTTGAAGTCGTGCCCGAACATTTTCCCGATGAATTGCGGGAACAGCTTGCCAAGTTTCCTCCGGGCACCCTGCAACTGGAAGTCGGCATCCAGACCCTGAATGCGGATGTGGCCGCGTCCATCCACCGGCGACTGGACATGGACAGGATCACGGCCAACCTGCGCTTTCTGGAAGAAAAGACCAATGCCCACCTGCATGTGGACCTGATCATAGGGCTACCCGGGGAAAGCGCGGACAGCTTTGGCCGCAACCTGAACCGCCTGGCGGGCCTGACCAGGGCGGAAATCCAGCTGGGCGTCCTGAAAAAACTGTCCGGCACCACCCTGAACAGGCACGATGCCGTACATGGAATGACCTATCTGCCATATCCCCCATACGAAATACTGGCCAACAACCTGATTGATTTCAACCCCATGCAGGATTTGAAACGCATGGCCCGGTTCTGGGATCTGCTCTACAACAGCGGAAACTTCAATGGCAGTGTGCGCCTGCTGTGGCCGGATCAGGATGTCTACGCGGGATTTCTGCGGTTTTCGAAATGGCTGTACGGCGCGACGCTGTCCACCTGGCAGATTGCCCTGAAACGCCTGGCGGAACTGCTTTTCGCCTACCTGACCGAGGAGCTTGGGCTATCTAAAAACGAGGCGGCCAACGCCATTGCCGCCGACCTTCTGAAAGTCAAGGGCCGCCCCCTGCCCCTGGTGATTTCGGACAACATGACTTTTCATCCCAGGTCGCTGGAAGCCATAAATACATCCGGCCCCGGAAAGAGGCAGGCCAAGCATCTGGAGTGACGCCCGCTGCTCATGCCCAAGAAATTGCAGGGTTTATAATGTACCTTTGCGCCGTGACATTTCGATAAGATAACAGAGCGTTACATGCCCTCAGCCCGACTCGATGCCGGACGACTATCCCCCGCCGCGCACCACATGCCCTTCTTGACATAATTCCCGCAAAGAGCGGAAGAAGACTTTCCGCCGGCGACGGATGCCAGTTATTCGGATGCTTGCGGCGGAATCGATCCCCAAACTCAAGGAGAATCCGCCATGGAACAAAAAAAAGACGTCTGCCCGAGTTGCGGCAAGGAAATACCGCACCCCGTGCTGTATCGGTGCATCAGCTGCTTTGCGAAGTATTGCGTGGAATGCGAAGGGTCGGAGTCCGGCATCCGCTGCCCCAAATGCGGACAATCCGGACGCATGGTCCTGGACCAGTGCAAGTAGGCAGGGCGCGGCTCAGGCGCGGCTGACCCGCCAGAGGGGCCGTCCGCTCGGGACGGCCCGCCCGGGAAGGAAGACGGACCGGGCTTACGGCCTGACGATGATCCCCGTGCCGTGCAGGTCGGACAGGGGGACGACGAACACTCCCTGCTCCTCGCAGAACTCCCGCACGGCCTGCCTGACGCCGCTGAATCTGGCGTTGTTGTAGTCGTGGATGATGATGTATCCGCCATGCGACATCCGCGGGTAGAAATAATGCAGGCCGTCGAGAATGGGCTTGTAGAGATCCGCGTCCAGGCTGACCACGGCGAATTCCTCATCCAGCCCCCTGGCCGTTTCCGGAAAATAGCCGACCCTAAACACGGCCCTGTCAGGGAATGGCAGCCGCTCGCGCACCGCTTCGACGCTGGTGTCCGCGAAGTCCCCCACTGCCGCCCGTGAAAATTTCCCGTCCCCCTCTACCGCCACGTCTCGCGGATCGAACCCGCTGAAGGTGTCGAAGAGGTAGAGGCTGCGTTCGGGAAAGAGGCGGTTCAGTTCCACGGCGAAGTCCCCCCGATACACGCCAAGCTCGGCCACGGCCCCGGGCACGCCCCGCTCCCGCACCTCCATGGCGATCATCTTCAGCGCGGCCAGACGCAGGTCGAAGGTCTGGCGCAGTTCCGGCGCCGTTACGACCCTCGCGGCGATATTCATGCCCTCCAGACGCGCCCGCACCTCGGCGCAGGCGTCCTTGTTGAGCATGGAGATGAAGACGGCGTCGGGTGCCAGCTCCGGAACAGCCTCGGGCGGGACGACGGGGATTTTGTCCACCATGCCGCCCCATTTTTTTTCATCGCTGTCGCAATAGGCCCTGACGGTGATGTCGGCGTTCAGCAGGCTCGCGATCATACGCCCGCCCTGCCCTGTACCCCAGATGATGACGTCCTTCATGCCCATCCCCCCTTTTTTTCAAGAATGTGCCGGGCTTCCGTCCGCGGCCAGGCCATGGGATATCGTCCGGGCCGGAAACCGTCAAAGGCATTATGGGAGATTTGACGCGATGCCCGCCATGGCTGAACGCTTGCCTGATCGGGCAACCCCATCTAAAATATGAAAATTGTCAGATATGGATGGACATGAGCAAGGACCGCAATCTGAGTTCACATGCCTGTCATCCGGACGTGGCAAACCGTATCGCGGTTAACGTGCCAACACTCTCACGCTTTTAATGCTCTGTCGGCCAGGCTTGAGGCCGGCATGAACGAGGAAGACATCTGATGCGTTTCGGACTGCCCGAAGAGGCCATCCAGGAAATCCAGGCCGCCCTGGCCCTGTACCCGGAAGTGGAAAAGGCCATTCTTTACGGTTCCCGCGCCACGGGCACGTTCAAGCCCGGGTCGGACATCGAACTGACCCTGGTCGGCGAAAAACTGACCCACAACCACCTTTTGGGCATCATGAGCGACCTTGACGACCTGCTCCTGCCCTGGATGATCGACCTGTCCCTTCTGGACACCATCGACCGCCCCGGACTGCGCGACCACATAGACCGCGAGGGGCAGACGCTCTACGAGCGCTAAAGGCTACTTCCAGCCGCCCTGGTGCGAACCCAGCTTCCTGCCGTCCCGGCTGAATTCAAACCTGTCCGGATACAGCACGCCGAGATGTTTCGTGACGGATCAAAGATCGTGACGGAGCCATGCGTGCTCGACCCGCCCTTCTCCTCGAATTCGAACAGCACCTTGCCGCCATCGTGCTCGATCCAGCGCACGCCCTTGGCCGTGGTCCTGCGTTCCAGATAATGGCCCGGATTCGACGCGCTCACCCAGCGCATCCCCTCTCGATATTTCTGCCCGGTGGTCAGGGCCTTGCCGTCGCCCGGCACGGCCTGACCATTGACGCGAAAGGTTTTCAGCAGCGCATCGATGGTGGCCTGATTGCCGCCCGGTCCACGAAAGACCACCAGAGCCACGCCCCGGTTGCCGGACATGGGCGGAAAAAGCAGGTTCATGGCAGGGCCATCGTCGACCCGCAGGACTTCCACCCCACCCAGGCGCAAGGTTCGAGATCCGGATAGATCGGATTTGGCACGGGCGTAATCGGTCGAGACTCCTCCGGATACCCCATGCAGAGGCGCATCAAAACTGCCGTCCCAGTAAAGATTAAGTTCCTCCACGCTCGGCTCTTTCATGGTCTTGTGTCCCCATGATGCCGGAACCGCGAAGCTCACATTGCCTATGGTCACGGCTTTCCAGCCCGCCCCGCCAGATGTTTTCGCATCGGCTTCGTTGTCTGGTGAAGCGGATGAAAGGGGCGGGGACGTTTGCTGACCAGCCGTCTGTGACTCTTCCTGCGGAGCCGGTTTGCTGGAAGACCATTTATACAATCCTTTTGAACCTTTCTGCGTAAACGTTCCGCTCATGCTCATGGCGCCGTCGGGCCCGACCGTGAGCGTTCCCGTATAATCCTGACGCTGGGGAATATCGCGGGTGAAGGTGACTTTGTTTCCGTCAACCAACCCGTTTATCAGCGGGTTTCCATGCATGACTCCGGAAAATGCATTGCCGTCCTGCTTGCCGACGATCAATTTTGTCCTGTGCCCGTTCCCGACATGGTTCCACTCACCAAGCATATTGATGGAGCTTGCGGCCGGGGCGACATCCGCGTCCCTGGCTGCCGCAGGTGGCGCGGCTGACGGTGCCTCGGCGGCGGGCCCCTTCTCCGGAACGGACGGCACAGCCTGGACGGGCCCGACCCGTGTCGCCGACCATTTGGTTGAACCCTTGCCGTTCTGGGAGAACGAGCCCTTCATCACATCCTTCCCCGCATCATCGACCCCAAGAGTACCTGTGAAGTCCTGACGCAGGTTGGCGAACCGCTTCCAGCCAGTCCTGACGAAGGAGATCCTGGTTCCATCGATGCGGCCCTCAATCACGGTGTCGTGATCAGGCTGATCGGGATAGGCACGGCCGGAAAAGCCCGCTCCGCCCTGTTCCAGAATCAGCAGCTTCCCCTTGTGGCCGGGGCTCAGAATCTCCCACTCGCCCACCAGACTGCCCGACTTCGTCGCGTCAGCATGTTGTTTGGCCGGCAGAGTGTCCACAGGCTTGGTCGAAGCTGGTTCAGTCTGGACGGATTTACCGGAAGTCGCAGGCTTTGCGCCCTTGGTCACCGCCACGTATTTTTCAAGCGTCCTGACCCGATTCTCGATGGCCGGATCCGCATGAAGCTTAAGGCCTTCCCTGTATTTCTGCAGCGCCCCGGCATAGTCGTTCTCAAGCTGCAATTTTTCGGCTTCCTGCCACAATTCCCTTGCGGCCTGCTCGCCTGACGCAGTCCCGCCCCCGCCGCCCTGGCCCGGAGCCGTCCCTGCACCATCGCGCAGCATGTCGCGCCACTGCGTAAACTGCCGGTTATTCGGTTGCAGGGCCACGGCCTCATCGGCCATTCGGGTGCCCCGTTCGATATCGGCAGGCGAGCGCGTCTTGGTCCTGATCACCGTTTCCAGCAGGGGGACGATCTCGCGCAGGCGCTTGTCGGCCTTGGTTGCCCGGGCCTGTAGTTCCCTGGCCTCCCTGTATTCCGGCTCGCTGCCACTGAAGACATTGTTCCAGTTCAAAAATCCCTGCTCGAAACGCTTCAATGCACCGGCATAGTCGTACTCTTTGACCATTTCCCCGGCTTCCCGCAGCAGCGTGACCTGTACCTTTTTTTGGGTCTGCCACTTGCGCGCCCAATCCTCGTTCTGCCTGAGCTCCTTTTCCGAGTGAGGAGCAATGACCGTCGAGGCCCGCCAGGCAGCCGCCATTTCCAGAGCCTTGCCGAATTCCTTCTTTTCGATTGCGTCCCGGATCTCGTAATTCTTCTGGTTGGCTTCCTGATTCCAGGCGCTCCAATGTTTCCTGAGGGCCTCCTCCATCTCATGAATGGGTGGATAGTAACTGTTCAGATTCTGGGCGACAGTAAGCTCCCTCTGCGCCTCGTTGTACCGCCTCTCCTCCATGAACTTCCTGGTCTTCTCCAGCTGCGCATGAATCCTTTCCTTCTCACTTCGCAGCTTGTCCGCCAGTGCCTTGGCCGCCGTGTTTTTGGGATCAAGCCGGGCTGCTTCCTCGGCGTCCCCTATGGCGCCGTCGTAATCGCCCTTGCGCGCCTTGGCCGGAGCGTTCTGCACCAGTTTTTGCGCTTCGCCGCCGGCTTGCGCCTTCTGCTCGCCCTGCCTGACGGCTTCCTGGGTCACGCTGGCGCTGAAACTGCCCTGCCCGACTCCCAGCTCCACATTGTTGCGGTCGCGCACGGTCACGGACAACTCGCATGTCCCGGCGGCGTTGGCGGTGACGCGGGCCACGCTTGAACTTGGGTTGCTGACGCGGCAGGGACCATTCTCGACTTTCCACTGGTATTTGACCGGCCCGCTGAGTGCCGCAGGCTGCAAGGCCACGGAGAATTCCACTATCTGGTCCACGGCGATGGCCTTGTCCACGGTCACAAGGCCCACCCCTTCCTTCCAAACCCGAGGCGGCGGTCCCTGCGCCTTGGGCGCGGAAACCGTGACCGCATACTTCCTGGCGGCAGCCGAGGCCTTGGCCTCGCCCAGATCCTCGCCGCTGAAGGGCACGCGCGCACTGACCTGGATTTCGGCCGCCTTTTCATCCTTCAAGTAAAAGACGAGCTCTCTGTTATCCTTGGAGGTCGATATGTGCTTGGCATTGCCGGGCACGGGCATCCAGCGAAAATCAATGTCCTTGACCTCGGGTTTGACCGTAAGCCTGGCCTTGACCTCCTGCCCCACGAAGGGAGCTTTTGGCTCCATGGACAACTCCAGGACGGGCTTTTGAATCTCGATTTCCAGCTGATCGGAAGTTGCGATGGTGCCCGTCTTGTCCACGGCAGTGACCCACACGCCGACCTTTCCGGGCACGGAGAACACGGCCGTGGTCGAGGCCGAGGGTCCCTCATGGGGCGTGAAGGCCACGTCCGGGTGCGGCTCGAACTGGTAGCGCACCTCGCCCTCGGGCTTGTCGCCGCTCAAAGTGGCCTTGAAGGTCACGGGAATGCCGACGATCACAGGCCCCGACGCGGGAGACACGCGGGTCAGGGTGAGCTGATATTTCTTATCCTTTTCCTTTTCCTCGTCGGCCTGCTCAACTTGAACGACGGGAACTCCTGCCGTGACCGGGCTCTCCTGCTCGGTCTCGTGCAGGCTGAGGCCCTGGATAATGCCCAAAGCCTCGCCCCGAGCCGCCTTGACTTGGGCCAGGGCGTTGTCCTTGCCGGAATTGTCCCAGCAGCTTCCGGCCGAGACGCTGAAATTGACGCTGATCATGCGCCGCTCGGTCTCGTGCAGGACGATGGCATAGCCAAAAGAGTGAGCCGTTCCGTCCCGGTACCCGGCCATGGGATTGCCAAAGCCGTTCTTGTACTTGAAGGTGGTGGTGATCATGCGGCCCTTGTACTTGCCGATGGAAAAAGACTGAATGCCCTCTTCGTCTGGATAGAAGCCGTTGTTTTCGACGAGATAGCGCAACTTGGCGTCGATCTCTCCGGGCTTGGGCACAAAACTGCTTTCAAGCTTGGCGCTGATGGTTCCGCGCACGGTCTGCGGCCGACACATATCGGATTTGCCCGCGATCTCGCGAGTCATCCTGACCGCCCAGAGACGTGCCCTGTTATGTTCGATCTTCCAGCCACCTGACAGGCTCGACTTGAACCAGGCTTCCTCCGCCGCAGGCCGTGCGGACGACTGTCCGGGAGCCTGACCGTCTCCGGCTGGAGTCGCATCGACAGCCTGTTTTTCTGGCGGCTTCACGTCTTTTTCCTGCTCATCCTTGGCCTTCGGCTGCGGATCTGCTTCCACGGTTTTCTTCTGCTTGTCCTGTTCCTTGTCCGCGCCCTCCGCTGCCTCGGGCTCCTTTTCGGTTTTAGGCGGAAGCGCTTGATCCTGCACGACAAACCCTGCCCGTCCCGAAGCCAGCACAAGCATCTCGCCATCCGGTCCGGCCACGACCAGATCGACCACGGCAGCCCCTTTACCGGGCTTCCCTGCGCTGAGTCCGACAGAGGACAGGTCCCTGGCGTCCAGTTCGCAGTTTTCGCAACGCCAGCGATAACCAAACCCGGCGTCTCCGAAAAAACGTTCAGGAACGGCGGCCACAGCCGTCAGCTTTTGTCCCGGAGCAGCCTCGGCGGGCTGAACGCTTACAGACAGGAAGCCGTCTCCGGCGCGCACGGGCAGGGTCAGGGCCAGCGCCCCCTGGGCCTTGGTGACGCCCGTCTGCTCAAAAAGGACCGTGACCGTAACCGGTTCAAGCTGCGGGGTGGTGATCCTGGCATGCAGGACGTCATCGTTTCTGACCGTGTTGTGCGGCCCGGCCGACCAGGTGAGTTTCAGGCTTCCATCGGCCAGGGACTCGGCCAGACGCTTGTCGTTCAGCAGCAGTTCAGCCTTGAGCGGGGTGTCCAGCACAAAGAAATTCCGATCCGTTTTCAGGATCGCACCCTTGTCCACCTGATCCTGCAATTCCAGACTCAAGCCATAAAGAGCCCTGACCTTTTCCAGTGCCTGCGCGTATTCCTTTTCAAAGGCGGAACTTCTGGTCGTTCCGGGATTGTCGGAAGCGTCAAGCACGGTTCTCCAGGGAAAAACCACGCCACACAAAATCTCAAACGCCTGCCCGTCAACGGGATCGTTCACATCAGGCGCATGTTTGGCTATCCTGATCAAATCCCGCCTGATCAGACCCAGATCCAGGGCGAACCCTTCCTTGGACTGCTCCGCCTTGCGCAGATCATCGACAGGATCACCGGTCCATGCGAAACCAAGCGGCTTGACCCTTGAGTAACCGGTTCTTTCTTCAATACCCGGCTGAATTGGAACGCTCAGATTCCAGATGCGCTGATAGAGGTTCAAGGCATTCTGCCAGTATTCTCCCGAAGCAAGCAGCTTATCTTCCGCGGTTCCCTGACTCAGCTTGTCTCCTTCCCTGCCAGCCTGAGCGCCGACGACATCGGCCAGGCGGACCTCCAGGGAAGATCCCCGCATCTGTTCAAACTTCTCCTGCAAAGCGGCGAGCTGCCCAGGCAATTCCCGGGAAGCGTCGAGAGTGGCCCTCTTTTCCTCGGCCATCAGGATGAGCTGCGGCACCATGATGGTCTGGGCCACGATGGTGCGCCGATCAGCCATCTGTTGCTTGAGATGCTCGTACAGCCTGGCCCACGGCTGGCCCTTATCCGCGTTGACTACAAACTCGAATCCTGCGAGATAATTGAGATATCCTACCCATGCCCCTCCAAGGTCGCCCCTGGAAAAATATTTGGAGGCCTCGCTCCAGTTTATGGCGTCCAGGTGCTGCTGGATGGCCAGGCGCATCTGCTGAACGGTGGCGTCATTGGGAACAAACTGTTCATCCAGGACCTTGAAGGATTTTTCCGAAAGGTTGTTTATGTAATACTCAAACCCGGAGATTGCATGTCGAACCTTGACCGCCTTGGTCTTGAACAGAAAATCGTGGATTTGATCACGGTCGAAGTACTGGCCATCGGGAAGGGAAACGCCCTTGAGATGCGGCTTGCCGTCAACGTCCTCGAATTCACTCGTGTACACCAGAACATCGACTAGTCCTTCCCCGATGCTTTGCAGCTGAATGGCGCCCCCCACTGTCCACGACAGATACAGAACGTCCCCGGCCAGGACAAAGGGCCAGGCGGGAGTGAAATAGAGAGCCTCCTTGGCGAACATGAGCACCGTTGACGGAGTGAGGCCGTCGGTGCCCAGCGACTTGACGGACATGCCTCCGGGCACGAAATCAATGAGCACGAAGGCGGCGGTGCTCAGGTCCTTCATTTCTCCGCGCTGCCACTCCTGATACATGGTATAGGCGGCAAAAGGCGCCAGCGAGATGCCCTCGACCAGGAATTTCTTGGCGGTATTGCTGGTGAGCATTTTCCATAGAAAATCGTCGCCGTGCTGCTCGGCAAGAATTTTCCGCAACTGGGTCGCGCCCTCGGCCCCTTTTCCGGGCAGGCGTTTCGCCCCGACTTCGGTCAGGGTCTGCCGCAGCTGGCGACCCTCCGGACCGGCCTTGCGCATCCCCTCGACGAGCCCTTCGGCTGTCCGGGCCTCTGACCATACCGCCACGGCATTTCCCACCGCAGCCTCCGCTCCCTTGGGGGAAAGCGTGGCCGCGTCAAAAGTTGCCGTATAGAGCACCTTGTAAAACAGGTTGATGTCGGCGTCAGAGCCCAGATTTCTGAGGATCGTCGGCACCACTTCGTCGATGACCTTCTTGTGGCCGGTCTGGTTGAACAGTGCGAATCCCGCGGCCATTTCGCGAATCATGCGCCGAAGTTCAGGATGGCCGGCAATATTGACCGCGCCCTTGCCCGCCTCTTTTTCCGCTTGGGCAACCATCTTCTGCAGTTTGCGGGTCGTGCTCAGCATCACGGCTTCGAAGGCATCGCTCTGCAAGGTCACCGGATTTCTGCGCTTGAGAAAAGCGGCCGCCGCCTGACCCGTCTTGTCGTCATATACGTCTTTGAGCTCTTGCCCGAGCGTCTTGAAATACGAAGAGCTGCGCCCACCACCGATGAGCTCGGCCTCATCGAGAGATCCGGCTGCGTCCAGGGCGGCATGGATGCGGAGCAGGTATTTGACCTTCTCCCGCTGCGCGCCGGTCTTTTCCATCTGGCGCACGGCGCTGGCATACATGGTCAGTGGCCCGAATTTCTTGAGATCCTCCGCGATGGTGGCCACGTCCATGATTTCGGCCAGAGAGCTGCCCGCATTCTTGGCGACGTAGTCCTGAACCGTCTGGGCCACGGGAACGACTTTTCCGCCCTTCCTGGTCAATATGACCGCGCCCCCCTTTTCCACCATTTCCTGACGGATCCTTCCGAAACCGGCAGCCCCCACGAAAGCCTCCCTGTTGCGAATCTGCTCCACCAAAAGATCGTAACTGGTGGAGTCGGTGATGGTCGACAGAGAGAATGCCGTGCACCGGGCGTTGCCAAGCCCCTTGCTCTTTTTCAGCACGTTGAAGCGTTCGGCCGCTTCTTTCGCCCGCGCGCCCACAAAGGAAATATCGTCATCGGAAACCAGCAGATCGTAACGGATATCCTTTATCTCATTGCCGCTCAGCTGCATGTGCCGCGAACCGGACGATCCCGTCCGGACGACCATTTCAACACCTTCCCCAAGTTCTTCGGCCACCTGCACGGCCAGTTCATCCGCCAGCTTGAACTGACGCCGATCCATGGCCTCGAAAACTCTTTTCTTGAATTCAAGACCATTATCACCACCACCGCCAATGCGGACGGCCTCTTGTGCAAACAGCTCCCGAATACTTTGCTTGTCACGATTCACAATCTCTTGCAGGGCATTGATGACTTCTGGAGGCGTATATGAAGGAGAAGAAAGACATTGCTGCAACAATTGCGTCACCTCAGGATCCAATTCATCCGCAGCAGCATTACATGAAAAAAGAACAGAAATGAATAATGACAAGACACATACTGCAATTTTTTGACGTATCATGGATTTTCCTTTCATACCCAGGAAATGCATCTGCAATTTTTCCCAAGTTTTGATGATGTTCCATCAGCTCTATCAACGCGATGAACGGTAATCTTCCAGAATCCAGCATCAGCTTCCAGACAATTGAACCGATACCCGCAAATACCGCTTCGGGCAAGCCAAAGGCCTGTTCAGGACACTACCCTCGCCAGCGCAATTGCATTTTTCCCTGAACTTATATATAGTTTATATTCAAATAATTAAAACAACTTATCTGGAGTCAGCGCCGCATGATCACGTCAAATTGCGTTCAAGTACGAGCCTGCATTCGCGCCACGCTCTTTCTTTGCATCCTTTGCATCTTCAGCGCCGCTTCGGCCCTTGGGCAAAGTGGACAGAGTCCCGTTACGGCAGCGGCCGGTTCGAACGCCAAAGTTTCGGGAAGGACCGATTCCGCGGCTGCCGTCTCCCAGGCAGCCGGGGCGGATGCGGCCCTGCGCGGCCTGGCCGAGAAAAACGTCCTGACCGTGCGCGCCCTGGTCGGCTACGGCCGCATCCCCGCCGCCGACATGGCGCCCCTGGCCGGACTGCGCGGCAAGGGCATCGATGTGCTCGGGGCCACGCCCGAGCAGCTTGGCGCCATCCTCAAGGAGCACGGCGCGGCGCTCTCCCCAGCTGAGCGGGACAGCCTGGGCCGGGTCGTCGAGGTCATGCGGGAGGCTGGAGCTATGGAGACGACCGCGGACAGCGCTCCACAGGAGACTGCCTCAGGCTTCACGCAAGGCGAACCGGGCGATGACGAGGCCCTGGAGGCGGAACTGGCCGCGATCCTGGCCGAAGAGGTCCCGGAAATCCCGGCACAGGAGGACGAATCCGCGCCGATCCGGGACAACGCCGTTGCCAATACAGCAGGCGTCTCCTTCACCGCCTCAAACGTCGAGTCGGCCGCCCTGCCGCCCATGAAGCCCGCCCCCTTCCTGGACATCAACGCCCTGACCCCGACCCAGTGGGACGGAGCCGTGGCCGCCGCCATGGAAGGCATGCGCATGGTCTACGGCCCCATGTCCGAGGCCGACGAGGAATCCTTCCGCAAGACCTGGGGCGTGCTGCGCCAGTATCCTTCTCCGGACGCAGTGGACTACCTGAACAAATTCAACCCGCTGCTGGGCGAATTCCTGTCCCTGCGAGGGGCCGTGGCCGAGGCCGGAGCCCGGCTTGAAGAGTCCGTGGAGGAGATCGCCTGGGCGGCCGAGGCCGACGACCCGGCCCTGGCCATGAACGCCATGACCCTGGCCCGGCAACACCGCAACACGATCCTGTCCTGCCAGAAGCGCTTGGACGAGATCGTGGCCGAACTGGTCGCCCTGGGCAATCCGCCCGACGGCAAGGCTCTGATGGCCGAAGGCCAGAAGCAGTACAAGAGCGCCAAGGATTTTCTGCGGGCCCTGGTGGAGCAGCCGGGCCCCGAAGGCGAATGGGTCGGCTACATCATCTACCCCAAATACTTCGTGGGCAAGGACGGCGGTGCCATCAAGCATCAGCCCTACCACTTCCTGATTTATTCCCATGGAGAGCCCAAAAAGTATTCCGGAATCGCTCTGGACACAGGCACCTACGACGATAAGGAATACGGCTACGTCGAGGGCATCGATCTGGACACCGTCGATATGCTGTCCGGCCTGGAGGGCGATACAATCAATTACACATTCACGGACGAGGACGGGGAACCATGGATCCTCCACGCCCAGCGCTACACGGGCGGTCCTTTCCCGGAATTTTCCGAGATCTCCCAGGACCTGTTCGAGGAGGCTCGCATCAAGAACGACCGCATCCAAGCGGAACGTCTGGAAGCAGCCAAGCTCATCGAAGACCCCGAGGCTCAGCTGAAGGAGATCCTCGGTGCGGGCATCGGCCACGAACTGAACGACTCGTCCATTCAGGAAGCCCTGGCCCATTACCGCATGCGCGAATCCTTCCATGCCGCCGCCGTGAAGTGGGCTTCCATGAGTGAAAAGCTGGCCGACTCCGAAGAGGCCCGCCTGAAACAGTTCGACGCGCTTATTGCCGGCGGCGCCCCGCAGCAGGTCGCCGAGGCAGGCACCGCAAAGCAGAAGCCCCAGGAAGAGAAAAAGGAGGAAGCCAAGGAAGCGCAGGAACCCGAGGTCGCAATTGGCCCCGAGGACACACCCCTGCACATCGTCGACGACCAGCCCGCCGAAGATCGGCGCGTCATCGACCAGGAGGCCATCGATTTCCACTCGGCCAACGTGGCCATCATCCAGCGCAACATGGACAGGGACATCGCCGACATCACAAAGGAAACGAACCCTGACCGCCGCCACGACCTGGAGATGCGCGTCCTCAACGCCAAGGCCAACCTCCAGTCCGAACAGGACCGCATCGAGACCCTCAAGACCGGCGTCATCGTGCACACCCGCTCCGAGTGGGACGACTTCGCCCGCAGCCAGTTCATCCAGAACATCGCCGCCGACCAGCGCAAGATGGAGAAGGTCGACCGGGCCATGAAGAAGGCTCTGGCCATGGCCGACACCCTGCCCTACGACAAGGCCGCCCAGGTGCGCGCGATCGTGGCCAAGGGCTTCAGCCCCGAGGTCATGACGGCCACGGACACGGCCAAAGCCTCGGAGGTCATCAAGGAAGTGTACGGGGTAGCCACGGGGCACTGGGAAGGGGAAAAGAAAAAGGCCGACGCCGACGCCGAGTGGGCCGACACCTGTCTGCAAACGGCGGAAACCGTCAAGAGCACTGCGGACAAATCCCTCATGGTCCTGTCCTTCGTGGGCGGTCCGGCCGTGAACAGGGTCTACCAGGGCGCGGTCGGCTACGTCGAGGGTGGCCCCAAGGAAGCCTTCCTGCGTGTGGGCGGTTCCTACAACCAGCTCACCGGCATCGCCGTGGACGGCTACCGGGGCTTCGAGGCCGCCGTAGAGAGCGGCGGCGGCTGGGAGGAAGGCTTCAAGGGCGCGGGCTGGGAAGTTGCAAAGGGCATCGCCATGGACAAGGCCATGGGGTTCGTGGCCAGGGGAGTATCCCGGGGCTATGGAGCCGTGAAGGGCCGTGGGGGCGCTCGCGCCGACGCGCCGGATGCGCCCAAGACGTCGGGCAAGGTCGAGGCCCCGGACGCGCAGAACACGGCGGGCCTCGGCAAGATCAAACCTTCCGGCATCCCCGATGACGGATTCAACCGGCCCCTGACCGAGGCCGACCGGCAGGCCTACAAGGCGCAGATGGCCGACGCCCGCACGCGCGTCACATCCTACAAGAAAACCTTCGACAAGCTCCAGCAGGCCCGCCGCGACAAGGCCCCGCCCACGGAGATCAAGAAGATCCTGCGCGAACTCGACGACCGCTCGGCCAAGATCCACGCCTCGCCGCAGGCCAAGATGATCATGAAGACCCATCAGCGCAGCCCCAAGAACAAGGAGATGGTCAAGCGTTTCGTGAACAGCATGGACCGCGTCCACAACCGCGTGCAGAAGCGCTTTCACGACAAGATGGATGCCGAGTGGGACCGCGAGGGCCTCGCCCCCATCCGCAACGCCGACAGCGGCAAGAGCGTCAACACGGACTACGACATCGCGCGCCAGGTCAAGTTCGACGAAAACGGGCTGCCTATCGCGCCCAAGAAGAACGGCCGCCCCGTGCCCGAAAGTCTTTGGCAGGCCGATGCCCAGAAAAAATGGGACGAGGCCTACGCGGAAGTCACGGGTCAGAGCCCCAAACGCTCCTGGGAGACGGTGACCACCAAAGGCCACTCCGAAGCCTACAATGATCTGGCTGTCATCGAGAAAAACGGCATCCTGCGGGCCAACAAAGCCTGGGCCGGGCAGACCTCCGACGTCAACCAGTTCAAGGGCGACCATCTGCGCGGCGACCCCAACTTCAGCCGCGTCGAGAAACACGTGGAGGTCTCGCGCAGCACGTCCAAGGAATGCCAGAAACGCCTGCTGCCCCTCATGGAAGACAAGACCCCGCCCAAGACGGACAAGGCCAACTACGAGGCCTTCATGAAGCACAAGAACTACTGGGAAAAGATGAACAAGATCATGGAAGACATGGGCTCGGGCCGCCTCGACCCCCTGGAGGGCGACCGCCGTATCCGCCTGCTCTCGGGCGGAAAGAGTTCCCTCGAAGTGACGCACGACCTGCGCAATTTCCTGGAGTCGCTGATCAAGTTCGGAAAGTCCTAGGCTGACGGAGCGCGAGGCACATCACGGGCCCCTCTGCAAAAAGACAGGCCGGGCACCGCTCATCGCGGTGCCCGGCCTTTTTGATGCGCCCAGGACCGCTTTACCCGGCCAGGCTCACCAGAGTCTCGTGATCCGGCTCGGGGGCCCGGCAGCGGGGGCATGTGCCGATTCCCTGGCTGTAGAGGCTGCCGCAGGCCAGGCAGACTCGGCGGTCGCCGTCCAGCGTGACCTTCTCCGGAACTTCAAGGCCCGAAACCTTGAAAACCCTGTCACCGGGCCGAAAATACTCAAACAGTTCCTGTGAGAGATGCTGGGTGCTTTTTTTCCCGTTGTCGGTCCTGATCCTGGCCATGGGCTTGTAGGAAATGTCGTCGTGCTGGTCCCCGTCACGGCGCACGCGCACCTTTTTCATGAACAGTTCCTCCACCACCCCGATCCAGCTTTTCGCCGTCTGCTTGCGGGACCATTTGGCCAGGAGAAAGGTCACCACGGCCGCGAAGCCGAAGGAATAGAGCACATCCTCGTTTATCTCCCCCATTTCCCACCAGATCACGCCCAGGATCACGGGCATGAGCAGGGCAAAAAAGCCCCAGGCGTAGATGCGCGAATGGCGGCCGTAGGTCTGCACCCAAGTCTTCGTCTGCTCCGGGGTCAGCGGGGCCGAGTTCAAAGAGGCTTTCTTTGCTGACGAACTTCTCGAACCTGCGCTCCGTAAACTCATTTTTTCCACTCCTTCTTCATAAATGCGAAAACGGCCCGCCCCTCACTCAGGAACGGGCCGGGCCTTTATTTTAGAGGCATGCTCTCGCGCCGGAAGCGGTTCGCGTCGATAGCCAGGTATTCGATGCCACCCTTCGTGAACACGGCCCGGGGCGGGATGAGGTCGTGCATGCGATCCTCTCCCCCGAACTCGGTCACGTGCATTTTCTTGTCCTTGTCCCGATAGAAGTAAACCAGCGTGCTTCCGTCAGGACTGAACTGGGGCGGCTCCTCGTCGTAAATCGCACGCACCTCAGGTCCTTCCTCGCCATCCAGAATGGCCCGCCAGGTGCTGCCCGCATCCTCAAGCCAGGCCACCCTCTCACCATCAGGACTGAACACTATCTTGCGCGGCTTGCCCTTGCGCCGGGCAAACTCCTTGCCGTCGACCATCATGACATATTCGTCGTCGTTGGGCCGGAAACCCGCTGCCCAGCGCGTTCCGTCGGGGCTGAAGGTGAAGCCCCAGATCCCCTTGAGCGCCTTGACGCCGGAGGAAAACTCCGCGTCATCGATCACCAGCACGGACTCGTTTCCGCGCTTGGCGTCATAGGCGTGACGTGTGCCGTCGGCGTTGAACTCGCCCGCGCCCCAGATGCTGGAAAAATCAGGGCCGATCTTGCCGTTGACGACCATGGTCTCCCCGTCATTCCCGTTCGGCGCGGCATAGGCGTAAAAGGTGCTGTCCGGAGTGACGGCGAATTCGTACCCGACACCCATGCCGGGCTTGAGTTCTTCCCCGTTGCGCACCAGATAGCGCTGGTCCCCGTCTTTATCGGCGATGTAATACAGTTCCACCCGTCGCGTGGTGAACTCCGGCGTCTCGATAATGGATTTATACGCGGGCCCCTCGTACCCTGCGGAAGTGAACACTCTTTCCCCCCCCGCCTTGTCGCTCTCGACCCAGGCGGCCGTGCCGTCCACGGCCAGGACAGGCTTGCGGACTCTGGCAGAGGTTTCGCGGATCATGACCCCGTCCAGATAGACCCGGTACACCCCCTCGCCGACATGTCCGGCCGCCAGGGTATGCGCGCCGTCCTCGCTGAGACGCAACATCTCGAGGTCCTCGAAAATGGCCCCTTCGACCCCGTTGAACACGGGAATCTTCCGGTCGCCGAGTTCGGCGACAAAGCAAAAACTTTCCCCATTCCTGGAGAACTGCATCATGTAGCTCGGCACTTCGTTGTACCATTTGCCGGGCACCCCATTGAGCACCACGCGCTGACGGCCCTCCGTCCCTTCGACCCAGGCTACCTTGCGCAGGTCCTCGGACAGCTTGACCTCCATCTTCTTCAATGTTTCTTCGGGAAGTTCGAAATCGAATTTTTCCGGAGCGGCCACCGGCCAGGTCCAATTGGGCTCGGCCCCGGCTCCGGCCAGTGGTTTTTCCTGGCCCACGGCAAACATGCTTGCGCCATCGGAGTATATATCCCCGGGCATGGCGACGACGACCCAGCCGATGCGCCTAAAATCCGCGCGCAGTCTGCCGAATTCATGTTTGCCGATGAATTTCTTGATCTTGTAGGCCATATAGATGCCGATGACGCGCGGCCCGACAGGCTGTCCTGACTCGGAATCAAGCTGGGGCGTCCAGGACACGGAACCGTCATTTTTACCCCACTTGTCCTCCTCGAACCCGATCTCGGCCTCTCCGGAAGCCGAATCCGCCAGGATGAAGCGGTATTCGCGGCCCGTGATCTCATAGCGCACGTTGTCCTTGGCTTCCTGCTCGGTCAGTTCGATGACCGGACTCTGCGGAGCTTCCACACGGATGGATACCGGCGTACCCAGCTGGGCATAACCGAACCGGGTTTCATAGGGCGCATCGCTGCTCCAGGCTCCATTGCTGCTGGACAGCTCTTCGGCCTCCATGCCCTTGACCCGCTCAGTTTCAAGCCAGCGTGACGGATCCTGTTGCTGAAAATAGAGTTCTTCTCTTCCACCCGCAGCCTGAAGACCCTCCACGACCAGTCTGGCCCGATAGGTTCCGGACTTGCCTCCGTAGATGGGAAATTCCAGCCCCTCACCCTGGGTTTCGGATGAAACGACAGGCGCGGTCGAAACAGGCTCCGGCAAAGGTGCGGGAGGCTCCGCCGCCGGAGCGGGTTCGGGTGCCGGTACGGGAGCGGATTCCGCTGGCAACGACTCGGGAGCGGCCGGTGCCGTGGCCATCGTCATCGACGCTCCGGGGATATGGGTCCAGCGCTTCCCCTCCTGCCGCACCAGGGCCCCTTCGGGCAGGCTGGACTGGTCCTGGACCGGGGTCCAGTCCAGGTGCTCGCCCCCGTCCATGAACGTCGCCAGGCTCTCAAGTTCGACCAGATGCCCGGCCAGAACCGCATCACCGCCCTGGGCCTGAGCGATCCAGGCCCTGATCTGCGCCAGGTCAGCGCCCAGCAGGTCAAGCCCACCCTGCTGGCGAAGCTGCTGGGCCAGTTTCATGTATGTATCGGGCAACCGGCCCCAACCGCGCAGGGCCCGGACCGTGACCTTGCCCTGCTGCTCCATCTGCAGGAGCCCGTCGGGACCGGTGGCGATCTCGACGGTGGCGGCAAAGGCGTCGCCATGAGGTGGACACAAGGGAAACAAAACCATCCCAAACATCGATACGGCCAATAACTGTACCATGAGAACTCGTCTCATTCTTCCTCCTTGATGATCGATACTTATTCTTCATTCTCCAGAAAATGAATATATATCGTCTCGAAGTGTGAGTAGTAATTGGATGTGGTGTCAAGCCGTTGCACTTCATGCCATTTGAAACCCTGTTTAACGAAATTATTGCTGCTGTCGTACCCGAATTCCGCTTCTCCCATGCGCAGAGTACCCCTGTCTTCTTTGAATCCAGAAGCGTAGACATAGTAAAGTCTGTAGGCGTTTGTTATGGAAGATGGAGCGTCATGATTTCTCTTGTCCGCAGTGTGCAGTTTAAAAGGCCCGACCCGCAACTCTTCCTGCCCCCAGACCTCCCCGGATTTGATGTCGATACTTTCGGTATCCATGCTCAAGAGTTCGATCATTCGTCCGTCTTTGGACAGCGTCAAGGCGCCCGTGCCCTTTATCTGGAAATCGCCCGACTTGTAATCCACGGGAAAAGAGATTCTCCCGCCAGGGGTAATGATCATTTCGAACGTTTTGAGCGGCATGGTGATTCTCATTTTCGGCGTGTGCTTCAAGATTTCCCATATCTCGCCCGTTACTTCCGTGCCCTGCGTTTCACCGGCCACCTCCACGTCCTTGGCCACCTCGGCAATCTTTCCCGAATCGTCCCGAATCCTGAACGTAACGGTCTGCACACCCGGTTCTGCCGGGGCTTCCCAGTAATACACCGCGCCTGTGGACAATCCGTGGCCGCTCATGTCCACCGGCTGGTAGTCGGGGATGCCCCCGGTCAGACTGACCTCGAAATGCGCGACCTCTCCAGGCGCCACCGAATCCGGCCCGCTGACCGTGGCCTGCCCCAGGGGGGGAGCCTGGGCGATCATGCTGTCGATCTGCGCAATCAGCCCCTGCACCTGACTCACCCTGTCTTTAAGCTCGGGATACCGACCAAGTGCCTCCTGAAGCACGGCCAGTGCCTCCTCGACGTGCGTCCGGGCCAGACTCAGATTGCGTCCCTGGCTGGCCAGCCGGTAACCGTACATATACGGCACCCGCGCCCGCGCGATGATCTGGTTGGCGGCTCCGCGCTTCTCGGCCTTGGCCACGATGCCTTTCAAGTCCTGTATTTTTTCGAAAATACCCTCGCTCGGGAAATTCTGTTCCATGGCGTAACGTTCGACCTTGGCCAGATAGTCGGCGGCCTTGGAAACATCGCCGGACTTGAGCAGTTCATCGACCTTGAGCATGCCGCGAATGGCGTTCATGCGCAGCTCCATACTGGCCCACTGCGCCTTCATGGCGGCATTGGCGCGGTCGTACTGAAGCATGATCATCTCCGTGACCAACTCCTTGACCTGCGAACTCGTCCAGCTGACCACAAGGCCTGGCAGGAAGCCACCTCCCAGGGCGGCGGTGGCCGCCGTCCCGGCCGTCTGGGCGGCAAAGCCGAAACCCGTGCCCGTGGCGCTGGCCGCCGCCTCCTCGGCGTCGCTCAGGGCCAAGAGGGCAGGCACGTCGAAGGCCAGAACGAAGACGCCGTCGACAAAGGTGCCTATGACTCCGGGATTCTTGACCAGGTAATCCTTGACGGCGGCCTTGGTTCCCTTTTCGGACAGGAGTTTCCGGGCGGCCCGAAGCTGCGAGGGAGAAAGTTGATTCAGGGCAGTCTTCAGATCGTCGGCCAGATGCGCCGGGACCTTGCCTGTCGCGGTGATGGCATCCTCGACCCGGTTCAGGAGGCTCAGCGCCCTGACCCCGGCATCGTCCAGGGTGTCGCCGCTGTAGGCCACGAGCTTTTTCAGGCCGTCGGGGCCCACATTGTGAAAAGCCCCCGAAGCGCTCTCATCCAGCGCGACGACGGCAAACTCCCGAAGCTTCTTGCTCCGGATCATCTCCAGCAGCTCCTCGCGGTTGGAACCGGCCAGCTTGCCGAGCCTGCCCGCAAACTCCTTGAGCCCGTCCTTGTTCCCCTTCCAGTACTCAAGCGCCGCGCGAACCTCCGCTCCGGCTCCCGCTGGGAGGGAATCGTACGTCAGACCGGCCTTGAGAAAGGATTTCATGACCGCCTTCATGCTGTCGTCCACTACGACCTGCTGTGCGATCTCGGCCTGTGTGGGCTGCTTCAATTCATTGGCGAGAGATGCGCCGCCACCTGCAAGCACCAAAACCAGAAATAAAACGCCCGCCCTTTGCAATGCCCTGATGTTCATTCGAGCCCCCACTGCGCCAGTTGTGATCCTGCCTGGGCGGCTTTGCGTCGCAGCTGCCCCGCCTTTTCCGCATTCTGGGGCACCCACAGACCGGATTCGTATTCATCAGCCAAAAGGGCCATGGCATCGGCATCACCCGCTGCCGCGGCATCCTCAAGCAGGGCCACGGACCGGATCGGATCTGGCGATCCACCAGCGCCAGCCTTGACCGCCAGGGCCAGGCTGACCTTCGCCTTCGGATCGCCGCCTTCTGCCTGAGCACCAAGTTCCCTGATCATTTCGCCAAGATCCTTGGCCTCGCCTTTGCCATTGGCACTGGCATCGAGAACGGAAGGCTCCTGGGCAACGGGCGTCTCTGAAGCGGGCTGCTCACCCGAAGGCAACCCTTCATCCATGCGGCTGATCAGCTGTCCCAGAACATCACGCTGGGCTTCGCTGAGGTCAAGCTGCCCCTCGTCTGCCTGCCCCAGCCAGGAAGCAAGCTGCGCCCTGTCGGCGGAAATGAGGTCCAGGCCCAATGCACGAAACTCCATGGCCATTCCCGCAGTGGACTCCGGGACCAGCTTCCAGGCCCACAGGGCCCTGACTGTGAGCTGCCCTTCGTCCCGCAGCCTGACCAGCTCGGGCGGAAGCGTGTCCACGGCCGGCTCCGAAGCGTGCAGCGGAGAGGCGAGGAAAAGAATAACAAAGCACAACCAAACCCTCATGATTCCTCCACACACGGCACTCATGCCGCGGCAATTCGCATTTCACGATAAAATCAACCTTAATACACTGCTTTTTCGAGCCCATGACAAAGGACTCCCCGGCCTCAGCCCGGGTGCGCCCTTAGCTGATTCTTGAAAAATTCAAAATTCTCAGACCGTTCAAAAATGGTGAGATTTTTTCGCTGACGCAGCAGATCGCCGTTTTTGAACGGGCTGTTAGGGGTGGCCGGACGTCATCCCTGATTGCATGATGCCGTGCGCTCATCGGACTTCCTCGGGGAGAGCCGTGACATAGAGATCGTAGCCGCCTTTACCACCGGGGCGATCGGACGAAAACATGAGCACCCGCAGATCATAAAGGTTCTTGAGCCCCAGGCCGAGGATGGAGGGCCTGAACTCGTTACCAAGGGTGTTCACATGCACATTTTTGGGCATGAATTCCTGAAGGTTGCGGGGCGCCTGCCAACCATTTTCAGACCTGATCGACACAAAGAGGTCAAACCCGCCCAGGGTGCCCGGACGATCGGAGGCCATGAAAAGTTGATCGTCATGGACAAAAGGGGCCATGGTGTTGCCGGAGGAAACAAATTCTTCCACCGGTTCGATGCCGTCCGCCCGCGAGGGCTCCGCAAGCCAGTGCGCGAAATCGAGACTGCCGCCCTGATTGCGGTAACGGTAGATGCTGTATTTTCCGGAGCGGTTGGAACTGAAATACAGCTCATGCCGCTTGAAATCGTAGGTGGCGTAGGCTTCGTCCGAGTCGGCGCGATTGCCGAAAAAGGGGCGCACATCCCCGGCCGTATCGACCAGATACAGGTTGCGCCGGCCCTCGTGATCCGAATCGAAGACCCACACCCCGCCGCCGGGAAGCTCTCCGGTGCCGTTCCAGGGCAAAGGCTCTTCCGTCAGGAGGTAGCCCCTGGTCATGTGCGGCGGGAAAGGCTCGTCATAAACGCGGCCCGGATCAGCAGGCGGGAACAGGGGCGTCGGCCCGCGTACGTTGCCGGAAAAGAAGGGGATGGCGGAAAAGGCCCCGTAGCGCTCCACGCTCAACTTCGGCGCGGGAGGACGGGCCTGCCTGCGGTCAGGATACGGATTCTGCAAAAGGCGCAGGCGACCGGTGTCGATGGTGAAATGCTGTCCCTTGCTGTCCGCGTTACTGGCAAAAGCGATGAAGGCGTCCATCTTCAACGGCGGCGGCCCGGCCACGGCATTGAAATCGTCGTAGGGGCTATTCAATCCGGCAAGCGCATGAATGCCCGGCTCCATGCGCACCGTGTCGGGCAAGTCCCCGTACAGGGCGTCCATGAGACAGCCGGACAGCACCAGCGGGACCATTGCGGTCAGGGCGAGGCGACGTATCATGCTCGTTCTCCGTTTGAAGACTCACTTACCCTGGATCATTTTGCCATCCGTCACGATGCTCTCAAGACATTTCGCCTGCTCAATCCGCGTTCCGGTCCGCCGGGACCGCGGGCTCATTTCGGGGCGAATGCGCTGTCCACCTCCTGCACGAGCATGGGCAGATTCCCAAGCGTAGCGCCGGACATCTCCAGGTCCGGGGCCAGGCCCGCGCCGGAACAGGAATCCCCGCCGGGAAGCAGCACGTCCCGGTTCGTATACCGCAGGACCGAACCATCGGACAGGCGGACATCGGTCTGGGAGCTGCATTTGCCGTAGGTGCGCTGGCCCACGAGCTTCGCCCTGCCCTGCCGGTGCAATGCCCCGGCGAAAATTTCGGCCGCGCTGGCCGTGTCCGGACCCACGATGAGGATCAGCGGCATGGAATTTTTGTCTCCGGACGAAGCGCGAACCTCGCGCGGCTGGCCATCGCGGCCCTGTATCGAACCCAGGAGCGTGCCCGCCGGGAGAAACATTCCCGCGATGTCGAAGGCCTCGTAAAGATCCCCGCCTCCTGCGTCGCGCAGGTCGATGATGAGCTGCCCGTCCCGCGCCGCGCCCTTTCGGGCCAGAAAATCAATGGTGGCCTGCAACGCGGGCCTAGTCATCCCGGCCACGAATTCGCGGATGCGCAACACCTGGCGGTCGCCCGGAGGGACCGGCTCCACATCAAGGGGTTTGAAGGGCTCGCGGATGATCGTGACCGCCTTCTGCCGCCCGTCCGGCCGCACGAGCATCAGGCGCACGGCGGTGCCCTCCCCGCCTTTCAAGGCAGATGCCACGGCCGCGGGCTCAAGCCCGGCGACGCTTCTGCCGTCGATTTCGAGCAGCCTTGAACGGTCGGGCACTCCGGCCAGATCCGCCGCCCCGCCCCTGTAGACCGAAAGGAAAATCCCGTCGTCGCGCACCACAAGTTCCGCGCCGATGCCGATCCAGGCTTCGCGTCCGGTCGCGGGGGACTGATACTCACGGGCCGGGAAAAACCGCGCATACGGATCGATCCGCTTCAAAAGCTCCGGCAGGCGGGCCTCGTCCAGGGCCTCAAGGACCTCCGGGGCAGGCGGCACAAGGGCATCCTCCCGCAGAATCCGGCGGATCTCATCCAGGGGCGCGCAGAGCGCCCCCGCATGAGTGGCGAAAACCGCCGTCACGGCCAGGACCAGAAGACCGGCAATCCTCACTGAGCCAGCTCCATCTGCATCTTCATGAGCAGATCGTATTCCTTGCGCAGCGAGTCGCGCTGCTTTTCGAGCTGCTTGCGGCGCAGGTCCATGTCCGCATCCCCAAGCCCGCTGCCTTCCAGATCATCCAGAGAGGACGCCTGCTTGTTCATTTTCCCTTTCAGGTCGGTGACCCTTTTTTGCAGGTCAGCCACGCGCTGCTTGTCCGCGCCATCCTTGGCGGCGAGGCTTTTGGTCTTCTTGTCGAGGGCCGTTATCTCGGTCTGCATGGCCTTCACGCGCGCCTGATCCTTGTCGAGTTGGGCCTGGGCCGCCGATTTCTGGGCCTCAAGCTGACCTTTCTCAGCATCGAGCTGGCTCTGCGTGGCCCGCAACTCCTGGAGCCGGGCTTCGCGTTCCGCCACGCGATCCTTGTAGCCGCCCCCGCCCAGACCGGCGACACCGCCGAAAAAGCCGCCCGTGCGCGGATCATGCTGACCGGCGCAACCGGCAAGGAGCATCGCCGCGAACAGCATCGGGATGAGAAGCTTCCTCCTCATACGGATAACCTCTGATCGATCTGGGCCAGCTGGGTGCTCCCGTCGCGCAGCTTGTCCAGGTTCTTCTGCAGCGTGTTCACTTCCTTTTGCAGACGCACGATGTACTGGTCATCGGCCGGACGGGTCTTTTTCTCGTCGGCCAGGATGGCGGTCTGGACCTCAAGCTCCTTGGCCAGGGTGTCCTCAAGCTTCTTGCTGGCATCGATCTTCTTCTGCAGCTCGTCGCTCTTGGCCACCAGCACCTTCTTGTCCACGGTGCCCTTGTCGTACTGGGCGCGCAGGGTCTTCGACTGCTTTTCCAGCGCGGTCACGTCCTTGGACAGCTTGGCGTTGTAGGCGATGGCGGTCTTGTTGAACTCCTGGGTGTTTGCGATCTCGGCATCGAGGAAATCCTCGGTGCTGGCATAGGCCTGCTTGCGCTTGGCGATCTCGTTGCCGACCAGAAAACCCAGGCCCGCACCGGCCGCCGCTCCGATGGCCGCGCCGCGTCCGCCGCCAATGGCGAAGCCGAGCAATCCGCCGACAACCGCGCCGACGCCCGTGCCCTCGGCCTTGGTGCGGTTCTGGTCGGACATGGTGGCGCACCCTGGCAACAGAGCGAAGACCAGAAGCACCACAACGAGCACCTTCGCTATCTTTTTCATCTCGTCATCCTCCTGAAACTGTTTGTTTTATGAATCTGAAAATTCGGCGAATCCCTTGCGGAACTCTTCCAGCCAAAGATCCGTGTCGGCCCGGCGCTGATCCGCGAAGCTCTGGGCGTGCCCCTTGAGCAGCTTCATGACCAGACGTTCGCGCTTGGTCATTTCCCGGGCCTCAAGCTCCGTGAAGGCGAAATCGATGTACGCTTTCTCGTATTCGCCAAGAGTGCCGATCTTGTCCTTGTAGCCCTGCATCTGCTCGCCAAGCGCGGCCTCAAGCTCGCCCATGGATTTCTCCACTGCCGCGACCTGTTCCTGATAGCGTGCGGATGTTTCCGCGAGTTCCCTGGCCAGGGCCAGGGTATCCGTCAGCCTCGCCAGCCGGGAAAGATACACGGACAGGTTGACCCCGTTGCGGGCCGCGTCCTGGGCCAGGCTGCGCGCGCTCTCGCGCTGGGCCAGTTCCAGGCGCTCGCGGGCCTTTTCCAGGGTGGACTGCACGGCGCCAAGCGGTTCGCGCAGGCCCGGATTCTCCTTGATCAGCCGCTCGATGATGGGGTCGGCGGACCCGATCTGCACCGAAGCCTGGCTGACCAGGTTGTCCAGGGTGCGGCCCACGGGCATGGTCTTGCGCAGCTCGGCCTTGTATGCCTCGTATTCCTTCTCGATGCGGGTGCGCTGGGCCGAGGTCACGACCACGTTGGCCCCGATGGCCAGGCGCGCCCCGGTGTTGAAGGATCGCCGCTCCTCGACCTTTTTCTCGTCCACGTTCCAGGCGTAGACGTCGAGCTCGGCCCGCAGCGCGCTGCGCAGGTCCGCCGGAGGGGTCGAGACGCTTCCGCCGCGCACGGCCACGCCGCCGGGCTTGCCCTGCCAGATTTCCGGCCGGAACAGGCCCGAGGTCATTTCCTGGGCGTTGCCGAAGATGTCGTGAAAGCCGCCCGCGTCGGGCTTACGCAGCCCCACCGGACGCAATTGATGCTTGGCGTTGCCGAGGTGCCACGCGAACTCGTTGGCCTCGGCCGCCGGAAAAGGCAGACCGTTGTCGAAAGTCCCGGCCTGGATGGCTGTAAGGCCGCCACGGGCGCAGTATTCCCATTCGTCCTCGGTGGGCAGGCGCATGAACCCGGGCGCCTCGTCCACACGCGGCATGGCCTCGACGCGTTCGGGGTGGGCGGGATCGAACAGCCACTGGTTGTAGCGACGGATGAACTCAAGCACATCCCCATGACCGACATAGGCCAGCGGCATCATGAGCGCGTCGCGAAGCTCGCGGCCCTTCAGCGTCGGGAGCTTCTGGTCCTCCGGATCGCCGCTGGCGGCCAGGAGCGCGTCCATGCCCATGACCGCGACAAACTGGCCCCGGGTCAGCTCGTACTTGGCCATGACCAGCTCCCAGGTTCCGTCCGGGCCGGATGGAAAGGAGCCGCTGATCTGGGTGCGTTGCAGCCCCTCGAAGATCCCGCCGGCCGCGTCCCCGATCTGGATGATGCGGCTCTGATCGCCCCAGAAGCCGCTGCCAGGCACCGGGACCCTGCGAAAAACCATCTGACCGTCGCCTGGCATGGGCAGGATCAGGTCGCCCTCGGCCGGTTTCGGGTTGAAAGGGGTCTGCGGCGGCGCTTCGGCCAGGGCCGCCGTGATCGGAAAGGCGTGACTGAGCACGCATGCCGCCGCGAAAAAGAGAAAAAACATCACGGCCGAAAGTCGCCGGCCCGGCCTCACGCCATCATTGCTCACGAATGACCTCCGCAGGATCAATGCATGTCGCCCGCCACGCGGCAGCCAGAGAGGCAAGAGCCGCCAGGGCGAGGGTTGTCAGACAGAAAACCGGAACATACGGCCCCGGCAAGACGCAAAAAGCCTCGCCCGGAGCAAGCTCCGAGGCGAAGGCATGGTTGATGGTCGCAGCCAGGGCCGCATAGCCGCCAAATCCGGCCGCAAGGCCCAGCGCGGCGATCATGAGCCCCTGTGCGATGGGAAAGAAAAAGACATGCCTGCGCGCGAAACCGAGCAGCCTGAGCACCCCAAGGTCGCGCCTGCGCCGCTCCACGGCTGCGTACAGGCTGGCCACCAGCACCGCCGTTCCCCCGAAAAGCCCCAGCAGCGCGATGAGCCAGAAGAGACGGGTCAGACCCCGGTCCAGGACCTGGATACGCTCGATGGCCTCGACCTCGGCGATGACCTCGATGCCCTGCCCCTTGAGCCGGTGGTACAGTCCGGGCACATCGTCGATGCCTTGGGCATAGAGCCGAAAGCCCCGGTACCCGCCGCGCGCCATTTCAAAACGCCCCGTGCCGCGATCAAAAGCCACGGCGCGCTGCGTGGCGGTGCGCAGCACCCCCAAAAGCTCCACCGGCACCACCGGATGCTCAAGGGCGGTCTCCCCGACCGCACGCAGATCGAAGTCCAGTTCGGACACGCCCTGGCTGCGCAGCGACGGCGTTTCTCCGGCGGGCACACCCTGGCCGGCGGGCCACAGGACGCCGGGAATTCCCTCTGGCAGCCTACCGGCGTATCCGCCCCACGGCGTCGGCGGAACCCCGAGCAACCGCGCCTCTTCCTCGTCCAGGGACAGGCCCACGAGGCGCAGCTCCTCTGCCCCGCGCCTGACCACGACATCACGGACATAGGGCAGGAGCACGCGGGTGTATCCGCGCAGCTTCTGCTCGATGGCCCGCAGGTTGGAGGCGGTCAGGGAAGTCCCCGGTGAAAGCAGATTGTAGATCGCAAGGCCCGGGGGCGGCGAAAATCCGAGCAGCTCCCGCGCCCCTTCCGGGGTCAGGTCGGCAATGCGGCCGAACCCGGTGTTGATGACCAGCCCCGAGCGGCTGATGGGAAGGAGTGGTTCGGGCAGCACGAGCACGGCCCCGTCGAAGCTGGCATAGGGCTCCGGAGTATCCCCGGCCCAGCCGCGCGCCGGGGCCGCGTAGCCCTCCTTGTAGGCCTCGACGTCGAGTACGAACGAAAGAGGCGCATAAACCCGCGCCAGGGAGCCTGCCCGCGCATCGAGCACGGCCGCGACCTTGAGCCGGACCTCCACATTCTCCGTGCGCCCTCCCCGGGAGCGCGTCACACGTGCCACGACCTCCCCACCGGATTTCACGCCGAGACGCCGGGCGGCCTCGGCCGTGAGCACCGCCGCGCCGTCCTCGGGCACGATGCCCCCGTTCTCAAGCAGCAGCGGATCGCCGGGCGCGGTCGGGATGAGGTCGAAGAGTTCGGCCTTGCCCGTCTCACCGCGCACCACGCTGATGACCGAGGACAGGGGCAGGATGGTCGGGGTCAGAAAACCGATGCCGGGCCAGGAGGCGACATCCTCGAACCACTCGGGCCTGTATTCCCTGGTTTGCGAGGGGCGGATCTCACGGAAAACCGGGTCCTCGACCAGGCGTTCGCGCAGGGTCTGGATGGTGCCGTGTTTCAGGCCAAGCAGGACAAGCAGGGGGGAGATCACCGCAGCCAGGGCGATGACCAGACAGAGGGTCAGAATCCATTCGTGCCGCAGGTGCAGGGCGGCGAGGGCGGGGATGAGCTTCAGGGGACGCGGGGCGGTCATGGGGCGGCCTCCCGGACCGGCCTGCACAGCGAGCTGGTGACGTGTTCGGAGACCTGGCGCGTATCGAAGGTGTAGGCGACGTCGGCGCGGTCCATGACCAGATCCACGTCATGGGTGACCACGACCACGGCCACGGCTTCGTCGCGGGCCAGACGGTGCATGTCGTCCATGATGGCCCGCGCCCGGGCCTTGTCCACGGCCGCCGTGGGCTCGTCGGCCAGGACCACGCGCGGCTGGTGTGCCAGGGCACGCAGGATGGCCACCCGCTGTCGCTGCCCGATGGACAGGGCCACGGGCATCCGGTCCAGGCATCCGGCAACCCCGAGACGATCGGCCAGACTCTCCACCCGGGACGCGAGCATGTCGCCGCCCTTGATCCGCGCGGGCAGGCAGATGTTCTGCCGCACGCTCAGAAAAGGCAGCAGGCCGCCGGTCTGCAGAACGTAGCCGAACAGATCGCGACGCAACGCAGACAAGCCGTCCTCGTCGTCCCGGGCCCACAGGGCGGCCACGTCGCTGGGAGCCGTCGCTTCCCCGGAGGCGATCTCGAAGCGCTCGACCCTTGTCGGAGCCATGACCAGGGCGAGCGTGTCCAGCAGCGTGCTCTTGCCGCAGCCGCTCTCGCCGATGACCGCGACCATCTGCCCGGGCCGAACCGCGAAATGCGGCACGTGCAGCTCGAAAACGCTCTCGCTCTGGGAACGCGTCTTGACGAGCCCGTCCAGGCGGATCATGGGCGCGATCGCTTCAGTCATGCCTCTCCCGCCTAAGGCAGGTAGTCCAGATGCAGCGGGTAGACCAGATCCTGGTCGGGGTCCGTGTCGTTGAGACGGAACCACGCATCGACCTGTTCATTGATGGTACGGTACTGGTCGAGTTTGGCCAGGACGCTCCACTCCAGCTGCGAACGCTGCTCCGCCGTCATGCTCGCGAACATGTCATCGGTCAGGGACAGGATGTCGCTCTTGTAGGGCAGGCTCTGGATGAAGGCGGGCAAAAGCCCGGACTCGGCCAGCGTTGCCGCCCCTCCGATGTCGTCAGGGCGCTTCATTGTCTGCCCGGAGACGCTCTGCAGGGCCTCGAAAAACTGCCCCTGGGTGACCTGAGCGCGCATCAGCGCCTGCACGACCTGATCCAGGGACTGGGCCAGGGAGGACAGCTGTTCCCGCGTGACCAGAACGCGCACGTCGAGAGCGCGGTCGGCGGGGTTGATCAGGTCGCGGTCCAGGGTCCAGGCCACGATATCCTTGGGCGGGGTCGCCTCCTTGCCGACGTACTCGATGAGCGCGGCCTCCCAGAGCTTGTCGAACTCCTCAAGCGGAGCCTCTCCGGCGGTGTCGGCGCTGGCGGAACCGCCCATGGTCTCATTGAGCTTGGCGTTGATGCGGCTGGTCAGATGTTCGGCCAGGTCGCGGTACTGCTGTTCCTCGAAGGCGTTGACTTCCCTGATGGCGGAACTCTCGGCGTCGCCGCGCACCCGGGCGAGATGGGAAAACTGGGCCAGGGCCCGGGGATGATCCTCGGCGGCGCGGGGATCCTGCAGATGGATGGCGAAAAGATGCACTTGGGCGTCGTCGTATTCGCGGCGCAGGTCGGTCTCATCCTTGCCGGTGGTGTTCTGGGGGTGGCCCTTGGGATGGGAGCTGGCGTCGCCGACGAAAATGACGAAGCGCAGCGCCCCTTCGCGCCATTTGGAATGCAGGGCCATGTCCACTCCGGCAAAGGCTTCCTCGGCATAATCCACGCTGCCAACGGCCGTGGCTCCTGCGTCCTTTTCAAGTAATTCGACCAGCTGCTCGCCGGGCACCAGTTCGGGCGTCAAGTTGCGGGTCACGTATTCGAGCTGCGGCGCGGCCGCCAGGGAATCCCGGAAGACCACAAGGCCGAAGCGAAAACGGTCGGCGGTCTCGGCGCTGAATTTCCTGGACATCCCGGCCACGGCCTCGCGGGTCATGTCGATGAAGGGCTGCATGCTGCGGCTGGTGTCGATGACGAAGACCACGTCGGCCATCACGTCGCGCATGGTGGCCCCGCCCGCCGAGCGGCCCACCTGCGCCTGTTCCAGATAATCGGGACTCTGAAGGGTGTCCGCCCCCCGGCTGTTCGGCACGGCGGCGGCCAGCTGCAAAAGACGCGCGTCGTCGCCGTCGATCCTGGTCTGCGACCATTGCAGGATGGGCAGGACGTAGAATTTGCGGGTGATGTCCACAAAGCGCTGCGGCTCCATGCTGACCACGCTGTCCGGGATGTTCTTGGCGTCTATAGCGTCGTAGATGCCCTTGGCCTTGCCGGCCATGTCCATGTCGTCGACCACGGCTTCAAGCGCGGCGCGGTCGTTGAACATGAGCACGGGCCTGCGTCCCTCAAGAGGGTTGCCGGGATGGGTGTAGGAGACCAGCAGGGCCTGCCGCCATTCGAGCACGTCCTTGGCCTGCATCCAGCCCTCGGGCTCGGTCTTGGAACGGCCGACCTGGTACCACCCGCGCGGATCCGAAGCCTGGCTCAGGTCAAGGCCCTGGCGGTCGAACACATAGAGGGGGCGAAAAGCGGGAACATTGGCCAGGACGATTCCGTCCTCGCTCGCGGCCGCATCGCGGTACATGGCGGAAAACGGACGCGGCAGGATGCGCAGCGGCAGTTGGGTGGCCGCCTCCAGACAAGGTGCTCCGGGCTGGCATACGATGCCGTCATCGAGCGGGGTGGCCCCGGCATGTCCGACATCTCCTTCCAACGCGGCAAGACCGTCCGCCGGCGCATGCCCCTGAGTCCCTTCGAGATCCGCGAGGGCCGCGAGTCCTGTTCCGGCAAAGGCTGTCAGGCACAGAACCGTGCCCAGAGCGAGGATTCTCCGAGCGGACGCGAGATAACGAGACATGACACCTCCTGACTGCGTGAGTTGGAATTCTACGTATTGCAATGAACGGCTTTACAAAAATTAACCACAAAATTGCTAAAATAAATTGAACAATAATGCAAACTTATATTAGGTAAACCGAGCCCAAAAGAACAAAATAAGTATATAATTTCTGAATGTAATCAAAAAAACCACCGAAGAAGCGTCTCAATTTCAGCACGTTGAAAAATGGGCGCTGCGCTGAACTCAATTCCAACCAAAAGGATTCGGATAAATCGCGAATCAGGCAAGAGTGGACGCAAAAACTCCATCTGCATCATTCATTGCGCAGAAACGGCGCGGCCTTTCTGCCCAGAACGCGCCAGGTGCCAAGCAGACCCATGAACAGCGACACCCCGACACCGGCCAGTACGGTCAAAAAACCCATGGCGAGGTCCGGCATGAACTGCATTCGCAGCAGCCCCTGGACCACGCCCCAGGCCGTGAGCGTGCCGAGCGCAAGGCTGCCAAGGCCCGTGAACAGTCCGGCCAGGGAAAACTCGGCCACGAGGATGGCCAGTATGTCGCGCCGTGTCGCGCCGCAGACCTTGTAGATGACGCTGTCGTAAATGCGCCGGTGCTGGTCCGCCGAGAAGGCTCCGGCCAACACCAGAAACCCGACCAGCAGCGCCACTCCGGCCATGACCTGGAAGATGCGCACCGTGCGGGTCAGAATCAGCGCCGCGTTGTCGAGCACTTCGCGGATGGTGATCACGGCCACCTCCGGAAAGGCCTGGGTGGCGCGGGCGTACAGATCCTCCGTGTTGTCCACGCCGTAGGCCGCCCCAAGCCAGGTCTGCGGGGCATTGTCGAGGGTGCCGGGAGAGAAGATGATGGCGAACTGCATGGCCAGGGTCTGCCAGTTGACCTCGCGGATGCTGGCGATGGTCCCGGTCAGGTTGCGGCCCAGAACGTTGACGGTCAACGTGTCGCCAAGGTCCACACCGAACCCCTTGGCCAGGTCGGAAGTCAGGGAAATGAGCGGCGGACCGGCATACCCGCCCTCCCACCACTGGCCCCGCAGGAGGGTGCTGCCGCGCGGAAATTCCTCGCTGTAGGAAAGGCCCCGGTCCCCGCGCACGGCCCAGGCCACCTCCTCGGCCACGGTGGCGTTTTCCACCGGCGTGTCGCCGATGCGCACGATGCGCCCCCGGATCATGGGGCGCAGATCCAGCCGCGACAGGCCGGGGGTGTCGTTGGCCAGGGCGCGAAACCGCTCGACCTGGTCGGGACGGATGTCCATGAAGAAAAAGTCCGGGGCCTCCTCGGCCAGCTCGGCGGTCAGCGCCCTGGTCAGACTGGAATTGACCATGACCACGGCCACCAGGGCCGTAAGTCCAAAACCCAGGGCAAAGACCAGGCTCACGCCGGGCGAGCCCGGGCGATGGATGTTGGCCACGCCGATGCGGGCGCTGGGCCAGGGCAAGCGCGGCGCCCTGGCCGCCAGCCAGCGGATGATCCGGGCCAGCCCCTTGAAGAGCACGAAGGCCATGATGGTGCCGCCCACGAACCATGCCGAGAGCCTGTTGTTGCCCGCGAACCAGAAGACCATCAGCGCCAGCAGGGCAAAGGCGGCGGCCGTGGGCAGGATCGCGGCTCGCGGGATGCGCGCCATGTCGGCCGAGACGTAGCCCCGGAAAATCCCCGAGGGGCGCACCATGACCGCGCGAAAGAGGGGCGGCATGGAAAAGGCCAGGGTCGTGACCAGCCCGAAGAGGGCGGCCTGAATCAGCGGGGCGAGATAAATGCCGCTGCGGACCTGGATGGGCAGGACTTCGGAAAAGAACCGCCCGGCCAGCCAGGGCACAAGGCTCCCGGCCAGCATCCCGGCGCAGGCGCCGACAAAGCCCAGGAACAGGACCTGCGCCAGATACGAGATGAACAGCACCCTGCTCGAACCGCCCATGCACTTCATTGCGGCCATGTGGTTGAGCCGCCCGCCAAGGTACCCGCGCACACCCCCGGCGATGCCGAGCCCGCCGACCAGAAGCGCGCCCAGCCCGACCAGGGTCAGATCCACGCTCAGGCGCTCCAGCACGGTGCGGATTCGCGGCGCGGCATGCATGTAATCGCGCACCCGCCAACCCGAATCGGGATTGTCGGCGCGAATCCGGCCGACCACCTGCTCGGCGTCCCCGCCGTCAAGACGCAGCAGATATTCGGCGCGGAACAGGCTGCCCGGCTGGGTCAGGCCGGTCTGCCCGAAGGCGTCGGCGGAGACCATGAGCCGGGGCCCCAGGCTGAAGAATTCGACCACGCGGTCCGGCTCGCGCTCGATGATCCCGCGCAGGGCGAAGCGCACGTCGCCGACACGGATCTCATCCCCCACCGCAACCTGAAGTCTGGTCAGGAGTCCCCGGTCGGCCACGGCTCCGGGCAGACCGTCCCTGACGGCCAGCAGCTCCTGCACCTCTTTGCCGCCTTCCAGCTCCATGCGCCCGTACAGGGGATAGAGCGCGTCCACGCCCTTGAACTCGACCAGCACGGACCTGGCGGACGCTTCCTGTGCGTCGGTGCGGGCCATGGTCCGCGTGGAAAGGGTCCGGCTCAGTGCGCCGAAACCACCGAGATATGCCGCTTCGTCCTCGCTCAAGCTTCGCGAGGTGAGACTCACGCTCACGTCCCCGCCGAGGATGGCCTTGGCGTCACCGGCAAGTCCGGCTTCGAGGGCGCGCCCCAGAGACCCCACGGCGCTGATGGCCAGAACGCCCAGAAACAGGCAGCCCAGAAAGACGCCAAAACCGCGCAGGCCGCCCCTCAGCTCGCGGCGGCACAGCGTCAGGGCCAGTCGCAGATCCCTGGTGTCCATCATGCCTCCATGCGCCCGGAGTGCATGGTGGCCACCCGGTCGCAACGTTCGGCCAGGGAGCGGTCATGGGTGACCAGGACCAGGGTCGCGTTCTCTTCGGCCTGCAGGGTAAAAAGCAGCTCCATGACCCGCGCCCCGGTCTCTTCGTCCAGATTGCCCGTGGGCTCGTCGGCAAGAATGATCCGTGGCCGCGCGGCAAAGGCGCGGGCCAGGGCCACGCGCTGCTGCTCGCCGCCGGAGAGCTGCGAGGGATAATGGCTTCCGCGATGCCCGAGGCCGACCTGCTCCAGCGCTTCCAGGGCCCGGCCGCGAGCCTGCGGATGATGGGCGAATTCCAGCGGCAGGGCCGCGTTTTCAAGAGCCGTCATGGTCGGGATGAGATGAAAGGCCTGAAAGACGATGCCCAGATGCTCGCGTCTGAAGCGTGACAGCGCGTCCTCGGTCAGGGCGGTCAGGTCCACGCCTGCCACCTGCACCTGGCCCAGGGTCGGCCGCTCCAGCCCGGCCATGAGCATGAGCATGGTCGTCTTGCCCGAACCGGAAGGGCCGACCACGGCCAGGGTCTCGCCCTGGGTGACCCGCAGATTGACCCCGCTCAATATGTTGACCGGCCCCGAGCCGGCGGTTAGCGTCAAGTGCACGTCAGAGAGTTCAACAGAAGGGGAAGCATTCATGTCGTCCATCCTTGTATGGGGTATCACCTGGGCCGTGGCCCTGATCGTATTGTGTCCGGTCCGCGGAGTTTGCGCGGAGCCCGAAATCCATATTCTCGCCTTCGGAGACAGCCTGACCGCAGGCTACAATCTGCCGCCCTCCAAGTCTTTCGCCGCCCAGCTGGAGCAGCGGGTGCTCAGCCAGGGACGCAAGGTCCGGGTCACCAACGCCGGCCTGTCCGGCGACACCTCAAGCGGCGGGCGGGCACGCCTGGCCTGGTCCCTGCAGGACAAGCCCGACCTGGTCATCCTGGAGCTCGGCGCCAACGACGGCCTGCGCGGCCTTGACCCCGCGCCCATGCGCGCCAACCTCGAAGCCATGATCAAGGAGTGCCTTGAGGCCGGAGCCCGTGTAATACTGGCCGGAATGCGTGCTCCGGTCAATTGGGGAGTGGCTTATCGCAAAGAGTTCGAGCAGGTTTTTCCCGATCTGGCCCAAAAGTATGACCTTCCCCTGTACCCTTTTTTCCTGGACGGGGTCATCTCCGACCCTGGCCTGCTGCTTGAGGACGGCCTGCATCCCAATGCCGACGGTGTGGGACGCATCGTGGACGGCATCCTGCCCATGGTCCTGGACGAAGTGGACGCGCTGTTGCACAGTCCGGCATAGTCGAAAAATCAACATCCTTTTCGTGGGGAAATCATGACCACTCTGCCTTTCGTGCTGCTGGGCATCCTCATCGGAGCCTGGTTTCTGTCCGTCAAGATCATGCGCATCACCGTCGATGCGCTGTCCTCCCCCCGAGAGCGAATGGTCCCGCGCTCGCATGTTCCCTCGGATCAGGAGCTGCGCCAGCCGCTCCGCCAGGCCGAGGATTGGGCCCACGAGCATGGATTCGACGACGACATCATGTTCGACTTCCAGATCGCGGCCAAGGAGCAGGCCCTGTTTTGCCGGACCTGGAAAAACGCGGAAGAGAAAACCTATCTGGTTTTCTATTACGGGATGGGCAAGCACTTCGTGGAACTGGTCACCATTTACGACGACAAGACCGGCGTGACGACCACCAACGCGCCGGACGCGCACACCCTGCCGGCGGTGCCCGGAGCCTTCATCCAGAGCTTTCCCGGAAACGGGCTGACCGACCTGCTCGGACTGCATCTGCAGGGCCGCGCCACGCTGGAGAGACGCACCGGGCTCACCCCGCAGGAACGTCGGGAGGACACCGTCGATCTCATCGCCAGATCCCTGCAACGCCAGGCCACCTACGTCATGTCCCTCCCCGGATGGCAATGGAAGGGGATCTGGTGGATCACCGTGCGCAAGAAGAAAATGATCGGCAAGGATGTCGGCTGGCAACTCGACCAGCTCGGCGTGTTCGAGCCCACCGCCGAGTCTCCGGAGATTCTGCAGTGAATGCCCGAGTCCGCACGGCGGCGCCCCGGTTCCCCCTCATGGTCTGCCTGAGCGCAAGCAACCCGGTCATGGAAGCCCTGAAAGATCAGGACGCCCTTCCCGCGCAGGCAACGGCCGCACCATGACCCTCACGCCCCTGGACTACAATCCTCCGACCGAACCCTGGCTGACCGTCATCCACGAAGACCGGGACATGATCGTGGTCAACAAGCCGGGCGGCCTTCTGTCCGTGCCCGGCCGCACTCCGGAGCTTTTGGACTCGGTCCTGTCGCGGGTGCGCGCAATCCATCCCGGGGCACAGGCCGTGCATCGCCTGGACCTTGGCACCTCGGGAGTGCTGGTCGTGGCCACGCGGCGCAAGGCCGAAGCGACCCTGCGCGGGCAATTCCAGGACCGCCTGACCCGCAAGGTATATCTGGCGAGGGTTACCGGCGTGCTGGCCGAGGACTCGGGGCAGGTGGATCTGCCGCTCATCTGCGATTGGCCCAACCGTCCAAGGCAGATGGTCTGCCACGACACGGGCAAACCGGCCCTGACGGACTATTTCGTGCTTGAACGCGCCGAAGAGAGCACCCTGGTCCTGCTGCGCCCCCACACCGGCCGATCCCACCAGCTGCGGGTGCACATGGCCAGCCTTGGCCACCCCATCATCGGCGACAACCTCTACGGCGACGCCCGGCAGGGCGACCGCCTGCATCTCCACGCAAGCCAGCTTGGCCTGCATCACCCCTACAGCGGCGAATGGGTCGTGTTCCACGCCCCCTGCGACTTCGCACCGCACGTGCCGCCCGTCACACTGGAGCCGCCCGCCTCCCCATCCGAAACCTGACTTCTGCCTCGGTCAACGGCCGGCCTGCGCCCGCGAAATCCTGTCATCAAAGCCGTACTCCGAAGCACACATCGATAATCCCGATCCGTTTTCGACCCACGGATCAAAAATTACGATTTGACCGCAAGCCCGCCTCGGGCCAGATAGTCATTGAATGATCCCAATTCACTGGAAATCCTGGTCTTATGCCGCAGTGCGCATCGCGCTGGCGCTGGCTTTTCTTGTGGCCGGAATCACCAAGATTCTGGACCCCATGACCTTTGCCGTGACCATCGACGCCTTCGGCATCCTGCCGGGTCCATTGATCCCGCCCGTGGCCGTTTTCCTGCCCCTCCTCGAAATCATGGGCGCGGTGGCGCTCATTTTCGATATCCGGGGCAGCCTTGGCCTCATCACCCTCATGATCCTCATGTTCATCGCCGTCCTCGGCTACGGGATGCACATGGGCCTGGACATCGACTGCGGCTGCTACGGCCCCGGAGACACCGAAGGCGAAGCCTTTGCAGGGATTCGCGACGCGCTGTGGAGGGATCTGATCATGCTCGGATGCGCGGCAACACTGTATGCGTGGCGAAAGGTCATGGGCGTGCGCCCAGGGACGTTCGCCGGTCATTACCGATCCATCAAAACCTTTATCTCCAAGGAAGAAACTGCATGAAGAAAATCGCCATCCTCGCGGTGAGCCTGTTTTGCCTGCTCGTTGCAAGCCCATCCTTCGCCCTCTTCGATACCAAGTTCGAGGCCGAAGTCACCAAGGAAGCCGAAGCCGTGAAACTGTTCCGCGACACCACCGCCGCCGGTTACGACCTGGTCACGGGCGCGGAACTGAAGAAGATGATGGACGAAGGCAAGGACATGGTCATCATCGACACCATGCCCTACGAAGACAGTTACAAGAAGGAGCACGTGCCCGGCGCGCTGCAGTTCCTCTTCCCCATCCCGGATATGAAGGAATGGGACACCAAGGAAACCGGCGGCAAGTCCCAGGCCGACTTCGAGGCCATGCTCGGCCCCGACAAGGACAAGACCATCGTCGTCTACTGCGGCTTCGTGAAATGCACGCGCAGCCACAACGGCGCGATGTGGGCCAAGAAACTGGGCTACAAGAACGTCTACCGCTTCCCCGGCGGCATCTTCGGATGGAAGGGCCTGGATTACCCGATCGAAAAGGTGCAGTAGGCGCGGACTCGCTCATTTTTCGGCAGCGCGCCCATGACAGCAAAAAAGCCCTTGATCTCATTGTGGATCAGGGGCTTTTTTTGAACCGCTTGTTCAACACTGACTCCCAGAGAGTCATTCCCATTGATTGATGACAGCTTTTTACATCCAGGGATTGAGCAAGCTCAGCCCGATATTCTTGAAATCGGCCGTATTTCGGGTCACGAGAACCATATCATGCCGCAAAGCAGTAGCCGCGATAAGCGAATCCATGACACCCATCGGTTCTCCTTTCTGCTTCCTGGCAGCGGTCATTTTTCCCCACACAACAAAGACCTTTGCATCCAGAGGGATGATGCGACCGTTGAACTGCCCGGCAAGTTCCTCATTCAGCCAAACTTCAAGTTCCGTCCGGCGATTTGACGCTGGACGATTGCTGATCCCGAACTGAATTTCGCCGATGGTCACCGCACTCAGATACGCATTGTCCATCTCAACGGAATTCAGCCACTCCACGACCTTCGGCTCCGGTCTTGGCTTTACGAATTCAGAAATGACACAGGTATCGAGAAGGTATCTCTGACTCAAAGGTCGATCTCGCGCAGATCAGTTCGCCGATCCCTTTCAATGCAGACACCACTACTCCTTAAAGGCGAGTCCATCAGAAAATCGCCCAGTCGCTTTTTCGGAGCCGTCAGTTTTCTGTAGCCTGCGATAGGCATCACCACTGCTACTTCGATCCCGTGGCGCGTAATGACCTGCGGTCCTTCCGACGTGGCTCGGTCGATCAATTCGGAAAACTTGTTCTTTGCTTCCTGCAATTGCCAAGAAATCATGATGCCCCCTTTAATCTGTCTAGACTGTCCAGACTATAATACCCACTGCGAGCAATCGCAAGAGTTCTAAAGCAGGCCCATTGCCGTGGTTATCCCACCACGTCATACCGGCTGAAAACCAGCGAATAGAACGCCTTGCCCTTGGTCCGGGACCGAAGCTCCGTGGAGAAGCCGAAGAGCTGACGCATGGGGGCCGTGGCCGTGATGCCGGACTCGTAATCCGAAGTGCGTACATCGAGGATGCGCGCGTTCTTTGCTCCAAGCAGATTGACACAGTCGCCGACATATTCCTGCGGCATGCGCAGCTCCACGTCCATGATCGGTTCGAGCAGGACCGGCGAGGCCTTGACCAGGGCCGACTTCATGGCCTCCAGCGCGGCCATGCGCACGCCCAGATCCGTGAGCCCATCCTCGAAATGGGCAACTTCAAGCAATGTCGCCTCCACGTCCGAAACCAGGCAACCCTGGAGCATTCCGGCCTGCAGCGCGTCCTCCATGGCCTTCAGGGCGATGTCCGTGTGATTCGTGGCCGGCAGTTCGGTGACGCAACGGTTGCCCTGCCCACGCGCGGCCGGTCGGACCATGACCCGGACCAGGGCGCGGTGCTGCTGATCCCCGATGAGCTTGCGGCAGCTTCCCTCGGCCGTCGCATCGGCGGCGATGGTCTCGCGGAAAATGACCTGCGGGTTGCCGTAGCGGAAAGTCACCCCGCTCTCGCGGCGCAGCCGCTCCAGAACCACCTCCAGGTGCAGCTCGCCAAGGCCCGCCACGATGAGCTGATCCGTGTCCTCGTCCGTGAAGGATTGCAGGGTCGGATCTTCGATGCAGTATCTTTGAAGCAAAGCTTGAAGTTTGTCCGTGTCGCTGGCACTGCCCGGCACCAGGGCCACGTTCAGGACCGGCTGGATGATGTCGATGTTCTCAAGGCGCAACGTGGCCTTGCCGGAAAAAAGCGTGTCTCCGGTGATGCATTCCTTGAGACCGGTGGCCAGGACGATCTCGCCGGTCCTGGCCTCGGGAATGGGCTCGTAGCGGTTGGCATGCACCGTGTAGAGCTTGTGGATCTTTTCGAAGCGCTCCAGCCGGGAATTGTACACAGCGCTATTTTCACCGATGCGGCCGTTGTAGACGCGCATGAAGATCTTCTTGTGCGCGCCTTCGAAGAGAACCTTGAAGACAAAGCCCACGAACTGGTCCGCGCGCACGTTCTGCTCCTCCATGCGCCGCAGCACGTGGGCATGGGAGTGCGATTCATCCGGAGAGGGCAAGAAATGAACGATCCCGTTCATGAGCGGCTGCACGCCTATGTTCTTGAGCGCGCTGCCGCAATAGACAGGCACGGCCTGCCCGGTCAGGGTCGCCTTGCGCAGGGCCGACCGCAGCTCGGTTTCGCCAATGACTTCGTCAGCCAGGTAGCGCTCCATGACCAGATCGTCGAAATCGGCCGCGGCTTCCGTCAGTTCCTTGCGTCTGGCTTCGAGAAGTTCGCGGTCCCCGTCCGTGGGATCAAACTCATGCACCGTCGCGCCCTGATCCGTCGCATCGAAGACAAGGACCTTGCCGCGCAAAAGATGCAGCACCCCGCCCTCCACGCATACGGACGGCACCGTCACCGGCAGCGGCCTGACCGCGAGGCGGGCCTGGATATCCGCGACCACCTTCCAGTAATCAGCGCCGGGGCGGTCGGTCTTGTTGACGAAAACGAGCCTCGGGAGCCCGTACTTGCGGGCCTGCCGCCAGACGGTCTCGCTCTGGGACTCGATGCCGTTGACCCCGCAGAAGACGACGATCGCGCCGTCGCAGACCCGCAGGGAGCGTTCCACCTCGACGTTGAAATCAACGTGCCCGGGAGTGTCTATGATGTTGACCTGACTGCCTTCCCAAACCACGGAGGTGCAGGCCGAGGTGATGGTAATGCCCCGCTTCTGCTCTTCCTCAAGGTAGTCCATGGTCGCGTTGCCGTCATGGACCTCGCCAATCTTGTGGATCTTGTGCGCATAAAAAAGCAGGCGCTCGGTCAGCGTGGTCTTGCCAGCGTCGATGTGGGCGATGATGCCGATATTTCGTGTGGAGGAATCGATGTCGTGTTTTTTCATGGGCTTTGAATCAAATCGGGTTAGGAAAAGGTGGAAGTGCACTTGCGAAACGTATCCGGGCTGATCACGTCCCAGACCCAGCAGCCAAGCAGCCGCTCGGCCATGACCACCGGAGCCTGCCCCGGCTCGCCACCGTAGCTGATGTAGGGGCGGCCGACAACGGACACATCGGAGGTGACGGCATTGTAGGCCTGGACGTATTCGCTGTCGGGGGTGGCCAGTTCCACCCCGTATCCTGCCGGATCAGGGCGCAGCGTCCGGGGATATTCAAGATCGAGTCCGGCCAGATCGATGCATATTCCGGGGCCGCTGCCGGCCAGAAGTTCGACCAGGGGCCGAGGGTCGGAGGTGAAGACCTGATGCACGGACAGAAAATCGCACCCGAACAGGAAGGGATCAGTAACAGGCCCGCTGACGTGCACGACGATTCCCCCGACCTTGGCCACCAGGGCCTGGACCATGGCGGAAAAAAGGGCCGGGAGGGAAAAACGGCGCGGGTCCACCGCAAAAAGGGCCCACTCCAGCCGCTCGAAGCTGATGGAGTGCTCCACGTGACCGAGCCGCCGGGTCTGCATGACCGGCTCTGTGCCGTTCTGGGCCAGGGCATAGGCAAAGCTCACCGCGTTCTTGATCACCGATTTCTGGACCGCCGGACAGCGTTCGTACGCCTCGCCAAACGCATCGTCATCAATGTCCGGGACAAATCCGTTCTCGGCCAACAGCTCTTCGATCACCTTGTGCTCCTTGCAAAAAAAATGGGCAGGCCATGCATGACCTGCCCGACATTTCCACATTTCAAGGCGTTGCACAACAGGGTGCGCGCCAGGAAGTTCAGATCGCGTCCAGCACCAGCGCGCCCATGGCGGAGCAGCCGACCTTCTCTCCTTCGCCGACATAAATGTCTCCGGTGCGGTAGCCCTTGGCCAGCACGGCCTTGACCGCCGCGTCGATGGCCGCGGCCTCTTTTTCAAGACCGAAGGCGAAGCGGAGCATCATGGACACGGACAGGATGGTGGCCAGGGGATTGGCGATGTCCTGACCGGCGATGTCCGGTGCCGAGCCGTGGATGGGCTCGAACAGCGCGGGACCGCCCGATCCCATGGAGGCCGAAGGCAGCATGCCGATGGAGCCGGTGATGATGGAGGCTTCGTCGGAGAGGATGTCGCCGAACAGGTTCTCGGTCACGATGACGTCGAACTGCGAGGGATCGCGGATGAGCTGCATGGCCGCGTTGTCCACGTACATGTGCGAAAGCGCAACGTCCGGGTACTCCGCCGCCGTGCGGATGGCCACCTCGCGCCACAGGCGGGACACGTCGAGCACGTTGGCCTTGTCCACGGAGCACAGCTTTTTGCCGCGCTTGCGGGCGATCTCGCAGGCCACGCGCACGATGCGCTCGATCTCGGACTCGGAGTAGATCATGGTGTTGAAGGCGGCGCGTTCGCCGTTCACCACGGTCTCGCCGCGCGGTTCGCCGAAATAGGCGCCGCCGGTCAGCTCACGCACGACCATGATGTCAAGGCCCTGCCCGATGATGTCCGGACGCAGATAGGACGCCGCCGCCAGCTCCGGAAAAAGCACGGCCGGACGCAGATTGGAAAAAAGGCCCAGGGCCTTGCGGATGCCGAGCAGCCCCTTTTCGGGCCGGATGGCCGGATCGATGGTGTCCCACTTGGGGCCACCCACGGCGCCCAGCAGCACCGCGTCGGCGGCCTTGCAGGCGGCCACGGTGGCCTCGGGCAGAGGATTGCCCGCAGCATCGATGGCCGCGCCGCCGATAAGCGCGGTCTCTGTCTGGACCGTGTGTCCGAACTTCTTCGCCACCTTCTCCAGAACCTTCACGGCCTGGGTGACTATCTCGGGGCCTATGCCGTCACCGGGCATGAGGCAGATGTTCATGTTCATTGATATCTCCAGCATGAATAAACCATATGTTGTTTCAATGCGTCGGTTCGGAAAGGCATGGATTCCCGCGTGCGCGGGAATGACACCTCAGCCAGGGCGACCCTGCTGAACGTTTTCCTGACGGCGGCTTTCCGTATTGCCACAACGTCATCCCCGCGCAGGCGGGGATCCATGCCTCTCGCCTTCGATGCCGCAGCGTGTCCAAGCCGCGCGCCAGCCACGGTCCTACTGCGCCACCTTGCGCTTCACGTACTCCACCAGCCCGCCGCCGGAGAGCATTTCCATCATGAACGGGGCCACGGGAATGAAACCGATGGTCTCGCCCGTGGTCAGGTTCCTGATCGTGCCCGCGGCCACGTCGATCTCAAGCTCGTTGCCTTCCTTGATGCGCTCGATGTCGTCACCCAGTTCCAGTAGCAAAAGGCCCATGTTGAAGGAGTTGCGGTAGAAGATGCGAGCGTAGCTCCGCGCCAGGACCACGGGGATGCCAGCGCCCAGGATGGCCAGTGGAGCGTGCTCGCGCGAGGAACCGCAACCGAAGTTGTCACCGGCGACCAGGATGTCGCCGGGGGTGACGCGTTTGACCCAGCCGGGCTCAAGGCCTTCGAAACAGTTCTTGCCAAGCTCCGCCGTATCGGCCGTGACCAGAAACCGGGCCGGGATGATCGCGTCCGTATCTATATGATCGCCCACCACGTGGGTTATTCCCTTGAATGTCATGACTGCTCTCCTTTAACCAAGTTTGCCCGGATGGGTGATAAGCCCGGTCACGGCCGTGGCCGCCGCCACCGCCGGATTGGCCAGGTAGACTTCGGACTGCAGGCTGCCCATGCGTCCCTTGAAATTGCGGTTGGTCGTGGCCAGGCAACGCTCGCCTCCGGCCAGAATGCCCATGTGCCCGCCAAGGCACGGCCCGCAGGTAGGCGGACTGATGATGGCGCCCGCGTCGAGGAAAATGCGCAGCAAGCCCTCGTCCAGGGCCATCGAATACGCGCCGGGAGAGGCCGGGATGACGATGAAACGCACACCCTTGGCCACCTTGCGACCCTTGATGATCCTGGCCGCCTCACGCAGGTCGCTGATGCGGCCGTTGGTGCAGGAACCGAGCACGACCTGATCGACACGCACGTCGGAAACTTCCTCCACCGGCTTCACATTGTCCGGCAGGTGCGGGCAGGCGATCTGGGGCGAGAAGGAGGACACGTCAAAGGTCATCTCCTTCCAGTAATGCGCGCCCTCGTCGGCGACGATGGGACTGTCGCCCATGCGCCCATGCGCCTGGCAATAGGCCAGGGTCTTCTCGTCAGCGGCAAAGAGCCCGGCCTTGCCACCGGCCTCGATGGCCATGTTGGCCATGGTCATGCGCGCCTCGACCGAAAGGCCCTCGATGACCTCGCCGCCGAATTCGAGCGCCTTGTACAGGGCCCCGGCCACGCCGGTCTGACCGATGGTGAAAAGGACCAGATCCTTGCCGCCGACATGCTCGGGCAGCTTGCCGGTGAAGTTGACGCGGATGGTCTCCGGCACCTTGAACCAGGTCTCGCCAAGGGCCATGGCCGCGGCGATGTCCGTGCTGCCGAGACCCGTGGCGAAAGCGCCGAGGCCGCCGTAGGTGCAGGTATGGCTGTCCGCCCCGACCACGATATCGCCGGGTCCGACCAGTCCGTATTCGGGCAGGATGGCATGCTCGACGCCCACGTTGCCGCCCTCGTAATAGTGGGTGATGTCCATCTCGCGGGCAAAGTCGCGCACGACCTTGACCTGCTCGGCAGAGTCGATGTCCTTGTTGGGGGTGAAGTGGTCGCAGACCAGGGCCACGCGGTCCTTGTCGAAAACCTGTTTCACGCCCATGCCCCGAATGGACTTGATGGCGAGCGGCGCGGTTATATCATTGGCCAGCACCATGGACACGCGGCACTGGACGATCTGTCCGTCCGCGGTGATGGGCTGGTCCGTATGCCTCTGCAATATTTTCTGAGCTAAAGTCTGGCGCATATGCTGTCCTCCTGTCTTTTGGCCAAGCGGTTCAGGGCGTTCAGATACGCCTTGGCGCTGGCCACGATGATGTCCGCATCGGATGCGCGACCCACCGAGGTTTTTCCGTTTTCTTCTATCTTGACGGTTACCTCGCCCTGGGCGTCGGTGCCGCCGGTTATGGCGTTGACCGCATAGCGGACCAGTTTGGGGCTGCGCCCCACGACCTTGCCGATGGTGTTGAAAACAGCATCGATGGGGCCTGTCCCGAAATCCGACAGGATGCGTTCTTCGCCGTCCACATACATTTTGACGACCGCGTTGGGGATGGCCATGTTGCCGCTCAGGGCGCTCAGGTATTCCAGGCGGTACTTGTCCGGAAGGCGGAAAATCTCATCGAGGACGACGGCTTCGAGGTCTTCGACGAAAATTTCCTTCTTGCGGTCGGCCAGCTTTTTCATGGCCGTGAAAACAATGCCGAGCTGTTCCTCGTCAAGGCGGTAGCCAAGATCCTTGAGGCGCTTGTCGAAGGCGGCGCGACCCGAATGCTTGCCCAGTACCATGTCCTCTTCCTGGCGCCCCACGGACTCGGGGGTCATGATCTCGTAGGTTTGGCGATTCTTGAGCACGCCATCCTGGTGGATTCCAGATTCATGGGCAAACGCGTTAGCACCGATAATCGATTTGTAAGGGGGTATAGGCTGACCGATGATCAAAGACAAGAGCCGGGTGGAGGGGAAAATCTGCTCTTTGTTGATGTTTGTGGTCAACTGATAGAAATCCTTGCGCACATCCATGGACATGACCACCTCTTCCAGCGCCGCGTTGCCGGCGCGTTCGCCGATGCCGCTCAGCGTCACCTCGGCCTGGCGTGCGCCCGCCTTGAGCGCCGCCAGGGTGTTGGCCGTGGCCAGGCCCAGGTCATTGTGGCAGTGCACGGAAAAGACGGCCTTGTGGCTGCCCTTCACGTTCTCCAGCAAATACCTGATCAGCTCCGCGAATTCCTGCGGCTGCGTATAGCCGACGGTGTCCGGAACGTTGATGGTCGTGGCCCCGGCCGCGATGACGCGCTCGAAGACCTGCGCCAGAAAGGGCCAGTCGGAACGGGACGCGTCCTCGGCCGAGAATTCGACGTTGGAGGTCTTCGAGGCCGCGTATTTGACGGCGGCCTCGGCCATGTCCAGCACCTCGTGACGTTCCTTGCGCAGCTTGTACTTCATGTGAATGTCCGAGGTGGCCAGGAAGGTGTGAATGCGGGCCTGGGGATTGCCCTTGACCGCCTCCCAGGCACGATCGATGTCGCTGGGCAGCGCCCGGCAAAGCCCGGCCACCTGGCAATTCTGCACGGCCAGGGCGATGTCGCGAACGGCCTCGAAATCACCCTGGCTCGCGGCCGGAAAACCGGCCTCGATGATGTCGACACCAAGTATTTCAAGCTGACGGGCCAGACGAACCTTCTCATCGCGGTTCATGGTTGCGCCGGGAGACTGCTCGCCGTCACGCAAGGTCGTGTCGAAAATGTAAATTCTTTCTGACATGAGGCACTCCTTTTGATGGATGATGTATAATCGATAGTTGATAAAGACAACGACTGACCCTGGCTGAATGTACGCCTGGATGGCCGTTTTCTGCAAACGATGCTGAGGGGGTTACGTTTTTCCTTTACGAGATCTTGTGAGAAGACTCTCGTAGGAAGGATTTCCCGCGCAGGGGTAGAAAGAAGTAGGTGTAGATGAGGCCGGAGATGATGTAGCCGATGAAGAACACAAAGCTCAGAAGCTTTGGTTCGGATGCGACGAGCACGAAAATGAGCAGTGCCGTGACCGTGGCGCTGAAGCGATGCGCGCGAATGACCTCGGCGTCCTTGAAGGATGCGTAGCGGACATTGCTGACCATGAGAATGGAGACCAGAAAGGCGAGCCCGAGCGTGATGCCGGGCACCAGATCGGCCATGGATTCGGGGATATAGGAAGAAAAGAGCACGAAGGTGGCCAAGGTGCAGGCCGCTGCGGGAATGGGCAGACCGATGAAGAACTTCTTGCTGATCTTGCCCGTCTGGATGTTGAAGCGTGCCAGCCGGAGAGCGCCGCAGGCCATGACCAGAAAGGAGGCCATGATGCCCAGGCGGCCGAACTCGAAGGTGTTCCACTGGTGGATCATGACCGCCGGGCCAACGCCGAAAGCGATGAGATCGACCAGGGAGTCCAGCTGGACGCCGAAATCCGAGGCCGAATTGGTCAGACGCGCCAGCTTTCCATCCAGCCCGTCAAAGACGCAGCTGACGATGATGGCCACTGCAGCCATCTCGAAACGACCGTCGATGGACCACAGAATACCCAGGAAGCCGGTCAGCAGACTGGCCATGGTCATCATGTTGGGGAGCAGATAGTATCCCCGATGCTTGGGTTTCAAGTGTTCCATTAACGGTCCTGAATAAATCTCTTTTTTTATTTTTTGCGGGCCAGTATCGACTGCCCTGCAAAAACCTTGTCACCAATTCGAACAGTTGGTTCATACTCGGCGGGCAGGTAAAGGTCAACTCTGGATCCGAACTTGATCAGTCCGAAACGCTGTCCCCGGCCCAGGGAGTCGCCCTCCTCGCCCCAGCAGATGATGCGCCGTGCGATGAGCCCGGCAATCTGAACCATGGTCCAGGACCGGCCGTCCCCGTCCTCGATCAAAAGCGAGTTGCGCTCGTTGTCGGTGGAAGCCTTGTCGAAGGAGGCGTTCAGGAATTTCCCACCGAAATAGGAGATGCGCGCAATGCGGCCGGCCACGGGCATCCGGTTCACATGCACGTTGAAGACGTTCATGAACACGCAGACGGCGGTACGGTCCTCGCCGGTCATGGGATCGCGCATGGTTTCGACCTTGATGACCTTGCCGTCGGCCGGAGAAACGGCCACGCCCGGCTCCTGGGGCACCACGCGCTCAGGATCGCGGAAAAAATTGAGCACGAAGAAAAGAGCCACGAGCAGGACGGTCGCCATGAACCAGCAGTCGAGAAGGGCGAAGGTCAGGGTGGCCATGGCCGTGAAGAAGATAAAAGGCAGGCCTTCAAGAGAAAGGCCGATCGAGGGCTTATGCATGAGAACTCCTGGTCAATTTATGGGCAAGGGTCTGACTACTCGCGGGGAATGAGAGTTTCAAGCCAAATTTTCCCCGATCATTTCCCCGGCCGTGGACCTGAATACAGTTTTTTCCATTCATCAAGAAAGAGGATGGCCGTTTCGAGTCGGCCAAGGCGCCCTTCCCGGCCACGCAGGGTCCAGACCAGATCCTCGAAGCTCACCGTGGGCGCAAGGTTCAATCCGGCCAACAGGGCCTCCACTTCCGAACGCAACTGCGGCGCGATTTGCGCCCGCCAATCATCGGGCGGGATGTCCTTGACCGACATGAATTTTTCCGCGTGTTGCAAAAGGGTCTGCATGCGGTGGGCGTAGGTATGTTCGGCCAGCACCCGGGCCCGTCCCCTGGCCGCGACCTCGGCCCTGGCCTCGGGATGGGCGAGGTAATGTGCGATGCCTTGCAGCAACTCGGGCATGTCGGAAAAAAGGGCCAGCTCGCCTTCGGCGAAAAGCTCGGGCAAGAGCGCACGCCGATCCACCAGCTGAAAAGCGCCGCAGGCCGCAAGCTCGAAGGTGCGCGGATTTACGAAATCCCCGTCCCCGACCAATACGCCGGGTCTGACGGAGGAGTGCAGATTCACGTTGATGGTCGTGGCATTGAAGATGCGCACCACTTCCTCGGTGTCAATGCGCGCTCCGCCTTTTTGCAGATAGGGCGCAAGGGTCGTCTCCCCGTCCCAGTCATTGCCCCAGATGCGCAGGTCGTGGCCTGTCAGTTGCCGAAAAGCCAGCCTCCGATTGGGGTAACCCGCGCCCACAAAGGATATTTCGCTGCCGCACTTGCGCCGCTCCACGGCTGAAAGTTCCAGCGGCCGATGCACGGACGGATCCGCCGCCAGGGGCAGATAGAATGAATCGTGCTGCCCCAGCGCCGCCAGCTGCTCCGCGAAATCCCCCTTCTGGATGACCGCGAACAGATCGTAATGGGGAGCGAAGGCCTTCCAGTACGGAAAGACCTCGCGGTCCTCCACGAACCACATGGCCGTGGGCACCCCGTCGCGGCGCAGTCGTTTGAGGGCCTGCCTGGACAGGGGTGCCTGCGCCATGGCCAGGACCAGATCGGGGCAGAACGTCTCGACCTTGGCCAGGACGGCCTGGGACACGACCTGCAGAAAGCTGTTCTCCAGATAGTCGAGACGGTCCGTACCCACGCGCAGGCCCTTCAGGGCCGAGAAGGCGGAGAAAAAATCCGGAGCCTCGAAATATTCGACCACGTGCCCAAGCTCCCTCAGGGCGTTCCCGCAGTAGCGTCCGATGGGCAGGGAGCCGCCGTACATGGGCAGCACAACCAGAATTCGTCGGGTTTCAGTCATGGGCCCGTCCTCGCAGTGTTTGGGGCAGCATCCAGTCGCGCTCCTGCATCCAGGTTTCCTCCGGCAAGAATTCCGCATCGTTCTGCATGGACAGCCCGGCATAGGCGGCGGCCATCGCCCTGAACGCCTTTCGCCGCGCGGACTCGGGGTCCGTGCCGGCAACGGCGGTGAAAGTCAGGCCCAGTTCGTCGAAGCCCCCGGCCATGAGCGCGCACCCGGGCGCAAGCTCCCTGGCCGTGTGCCCGCTGACATGACGCAACACCGACGGATCGCCGAAGACCCGGCGACAGGCGACGTCGTGCGGACAGGGCGCGGTCTCCAGGCAGGGCGCGCACTCTCTTGTGGCCTGCAGGACCAAGTGTCCCCGGCCGTAGGGGCCGGTCTCGTGACACCAGGCCGAGGAAAGAAAAAAGGCCAGCACGGGCACGCCCAGATGGGCAGCCAGATGCATGGTCCCGGTATCCGGCGAGACGAGCAGATCGAGCCCGCCCACGGTGTCATGGAGTTCCTGCCAGCCGGTGCGGCCGACCAGATCACGAACCTCGCCCCGGAGCGACGCGGGCAACAGGGCGGCAAGCTCCCTGGCCGCCCGCCGCTCGCCGCCGGAGCCGAGCAGATGAATAGGGCCGTGCCCAACGCGCCCGGCCGCAGCCTGGACCAACGGGGCCAGCATCCCGGCCGGAAGGGACCTGCGCGCGTTCTGCCCGGCCATGACCACGCCAATGCCGCCGCCGCGCGGGACCGCGTCTGGATTGACCCGCTCCGGAAGCACCGGCTGCTCGGCATAGAGCCCCCACACGTCGACCAGATTGAGGCCGCTCAAGGCGCGGGTTCTGGTCCAGCGCATGATCTGCCCGGGCCAGGAGTCGATCAGCCGCTGTCCCCGATGCGACCGGTAGCCCCGGACCGTCGAGCACGGAAACATCCCGGCCAAGGCAAAACTTAGCCCGGAAAAATTGAGATTGTAGACGCGGTGGAAATCAAGCTCCATGATCCCGGCCAGTTCCTCGTGCACCCTGGCCAGAATGTCGGGGCCGTGAGTTCCGTGGGCGGCGATGCCGTGCACTTCAATCCCCGGATAGACGATATGGGCCAGGGATTTGAGGGAATCGTCCACCAGCAGATGCACCTCGCCGTCGGCCTGCAGGGAACGCAGCAGGCGCTTGGTCTGGAGCAGGTCGCCGAACCGGGCCAGCTGGATGACCAGATATCTGGGGGAGGATTTGCAATGCATGTCGGAATCGCCGGAATTCATGACCCTTCATCCGGCAAAAACCCGCAAAAGTCCAGAACTCCCCGGATTATCAGGCCCTCTCAGCCGGCAGGACCAGGCAGGGCGGGACCGGGGTCCCGACGTCTTGGACAAGCGGGGCCTGCTCTGCTAGACGGCGGGCATGCGTTACTACCCTCTGCTTTTGGATCTGACCGGCATGCAGTGCCTGGTCGTCGGCGCCGGCGAAGTCGGCCTGCGCAAGATCGAGGGGCTGCTGCAATGCGGCCCGGAACTGGTCACGGCCGTCGATCCCGCGCCGCCGAGCACCGGACTGACCGAGCTTCTTGCAAGGCAGGGCAACTTCTCGTATGAACAGCGGCCCTTCGCCGAAACGGACCTGGACCGGGCGCGGCTGGTCTTTGCCTGCACCAGCGATCGCGCCGTGAACGCCGCAATCGGCCAGATCTGCATGGAGCGGGGGATTCTGTGCAACATGACCGATGCCCCCGAGCACGGCAGTTTCGTGCTCCCGGCCAGCATCACCCGCGGCGATCTGACCATCTCCATTTCCACCAGCGGAGCCAGCCCGGCCCTGGCCCGGGTCATCCGCCGGGATCTGGAAACGCGATACGGACCGGAATACGAGGCCATGACCCGTCTTCTGGCCGACATCAGAACCGCGCTTCTGGCCCTTGGGCGAAGCAGCGGCGAGAACAGGGAGATCTTTCGCAGGCTGGCCGCCTCCTCCCTGCCGGACCTGATCAGAAACGACGACCGGCACGGCTGTCTGGAACTGCTCCGGAGCGTGCTTCCCACTGACCTGCATACAAGAATCGGAGAATGGTGTGATGACTGCTTCCCGACTTTTTGAACTGATCATAGCACTGCTCTACCTGTCAGGCTCGGTTTCGTACCCCCTGGGACTGGTCCTGCGCCGCGCGTTCCTCAAACGCCTCGCGGCCTGGACATCAGCTGCGGCCTTCGGACTGCACACCGTGGACCTGGCCCTGCGCTCTCTTGAACTGGGGGCCGCCAACCTGCAGCACGGCCAGTTCTACATGAGCCTCATGGCCTGGTTTTTCGTGCTCATCTTTTTTGTCCTGTGGTGGCGCCTCAAGCATGATTTTCTATCCATGATCACCGCGCCCCTGGCGCTGATCCTCTTCAGTTCGTCCCTGGCAGTACGCACCCAGGTCCTGGCCGTGCCCGAACAGTTCAGCGTGTTGTGGTTCAGCCTGCATGTCGGCACCATCTTCGTCTCGCTCGCGCTCATCGCCATGGCCTTTGGCGCCGGGGTGGCCTATCTGCACCTGGAACGGCTGATCAAGACCAAGGCCAAGCTGCCCGGCTTCTCCAAGGAACTGCCCTCCCTTGAGACCTTCGACAAAGCCAACCACTGGGCGGTGAGCATCGGATTCCCGCTTTACACCATTAGCCTGCTGGCCGGATTTCTGTGGGCCTCCTTCACCTGGAAGAAGGTAATCAGCTGGGACCCCAAGGAACTGATCTCCATCGTCATCTGGGTCCTTTTCGCCCTGCTTTTCCATCAGCGCATGGCGCTGGGCTGGCGGGGCCGCAAACCAGCCAAAACGGCCATAATCCTTTTCATTCTTTGTCTTGTGTCCCTGGTCGGAGTCAACTTCCTGTTGCCGTCACACCATAGCTTTAGACAGTAATCCTATAGACATCACCAATCCATGAATCAGGAAATCTATCTCGTTGGTTTGAATCACAAGACAGCCGGTGTCGACATCAGGGAACGTTTCGCGCTGACCGATTGCGACCCCGCCGCCACAGGACTGGTCAGCGACGACGGAGTCGTGAGCGAAGCCATGATCCTCTCGACCTGCAACCGCGTCGAATTTCTGGTCGTCGGATCGGAAGAAGCGGACATGCGCGCGAAAATCCTGCGCTTTTGGGCCGACCAGTGCGGACAGCCCTCCGGCGATCTGGAGGGTCACACCTACTGTCACGTCGGCGATGATGCCGTGAACCACCTCTTCACCGTGGCCTCCAGCCTCGATTCCATGATCCTGGGCGAGCCCCAGATTCTGGGTCAGCTCAAGACGGCTTACCGCAACGCCGTGGAAAAGGGAGTGGCCAAGGTCATCGTCAACCGCTTGCTGCACAAGGCCTTTTCCACGGCCAAGAGGGTCCGCACCGAGACGGCCATCGCTTCCAGCGCCGTATCCATCAGCTATGCGGCCGTGGAATTGGCGCGCAAGATCTTCACCGACCTGACCAACCACCGCGCCCTCTTGATCGGCGCGGGGGAAATGGCCGAACTGGCGGCGACGCACCTTCTTTCCTCGGGCGTGCGCGACATCACCGTGGTCAACCGCACCCTGGCCAAGGGCGAGGAGCTGGCCAGACAATTCAAGGGGCGCGCCATGCCCTTCGAGGAGTTGCATCAGGCGCTTCTTGAAACGGACATCGTCATCAGCTCCACGGGTTCGCCCACGGCCATCATCCGCGCCAAGGACATGAAGGACGTATTGCGCAAGCGCCGCCACAAGCCGATCTTCTTCATCGACATCGCCGTACCGCGCGACATCGATCCCGACATCAACGGGCTCGACAACGTCTATCTCTACGACATCGACGATCTCAAGGAAGTGGTCGAGGAGAACCTGGCCGGAAGGATGCAGGAGGCGCAGAAAGCGCGGGGCATCGTGGCCGAGGAGGTCATGGCCTTCATGCGCTGGCGTGACGGTCTGGCCCTGCAGCCGACCATCGTCGCGCTGCTGGACCAGGGTGAATGCATCGCGCGCAAGGAACTCAGGAAATCCATCAAGCAGCTCGGCCCCAACCCGGACCCGCAGATGGTCGCCATCCTTGAACGACTGGCCAAATCCCTGTGCCACAAGATCTATCACGAGCCCATCAGCTACCTCAAGCGCCGCTCTCTGGAAGAAGGGTCGGCCCAGCGTTTCATCCACAACGCCCGCCGGATGTTCAATCTGGACGAGGAAGCCATCCCCGAGGACGCCCATCTGGACCGAAAGCCCCAGACCGGCAGCAAATAACGGAGAATCCCATGCGCGCCTTTGTCATTGACGAAATCACCCCTGAAGACATGGAAAAGCTCGAAAGCAGGCTCAAGGAGCAGGAAATGCTGAGCATCGAGCACCTCTATCACTTCAACCTGCCGCCCTCGTTGCTCACGCCCATGCAGCAGGAGCACGCCCCCGAATGCGGACCGTTCTACATGGCCGTTGAAACCGGGCGCGACTGGGTCCGGCTTGAACTTCTGGTTCGGGCCAAGCGCATACTGCGCTGCGCATGCATCGCCTACGCCACTCCCGAGCAGCAGGAACACATGATCTCCTACCTGGAAAACCTGCTGAAAGACCTGAACATTCCCCTCTAATCCCAAAGACCATGCGACTTCAGGAGCTTCCCCGACACCTGGCCCGGCGCTGCCTTGGCATCCCGCGCTTTTGTCGGGAAACCCTTGGAGTCGATCTGCGCGGCACGCGCCTGGTGGTCGCCTATTCCACGGGCCTCGATTCCACGGCCCTCCTGCACCTGCTCGCCCTGCTGCGAGCGCCGCTTGACCTCACCCTTGTCGCCGCTCATGCCCATCACGGGCTCAGGCCCGAATCGGACCGGGAACTGGAGCACGCCGAGGCGGTCTGCGCGCGGCTTGAAATCTCCGTCCACACGGCGCGGCTCGACGTCCCCGCGCTTCAGGCCACGTCAGGACAGGGCCAGGAGGAATGCGCCCGCCGGGCGCGCTATGCATTTCTGGATTCCGTACGCCGGAATCAGCGAGCGGACTGGGTCGTGACGGCCCACCATGGCGACGATCTGACCGAAGACATCATCATGCGACTGCTGCGCGGCACGGGCTGGCCCGGCCTTGGCGGAATGCCGGGCGTGGACCCTGGACGCGCCCTGCTGCGGCCGCTGCTTGATTGGGAAAAACGCGAACTGCGCGCCTTTTTGGAAGAAACCGGGACAGATTGGTGCGAAGACCTGTCCAACGCCTCGCCGGAGCGCACCCGCAACAGGGTCCGCCATGACATCCTGCCGCTCCTGCGCCGCGAAAATCCCTCGCTTTTCAAGACCGCCACGCAGCTCTGGACCCAGGCCCGCATCGACGAGGAATACTGGAACCGGGAACTGCCGGAACTGCCCGCCCCGGGGCGGGATTTTCTGCTGGATTCGGCATTGCTTGGCGGGCATCAGGCAAAACGCCTGCGCCTCTACAAGACCATCCTTGACTCCATGGGTCCGGGTCAAACCCTGGCGAGCCATCTTTTGCTCCTCGACAAGGCCTGGATGCGCAAAAATTGTGGTCGGACCATTCAGTTTCCCGGCGACAAGATCGCCTCCGTGGAACCAGGCGGCATCCGTTTTCACTTCCAAAAACGGACTCCGTAAAATCCGGAATTTCCGGAAGCTGCCCCACCCTTCCCTCCAGATTCAAAGTCACGGCGGTTTTCACCGCCAAAAGCCCGAAATATAAAAACAGAATCATCCCATAATCTGATCCGCCTGGATGATCCGCATCCAAGATTGATCCGGCAAAACTGGAACAATTTCTTCACCCGACCGATTGCGCTCCGTATCCATACCGAGGTACACGGATACAAAAATCCGCACTATTTGGCATATAATTTGCTTATTAAATACGGACAAATAGGTAGTTCGGGTTCACGCAGCCTGACGCCTCAGAAAGGACGAGGTACGCATGAGAGTCAGAAACACGAGAGACAATCGGGAAAAGGATCGCATTCCGCACAATGCCGTCATCCGCTTTTGCGCCGGAGAACAGGATGAATGCCGGACTGCCAGGATGATCAATTACAGCAGCACCGGCATGTATCTGGAATTGAACTACCCTCCGCCGAAGCTCGGTGCCAATCTGCTCATCGAAGTTCTGGAGAACGAAGAACTCCAGAACCCGATGGAGGAATATCGTAATCCGAAGACATGCTATTACGCGAAGGTCATCTGGAAAAAAAACCTGCCTGATTCCAACTCCGAGTACGGGGTAGGTCTGCGCTATCTGTCTTCGGTCCCTCCGGAAAGCTGACCGTGCGCGGCAGGTTAATGGCCCTTTGCAGGGCCATTTTCATTTGTGCGCGGCCAGTTCAGCCTTGCGTCTCGTCAGATCCTCGAAAACCGCCATGGCCGCCGAAGCGCCCTCGCTGACGGCCGTGACGATCTGCTGTACTCCCCCGGTGATGTCTCCGGCCGCATAGATGCGCGGAATGCTGGTCCGGCCCTGTCTGTCGACTCGGATATAGCCGCCCGGTTCCTGGGCCAGGCCCAGATGGGACACGACCTGCACGTTGGGCACGATACCGATGGCCAGAAAGACCCCGTCCACGTCGACCCGCTCCGTCTCACCGCTCTTGACATGCCTGAGGCTTATGAAGCGGAGGGTCTCCTTGCCCCCGATCTCTTCCACGACGCTGTTCCAGCGCACGGGGATTTCCTCCCTGAGCACGGAATCGACAAGATGCTGCTCGGCCCGAAAGCTGTCGCGGCGATGCACGATGAACACGTCCACGCCCAGATTCTTCAGATGCAGGGCGTCGGTCAGGGCGGTGTTACCCCCTCCGACGACGGCAACCTTCTTGCCCTTGAACATGAATCCATCACAGGAGGCGCAAAAGGACACGCCCTTGCTCATGAAACGATCCTCGCCGGGCACTTCGAGCTTCTTCCAGGCCGCCCCCGCCGCGTAGATCACGGCATCCGCCAGGAAAACCCGATCCTGGGTCAGGACCTCGATATTCCGGCCTATCTTGATCTCCTCGACGGTCTGACCGGTGATGACGTCCACGTACTGTTTGGCCTGCTCGTGGATCATGTCCATGAGCATCTTGCCGCCGATGTTTATGAAACCGGGATAGTTCTCCACTTCCGGGGTGATGCTGACCAGGCCGCCGACAATGCCTTTTTCCAGAACCACGGCATCGAGACCGGCGCGTTTGGCGTAGATTCCGGCCGTAAGTCCGGCAGGCCCCGACCCGATGATGACCACGTCGTGATGACTCGCATTCGCAGCGTCCACGCCTTCCCTTTCCTCGGCCAGGTCCTTGGCGGCCTTGAGGGTCAAAAGCTGAACGACAAAGGCCAGCTCCGATTCCATGCCCACGGTGGAGAGCTTTTCATCGTAAACCGTATGCGGGATGGAGCCTACTGAATATTCCTCGGCATACTCGGGGTTCTCCCCGGTCTCGACGCACTCGACGCTGACCAGGAGCGGCTTCTCGACGGCCGTCTTGATGGCGTTGACGCACTGCCCGGGACAGTACGGACAGGTCGGGCTGACAAAGACCTTGACCTGCCTCGGCTCCTGCAATTCCTGCAACAGATCCCTGGCGCGCTCGGACAAAAAGCTTTTTCCCGTGGAAACCATCATCAGGGCATGCAAAAAGGCCTGCCCCTCCTCTCCTGCAGGAGCTCCGGTGAAACGGATGGAATATTTTTCAGGCGCAATGAGCAGCGTGGGAAATCGCTCCACGCCAAACTCGGCGTTGGCCGCCTCGTCCTGCGAGTGCACGCTGAGCGTGACCTTGTCGGTGAGGCGGACGAGGTCCTGCATCAGGTTGCGCGCAAAATCGGCATAGGCGTCGTTCTGCCCCGGCTTCACAAAAAGATGCACAGGCACCACGTCCTTGAAGTCCTTAAGATAGGAAGCCAGGGCCTTGCGTTGATCCTCGGGCAGAAACCATTCGTCTTTTTTGTTGGCTTTGGTCATGAAAACCTCCGGAGAAAGAGTGACGAGCAATGCGAACTTTTCCTCTAACGTCTTCCGCGCATTTGTCAAAGCAGCTGCAAAGGTTGCGATGAAACGTCACGCGGGGGCAGTGAGAAAAAAAGGGACTCGAGGAGAAAGCCAAAACGATGCAAAGGCCATGGAGGCCTTGATCGACCGTCAGGGAAGGGGAGAAAGAACCGAGGCGTAGGCCCGCAGATATGCAGTATGCATCGCGGATGCATCATAGGCCGCGACATCATGGTTTCCTGCCCGGGCGAGCTTTTCACCTAGGGCAGAGTCTTCAAGCAGGCGCTCAAGTTGCCGCGCAAGGGAAGACGGATCGCCGTTGGCGAAGACAAGCCCGTTGGCCTCGTCGCGGACCAGTTCGAGGTTGGCGGGGAGATCGGAGCAGACCACGGGCACGCCCGCGGCCCATCCCTCCTTGACGACCCCGCTGGACCCCTCGCCATGAGCCGAGGGCACAACCAGTATGTCAAGGCTGGGGAGAACCAGGGAGCTCTCGACGTACCCTTTCCACACGATTCGTCCGGAAAGGCCCAGGCTTTCGGCCTGACGCCTGAGTTCGGCTTCCAAAGCCCCTGCGCCCACCACCCAGACCTCCGGGACATATGGCAGAAGGGAGAGCGCCTCAAAAAACTGGGCATGTCCCTTCTGCGGGGAGAGAGCGCCGATGATACCCATCCGCCCCCCGTTTCCGGGCTCCCTGCGCGCATACCTGCCAAGCACGATGGCGCTGGGAATGACCATGGTCCGGGAAATTCCCGCGCGGCGAACCACATCCTCCACTTCCCGGCTGACACAGGCCACCAGGGTCCCAAGGCGGTATTTCCAGCGGCTCCAGCCTTGACCCAGGGCATAGGAAACCCGCCTGGTATGAACCAGGGTCAGGTCCCGCCGGAAAAGATGTGCCAAGGCCCCAAGGGAGGCGGCACGGGCGTCGTGAGTGTGAAGAATGTGCGGCGAGGCCGGAAGACGGCGGAGCAGCGCGGCCAGATTCAGGGGATGGTAATCACGCCTGCGGGGCAACGGCGCAATCGCCAGCCCGGACTCAAGGGCCGCATCAAGGATGGGCGAACCCTGCGGCGCGGCCACGAGCACCTGCATCCCGGCCTTGTGCTGCTCAACGGCAAGATAAATGACCTGGCGCTGGCCTCCGCGGTATTCGCATCCAAGATCCAGATGCGTCACCCCCGCAGCCCCGAGCGCCGCCCTGTCACTGGCCGCCATCTGATCGTTCATGTCCGCAGCAGCGGCTGGCCATGGGCCTTGCGGTCCGCCACCAGCAGTTCGCGCAGACGCAGGCTGACCGGGCCGGGGACGCCGTCGCCCACGACGCGGCCGTTGTACCGGACCACGCCGACCGCGTCGATGCTCGTCCCGAGAAGAATGATCTCGCGGCAGTCGTAAAGTTCGGACTCGGGCACGGGACGGGTGGCGACCGGCATGAAACCTCCGGCCAGGCTCATGGCCCGTTTGAGGGTCGTACCCATGAGGGCATTCTTGAGCTCCGGCACGACGAAAACCCCGTCCCGGTCCACCAGAACGGCGTTCTCGGTGGAACCTTCGGCCAGGAATCCGTCACCGTCGAAGCACAGCGGGTAGTCGGCGCCCTGCTCCACGGCGTCCTTTTTCATGAGCACGTTGGGCAGATAGTTCACGCTCTTGATCTGGGACATCCAGCCCTGTTTGGCCGGAATGCGCGTGCGCACCGCGCTGACCCCGGCGGTCCAGAAGGATTCGGGCTTGCGGGCGAAACGCTTGACCACGATGTAAAGGCTCGGATGCGGGCATTCGCGGGTATCCAGGGTGAACCCGCCAGGACCGCGCCCCACAAAAACCATGACATTGCCTTCGTCCGCCTTGCTGACCACGCAGACCTGCCGGATCAGGTCATCGAGTTCGGCGGTGCCGATCGGCAGCGCAAGTCCGATGGCGCCTGCGGAACGCTCCAGGCGCAGCAGATGCTCGCCCAGCTGATAGATGGCCCCGTCCTCGAAACGCAGCGCCTCGAAAACGCCGTCGCCGCGATGCACGAGGTGGTCATCGAGGGGGATGAGCATGAGGCGCGGATTGGTAAAAATCGCACCCAGCCGGTGATCGTAGAAAGCCAGGAAATTCTCCTCGCCGGGACGCGGGAGTGCCTGCAACCGCTCCCAAAAGAGCTGCTCATTGCCGATTTCGACCATTTTTCCCTCCATGACGGCAAGCCGCGCTTCATTGCGCCCCGCTCGCAAAACACGCCCCAAGCCGATATTCGGTTCGGGGCGTGCGGACAAACCAGAAAACGCGTCCAGCGTTTACGCTATGCGCAAAAGACCTCTTTCCAGGAGCACTTCCGCGATCTGGACGGCGTTCAGGGCCGCTCCCTTACGGATGTTGTCGGCCACGATGAACATGTTCAGACCGTTCTCGATGCTCTCGTCCTCGCGGATGCGACCCACGAAGGTTTCATCCTCGCCCGCCGCGAGAATGGGCATGGGATAGATCTTCTCGCCAGGATTATCGAGAACGCGCACGCCGGGAGCCTGGGACAGGATGGCGCGGGCCTCCTTGGAAGTCAGCTTCTTCTCGGTCTCGATGTTCACGCTCTCGCTGTGCCCGTAGAAGACAGGCACGCGCACCGTTGTGGCCGTGAGGCGGATGGAGTCGTCGCCCATGATCTTCTTGGTCTCAAGGACCATCTTCATCTCTTCCTTGGTGTACTCGTTGTCCAGGAAGACGTCGATCTGCGGCAGGCAGTTGAAGGCGATGCGATGCGGATAGACCGAATTGGTGCTCTCCTGACCGTTGAAAAGCTGGCGCACCTGATTTTCCAGTTCGACGATGGCCTTCTGGCCGGTGCCGGAAACAGCCTGATAGGTGGAGACCACGACACGCTTGATGCGGGCCGCGTCATGGATGGGTTTCAGGGCCACGACCATCTGGATGGTCGAACAGTTGGGGTTGGCGATGATGCCCTTGTGCCAGGAAAGGTCGTCCGGATTGACTTCGGGCACGACCAGGGGAACGGCCGGGTCCATGCGCCAGGCGCTGGAGTTGTCGACCACCACGCAGCCGGACTTGACCGCGCAGGGCGCAAATTTCTCGGACGTGGAGCCACCGGCGGAAAAAAGGGCCAGATCAACGCCGACGAAGGAATCTTCGGTCAGCTCCTGCACCGTCAGCGTCTTCGAACCGAATTCCACCTTGCTGCCCGCGGAGCGCGAAGAGGCAAGAGCCCGCACTTCCGAGTGGGGAAAATTCCGGCGAACCAACGTATCGAGCATCTCTCTGCCAACGGCGCCAGTCGCGCCAACCACGGCCACTACGGGATTCTTCTTCATCATCGCCTCCAAAATATGTTACTTCAGCCCGTCCCTGCGCAAAAAATCCTTCCAGATATCAAGGCAAGTGTCAGCTTTGTTAAGAGTGTAGAGATGCACTCCAGGGGCTCCCCGGTCAAGCAGATTTCGGATCTGGCTCTTGGCGTAGCCAAGCCCCAGTCCCCGCACCCCGCTCTCTCCGTAGACCTTGTGCACGTGTTCCAGGTCGCTCATGTAGCCTTCGGGCACGGAAGCGCCGCAAAAGGAAAGCATCCGCTTCAGGGCCGCCAGGTTCTGGACCGGCAGAATACCCGGAATGATGGGCACGCCGATGCCGACCGCCCTGGCCCGGGCCACGAAATCGAAATAGGCGTCGTTGTCGAAAAATAGCTGCGTGATGATGAAATCCGCCCCGCAGGCCACCTTGTGCCGCAGGCGCTCAAGATCGTCATCCATGCTTGGGGCCTCGGGATGCTTTTCGGGATACCCGGCCACGCCGATGGACAGATCGGAAAAATCCTGCCGGATGAAGGAGACCAGATCGCTGCCGTGCTGGAACTCCTCGCTGTCGGGTGTGAAGGTGCTCTCGCCGCGCGGGGGATCGCCGCGCAGGGCCAGGACGTTGTCCACCCCAGCCTGGGCCAGACCGGACAGGAAGGAGCCGATGCGCGCCCTGTCCGCGCCGACACAGGTCAGGTGCGCCAGCGGCTCAAGGCCGTATTCCTGCTTCATGCGGGTCACGATCTCAAGCGTGTTGTGCTGAGTGCTCCCGCCCGCACCGTAGGTCACGGAGCAGAACAGGGGGCCAAGGTCGCGCAGTTGGCGTACGACGTCAAAAAAACCGGGCCACTGCGCCCGGTCCTTGGGGGGAAAGAACTCCAGTGACAGGAATGGTTCCTGCTGCTGGAGCAACTGGGCAATGCGCACGAAAAACTCCCGGACTTTGACTGATTGTTGAAAAATCCAAAATTCACAGGCCGCTTGAAAAATGATGCAATGCAAGGACGCGAAAAAAGCCAGGACGCGCAGTCATGCGCATGCACAAGCCGTCCGGCTTTTTTCGCTGACGCAGCAGGTCGCCGTTTTTGGGCGACCTGTCAGGCTACGGTGTCGGCGATGGAGAAGATGGGCAGGTACATGCTGATGACCAGTCCGCCAACGACGACGCCAAGGAAAACGATCATGATGGGTTCGATGAGTGAAGTCAGGGCGTCCACGGCCACATCGACCTCGTCATCGTAGAAATCCGCGATTTTCGAGAGCATGGAGTCAAGGGCGCCCGTGGTCTCGCCGATGGCTATCATGTGGATGACCATGGGGGGAAATACGCCCGTGTCATCCAGGGGCTCGGCCAGGCTCTGGCCCTCGGCGATGGATTTTTTGGCTTCGAGCACGCCTTTTTCCACGGTCTTGTTGCCCGATGTGCGCGAGACGATGTCGAGGGCGTTCAGGATCGGCACGCCGCTTGAGACCATGGTGGCCAGCGTCCGGCTGAACTTGGCCACGGCGGCCTTGCGCAGCAGGGGCCCGAAGACGGGCACGAAAAGTATCCAGCGATCGACGATGATCTGCCCCTTCTCCCACTTGTAGAAGAACTTGAAGGCGACAATGAAGGCGATGATGCCCGCGACAAGCAACATGAAATTGTTGATGACGAAATTACTCATGTTGATGACTATCTGGGTCGGCAGGGGAAGCGCGCCGCCCGATTCGCTGAACATCTGCTCGAAGGTCGGGATGACGAAGATGAGGATGACCGCGATGACCGCCACGGCCACGGTCACGACCACGCCCGGATAAATCATGGCACCCTTGATCTTGGCTTTGAGCTTGGCGGCTTTTTCGATGTATTCGGCCAGACGCAGCAGGACCTGGTCCAGGATACCGCCGGTCTCGCCGGCGTTGACCATGTTGGAGTAGAGGGCGTCAAAAATGTCGGGATGCTTTTTGAGGGCTTCGTACAGGGAGCTGCCGCCCTCGATGTCGTTTCTGACCGCGTAGAGCTTGCGGCGCAGCTTTGGATTTTCGGTCTGCTCGCACATGATCTGCAAGGCCTGCAGGATGGGCACGCCTGCATTGATCATGGTGGCGAACTGCCGACTGAAGACGACCATGTCCCGATCGGACACACCGCCCTCAAGAAAGGTGCCTTCCAGGATGTCCTTGGGTTTCGGCTTGACCCGAACATTGCCGTATCCCTTGCGCCGCAGGATGTTTTCGGCAAATTCAAGGCTTGGAGCGTCCAAATCCCCTTTGACCGATCTACCGCCGCGTGTTTTAGCCTTATAGATGAAGACAGGCATGAACGTCCTCCAGAAGTTGGGTCGGAAAAATACGTAACCAATCGCTGCCGCGAATCCGGTGGGGGGTCAAAGCGTTTGCAGGCATGCAGAAAGTTCGGACAGAATTTCCTCGTCGGCCGGCAAAAAAGAGTAACCCCGGGCTTCTTCACAAGTGATCCAGGCCAGTTCCTGACCTTCACGCGGCGTTGGTGCGCCGGAAAATTCCGTCACAAGATGAAAGAAGAGCCGAATTGCACCTGCCTTAACCTTTTTTTCCTTTACTTTCCAGAGGGAAAAAGCATCTATTGCAATGGATAATTCCTCTTCCAGTTCCCGCACAAGTGCCTGACCAAGCGTCTCCTCGGCCTCGACCTTGCCGCCCGGAAACTCCCAGAATCCCGGCTCGGTCATGGATGCCGAGCGCCGGGCGGCCAGGAACCTGCCTTCGCGCACGATGATCGCGGCCACCACGTCAATGGCGTCCGCGCTCATGCATCCCTCTGAATCTCAAGCTCCTGGAGTTCCTTTTCCAGATAGGCCAGATCCGACATCAGCTCTTCGGCCCTGTCCTGCAATGCCGCGAAGCGCTGCCCGAGTTCCCGGGACAGGACCACGTCTTCATAGGTTGCAGGATCGGCCAGCCGCGTCTCCAGGGTTTCCTGCTCGACCAGATTGGCTTCAAGCTCAGCTTCGAGCTTCTCGTATTTCTTGCGCAGGGGCTTGAGCTGCTGATAGATCCTGTTGCGCATCTCGGCCTGCTCGCGCTTCTTGAGCTTCTGCTCGTTGCGCACCGCACGGGTCATGTCTGGCTTTTCCTGCTCCTGAGCCTCCCGCGCCTTCTTGCGGGCGTGGTATTCGTCAAAGCCGCACTGATGCACCTCGATGCCGTCGGCATGCAGTTCCCAGATTTCGCTCACCACCTCGCTCAAGAGGTACCTGTCATGGGCGACCACCAGCATGGTGCCCTGATACGCCGAGAGCGCGTCCATGAGGGCCTCGCGGCTCTCCATGTCCAGATGGTTGGTCGGTTCGTCCAGGATGAGGAAATTGGCACGGCTCAGGAAAAGGGTGCTCAGCACCAGGCGGTTCTTTTCGCCGCCGCTCAGGTCCTCGACCTTCTTTTCCCAGTAGCGTTCGCCAAGCATGAACAGGCCAAGGGCGGACTTGAGTTGCAGATCCGTGCATGACGGCGAGGCCAGCCGCTTGATCTCGGACATGACCGTGAAGGTCGGGCGCACGATGTCAGTCTGGTGCTGGCTGAAGTATCCGGTGACGATGCTCGACCCCATGTTGATCCGCCCCTGGCTCGGCTTCAACTGGCCGGTGATGAGCTTGATCAGGGTCGATTTGCCTCGGCCGTTGGGACCTACCAGGCCGATTTTTTGACCGCGATAGATATTGAAGGACAGGTCCGAAAACAGGGCCGAATCCGGAAAGGAAAAGGACAGTTCCACGGCGGACAGCACGGTCTGGTTGCCCCGCTCGGGCTCGGGCCAGCTAAAAGACAGGGTGCGGGCGCGGGTCTCGGGGGTCAGGGTCTGAAGCTCGTTTTGCAGCTTGCCGATCTGACCGAGCCGGCTCTGGGCCTGTTTGGCCTTGGTGGCCTTGGCCCGGAAACGATCCACGAAGGCCTGCTTCTTGCCTATTTCCGTGCGCAGCTTGTCCGCCTGTCGCCGGATCTGATCGTTGCGTTCGGCGTTCCATTCCAGAAACTGGGTGAAATTGCCGTCCCGCAGGAAGGGCTTCTCGCCGCCGAGAAACAGGACCTTGTTCGCGACCCGGTCCAGAAAATAGCGATCGTGAGCCACGAAGACGAGAACGCCCTCGAAGCTCAGCACATAGGATTCAAGCCACTCCACAGCCTCCAGGTCGAGGTGGTTGGTCGGCTCGTCCAGAAAGAGGATGTCCGCCCCGGCCACCAGCACCCGGGCCAGTTTGGCCCGTTCGCGCCAGCCGCCGCTCAGCTCGCCCACGGGACGGGAAAAGACGGAGGGCGCAAAGCCCAGACCGGAAAGGATGGCATGAGCCCTGTGCTCGGGGTTGTACCCGTACTGATGCTCAAGTTCCTCCTGCCGGTCGTGCAGCCGGATCAGGGCGGCCTCGTCGCCCCGATCCAGGGCGGCGCGCCACTGCGTCCAGAATTCCCCCCACGAGGGCAGCACTTCCAGCACGAACTCCTGCAGGGGCTTGGCCAGATCGACCGCACCCAGTTCCTGACGCACGAATCCTATCTGGGACCCCTTGGGCACCGTCACCTTGCCGGAATCGGGCGCGGTTTCACCGGCCATGATCCTGAGCAGCGTGGACTTGCCGCACCCGTTGGGACCAACCAGGGCGAGACGGGTCCCGGAATGGACCTCCATGGACAGGCCCATGAAGAGATCCACTCCGGAATACGCCTTGGAAACAGCTTGAACGGTAATCTTGGACATTATTCCGCTTCGAAGAAGATGGACATCTGGGTCATGAGGGAAGTGACGGACTTGTTGAACATGTCTTCGGAGAAGTCCGAAGCCACGAACTTGGTCTGCAGCATGAGGAACTCCTCCTGCTCTTCGCCAAGCGGCGGGGTGATGGTCAGGGAAGCACCGAGCAGGTCGCCGTTGATGATCAAGAGATCCATCAGGTCTTCCTTGCTCACCTCTTCGATGGAACCCAGGGACAGGGACACGGTCACCGTGGGCACATCGAGGGTGCCCTGGTTGGATTCCAGGGACAGAAAGCCGCTAGCGTCCTCGCCAAGTTCAAAACCCCAGATGGCGCCGTCTTCCGAGGCCGGAGAAACCAGCTCGCTTTCGGTCGCGGCCGCTTTGAGCACAGTCTCCATTTCTTCGGCAAATTTGATCAGATCCATAATAAGCACCTCAACGTGTAAAAGTGTGATGCCGGCCCTTCAGGCGGCCAGCAGAAAATGTATCCCGGCAATCCAGCCCCGCTCTTCCAGTTCCGAGGCGATGCGCGCCCCGGCTCCCCTGTTCCCCACATAGGACAGGAGAAATTCCCCCCGCGGAGCGCCCACTTCGTGCCATGAACAGACCGGACGACCGCCGGCCCGTCCGCCGATCTTGTTTTGATCGACCTCCAGCCAGCAATCGATGACAATGCCGTGTTCCTCAAGCATCAGGGCCCGACGCCGGGTGATGCGCCCGCCGCCGATGATCGACACCCGTTCGATCCCCCTCAAGGCAAGCCACCGGGCCAGGTATTCGGCCTTGGTACGGTAGAATGCATCGGGGTCGTAGCGGGGGTCCGTGCGCGTGAGCCGGGAAGGCGGATCATTCCAGATCAGCACCTCCTGGGGAACCTTGTCCATGCGCACGCCGGCGGCCATCAGGCGCAGCAAAAATTCGTAATCTTCGGGAAACGGGCCGTCATAAAACGGGCCGCACCGGCTGACAAGCTCTTTGCGGAACATTATGCTTGGATTGGCATAAGGCGATTCCACGAAACGTGACAGGGAGATCTCCTCCTCCGTCACCAGGGTGTTGGTCCAGTCCACGTAGGCCTTGTAGCCCCGGCCGGTCTCGGGATCGCCGCCGAAGCGGACCCGCCCGCCGACCAGGCCCAGGTGGGGGTGGCGGTCAAGATGGGCCTTTTGCAGCTCAAGACGGCGCGGCAGGCAGACATCGTCGCTGTCCATGCGGGCCACGTACTCGCCCTGGCACTGTTCCACGGCAAAATTCATGGCCTGCACCACGCCCCCGTGCGGGCGGTCGAAAACGCGGATTCTGGAATCCCGGGCCGCATAGCTCCGGAGCAGGGCGAGGGTGTCGTCAAGGGACCCGTCGTTGACGGCCACGACCTCGAAATCCTCCAAGGTCTGGGCCAGCAGGCTGTCCAGGCAGGCCGCAAGGCCGTCCCCGGAATTGTAGCACGGCAACGCGACGGATATCATGCTCCGGACCCGCCCAAGCAATGGTCATGGACACGGACCGCGATCACGGCCGCAAGCTGGACACAAGCAACAGACATCAAATCTCCCTGAGCGACAATTTCGGACCACCCTTGACAGCGCGCCGAGCGCTGACCATTGCAGAACACAGATTTCACATTTCCCGCGCAAGGTAAATCCATCCCGTCAACCCCGAACCACGGAAACCCGTCAATGCCTTCACTGCCACCAAACGGCGCAGCTTCCGAAACGCTCATCGCAGACGCCCTGCTGGACTGGTTTTCCCGCCACAAGCGAGACCTGCCATGGCGTGAGACCTACAGTCCCTATCACGTCTGGATCTCGGAGATCATGCTCCAGCAGACCCAGATGGAGCGCGGCGTCGAATACTTCAGACGCTGGATCGCACGCTTCCCGGACGTGAGCAGTCTGGCGCAGGCTCCGCAAGACGAGGTCCTGAAACTCTGGGAGGGCCTTGGCTACTATTCGCGCGCCCGCAATCTGCACAAGGCGGCGCAAATGGTCATGGAGCGCCACGGCGGAACCCTGCCGCCCTCGATGGAAGCGCTGCTGGCCCTGCCCGGGATCGGCCCCTACACTGCCCGGGCCATCGCCAGCATCGCCTTCGGGCAGGATGTCTGCGTCGTGGACGCCAACGTCGAACGGCTCGTTAGCCGTCTGTACAACATCGAGCAACCAGTAAAATCCCGTCAGGCCCAGAAAGAGATCAGCGAATACGGGCAGCGCCTCCTGCCAAAAGGACATGCGCGGGACTTCAACCAGGCGCTGATGGAATTCGGCAGCCTCGTCTGCACGCCCAGAAATCCATCCTGCCCGCGCTGCACGCTGGCGGACTGGTGCCGGGCCAGGGAAGCCGGAGTTCAGGAGGAACGGCCTGTCGTGACCAAAGCTCCCTCCCCCATCTATCTGACCATGGCCACGGGGATACTGATCCACGACGGCCGCATCCTGACGCAAAAAAGGCTGGCCGATGACGTCTGGGGCAACCTCTGGGAGTTTCCGGGCGGAGTCGTGGAAGCGGGAGAGACGCCGCGGGAGGCCGTGATCCGCGAATACATGGAAGAGACGCGGCTGATCGTGAACCATCCCGAGCCCATCGCCTCCTTCAAACATTCCTTCACGCGCTTTCGCGTGACCCTGCACGCCTTTGTCGTGACCCTGCTCTCAAGCCCGGAGGAGCTGAACCTCCAGGCCGCCCAGGAACATCGCTGGGCCAACTGGTCCGAAATCATGCAACTGGCCTTTCCGGCCGGTCATCGCAAACTCGTCCGCCACCTCGACAACGATCCGAAATTCCGGGCAAGGGTACACCCATGATCACATTTCTGCTGACCGTCTTTCTCGCGACGACACTCATTCTCGCCCTCCTGACCTACACGCTGTACTGTTACGAGGAGAGCAACCAGGCGGGCAAGCCGCTGGGACCCTTCCTGAGCCTGGCCGGGAAAACCGCCCTGCGCAGCATCGTCAGCGAAATGGCGATCCTGCTGCTGCACCCCCTGGGTCTGTGGCCGCGTCTCTGGAAGGAGCCGAGCGGCGGAGGGGAACTGGTGGTGCTCGTGCACGGGCTCTTCCACAACCAGAGCGCCTGGATTCTCTTTCGACGCTGGATGCAGGGCCACGGTTTCGCCACGGTCTGCTTCTCCTATGCGAGCTGGAACTCAGGATGGGACGAGACCGTCGCCGGTCTGCGCAAAGATCTCGAATCCCTGCTGGCCGCGCATCCGGACCGGGAGGTGCATCTGGTCGGGCACAGCATGGGCGGATTGCTCCTGTGGTCGGCGCTGGCGGGGCTTGAGGACTCAAGCCGCGTAAAGAGCCTCGTGACCATGGGCACGCCCTTCGCCGGAAGCAAGCTCTCGCCCTTTGCGCTGTCCTCGCTGGGCAGATATCTTCGCTACGAAGGCGAAACCGTGCGCGCGGTCACGCGCTTGCCGCTACCCTCCCACGTGCGCCGCCTGGCCCTGCATTCCCCCGCGGACAACATGGTGCTGCCCAACGCGGCCCTGCGCTGCAAGGCTCCGGGATGGGAAGAGATGACCACACGGCCGGTGAGCCATGTGGCCATGCTTCACTCTCGCGAGGTGTTCCGGGAAGTTCGGCGCTGGATCAGCCCCGGAGACGCAAGCGAACGCTCACGGGCAGCGGCCCGGGATCTTGCCTGAACCATCCGCCTGCCCCGCCGGCGCGTGACTGGCGGAGCGGGTTTTCACTTCAGGTCTTCCTTGCGATCAAGGTACAGATTGGTCAGGGCCAGCACGGACGTGCCGATGATGAGCAGAAGCGAGACGGCGTTTATGACCGGCGTCGAACCGTCGCGGACCTGCAGATACAGATTGATGGGCAGGGTGGGCTGCGAGCCGACCAGAAAGAGGGTGGTGTTGAAATTCTCGAAGCTCATCAGGAAGGCCACGGCCCCGGAGCCGATGATCGACGAACGCAGATAGCGCAGGGTGATGTGCCAGATGACCTGAAAACGTGTCGCGCCGAGGTTCAGGGCCGCCTCTTCCAGGGAGTGGTCGAACTTGCGCAGCTTGGCCGAAACCACCAGCGTGACGAAGGTGGTGATGAAGGAAAACTGCCCCACCACGACCAGCCAGAAGCTGGGCCTGAAAAGATCGAAATCCAGGTTCCAGTGATCCTCGAAATAGATTCCCGCCGTTGTCGCCCCCAGCAAAATGGAGATGCCAAGGATCACGCCCGGAATGACCAGCGGGGCGAGCATCAGGAAATACAGAAAATTCTTGCCCCTGAAATTCTCCTGCTCGAACAGAAACGCGGCGCACACCCCCACCACCACGCATGAAACCGAGACCCACAGCGCGGTCTGGAAACTGACCCAGATGGCGCGCAGGTTGTCTGCGTCCTCGAAGATGCCGACCCGTTTCGGCCCGGCCGAAAAGAACCAGTCCAGGGTGAAGCCGCGCCAGGGCAGGGACGGAAAATCGGAATTGTTGAAGGCCAGCACGCAGGTCACCAGGAGCGGCGCGAACAGAAAAAAGAAATAGAGCAGTATGAAGACCACGAAGGCGCGGTCGTAGGCCCGGGATCTGGGCAGCGAGCGGATCATGAGGCCACCTCGCCCAGGCGCTGGCCCGAGAGCCTGAGGCCCACCCAGATGATGCCCGAACTCAACACCAGCAGCAAAAAGCCAAAGGCAGCGCCCTGGTTCCAGTTGAAGCTGGCGATGAACTGGTTGTAGATCTGCTCCGTGAACCACAGCGAGTTCTTGCCGCCCATGAGGTTGGGGGTCAGGTAGTTGCCGAGCACCAGCATGAAGACCACGATGGAGCCGGACGTGATGCCCGGCTTGCAGTGCGGAATGATGATCGTGCGCCAGATGCAGGACTTGCTCGCGCCCAGGTCGTAGGCGGCCTCGACCAGGCTGTCGTCCAGGCTCTCCATGACCGAGACCAGCGGCACGACCATGAAGAGCATGGACGTGTACACAAGGCCCATGATCATGGTCGCGTCATTGTAGAGCATCTCGATGGGCCGCGAAACAAGGCCAAGCTGCAGCAGAAAATAATTGATGACCCCTGATTCGCGCAGCAGGATCATCCAGCCGTAAACCCGCACCAGTTCGCTGACCCAGAACGGCAGCAGCAGAAGGACCATCAGAAAACCGCGCACCCCCGGCCGGGAGAGTTTGGTGATGTAGAAGGCCACGGGCAGGGACACGATCAGGGTCAGAAAAGTGGTGATGACGGAATAGGCCGCCGTGCGCACGAAGGTCAGCCAGTAGATGGGCTCCAGAAAGAAATTGCCGTAATTTTCGAGGCTCCAGCTCTTGCCGACCCGGAAGCTCAGGATGAGCAGATCCAAATGCGGCAGCACGATGAGCAGAACAAGCCACATCAGCACCGGGGCCAGAAATATCCAGAACAGGCCGGAGCGCTTCATGGCGTCTCCTCCCGCGCGAATGCGATGCCGGACTCGGGATGCCAGCCCAGGGTGATGTCCTCGCCGGGACGGATGTGATCGAAGGCGCGGTTCTGGGGCAGGGCCACGAGCAATTCGTGACCGCTCGCGGTGGCGGTCAGCAGGCGGCTGTTGGCCCCGTCAAAGAGGATGGCCTTGACCGTGACGCCGAAGGTGTTGAGCCCGGCCGGGTCGGGCGGCTCGATGACCATGGCCTCGGGTCGCAGAAAAAGGGTGGCCGGGCCCTTGCGCGCATCGGCCTTCTTGCGGGCGCGAAAAACCAGGTTCTCATCCGTGCGGATGAGCACCGTGTGGTCGTCCATGTCCTCCACGCTTCCGGCCCAGCGGTTGTTGTCGCCCACGAATCCCGCCACGAAAGGGGTATGCGGATCGCCGTAGAGCTCCTGCGGGGAGCCGACCTGCTCAAAGCGTCCCCTGTTCATGACCGCCACGGTGTCGGACATAACCAGGGCTTCGGACTGATCGTGGGTGATGTAGACAAAGGTCGTGCCGATCTTGGCCTGGAGCTTCTTGAGCTCGACCTTCATCTGTTCCCTGAGCTTCAGGTCAAGGGCGCCCAGCGGCTCGTCCAGCAACAGGACCTTGGGATCGAGCACCAGGCACCGGGCGATGGCCACACGCTGCTTCTGACCGCCGGAGAGCTGCTGGATGCGCTTGGCGCCGAATCCGGGCAGGTCCACCCGTTCCAGGATTTCCTCCGTGCGACGGCGGATCTCGGCGGCAGGCACATTGCGCCGCTTCAGGCCGAAGGCGATGTTCTCGGCCACGTCCATCATCGGAAAAAGGGCCAGATGTTGAAAGACCAGATTGACGGGCCTGTTGTTGGGCGTCACCCCGCGCATGTCCTGTTCGCTGATCTCGATACTCCCGCTGGTGCACTCCTCGAATCCGGCGATCATGCGCAGAAGCGTGGTCTTGCCGCACCCGGAAGGACCGAGGATGGAGAAAAAGGAGCCCTTGGGCACGGAAAAGGAGACATCGTCAACAGCCGAAAACGTCCCGAACCTCTTGACCAGACCGGTAATGACCAAATCGAATTGCATGCGCCTTCCGTTGTGGGAAAAAAGAAAAAAATGAGGTCCGAAGCCGGCAGGCTTCGGACCTTTCGTGCTTAGTTGGAGGCCTTGACCTTGTCCAGCACCTTGCCTTCCATGGCCTCAAGGTTGGCGGGAACGGGCGGATACCATTTGATGTTGTCGATGGTCGCCTGCGGGAAGGAACGATCGAAATTGGCCTGGAAAGCCGGATCGATGAACGGACCGGCGCCCTTGGAGGCCGTGGGGGTCTTCTCGGCGGAAGTGAAATAGCCGCTGTTTTCGGGCTTCAGCATAAAGTTGATCCACTTGTAGGCCGCGTCGACGTTCTTGGCCTTGGCCGGAATGGTGAAGGTGTCGATCCAGCCCAGGGCGCCCTCGGCCGGAGCCACGAAGTCGATGTCCTTGTTGTCTTCGTGCAGCTTCCATCCGCCGTTGTCCCATGCCTCGGCCACGGTCACTTCGCCGGAACGCACGGATTCGAGCAACTGGTCGCCGTTGGCCCAGTAGTTCTTGACCAGGGGCTTGGCCTTGATCAGTTCGGCCTCGATCTTGGAGAGCATCTCGGCGTAGGCCTTTTCGTCACCGTAGAGGGCAAAGGGGTCGTAACCCAGCGCAAAACCCAGACCGATGAGGACCGGACGTTTCAGGCGGTAGCTGATGCGGCCCTTGTACTGCGGGTCGATGAGGGCTTTCCAGGAGGTCGCGTCCTTGGCCTTCGCGGTGTTGACCACCAGACCGGAGGTGCCCCAGCAGAAGGGAACCGCGTGCGACTGGCCGCCGACCAGTGTGTTCTTCTTCACGGCTTCGAGCATGGAGGGAATGAACAGATCGGCCTCGATTCTGGAGTAATCGATGGGCTGATAGATGCCAAACTCTTCCTGCACCGAGGAGATGCGGTCCTGACTGGGCTGGGCCAGATCAAAGCCCGCCCCGCGCGTAGCCCGCAGCTTGGCGATCATTTCCTCGTTGTTGGAATAGGTCACCTCGACCTTCACTCCCGTCTCGGCCTCGAACTTGTCCACCAGCTCCTTGGGGGCGTACCCTTTCCAGGTCAGCAGCTGGAGGGTATCGGCCATGGCCAGGGATGAACCGGCCATTAGAAAAACGATCATCAAAACAATCCGTTTCATGCGTAATTCTCCTTATAAGTGTGTAGGAAAAGCCAAATAAACATGTATCAATCTCAATCAATTTCGACAAGTGCATGACACCGTGAAGACAAGACAATGGCAAAAAAATTTTCAGCCCATTCCATGTCCGGCCGGCGCCGCAAGAGCCTGAACGCACACTCCGGTCCCGGCAGAAAAAACTTTCGCATCGGCCCCGTGAAATATCATCTTCTGGAGAGAATCGAGATGATGGTCTCTTTCAAATGCGCCATGTCCACGGGCTTGGCGATGTAGGCATCCATCCCGGCTTGCAGGAAGCGCTCCCGGTCTCCGGCCATGGCGTAGGCGGTCATGGCCACTATGGGGACGTCCTTGCCAAGCTCTTCCCGAATGATCCCCGTGGCCTCCATCCCGTCCATGACCGGCATCTGCACGTCCATGAAAACCAGATCGACGTGCTCGCGCTCAAGTATTTTGATGGCTTCACGGCCATTGGTGGCGCTTATGACCTCGCAGCCGAACTTTGCCAGAATCCGCTCCATGGCCATGCGGTTCACCCCGTCGTCCTCCACCAGCAGAAAGCGTCGCCCGCCAAGGTCTTCCTCCATCCCCTCGTATTGCGTCCGCGCAAGATCGCTCGACCCAACGGCAAAAGGAAGGGTCACGGCGACCGAGGTGCCCTCGCCCTGCACGCTTTCGATCTGTATCTGCCCATGCATGAGATCCACCAGACGACGCACGATGGCCAGCCCCAGGCCCGCGCCCTGATGCGTGCGCACACAGGAGCCGTCGACCTGAATGAACGGCTCGAAAATATCATTGAGACGTTCGCCTGGAATGCCCACTCCGCTGTCCTGGACCGTGCAGCGGATCCGGCAGGGAGATTCCCCCGCCGCCGAGACAAGGACAAAACGTACATCGATCCGCCCCTTCGGTGTGAACTTGACGGCGTTGCCCACCAGATTGAAGAGAATCTGCCTCAGTCTGACCTCATCGCCAAACAGATGGGCAGGGATGCGAGGGTCTGCACGCACTTCCAGCCGCACCCCCTTCTCGTGGGCCGGAACACCGAAAATATCGATGATGCTCTGCCGCACATCGGCAAAGGCGAAACTTTCCTCCTGGATGACCAGCTTGTTGGATTCGATGCGGGACAGATCGAGAATGTCGGAAAGCAGACGGGAGAGCCGATTCGTGGAGCGAATGGCCGCTTCGAGATATTCCTGCTGCTCGACATCGGGTTCCGTGGTCTGAAGCAGTTGCAACATGCTCAATACGCCATTGAGGGGCGTTCGTATTTCATGACTCATGTTGGCCAGAAATTCGGATTTGCTGCGGGATGCGTCCTCGGCAGCTTCCTTGGCCCTGTGCAGATCCTCCTGCGCTATCCGTCGCTCCAGCGCCATGCGGTCGAGGGCTTCGGCCACAAGCCCCAGTTCTCCGGCGTCATGGTCCACCCCGGTGGGCCTGGTGTAGTCGCCGGTCCGGAAACGCTCGGCGGCCATGACCAGCGCGTTGATTCTGGGCATGACAAAGGTCCTCTCCGCAACCCAGGCCATGACCAGGGCCAGCAGGGCCGCGCAGGCAGACAGAAGGAGGCCCGTGGCCATTGCTTTATGGGCGTCGGCGCCAATGGAAGCCTCGGGCACTCCGACAAAGAGGGTCATGTACGGTTCCGCCCCGTGTGCGTGTCTGATCTTGCAAAACGCGTTCATGCGGCTGAGGCCGTCGGAGCCCTTGCTGACAAAAACCCCGCTGTCCCCGCCCTGCTTCGATTTCGCCCAGGCTACAGGACTGACGAATTCCCCAAGGGGAAAAGATTCATCGACGACGGACCTGTAGATGCGTCTGCCCTCATGATCGGCAATGCCCAGAAAGGAATCGTCTGGTAGATGCTGCCCGACAAAAAATGAATGAAGCCTGGTCAGATCGAGAGCCACGGTAAGAACCCCTTTAACCTGCCCCCGCTCATCCAGGAGGGGATAGGCGAATGGAAAGGACGGAATCGAGGTCCCCCTGGAAACGATAAATTCTCCCGGAGAAAAATCCCTGGTGCGCATGGCGTCCCTGAAATGCTTGCGGTCCGCAAGACTGCCGAAGGACATGGGCACGGCCGAAGCCAGTACCTCCCCTTTTGGATCAGTCAGGGCGAGGTTGGTATAAAGAGGGTTGTGAAGCAGAATTCGCTTGAAGATCGCCATGCAGCCATCGACATCCCGGTTTTGAACCCGATCCATGACCGACAAGGTCGAAAGAGTCTGCCGGGTCACCTCGGAGGTCCTTTGCTGCACCCCGGCCATGGCCGTGACTATCCGGACCAACTCTCCCTCGGCGTGGCGAAATGCATTGTCGCGGCTCTGGAGTCCATTGAGCAAAATGATTCCCAGTGCCGGCAGCACCGACAGCAGTACCAGGCCGAAAAGCATGGCCCGCAAGGATTGGAAAAAAGCAAGACGCATGAGAAGGCTCCCAAGCCCTGGAACACGGGTGCATTCCTGGGCTTCTTGTATGCCTCATAACGCGCTGACGAAGAAAAGGGAAGGAATCAAGCAAAGCCGAATGCCTCCTTCCACGCGCCCGGGCCAGTGTCGGAACACTGCCCCGGCGTCATGAAAGGATAGCCAAACAGCTGATCTCTTACCAACCGATGAGCATGCGGCTTTTGTTGGGAAAGGCTCTTTTGACCCGTTTGGCCACTGCATAGGAGGCCCAGATGACAAGCGGCGACAGGATGGGCAAAAGATGCAGCCCGTAATAGGGCCTGTAATATGACTGAACCGTTGAAATGAGATAGATGATCCAGCCATGCAGAAAATAAATGGCAAAACTTGAGCCAGCCAGTGTTTTAAGCAGCGTGCTATCAATATGTTCGTATTTGTGCAGAAAAACCATAAAATAAACGCACAGAATCTGCTTCTGTATAAATGCTATGTCTATCCAGTTGAATTCAAATGGATTTTTCTGCAAGTTTCCGGATGCTTCGAAAAAAGCTGCCTGCACCAATGCCAGAAAAATCACACATCCCAGCAGGTGAAAATCCTTGCCCTTAAAGTTATCATATATAAAATCTCTTTCCATTGAACATAAAATACCAAACATGTAGACTGGAGAAAAATATATCACAGACTGAACTATGGACCAATTATTCACAGGCCTATGCATTAAAATCGATATCAAAGAAAGAATTGATATTATGTATATCTTTTTACGTAGATCTATTCTTATAAACCAAATAAACAAAGGAGATATTATAAACATGGCCATTATGAACGGAATATACCAATAAACCATGACGCCTCCATACCAGTAGTACAGAAGTGTCGGACGGACTATCTGATCGTAAAAAGTAGCTTCAGGACCAAAATAAAACTCCGGAAATGGCGCTTTTATGACCAATGCCCAGATAACGGGCAGAACGGACAAAATGAGATACGGTACGTACACATTCTTGAATTTCTTTTCCAAAAATTTGCGATAAACAAATTTGGGATAGAAAACATGATGAAAAAGAAATCCTGAAATGAAAACGAAAAGGGATGTCCCGCCTGAAATCAGATTGGCCAGCACCCGCTCGCCAAAACTGTCGATCACCCATCCGGTGATGCCGTAGCAATGGCCGATTACAATCAGAACAATCGCAACCGCTCGAAAATACTCAAAAGATCTCAGATGCATGCGTTCCACTCAAGGAAAAAGGTTGACGGCAGCCAAGCCGCCGCGATCACAATCAGACCAACCACATCCGACAAACCAGAAAAAAATTCCCGGCATCCCGCCGAAAAAACGCTCCGCCCGCGCCATGCCTGACCTGCCCGGGTCTGGCCCAAAATCTGCTAAGATTGCCCTGAAGCACCGCCAGCGACACGATTTTGACATGGAGACGTTACATGAGCCTTCTTGATCCCATCCAACTGATGACCCTCATGGGAACCAAGCCCGAGCGCAGGAGCCACAAGGCGGCGCTGGAGGACGGGTTTCAAAGCCACATGCGTCAGGCCCTGGGAACCAAAGACATAAATGAATTGAGCGCGAACCTTGGCGGCTCATCCATGGAAAATTCCCTCATGCGGGATGCCCTGCACGGACTGGCCGCCATCATGAAGCAGCAGTCTTCCTCGGACGCGGGGACAGGCCAGGCGCGAAGTTCCCGCAGGCAGAGCCCGACAGGCTCCCTGTCCGCGACCTTCGAGTCCGGAACATCGGGCGTGAACGCCATCGGCCATGACAGAAACGGCGGCACATCCTACGGAACCTATCAGATCGCGTCCAAGCCCGGCACCATGAAGGACTTCATCGCATTCCTGCGTGACAAGGAGCCAGGCTGGGCCTCGAAACTCAAGGCTGCCGGACCCGCGGACACGGGCTCGACCCGGGGACGCATGCCGGATGTCTGGCGTGAAATCGCGGCCGAAGACCCGGATAAATTCGGCGCGCTGCAACGAGATTTCATCGAGGCCACCCATTACGCCCCCGCCCGCGACAAGATTTTGGCACGAACCGGCGTGGACATGGACACCATGCCATCCGCGGCCCGCGAAGCGCTTTGGAGCACGGCGGTTCAGCATGGAGCCGGCGGAGCGGCCAGGATCTTCGGACGGGCCATCAAAGCCATCGGCACGGAACAACCTGAACACCAGTTCGCGCAAAAACTCATCGACAAGGTTTACGACAGCCGCAAATCACAATTCGGCTCCTCCACGGCCAGCGTGCAGGCCAGCGTGAAAAACCGCATGAACGTGGAGAAGGAAATGGTCCTGGCCATGCTAAGTGGCGACAACCAGTCCGTGGCCTAGTTCAATCCCGCTCCAGGGGCCCGATATTCTTTGTAAAATAGAGGATATCCTCGCCCGGGGCATAGTAATCGCGAATGCGGGCCTCCAGGCTGAAACCGCAGGACAGATAAAACCTTTGCGTCGGCGCGTACTGTTCCCGGGACGACGTCTCGGCGATGAGCTTGCCTCCCTTGCCCCTGCGCAGCCGCGCCTCCACTTCCGCCAGCAGCGTCCTGCCCAGCCCCTGACCGCGCATCTCTTCATGCACCGCGATCCAGTACAGATCATGGGTGCTTTCGGTGCACGGCGTCGGGCCATAGCACGCATAGCCCAGGGGGCCACGCTCCAGTGTTTCGGCGAAAACAAAAAAATATCCGCTCTCTTCTCCCTTGGCCAGACGCTCGGTCACCAGTTCCTCGGCCACATCCACCTCGGAAGCTGAAAAAAAGGCCGTGGAGGTCACGATTTCGCGCACGGCGTGTCTGTCCTCGGCGCGTACCTGATCGCGAAAGAAAATCTCATGCACGGCCGGTCTTCTCCCTCTGCCCCGCCCTCTCCAAGGCATCGAAGACGATGTCCCGGACCAGTGCGGCATGGTCCAGTCCGGCCTGCCTGGCCGCAGCCACAAAGCCCGCGTCCGGGGAAATGCACGGATTCGGATTAACGTCGATGATGTTGACCAGGCCGCCGTCGCCGACACGAAAGTCGATGCGTGCGTACCCGGCCAGATTGAAAAGTTCCCAGCAGGAAACGCCGATCCGCGTCATCTCCCGGGCCAGGGCTTCATCCCCGGCAAGATCGAAGCTGCGCGTGGAGGCGGCGTAATCCGCGCTGTCCTGTTCCCATTTGGCCGCATAGTGCAGGATGGCCGGACCGGGTGTCGCCGCATCGAAGACCATCTCCGCCAGGGGCAGCGCGCGGACCTTCCCGCCCGACTCCGCCAGCAGAGCCAGATTGAACTCCCGGCCGCTTACATAGCCTTCGGCCACGCAATCCCCGCCCATGCGCGGCGCCAGTTCCTTCATGACCGCCAGCAGCTCTTCGCGCGCACGCACCTTAACGACGCAGTCCGGGCCAAGGCCTAGGGAGGCATCCTCGAAACGCGCCTTGACGATGTATCTGCCAGGCCCGGGGAAAACGCCCCGCTGCAATTCCCCAAGCGTCGCACCGCAAGGCACGGGCAGCCCGGCCGCATGCATGAGCCGCCTGGCCAGGGCCTTGTCTCCGGCCAGACTCATGCTGCCCTCGTCCGCCCCGGTATAGACAAGCCCGGCCTTGCGAAAAAGGGCCGGCGCCAGGCATGCGAGGCTGGACACCCCATGACAGGACTCGACCAGGTTGAAGACCACATCGGGCCTGCGGTGCGCCAGGGCGGCCTCAAGCGCCGAGGGATCGGAACCAAGGACATGCTCCGAGGTCCGCCAGCCGCAACGGGCCAGGCTCTCGCGCACGCTGCGGGCCTGCAGCACCGTGTCGAGGGCGTCGGGGGAAGCGGCGTCAGGGACGCTCTCGCGTACCACGGCCACATGCAAAGGGCTCACGTGCGTGTCCTTGGAGCCCTGTTTTCGGCTCTGCGCATGGCTGAATCCATGATGCCCCTGATGAGTTCGGCATACTCCAGACCGATCTTGCCGCAGAGAATGGGCAGATCTGAGCTCTCCGGATTGAGGCCCGCCAACGGATTGACCTCGATGAACCGGGCCTCGCCCCGCTCGTCCAGACGCACATCGACACGCCCGGCGTCCAGGCATCCAAGGGCCTGCCATGCCGCGCGGGCCACCTCGGCGGCCTGCTCAGCCGGGCCGTCGGTGGCCAGTTCGTAGAGCGCCCGCTCGCGCCATTCCTGCTTGTTGGCGTAGGTGTAGGCGCAGGCGTCGCCCCGGGCGGTGGCGAGCACCTCCATGACCCCGAGCACCCTGCACTCCCGGCCGCTGCCCAAAATGCCTACCGTGAATTCCCGGCCCGGAAGAAACGTCTCGACCAGGGCGGGCTGACGATACGTGCGCAGGACATGCTCGCAGATCCCGCGCAATGCCTGCCGGTCCCTGACCAGGGACTTGTCGCTCACACCCTTGCTGGACCCTTCGGCTACGGGTTTGACAAAGAGCGGAAAAGGCAGATCGATTTTTTCCACCTCGTCCATGCTGTTCACGATCCTGAAATCGGCCGTGGGCACGTCGTGCGCCCGCAGCACCGCGTTGGTCCAACCCTTGTGCAGGGACAGGGCCAGCACTTCGGGCCCGGAAAAGGTGTAGGGAATGTCCCACGCGTCCAGCAGGGCCGGGACCTGGGCCTCGCGGGCCAATCCGAGCATGCCTTCGGCGAAATTGAAGACCAGGTCCCAGCGCCGCCCGTCAGCCAGGGCGCGCACCAGCGGCCCGACCCCGCCGATCAGCTCCACGTCGTGCCCCTGGGACAAAAGCGCCGCTTTGACGGCTTCGACGGTGACGGGACTGTCCAGCTCCGCCACCTCGTCCCTGTCGTATCCGGCAGCCAGATAGTCCTGCTGCAGATCGTAGGTCATGCCAACGAGCATGATCCCTCCTGCGGGCAAAGCTGGTCAGGGTAATGGAAAACACGGTTTTCATAGTTGCGCAGCACGATGCCCTGCTCGTCCCGACCCTGGAAATAATCCGGTTGCAGCGGCACCTTGCCACCGCCGCCGGGAGCGTCGATGACGTAGGTCGGGATGCAGTAGCCCGAAGTGTGCCCGCGCAGATTCCGGATGATGGTCAGCCCCGTCTCCACCGGAGTCCGGAAATGACTCGATCCGGGAATCGGGTCGCACTGGTACAGGTAGTAGGGCCGGACGCGGTTGCGGATCAGCCCGTGCATGAGCCGCTTCATGGTCGGCGCGTCGTCGTTGACTCCGGACAGAAGCACTGTCTGGCTCCCGAGGGGGATGCCGCCGTCGGCCAGCCGGTTGCAGGCCAGGGCCGTGTCCGGCGTCATCTCGTCGGGATGCGTGAAGTGCAGGCTGATGAACAGCGGATGATAGCGACGCAGCATGCGCACCAGCTTGGGCGTGATGCGCTGGGGAAGCACGGCCGGGACCTTGGAGCCGATGCGGATGATCTCCACATGTGGAATGGCGCGCAGTTGGGACAACAGCCACTCGATCTTCATGTCCGGCAGGGTCAGGGGGTCGCCACCGGAGAGCAGCACGTCGCGCACTTCATCATGTTCGCGGATATAGTCGAGGGCGGCCTGCCAGCTGCGCATGTCCGAGCGGTGTCCGACCTTGCCCACCAGCCGTGAGCGCGTGCAATAGCGGCAATAGGTCGAGCAGAACTCCGTGACCAGAAACAGCACCCTGTCCGGGTAGCGATGGACAATGCCAGGAACCGGGCTGTGCCCTTCTTCGCCGAGCGGGTCCGGAGTCTCGAAAGGCAGACTCAGCGTTTCGCGCACATCGGGCAGGATGCAGCGCCGCACGGACTCGCTGCGGGAGGCAACCCACAGGTAATAGGGCGTGGCGGCCGCGGGCAGTCGCCGCCTGGTCTTTTCGAAGACCGGGGCGGGCACGCCAAGAATCCGAGCCATGGCCTCCACGGAGGTGACACGGTTCTTCAACTGCCAGCGCCAGCTGTCCCAGTCCTTCTGCACGGCACCGGGAAAATGCGTGCTCATGAATTTCTTGCGATGCGCCCAGAGGCCAAGCTCCAGGTCTTCGGGAAGGGAAGATAAAGAGGGGGGTTCGGCCAGCTCCTGGTCGATTTCGGAAGGCTCTGCCGCGACTAATTCGACAACGTCCATGGTTTCCTCTGTGCACGTTAAATTATTCAAAAAATGAAAACGCGCCAATCCTTAACAATATATTGAAATAAAAACATAAAATCAGTGACAATCATCCATGCGCACCCGCTTTGGACAGCGAAAAAAACGCATGTTCCCTGATGCGACGGCTCATATGCCTTTCCCATTTTCTTGTCATCAGACTTATGCCCCGGACGGCGCAAATTTTTTGAAATTTTCAAAAATATTTCAAAGAGGCCCGCCAAGGGCGCGAAGGAAGGAAAAAATCCAGTGGTTCAAGAGGGTTCAAACCCAATGAGGCAGGGATGATCGAAGGACCCTATTCGGGCTTTGAGGACACGATGCGCTTGTAGGTTTCGAGCAGTTCCACAAAGGCGTCATGATCCCCGCCCTTGTCCGGATGCATGGACATGGCCTTCTTGCGGAAGATGCGCGCGAACTCGCGCCTGGTCATGCTTCGGATCTCGGCCATGCCCATGCCGAAGAGTTCGCGCACCCGTTCCGGAGCGACGGTTCTCGGACGTGGACGGGGACGGCGAAAATCGTTCATGAAATCGCGAAAGATGCGCTCGAAACCAGCCGACGCGGCAAAATCGAAATCATAATGCAGACACGCATAACGCCGCAGATACGTCCGCGCATCGGTGTGGCCGAAGGCAAAGCCCGCATCGTCCCACAGGGCGCAGAATTCATGCATGAAGGCTTCGTCAAGACCGGCCGGGTCCAGGGCTTCGGGCATGGTCCGGGCCGCCGGGGAAGTGAAATGGCGTTGCAGATTGAACACCGCATGCACGTAGCCGCGCACCTCCTCCATGGGCAGGGAGCGCTCCAGACGCAGGAAGAGCTGCTCGATTTCGTCCCGGCTCTTGTCCAAGAGGCTCAAAAACAGCTTGGGGCTGACTTCGTCGATGCGGCTCAGGTTGATCTCGCCCGAACGCATGAAAGCCATGCGTCTGCGATCAAAGGGATGCAGGGCGCGGATGAGGTCTTCCTGCGTGCGGGTCAGCACCGTTCGCGTCCATGTCCGGGAGCGCCCGGCCCGGTCCCTGAAATCCTGCGGGGCAAAGGGAGCAAACGCCTCGTCGAGCTCATCCATGTCCAGGTCCAGACCCGCCAGCGCCTCAAGAAGCTCCTCGGCATAGGATATCCCGAAACGGCCGAAACGGACCATGCGGCCAGGGTCCGCCCCCAGGTCTAGAAGGGTCTCAAAACCGAAGCCGCCGTCCACCGGCACGGAACGCCGCAACTCGAAGCGCAACGGCCTGCCTTCTCCCAGCACCGCCACGTACATGTCAGTTCACCACCTGCCAGGCCAGGGTCTGACCCGCAAGATAGGGCACGACGGAACCGAAGCGCTCCGGCACGGTCCAGGCGCGGCGCTCAAGACGCACCTCCCTGGCCATGGGGGTCAGGCCGTAGGCGGCGCGGGCGCGGTCCGAAACAAAGGCCTGCAGCAGGTCCAGGGCGTCCAGCTCCTCGAAGAGACCGGCCAAGGCAGGCAAGGCCACGGGCGCGGAAAAGATTCCGGCCGCGCAGCCGGGCGCTTCCTTGGCCGTGATCGGATGCGGGGCCGTGTCGCTGCCGAAGAACGCCCGGGGGTGATGCAGCGCCGCCTGTCGCAGGGCGTCGCGATCCTCCGGACGTTTGGCCACGGGCTTGCAGAAAAGATGGGGCCGCATGAGCCCGCCGAGCACGTCATCAAGGGTGATGAGCAGATGGTGCAGGGTGACCGTGGCGAAAAGGTTGTCGAAGCGGTCCAGCAGCTCCACCCCGGCGCGGGTGGTTACGTGTTCGAGAACAATGCGCAGCCGGGGAAACGAGCGCGCCCACTCCGCCACCACGGGCAGAAAAACCGCCTCGCGGTCCATGACGAATCCGCATCCCTCCCCATGGATCAAAAGGGGGATGTCCAGCTCCTCCATGATGGCCAGGGTTGCGTGGGCCTGCCGCATGTCGGCCAAACCGGCCTCGGAGTTGGTCGTCATTCCGGCGGGATAGAGCTTGAGCCCGATGATGTGCGGCCTTGCGGCCAGCAGCTCGTCCCTGGAGTAGGACTTGAAAAAAAGAGTCATGAGCGGGGAGAACGATTCTCCCGCCACGCGAAGTATTTTCTCCCGGTAGTCCAGCACCTGCGTAAGCTCGGTCACTGGCGGGGTCAGGTTGGGCATGACCACGGCGGCGACGAAGTCCCGGGCCGTGTGTGGCGCCACCAGGGCCAGCATGTCGCCCTGGCGCAGGTGGACATGCATGTCCAGGGGAGAATGCAAGATCAGCATGAAACCTCCAGGAAATACCATTATGTCAGGAAAGAAGATAGGCAAGTCCGGCATAGCGGGCAAGCTTGCCGAGCAGCACAGGCGGGACAAAGCGCTTCAGGGACAGCCCGAAGAGGCCGGCCACGGCGCAGAGCGGGTCCCCGAGTATGGGCGTCCAGGCCAGCAGCAGGCTCCACGAGCCATAACGGGCGAAAAGGCGCACCGCCCGCTCCCGCTGCGCGGCGGAAAGGCGCAGCATCCGGGTCAGAAAGGGCTCGCTCCCCCACCGTCCGATCCCCCAGGTGGTCATGGCCCCCAGGGTGTTGCCGGCGGTGGCCGCCGCTACGCAGGCATATGGATCGACGCCGGCCAGAATCAGGGCTGCAAGGGCGGCCTCGGAGACCACGGGCAGAAACGTGGCGGCCAGGAAGGACAGGATGAAAAGCCCGGTCAGTCCGTAATCAAGGAGCAGCTCTTCCATGTCAGGACGTGAACAAAAAGGCGTTGGGGGTGGACGCGACCCGGGGCCTCTTGCCCAAAACCCGCATGGCGTTCTCGGCCATGTCCTCGCGGGTGAGCCCCCGTGCCAGCTCCGGCCAGAGGCTGTGGCCGAAGACGAAATTGGCGGCCAGATAGGGCAGGTATTTCTTGTACATCTTGATGGCGCGCGTGGGCTCGAAATGCTTCCAGATGGCGTCGATGATCTTCAGCGCCGTGTTCAGAAAAATGTCCTCGTCGGGCTCGAAGCCATGCACCAGCTGGGCGAAAATCCAGGGCCGGGCGATGGCCATGCGGCCGATGGACACTCCCGCGCAGCCGGTCTCGGCGACCATCCGGGCGCAATCCTCGCCGGAAAAGGCGTTGCCGTTACCGAGCACGGGAATTGAAACGGCAGCGGCCACGGCCCGAATATGCGCCCATTTGGGCGGACGGGACCGGCGATCCGGCGCGATGCGCGGGTGAAAGGTCAAGAGGTCCGCGCCCGCGTCCTCGAAACGCCTGGCCAGATCCACGGCCAAATCCGGAGAGTTCTCCCAGCCGCTGCGGAATTTGACCATGACCGGACAGCGCACGGCCTGGCGCACGGCCCGCACGATGGCCACGGCCCGCTCCGGGTCCTTGAGCAGCGCCGCCCCGTATCCCTTCTTGCAGATGGCGGCCACGGAGCAGCCCATGTTGATGTCCACGCCCATGAGCCCTTCGGTCTCGATGCGCCTGGCTGCGGCGGCCATGACTTCGGGCTCGCCCCCGAAAATCTGGCAGACAAGACGCGTCGCCTCCTCGTCGCGCCAGCGGAACACGGGGGAATGATGGCGGCTTTCCTGCGGCACGGCGCGGGCGTTGCACATCTCCGTGACCATGAAACCATGCCCTCCGAATCCTCCGAGCACTTCCCGAAAGGCCACATGCCCAAGACCTGCCATAGGCGCCAGGACAAGGCGCGAAGGCAGAAGCACGGAGCCGACGCTCAAGGGATCCGAAAAAAAGGCGGGGTGCTGCATGAACACGTTCTCCACAAAACCGGAAAAATCGGGGACAGGAGCCGAAACGGCCAGGAACGAAAAAGCTGAAAAAGCGCCCTCCACCGGGGAAGAGCGCTTCGGAAACGAACCGAACAAAAAGGATCAGGACAGCATGAAAACCCGGATGACGCCGATTCCGGTGACCACTTCCGCCAGCGCCAGGAGTACGGCCACCGAATTGAAGACGGCGTGCACCAGAGGCAGGTAGCGGCGTTTCATTCTGTTGCGATCCATGATCACGCCCGTGATGTACCCACCCGCGATGCAGGGCATCATCATCTGGCCGATCCAGTAATGGTTGCCGGTGATGGTGTTCTGGCCCCAGTGCTGGCCGACGGCATAGAGGCCAAGGACCAGTCCGCTCATCCATAGAATATGTGCGTACTTGCCGAGCCGGACATGTTCGGCCCACATGAACTTACCTTTCTTTCCCAAGTGGTTGGCCTGAAAACGTGGCCACCCGAGGGACAAGACGTACAGGGCCAGACCGGTGGCCGCGAGTTGAAGCAGAGGATGAATCCAGAGCATTATGCACTCCTTGAAAGGCAAAGTGTGGGCGAAAGCATCCGCCGCGATGGTAGCGGACAGGTGAGTGCATAGATGAGGGGGGCATGATTGACAAGGCCCCCATCACACGTCGGCAGGCGTCCTAGCCGGTTGCCCCGGCCCTTGCCGCCCTGCGCCGGGCCATCCATCCCCTGGCTCCGTCCTGTAATGAACACAGCACCGGCACCACGACCAGAGTCAGCAAAGTGGCCACAAGAAGCCCGAAAATGACCGCCACGGCCATGGGACCCCACCACTGCGCCGACTCCGACTCCGTGATCAGCTCCAGCCTGAAGAAGTCGAAGCTGACCCCGAGGGCCATGGGCAAGAGGCCAAGGATGGTGGTCACGGCCGTGAGCAGCACAGGGCGGAAGCGGGTCAGCCCGGCCGTCATCAGCGCCTCGCGCGTCTCCATGCCCGTCGCTTTGAGCTGCTCGAAGTAATCAATGAGCACGATGGCGTTGTTGACGACCACCCCGGCCAGGGAGATGACGCCCACGCCGGTCATGATGATCCCGAAAGCCGTGCCGGTGAGCAAAAGCCCCGCGAAGACCCCGATGAAGGACAGCACCACCGAGGTCAGCACGATGAGCGGAGTGACCATGGAGTTGAACTGGGCCACCAGCACCATGAAGATGAGGAAAATGGCGACCACAAAGGCCTCGCTCAAGAATTCCTGGGCCTTGCGCTGCTCTTCCTGCTCTCCGGCGAAGCTGTAGGTGTACCCACGCGGCCAGGCCAGGGTCCCGAGCCTGGCGTCCAGTTCGCGGATGATGTCGTTGGCGAGCCTGCCGCTGACGTCGGAGGAGACCGTGACCACCCTTTTCTGGTCCTTGTGGTTGATGGCCCCGAGGCCGCTGGCCAGTTCCACCCGGGCCAGAGTGGTCAGGGGCACCGGTTCGCCGTCCGGACCCGAGACCGTGATGCGCTTCAGGGATTCCACCGACTCCCTGTCCTTGCGCGGCAGCTTGGCGACGATGTCGTATTCGTCCTTGCCCTCGCGGTACACGCCGACCTTGGCTCCGTTGATGGCCGCCTTCACGGTGTAGGCCACGGTGTAGGTGTCGAGGCCCAGGAGCGCGGTCTTCTCCTTGTCCACCCGGATCTGGATCTCCGGCTTGCCGGTGACCAGGTTGTCCTTCATGTCGACGATGCCGGGGATGTCGCGCATGAGCTCGCGGACCTGCTCCACGATCCCGGCCAGCACCTGCATGTCGTCACCGTAGATCTCAAGGCTGACCGGATCGCCGGTGGGCGGCCCCTCGTCTTCCTTCTCCACGCGCAGTTCCACCCCGGTGATCTGTGCGGCAAGCCTGTCTCGAACCTCCGAGACGATCTCCGAGGAATGCCTCGTGCGCTCGCCGATGGGCTTGAAATCGAGGGTCACGGAGCCGAGGTGCGTGCCGCTTCCGCCCCCGCCGAAATCCCCGCCCGTGGCCGCGCCCGTGCTGCCTATGACGTAACGCACGTCCTCGTACTCGGAACAGACGTCCTCGATGATCCTGATGTAACGGTCCGTGGCGTCAAGACCAGTGCCGACGGGCAGCTTGACGTTGGCGTAGGCCCGCTTGGGCTCGGTTTCCGGAAAGAACTCCACGCCCTTGCCGAATTTGCCGAAAGCCAGGGCCGAGCCGAAAAACATGACCACGCAGACCCCCAGAACCAGCGCCCTGTGGTTCAGGGCCCAGCCCAGAAGCCACATGTAGACCCTCTTGGACCTGGACCGGGCGACGTTTCCGTCACCGGCGAAACGCGGGGGCGCGGCGGTCTGATAGCGCGCGGACAGGACCGGATTGATGACCAGGGCCACGAAAAGGGAGCCCATGAGCGCCAGAATGACCGTCTTGGGCAGAAAGGACATGAATCCGCCCATGATTCCGGGCCAGAAGATCATCGGAAAAAACGCGCCGATGGTGGTCAGGGTCGAGGTGATGACCGGCCAGGCCACTTCGCTGGTCCCGTCGAGGGCCGCCTGGAAGCGGTCCTTGCCCTCCTGCATGTGACGGTAGATGTTCTCCACGATGACGATGCCGTTGTCGACCAGCATGCCAAGGGCCAGGATGAGGGAAAAAAGCACGACCATGTTCAGGGTGATGTCCAAAAGGCGCAGGAGCGCGAAGGTGATGAGCATGGACACCGGAATGGCCACGGAGACGAACACGGCGGAGCGCCCGCCGATGAAGATGAGCACGACGAACAGGACGAGGATGAGCCCTGTCAGGATGTTGTTCTCCAGATCGGCGACCATGTTGCGGATGTCCTCGGCCATGTCCGCGGTCAGACTGATATTCAGGGAGGGAGGAAGAAGCTCGCGCATTTCCTCGACGGCGGCCGCGATCTGGTCGTTGATGTCGATGATGTTCTCGCCGCTGCGCTTGATGACCTGCAGGGTCACCGCGTTCTCCCCGTTCAGGCGGCTCAGTGTTGTAGGGTCCTTGTAATGATCGCGGATGGCGGCCACGTCGCGCAGATAGACGGGCTTGCCGTCACGCACGAAGGCCACGATGGAGTCGATCTCCGCCGGATTCTGAAAATCCTCGGGCACGCGCACCTGATAGCGCATGTCGCCGATATCCATGGACCCGCCGGGCATGTTCACGTTGCCCCGCTCCACGGACTGCAGCATGGCGGTGAAGGGCACCCTGTAGGCGCCGACGCGGTCGAGGTCGAACTCGACGTGGATTTCACGCTCGAGACCGCCGATGATCCGGGCGTCGAGCACTCCGGAAATGGACTCGAACCTGTCCTCCAGGTCCTCGGCAAAGACCTTGAGACGCTTCAGGCTAAAAGGGCCTGACAGGACCACCTGAATGATGGGCATGTCGGAAAAATTCATTTCGCTGACGACCGGATCGTCCTCAAGGTCCGACGGCAGGTCGCCGGAGGCCTGATCGACCTTGTCGCGCACCTTCTGCAGCGCGTCGTCGATGTCCTCGCTGGGCAGAAACTTGATGGCGATGGTGGACTCGCCGTCGTTGGACTGCGAGGTCAGTTCCTCCACGCCCTCCAGTCCCTTGAGCTTGCGCTCCAGGGGGATGGTGACCAGCTTCTCCATGTCCTCCGGAGCCACGCCCTCGTAGGTGGTGGTCACGAAGATGTAGGGGATCTGGATGTCGGGAGCGGCCTCGCGCGGGAGCTTCACGTAGCTGTAGAGCCCGGCCACGATGATCAGAACCAGGGTGACCAGGACCAGGGGTTGCCGGTGCTGTGCGGTTTGATTGACGATCATCGCACGTTCACCTTTGTCCCGTCCTCCACCTCGGTGTGCCCGGCCACGATGAGCCTGTCCCCGGCCTTGAGGCCGCCGAGCACCTGCACGCGGTCACCCTCGATGACGCCCAGCTCGACGGAACGCGCCTGGGCCACTCCGTTCAGCTCCACGAAAACGATCCGTTCGCCTCCCTTGTCCTGCACGGTGAAGAGGGGCACGGTCACGGCATTCTCGATCAGGCGTCGCAAAAAAGCCGCCCGTGCGATCATGCCGGGCCGGATGCTGCCATCGGCATTGTCCACCACCACCCGGACCTGAAAGGTGCGGGTCGCGGGGTCCGCCTTCCAGGCCACGAAATCGATCTTTCCCATCCACTGCCGCTCGGGATAGGTGTCCACGAGCACCGTGACCTTTTGCCCTTCGGCCAGGAAACGCACATCGCCCTCGGGCACGTTGAAGTTGATGCGCATGGTGGCCACGTTGACGATATCAGCCACGGGTCCGCCCTCGGCCACGAATTCGCCGGGGTCGACATGGACCTTGTTGACCACGCCGTCCAGGGTGGACGACACCGTGCCATGTCCGTACTCGACCTCGGCCTCGCGCAACCGCGTCACGGCCGAGGTCAGCTCGTTCTGGGCCTGCTCCAGTTCTTCCCGGGCCAGAACGCCCTGCGCGTGAAGCTCGCGTCTGCGCAGCAGCTGATCTTCGGCCAGCCGCACGTTCGCCCGCGCGCGGTCACGGGCGGCGCCCAGGGCGGACAGGTCGATGCGGGCGATGTGATCTCCGGTGCCAACGACACTCCCTTCGGTCACCCCGACCCACTCCACGACGCCGCCGCGCTGGGCGGCCAGGCGCACGTCATGCAGAGCCTCGGTTTCCCCGGGCAGGACCAGCATGTCGCGCATGGTGACGGTCCTTATCTCCTCGGTCACGACATTGACCACGTGCACAGGCCTGGCCGGTACCGCAGCCTCGGAGGCAGGGCCTGCCGTGCCGCCTTCGGCCACGCCGGAAGTGTTCGCGGGCGCATCCGAACAGCCGGCCAGAAAGCCGCAGATGCAAAGGACAAGCGCCACGCGATTCAAGAAATTCTTTTCCCGGGTCATTTTCATTTCATGTGCTCCGAAATATGAGTGATCCCACCCAGTGAAAAACGGGTGATGTGCAGGGCCGCCTCCGAAACCTCGTCGGGTGTGAAAGGCAGGCCGTCGCGCTGGGCCATGAGCGCGTCCCTGTTCGTGTTGTAAAAAAGAATCTGGGCAACGATGGAACGCCCCATCATCTGGATGCGCATATCGTCCCGGCCATCCGCGATCATGCCCCCTTCCCGGGCCAGATCGAGCAGCAGCGGCGCCAGAAAATTCCGGACATCCTCCCTGTGCTTCCGGGCGTGAACCTCGAAAGGCGGCATGGGATGGACAAAGGCCTCGGACAGCATCCGCCCGAGCATGCACTCGTCCTCACGGCCCTCTGGAAACAGGATGCGACACAGAAACGCGAACACGAAACCATGCAGCCGCTCGGCCGAAGGGGCATCGTCGGGCACCCCGCCATTCATGGGGTATATGGCCAAAAGCTCGTCCAGAAGAATGCGCAGGACCTCCGCCAGGAGCTCCTCCTTGCCGCCGAAATGGTAATTCACGGCTGCAACATTGGCGTTGGCGGCGCGGCATATCTCCCGCACCGTGACCCCGCCCCCCTTGCGCCCGAACACCTCCCGCCCCGCCAGCAGGAGCCGGTGGCGCGTCTGGACGTCCGCCGCCGGGTCCCTGGCATCCTGTCCGAGGCACGAACCACGGCCGTCTATAACTCCCCGCGCGGCCTTCAGCAATCGCTCCGCCACCTTCTGCATCGTCATGGGCACCCCCTGTTTCAAACGGCGTTTGAAACAAGGTTTTGATCACGTCAAGCAAAAAATTGCCCAACCTTCGCACCCCGGCGCCACAAAAAAAAACCCGCCTGGGCACGTGCACAGACGGGAAAGCAAAATTACGGAAATAAAGCCTCAAGGCGCTTTTAGCGCCCGTAGACGTCCTCGAAACGCCTACTACATTAATCTATAGCTTTTGCCCGCAGCGACGCAGCAATCGGGCCTTTCTCGCCTGCCCGGCGAAAAGTGCGATCCAAACTTTTTCTTTCCACCGTCAGCACACCACGGTGAGGGGCGATCCCAAACTTTTTTTTACACCGTCAGCACGCCACGGTGAGGGGCGAGAAAGGTTCGAGGGCAAGGAGCGTGGGTAAAAGCTGAGCCGAAGTGTAGCCGACTACATGAGGCTCAGCTTTTGCCCGCAGCGACGCAGCAATCGGGCCTTTATCGCCCCTCACCGGCCGTAGACGTCCTCGAAGCGGACGATATCGTCCTCGCCAAGGTAGCTCCCGACCTGCACCTCGATCAGTTCAAGCGGAATCTTGCCGGGATTGGCCATGCGGTGCACCGCACCCAGGGGCAGGTATACGGACTCGTTCTCGCGCAGCAGGATCTCCTCGCTGTCCCGGGTAACCAGCGCCGTGCCCTGGACCACCACCCAGTGCTCGGCGCGGTGAAAATGCTTCTGCAGGGACAAAACCTGCCCCGGCGCGACCACGATGCGCTTGACCTGGTAGCGCACGCCATCGCCGATGGACTCGTAATGCCCCCAGGGCCTGAAGACCTTCTTGTGGGAGACGGCCTCGATGCGATTCTCGGCCTTGAGCTTGTCCACGATCTTCTTGACTTCCTGCACCCGGTCGCGCGGCGAAATGAGGACCGCGTCGGAGGTCTCGACCACGATGTGGTTCTCAAGGCCCACTGCGGCCAGAAGGCGCGTCTCGGCGTGCAGATAGGAGTCATGGACGTCGCAGAGAACCACGTCCCCCTTGCTCACGTTGCCGCTCTCGTCCTTGCTCCCGGCCTGCCACAGCGCGTCCCAGGAACCCAGATCGTTCCAGCCGCAGGACAGGGGGACCATTACCCCCCGGTCCGTCTGCTCCATGACCGCGTAATCCACGGAATCCTCGGGACAGGCGGCAAAGGCGTCCCGGTCCAGCCGCAGAAAGTCCAGGTCCTGTCCGGCAAGCTCAAGAGACTTGCGGCAGGACTCCACGATGGCCGGTGCGAAGCGGTCCAGTTCGGACAGCACGGCCTTTGCGCGGAACACGAACATGCCGGAATTCCAGAAATATTGCCCAGAGGCGACATAGCTCTCCGCCGTAGGCAGGTCGGGCTTTTCCACGAAACGCTCGATGGCGCGGGCCGAGGAGTCCGGAAGCGCCGGTCCCTGGAGGATGTAGCCATACCCTGTCTCCGGGGCCGAAGGGACGATGCCGAAGGTGACCAGATGGTCCGCTTCGGCATGCACGGCGGCTTGGCGCACGGCCTCGTGAAACCGCTCCGGTTCTCCGATGAGGTGATCCGCCGGAAGCACGAGGAGCACGGCCTCAGGGTCGGTCTCCAGGGCCTTCATGGCCGCGATGGCCACGGCCGGGGCGGTGTTCCTGCCGACGGGCTCAAGGATGATCGCCGCCGGCGACACGCCAAGGGCCCGCATCTGCTCGGCGATGATGAAGCGGTGTTCTTCGTTGCAGATGATAATGGGCCGTGCGACCTCGTCCAGTCCCTGCAAGCGCAGCAGCGTGTTCTGGACCAGGGTCCGGTCGTCGATGAGCGGCAGCAGCTGCTTGGGGTACAGTTTTCGCGATAGGGGCCAAAGCCTGGTGCCGGAGCCGCCGGCAAGAATGACTGGAATGATCATGTTCTGCTCCAAAAAAAAGAAATGAGGGCATGCGCGCCAAAACTCGGCTTATGTACCTTGGATGATGACAAAATCAAATGGCAATTTCAGCGCCCCTTGCCATGCGGAACGGGGTGTGCGACCGTCGCCGGACCCTTGCCGGTCATGCCCGGCCAGGGGGTCTGGATTTATGAATGTCTTTGCCGTACAGGAAGGGTTAACGCCAACCGAGGCACACAAAGAGGCAGGGTGATGAGCAGACAAGTTATTGATATTTTTCCAGATGAACTCGAAGAACTCAAGAACAAGACCAGGGAGCGCGACTATCTGCTGATCGATGTCCGACAGCCTGGAGAATTCGCCCAGAGCCACATTCCAGGCGCCCAGCTCATCCCGCTGCCGGAGATCGAAAACCGCATGACGGAGCTGGCCGGGGAAAAAAACCTGATCCTCTACTGCCGCACCGGCGGCAGATCCTCCGTGGCCGCCGCCCTGATCAAGGACGCCGGACCAAGGCAGGGCGCGCTCTACAATCTGGTCGGCGGAATCGCCGGCTGGGAGGGCAAGGCCCTGAAAGACATCCCGCATCTGGAGCTCTTCCCCCGGGACATGGCCTTGAGCCAGACCCTCTACCGGGCCATGAACATGGAAAAGGGAGCCTGGCTTTTCTACAACGAGCTCGCCCAGGAATACAAGGGGAAGGAACTCGGCGACATGATCAAGGATCTTGGCGGCATGGAAGAGGTCCACGCCCGCGCCGTCTTCACCTACTGGAAGAAAAACAGCCCCACACCCATCACCGACGGCTTCGAGGAAACGTTCGAGCGCCTGGACGGCCGGATCATGGAGGGCGGCAAGCCCATTTCGGCCTGGATGGCCCGTCTGGGCACGGATCCCGAAGACCGAATGCTGCGACTTCTGGAACTGGCCTGCGAAATCGAGTACTACGCCTACGATCTCTACCGGGGTCTGGCCAAACGTGACCGCGACAGCGAAGCGGTCCGGACCTACCTCATGCTCGCCGAGCAGGAAAAAGCCCACGTCCGCGTCGTCACCAAGGCTCTGGACCGGTTCTTTGGTGATTGAAGTCTTCCTGAGGCAGACGCCGGACTACGCCCATGCCGCAGGCATGATCCCGGAACTGCTCGACAACGTGCTCCCGGACATCGCCGGATCCCGGCTGCTCATCAAACCCAACTTCGTGGCGCTGCGCGGGGCGCACCCGTGCTGCACCCATCCCGTGGTCATCGCCGCCGTCGCAAGGCACTGCATTGAACGCGGGGCGCACGTCACCATCGGGGATTCACCCGCATTCGGAACCGCCCAGGCCATCGCCCATGGCATCGGGCTGACCGAACTGCTGCGCCCCCTTGGCCTTGAGGTCGTCACCCTGAACAGCGGCGTTTGCGTCAAGAGCGGACCCGTGCGGGTCCAGGTCTCGTCCGTGGCGCTAAACGCCGACCTGATCCTGAATCTCCCCAAATTCAAGGCCCATTCACAGATGCGGTTCAGCGGCGCGGTCAAAAACCTGTTCGGATGCGTGACCGGGGTGCGCAAGGCCTGGCTGCACGCCCTGCACGGCGACAAAAAGGACCGCTTCGTGGCCATGATCTGCGGACTCATGCAAGTCCTGCCGCCCACGGTCAGCCTCATGGACGGAGTGCAGGCCATGCATCGCACCGGGCCCATCTCAGGCGAGGCCTATCCGCTCGGCTTCCTCGGAGCGAGCGCCAGTCCCGTGGCCATGGATGCGGCGGCGGGCATGGTCCTTGGCGCGCAGCCGGAATTTTTTCCCATCTGGGCCCATTGCCTGCGCGAAAGGCTGCCCGGCGCGGACACGGCGGCCCTGGACTTTCCCGGGGACAAACCCGAGGATTTCGACGCCGCGGACTTCATCCTCCCGGCGTCGCTCAAGCCGGAGTCGTTTCGGCCGGACATCCTCTTTCGCAGCCTGGTCAAGCGCGCGTGGCTGGCTCGATGCAAAAGCTGACCAAACCGATACGATTTATCTCAATAAAGGACACAACACCGGATATCTCAAATGCTCATGCAACGCTGGAAATGGATCATCACCGGAGGGGTGCAGGGTGTGGGCTTTCGGCCCTTCGTCTACAAGGCGGCACTGCACGCCAAGGTCACGGGGCAGGTCCTGAACACGCCCGAAGGAGTGCTCATCGAGGTTCAGGGCACGCCGGACCGGCTTGAGGCCTTCGAAGACACCTTCTCCGCCACCATCCCCCCCCTGGCCCGCATCGTGACCTGGGACCGGGAAGTGACCTCGCCGCTGCCCGGGGAGGACGCCTTCCAAATCCTCAAAAGTACGGGCGGGCACGGGCATCAGGTCCTCATCAGCCCCGACGTGGCCACCTGCGACGACTGCATCGCGGACATGCGCGACCCGGGCAACCGCAGATACCGCTACGCGTTCACCAACTGCACCAACTGCGGGCCGCGCTACACCATCACCCGCTCCATCCCCTACGATCGCGCCTGCACCTCCATGAGCTGCTTCCCGCTCTGTGCGGACTGCCAGGAGGAATACGAGAACCCGCTGGACCGGCGCTTCCACGCCCAGCCCAACGCCTGCCCCGAATGCGGCCCGAAACTGTGGCTGACGGACAGGACGGGCCGGACCCTGTGCGAAAACGACGAAGCCGTGCGCCGCACCGCCGCCCTGCTGCTCGAGGGCAGACTGTTGGCCATGAAGGGCCTGGGCGGTTTCCATCTCGTCTGCGACGCCCGCGACCAGGAGGCCGTGCAGGAACTCAGAACCCGCAAGAACCGCAAGGACAAACCCCTGGCGATCATGGTCGCGGACCTCGATGCGGCCCTGTCCTTCTGCGTTTTGTCCGAGGCTGAACGGGAACTGCTGACCGGCAGGCAGCGGCCCATCGTCCTGGCCCGGGCCCGCAAGGACTCGGGGCTCGCGCCCGGACTGTCCCCGGACACCGCCTTTCTGGGCGTCATGCTGCCCTACACGCCCCTGCACCATGTGCTCTTCGATGAACTCAAACGCTCAGGGATTCTCCCGGCGGCCCTGGTCATGACCTCCGGCAACCTGAGCTCCGACCCCATCTGCCTCGGCAATCGCGAGGCCTTGCGCCGTCTGGGGAGCATCGCCGACAATTTCCTGCTGCACGACCGCGACATCCTGATCCGCTGCGACGACTCGGTGCTGCGGGTGGTGGACGAAAAGCCCCAATTCATCCGCAGGGCGCGCGGCTACACCCCGGCACCCATCGATCTGGCCAAGGACGGCCCGACGGTGCTTGGCGTCGGCCCCCTGCTCAAGAACACCCTGTGCCTGACCAAGGGTCGGCAGGCTTTTGTTTCCCAGCACATCGGCGATCTGGACCACCTCGAAGCCTACGGCTTCTTCCGGGAAATCCGCGCCCACCTGCAGGACATCCTGCAAGTCGAACCGCAGGCCGTGGTCCACGACCTGCACCCGGATTTTCTAAGCACCGGCTTCGCCCGTGAGTCCGGACTGCCCTGCCTGCCCCTGCAGCATCATTTTGCGCACATCCACGCGGTCCTGGCCGAAAACCGGCACATCGGGACGGCCATCGGACTGGCCCTGGACGGAGTCGGGCTTGGCGACGACGGCACCATGTGGGGCGGCGAGGCCCTGCTGGTCGATACGGCGAAACTCGAACACAGGCGTCTGGCGCGCTTTTCCCAGGTCATGCTGCCCGGCGGGGATGTGGCCACGCGCGAACCCTGGCGGCTGGCGCGGGCCCACCTGCATGCCCTTGGCATCCAGGCTCCGGGCGAAAAGCCCTGGCCCTGGCTGCAGAAATACGCCGCCGCCGACAAGGTCGTCGCCCAGGTGCTGGGGCGCCGCATCAATTCGCCGCTCTCCTCCAGCTGCGGAAGACTTTTCGATGCAGTGTCGGCCATGCTCGGCCTTTGCGAACGTATCTCCTACGAGGGGCAGGCGGCAATCAGGCTCGAAGCGATACAGGACAAAGAGGAAAAAGGTGTTTATTCGTGTCCCGTAATCGAATATGACGGGATCGTGGAACTTGATACCCTTGAACTTTTTGCGCAGGTTCATGCCGAGTGGCGCGACGGTGAACGCCCGGCAACAATAAGCAGGCGCTTTCATCTTGGTCTCATTGACGGACTGTGCAGGCTTTGCCTCCATCTGGCCGAGAGGTGCTCCTGCACCACCGTGGCCCTGAGCGGCGGGGTCATGCAGAATCTGACCCTGGCCACCGAGCTTCCCAGGGCCCTGGCCGCGCAGGGGGCAACCGTCCTGACCCACCGCGAACTGCCGCCCAACGATGCCTGCATCTCACTTGGCCAGGCAGCCTACGGACAACTGGTCCTGCAACCCTAACAGGAGTGCATCCCGTGGAAATACTCGCCCGCATGAAAACAATACTGAGCATACTGTGGAAGGTCCTGAGCACCACAAGAGTCGTCGTCGCCAACATTTTCTTTCTGGTGGTGGTCTTCATCCTCCTCGGGGTATTTTTTACCGATACGGAAGATGCGTTGCGCCAGAACTCGGTCCTTCTGGTCAACCCGGCCGGAACCCTGGTCGAACAGCGCAGCGCGCCGGAAGCGGCCGAGGCCCTACTCAAGAAAATGGGCCGGGAGACGGCCAAGGCAGACGAGACCAAAACCCAGGACGTCATCGACGCCATCCGCAAGGCCGCCACGGATCCCAAAATTCTGGCCCTGGTCATCGACCCCCGGGACCTTCAGGGCTGCGACACGACCAAAATCCTCGACATCGGCAAGGCCATCCTCGATTTCAAGGAGACGGGCAAACCCGTGCTCGCGCACTCCATGGTCTACACCCAGGGCCAGTACCTGCTGTCGTCCTATGCCGACACGATCTCCGTCAATCCGCTGGGCGGAGTGCTGATCACCGGATTCGGCATGTACCAGACCTATTTCAAGGGCCTCCTGGACAAGACCCGCATCAATTTTCACGTTTTCCGCGTGGGCGACTACAAGACCGCCGTGGAACCCTTCGTACGCGAATCCATGTCCGAAGAAGCCCGGGAGTCCGGGCGGGAATGGCTGAACGGTCTCTGGCAGGCCTATCTTGACGAGGCGTCCAGGAACCGTGGCGTCTCCCCTTCCGACATCGTCTCCTACGTGGAGAACATCGACACCAGACTTGCCGCGACGGGCGGCGATGCCGCGCGCCTGGCAGTGAATGCGCAACTGGTCGACGAAATCAAGACCTCCACCCAGTTCGACCAGTTGCTGGCCGGCAAGACCGGAAAGAGAATCCAAGACCTGCACCGGGTCGGCTTTCAGGACTACCTTGCCATGTCGCCCTCCTCCGAGCCCTCGGGCAAGGAAGTCATCGGCATCATCAGGGCCCGGGGAGCCATCCTGCCCGGCAAGCAGCCGGAAAACATGACCGGCAGCGAATCCATCGCCGAACTTTTCCAGAAGGCGCGACAGGATCCCGCCATTCTGGCCGTGGTCCTGCGTCTGGACAGCCCCGGCGGGAGCGCCGCCGCCTCCGAGGAAATCCACCACGAGATCGCCCGCACCCAGGAGGCCGGCAAGCCCGTCGTGGTATCCATGGGCAGCGTGGCCGCCTCGGGAGCGTACTGGATCGCATCCGGCGCCAACCGCATCGTGGCCGCTCCGACCACCCTGACCGGCTCCATAGGCATTTTCGCGGCCTTCCCCACTTTCGAAGACACGGCCATGAACCTTGGCATCACCACCGACGGCATCGGAACCACCGCGCTTGCCGATCTGGGCAATCCCCTGCGGCCCCTGTCCGCCCAAAGTGAGAGGGCCATCGGGCAACTGCTGCGTTTCGGCTACGACCTCTTCATAAACCGCGTGGCCAGCGGCCGCAGACTGCCCGCGGCCGAAGTCGAGAATTCGGCCCAGGGACGGGTCTTCCTGGGCCGCGAAGCCCATGACCGCAGGCTGGTCGATCAGCTCGGCGATCTGGACGACGCCCTGAAGACCGCCGCCAGCCTGGCCGGACTGACCGTGGTCAACAGCAAGGAACTGCGCCGGGAGCCCTCTCCCCACGAAAAGATCCTGCAGGCCTTTTTCTCGACGGCCCAGGCCCTTTTCACGCAACAGTCCCCAGCCGTGTCCAGACTGCTGAACATGGTCGAGACCCAGGCCCGGGTTCTGGAAAGCTTCGCCGATCCGAACCACATCTATGCACGCAGCATGGAGTGCGAGGGCTCTCTCTTCTGAGCCAATTCCCCGCCCGGCGCCGGTCGCCGGGCGGCCCCTCTCTTTTTGCGCCTTGCCAACCCCTCGCCTTGTGTTTAAAAATACGGGTTTGCCTAACCGCGAACCCGCTTATCGCGTCCCGTCCAAAAACCGCAGCGGCCGCCTGCCGGCCTTATATATGGAACCGACATGCCTCAAAAAGGACCACATATTTCCCTTGCTCCCGAACGCTTGGTCAAACGCGTTCTGGGCCTCCCGCTCGAAGAATTCCAGACCTGGCCCGAATACCTGCAGCAGCTGGCGCTGGATCTGGCCGAAGAACTTTTCATCATCCGCTACAACCCCTTCATCCCGGCCAAGGATGTTCGCCAGAGCGTAAACGCCCGGTTGCAGGCCGAACGCGCGGCCCTGTCCCCGGAGTACTACCGCGAGCTGTCCGGTTGTCTGGAGCGTTTCTGGCAGAGCTACGAAGCCGACCAGAAATTCAAGGCCACGCTGATCTCGCGCCTGTCCTCGATCATGAACAAGGAGCAGATCGTCTCGACCTCGAACAACCTGATCGAGTGCTCCACCGACGCCACCGACCTGCGCATGGAATTGCCCGCCCTGGTCGTCTTTCCGGAAAACACCACCCAGATTCAGGGCATCATCCGTCTCGCCAACGAGATGGGCTTTCCCATCGTGCCCCGTGGCGGAGGGTCCGGCCTGACCGGCGGAGCCGTGCCAGCCAAGCCGCGCAGCGTGATTTTAAGCCTGAGCCGCTTCAAGGACATCCTCGACATCGACGTGCAGGCCCGGACCATCACCGTGCAGTCCGGAGTCATCACCCTGACCGCCATCCAGGCGGCGGCCGCCAAGGGCCTGCTCCTGACCGTGGACCCGGCCTCCAAGGCGGCCTCGTCCATCGGCGGCAACGTCTCGGAGAACGCCGGCGGTCCCTTCGCCTTCGAATACGGCACCACCCTCGATAACCTGCTGTCGTACAAGATGGTCCTGCCCACGGGTGACGTGATCCAGATCACCCGCAAGGACCATCCCCGGCACAAGATCATGCCGGAAGACACGGCAGTGTTCGAGATCACGGACGAATTCGGCAACAGCCGCGAGACCATCACCCTGCAGGGCGACGAGATCCGGGGCACGGCGCTGGGCAAGGACGTGACCAACAAATTCCTGGGCGGCCTGCCCGGAGTGCAGAAGGAAGGCGTGGACGGCATCATCACCGAGGCCACCTTCACCCTGTACCCCATCCTGCCCCACTCGCGAGTCATGTGCCTGGAATTCTACGGAAATTCCATGCGCAACGCCATGTACGTCATCAAAGACATCGTGGCCCTGCGCGACGAGATCCGCACCCAGGGCGACCTGGTCAAGCTCTCGGCCCTGGAGGAGTTTGGAATCAAGTACGTCCAGGCCATCGAATATTCGAAAAAATCGCAGCAATTCGACGGTATCCCCATTTCGGTCCTCATCGTGCAGCTCGATTCCATGGATGAAGAGGCCGTCCTCGATGCGGTGCACCGCATCACCGAGATCTGCGAACGCTACGACAACGTCGACAGCTTCATCGCGGCCGACGCCCATGAAGCGGAGGTGTTCTGGCACGACCGTCATCAGCTTTCGGCCATCTCCAAACGCACCAGCGGATTCAAGCTCAACGAGGATATCGTCATCCCCCTTGAGGTCATCCCGGATTTCGCGGACTTCCTGGAGGAGCAGAACCTCCATTACCTGGCCATCGCCTACCGCGAAGCCCTGCAACAGGTTCAGCTCCTGCCCGGCATCGAGGTCGACGACGAGTTCATCCGCATGGAGATGGACGTGGCCTCGTCCATCATCAAGGGCAAAACCACCAAGGAGAGTCTGCCCGAGCAGGAGCTGGAGCTTCAGACCTCCTTCTTCTTCCAGCATTTGAAATCCAAGTACCCCAAGGTGCACGAAGAGCTGACCAAGATCTTCGACAACATGCTGGCCACCCGCGTGGTCATCGCCAATCACATGCACGCGGGCGACGGCAACTGCCACGTCAACCTGCCGGTCAACTCCAACGATCCGCGCATGCTCGGGCTGGCCGAAGAGGCGGTGGAAAAGATTTTCCACAAGGTGCTCGAATTCAAGGGACAGGTCTCGGGAGAACATGGCATCGGCATCACCAAGATCGGCTTTCTGGCCGAGGAAAAGATCGCGGCGCTGCGGACCTACAAGAAAAAGGTCGATCCCAACAACATCTTCAACCCCGGCAAGCTGACCCAGCGCGACCTGGTGGTCGTGCCCTACACCTTCTCCTTCAACCGGCTGATAAAGGACATCAACAAGACCGCGCTGCCGGGCAAGGAAAGCCTGATCAACCTGCTCCTGAACGTCCAGACCTGCACCCGCTGCGGCAAGTGCAAGCAGGTCTGCCCCATGTACCTGCCCCAGAAGGGGCTGCTCTTTCATCCGCGCAACAAGAACATCACTCTCGGCGCGCTGGTGGAGGCCATCTACTACTCGCAGTTGCAGAACGGCGAACCCGAAACGCGCCTCCTGGGCGAACTGCGCAAGATCCTGGAACATTGCACGGCCTGCGGCAAATGCTACGCCATCTGCCCGGTCAAGATCCGCACCCAGGACGTGACCCTGCAGATGCGCGCCTACCTTGAGGAAAAAGGCGCGGGCGGACACCCGTTCAAAAACCGGGTCCTGAACCTTTTGAGCCAGGACCCGCAGACCACCCTGCCCAAGATGGCCAAGATCGCGGGCATAGGCCAGGAGATGGGCAACCGTGCCGTCGGACTGTTGCCCGCCAAATGGCGGGAGCGCCTGGACAGCCCGCTGCTGCGCGGCAAGGGCCCAAGCACCCAGTTCCGGAATCTCAAGGAAGGTCTCGGCCTGGCTAGGGGCAACATCATCACCGCCGAGAACCTCGGCAGCAAGCGCGCGGTGATCTATTTTCCGGGCTGCGGCGCGGGGCTCTTCTACCGCTCCATCGGCATGGCCGCGGTGCGCCTGCTGCTTGACGCGGGCGTGAGCGTGATCCTGCCGCCGGACCACCTGTGCTGCGGGTATCCGCTCCTGGCGTCGGGCTGCAAGGATCAATTCGAACGCATCGGCATGGAAAATCAAAAGGTCATGGAAGGGCTGATCCGCCAGGCCGAGGCGGCTGGATTCGTCATCAAGGCGGTGCTGACCTCGTGCGGCACCTGCCGTGAAGGCATCCGCAACTATCGGCTCAAATCCCTGGAAACGAGGCAGGTGGAATTTCAGGACGTGGTCCAGTTCATCATCCAGCAGGGCAAGGGCAAATTCGGGCAGGGACCGGAGCAGCTTCTCTACCATGCGGCCTGCCATCACGAATGGACGGGAGTTTCTCCCCTCAAGGCCGGGGAAATCTACGCGTCGGAACTGGGCAAGATGGTCGGCTCCAAGGTTGCCATTTCGCCCCACTGCTGCGGCGAATCGGGCCTGGGCGCGCTAACTTCGCCCAAGATCTACAACCGTCTGCGCTTACGCAAGAAGGAGCAGCTCGCCACCGACCTCACGGGCTACTCCGCCGAAAGCCCCGTGGTCGTCGGCTGCCCGTCCTGCAAGATCGGCATCAGCCGCACCCTGCTTGAGATGGGCGTGAAACGCGATGTCGTGCACACGCTCGAATTCCTGGCCCGGCTCAGGCACGGCGACACCTGGCGCAAGGACTTCCACAAGCTGTTGGCCAAGTCTTCAGCGCAGAACGACGTGCAGACGCTGACGCGGATTCCATGAAGATACTCGGCATCGATTACGGCCAAAAGAGAATCGGACTGGCCATGGCCCGGCACGGCATGGCCTTTCCGTTCAAAACCGTGGAAAAAAGCACCCGCGACAAGCTCTTTGCCGACCTCATGGGCATCATCGAGAGTGAAGGCGTGGAGGCCATCGTGCTGGGCCTGCCCCTTGACATGAACGGAGCCGAGACCCTCACCACCCGCCAGGTCCTGAACTTTCGCGACAGCCTGGCCAGGCGAACCGAGATTCCCATCCATCTGGTCAACGAGGCCCTGACCTCCTTTAACGCCCGACAGCGCCTCAGAGAAGCCGGCGTGCCGGAACGAAGGCACAAGGAAATGCTCGATCAGATGGCCGCGGTCTGTATTCTTGAAACGTATCTGGGGAATTCATGAAACTTTGGCTGAAGCTCTTTCTGGCAGGAATCGCGCTCATGCTGCTCGCAGCCGGGGCCACGCTCTTCGCGGCCCGGCAGTTCATCGAGACTCCGCTCGACATGGCCGCGAACGCCACGGTGATCTTCAATGTGGAACCGGGGGAAAACCTGTTCACGGTCTCCGCGCGACTGGAACGGGAAGGACTTGTACGCTGGGGCGAGGCTTTCCGGACCTACGGACGTTTGCGCAAGGCCACCTTGCAGGCCGGAGAATTCGAGCTCTCCGCGAGCATGTCGCCACGGCAGATCCTTGAAGTCCTGGCCTCCGGCAAACCCATCCTCTACCGTCTGCACTTCCCCGAGGGGCTGACCATGCGCGAAGTGGCACTGGCCGTGAATGCGACCGGGCTGACCACGACCGAAAAGTTCCTCGCGGCCTGCCGCGACCGGGACTTTCTTGTTTCACAGGGAATAAACGCCACAGACGCCGAAGGCTATCTCTTCCCCGAAACCTATTTTTTCCCGCGCATCCCGGACAAGAATCCCTACCCCATCCTGAAAGCCCTGCTGGGCCACTTCAAGGACACCGTCGCGGATCTGCCGCAGGCGCGGGACCCCGAAGAACTGCACCGCATGGTCATCCTGGCCTCGCTGGTGGAGAAGGAGACGGCCGTGCCCTCCGAGCGTGGCACCGTGGCCGGAGTCTATGCCAACCGCCTGCGTGTCGGCATGCTCCTGCAATGCGACCCGACCATCATCTACGGCCTGGGTGAAGATTTCGACGGCAATCTGCGCCGCTCCCATCTTCAGGACCCCAAGAATCCCTACAACACCTATGTCCACCCGGGGCTCCCCCCCGGCCCCATCTGCTCCCCCGGCGCGGCGGCACTGCAAGCCGCTTCCAACCCGGAAAAACACGACCTGTTCTACTTCGTGGCCAGACAGGACGGTTCCCACCACTTCAGCCGGTCCCTGCGTGAGCACACCAATGCGGTCATCAAGTACCAGCGCCGGGGCAAGCCGTTCCCGGACAGCTCGGGCGGGAAAGGCAATTGACACCGCGACGACGGGGCATTTTCAGCACATAAGGGCTTCGCGCTGTTCGTCGGACTCGGAATTGAACAGCGCCACCTGCCTGAAGCCCGGAGCGAACTCGCCGAAGACACTCACCAAATCGGGATCAAAATGCGTCCCCGCACCGTCGATGATTATCTCCATCGCACGGGTATGGGTAAAGGGCGCCTTGTAGACCCTGCGGCTGATGAGCGCATCGTACACATCGGCCAGGGCCATGATCCTGCCCGAAAGAGGAATGTCGGTCCCGGCAAGTCCTCTGGGATACCCGGTGCCGTCCCATTTTTCGTGGTGGGTGTACACGATGTCCTCGGCAATCTTCAAAAAAGGCATCGAGCCGAGCTTCTTCTGCACGGAGAGGATGGCGTTGCGGCCATAATCGGTGTGGCGCTGCATTTCCCGGAATTCATCGGCGTTCAGCGGACCGGGCTTCAGAAGAATCTGATCCGGCACTCCCACCTTGCCGATGTCGTGCAGGGGCGAAGAGAGGGCAAGGATTTCGATGTAGTCACGGCTCAGCAATCCGGCGTAGTTGGGCAGACTTCGCAATTCCTCGGCCAGCAAGGTCACGTAGCCCTTCACGCGATGAATGTGCAGTCCGGTTTCGGGATCGCGATACTCGGCCAGTGCGGCCATGCTCTCGATGGTGGCCTGCTGGGTCAGGATGAGCTCCCGCGTTCGCTCCCTGACCTTTTCCTCCAGAATTTCGTTGTGCCGCCGCAGATCCTTGTGAGCCTGCGCAAGCGACAGATGCGTCCGCACCCTGGCCCTGAGTTCCTCGACTTCAAAAGGCTTGCTGACATAGTCCACGGCTCCGAGCTGGAAACCCCTGGACTTGGTGTGCAGGTCCGAGAGCGCCGAAATCATGATGACCGGCACCGCGCTGGTCTCGGGGCGGCTCTTGAGCTTGGCCAGGACCTCATAGCCGTTCATGCCCGGCATCATGATGTCGAGCAGAATCAGATCAGGGGGTGAGGCCTGCACCATCTTCAGGGCCGTGACCCCGTCAAGCGCCACGGCGAGCTCATAGTCGGCCCCAAGAGAGTTGACCAGTATGTCCAGATTCAGCTTGGTGTCGTCGACCGCCAGCACCCTGCAATGCGAAAGCTCCATCATCGTCCCCTGTGCATCCTTTCCAGCATGTTTTCCACAAGCGCCAACGCCGGCGCGTAGTTGTACTGATCCATGAGAGCGCAAACCCGGGCCACATCTCCCTGGTAATTCCTTGAAGGAATCGCGTTGCAGAGCTTGTCCGCCACGGCCTGACAGTTCATGGGCGTGCGTGAGCGCAATCCGGGCAAAAGTTCCTCCAGCAACAGAGCCAGATCCCGGTCATCCAGAGCGGGAAGCCGACGGTCCTTGGCCGTGAAATCCCCAATTCTGCCTATTTCGCTGAGCATGGCATCAAAGCTGATGCGCATTTGAACGTACAGGGCGTCAACCTCGTGCAGGTTTTCAGCATCCAGAGCGCGTTCAAGATCAGCGGCCGCCGTCACGACCCTGTTAGCGCCAAGATTGCCGCACATCCCGAGCAAAGTGTGCACATACATTCTGGCTTCCTTGAACGCTCCGCCCTCAAGCTGGGCGCGCAGCACGGACATGGCCTGTGAATACTCCCGGCGCACCTGCAAAAGAGTCTTGAAATACGCATCCTTGTCGCCCAGAAAACGCCTCACTCCTCCGCACGTGTCGATGTCCCGCAAGACAGGAACGTCCTGACTTTCCGGCATCTGGACAGGCAGGGCCACGCGGCAGGCCTTGGGTTGCAGCCAACGGTTCAGCACGCGATACACCTCGTCCGGATCGATGGGTTTGAAGACATGATCGTCCATGCCTCCTTCCCTGATCCGCTGTTGCTCCTCGGGGAGGACATGAGCCGTCATGGCCACGATGGGCAGGCCGACCAGGCGCGCGATGGACTTTATCCGCCGCGCGGCCTCGAAACCATCCATGAGGGGCATCTGGATATCCATGAAGATCAGGTCGAACTCGCCCTCCTCGGCCATTTTCAGGGCCTCCCGGCCGTTCGACGCCAGGACCACGGTCAGGCCTGCCTGCTCCAGAATGCCCTTGGCCACCTGCTGATTGAGTTCGTTGTCCTCGGCCAGCAGGATGCGTCCGCCATCATACAGGGACCGGCTCTCACCGGCGAGATTGACGGGACAATACTGGCCGAGCTGCAAATCAACGCCCAGGGCCTCGGACACCCCGTTGGCCAGGGATGTGCGGCTCACGGGCTTGGTCACCACGGCCGCGAACCCATGTTCGGGGGCGCTCTTGATCAACGTACCCTGGCCGAAGGGGCACAGCAGGATCGCCCGGTGAGCAGGATCAGGGCCGGGAAGACGGGCCATGCGCTCGAAGAGATCAAAGCCGCTCATATCCGGCAACTTCCAGTCCACAAGCGCGAGCCAGGGCGCGCCGTCTCGGTTGTTTTCGAGCACGTCGAGCCCCAGAGCCGCCGAAGCCACCCCCACGGCATCCAGACCCATGCCGTGCAGAGCATCCAGAATGACTTGGCGGGATGAATCCAGGTCGTCGATGACCAGCATGCGCCACTGACGGGCCTCTTCCAGAATTCCGGAAAAATCGCCGGCGGACGGAGCCGTGGATGAGAGGAGAAAGTCAGCCTTGAAAGCGAACGTGCTTCCCTTTGCAGGTTGGCTGCTCACGCTCAATTCCCCGCCCATGAGTTCCACGAGGTGCTTGCAGATGGACAGCCCCAACCCGCTGCCCCCGTAGCGTCTTGTGGTCGAGGCGTCTCCCTGGGAAAACGGGCTGAAGAGGGTTTTGATCTGTTCCGAAGTCATGCCGATGCCGGTGTCCATCACTTCGAAGCCAAGCCGCGCGGACTGGCCCGCAGTAATGTCCTCAAGGGAAACGCTGACCCGAATCTCTCCCTCGTGCGTGAATTTGGCGGCGTTGCCCGCCAGGTTGATCAGGATCTGGCCCAGGCGCAAGGGATCTCCGATAAGCACACGCGGCACATCGCCGCCGACCATGATCACAAACTCCGGCCCCTCCTGGACGCGCACGCCCACGACCGCAGCCAGATTATCCAGAACCTCGGTCAGGTCGAACTCGACATTCTCCAGGGCGATCTTGCCCGCCTCGACCCTGGAAAAATCAAGGATGTCGTTCAGGATGCCAAGCAACGCCTTGGCCGAGCGCTCGACCTTGGTCAGATAATCGCGCTGGCGGATGGAGAGGTCGGTGCCGAGGGCCAGGTGGACCATGCCGAGAATGGCGTTCATGGGCGTGCGGATTTCATGGCTCATGATGGCCAGAAAACTGCTTTTGGCCTGGTTGGCGACTTCCGCCTCGCTGGCCAGCTTCTCGGCGCGGGCGATGGTTTTTTCGAGCTGCCGGTTGAGCATCCGCATGGACTCCTCGGCCTCCTTCCTGTCCCGGATGTCCACCAGACACTCAAGCAGCTTGTCCGTTCCGCCGACACTGATCCTGGTCACGGTCTTGAGCACCGGAATGCCTGTTCCGTCCGAACGGATCATCATCCGGTCGGAATTGTCCATGTTGCGGCCCAGATCCACTATGGGGCAACGGCTCTCGCTGGCCGGACACAGGAAGCGGTGACAGCGCTTCCCGACGATCTCCGCTTCGGGCGCGCCAAAAAGCAGGGCCGCGGCCGGGTTGACCTTCTCGATGATTCTGGTCTTCGCATCGATGATGATCAGCCCCACCGGGAGATGCTCCATCAGGCTGCGCTGCAGAAATTCGCTCTCCTGCAGTGCCATTTCCGTGTGCTTGCGCTCGGTGATGTCGTGAAAGGCCGTCACCGTGCTGACGAAAAGCCCCTTGCTGAAAATTGGACGGCTGGCCACTTCCACCTGCAGGAGTTTTCCGTCCTTGCCCAGAAAGCACTCCTGCGCGTCGTACGGCTCACCACGGCTGAGCGCCTTCAGAAACGGGCAGTCGACCTTCGACAGGTACGTGTTCCCTTTGTGGCAATGAAAGATATCGTGACCGATCCGCCCCAGAAGTTCCTCTTCGGAGTATCCGAGAATCTGGCACCCGGCCGGATTGATCCGGGTTATGACGCCCTCGGGATTGGTGACGTACACGCCTTCGGCCAGTGCGTCGTTCATTGCGCGCAGATTGCCGCGCTCTGCATCAAGGGCCAGACTTCGCTCACGCAGCCTGGAAATCAGCACGAAAAGCAGGGCCAGAACCCCGGCCGCAAGAAACATGGAGGTATGAAACTCCCGCCGGTATGAGGCCACGGCCCGATCACGCGAGTAGCTGACCAGATAGCCCGTGGTGCGCTCCAGGATATCCTTCAGAGGCAACAGGATCACATCGAAATCGGCGCCATCGACATTGACGCTGGTGGCGAAAGACAGGCCCTGCTCCATGGCGGCATCCAGGTCCGGATCACCGGCGAGGGCCTTGTTGATGCTCAGAGCCTGCGGCGACAGGGGCGGAGGGCTGGTCGGCAGAAAGGCGTTGGCGTCCTCCACCAGAAAATCGGGATTCAGGGTCGATGCGCTGTAGAGCCATTTTTGTTCGGGAAAAAGCAGCGCGTCGTTCAATTCGCCGGATAGGATGAACGAACTTTCGCGGCCGGGGTCGATGCCCGCCAGCGCGTCGCGCAGTGCCTTGGTGGTGATGAGCGTCTCCACGCTACCCAGATGCCTGTCCCCCTCGCCCAGGGGAAATATGTAGCGGAATCCCGTGGCCGTATGACCGATTTCAAAGCCCTGCGCGGGCTTTTTGAATTCGCTTGCGTACTTCACCAGCGGGCGGGTTTCGAAAAGCCGGTCTCCGTAATGCTCGGACATGTTGAAGCGCAGGAAACTCGTGCCGTCGGCCAGATGAAAATGCAGCTGGCGCAGGTTTTGACGCTGCATGGCCTCGAAAAGCGGAAACAGCTTTCTGTAGAGACGCCCGCGCGCCAGCGCCTTTTCGTTCTCCTGCGCCCCGGAAGCTTCGCGCATGAGTTCGAGCACTTCCCCGGTATTCAGGGACGTGTCGTAAAATCCCTCCATGGCCAGTCGGTACATCTGCACGCTGGCCTTGAAAGCCGTCTCAAGGACGCTCTTCTTCTCGGAGAAATGAGCCCGCTCCTTCTGGGCGAAGTGCGTGTACAGAAAAAAACAGGCGCCAAGGCCGATGACAAGGGTGAGCACCACCAATAAGTGGCGCTCGTTGATGGACTCACGGATGGATTCGCGGATGGAAGCCATCTAGAAGTTTCCGGTTTCCGGAATGAGGGTGTCTCCAAGCAGCTCGCGCACCGGAGCATAATCGCCGTCCCGGGCAGGCACCGCCCCATGGCGGATGTTCGCGCCCCAGGTTTCGAGCAGCGCCTTGTCCCTTCCGGCCGGATCAAGGCGGGTCAGGGCATCGCGGATGGCTTCTCGCTCCGCGGCGCTCAAGGTCGCGCCGTTGCCGATGAGGGCGAAGGCAGGAAGCGGGGACGTGCGGGCCAGCACGACCAGCCCGAGGTGTCCATATTTCTCGGCGATGGCGGTCTTGAGCCCGCCGATATCGAACTCGCCGCGCACCACGGCCATGGCCACCTCGTCGTGCTTGCTCACGTAACGGTACAAATTTCCGGCCAGACTGGAGCCCTGCTTGCGCAGCAAGCCGTTGGTGGACAGAAAGCCGCAGGTGGACAAAGGCTGGGTCAAGGCGACCTTGCGCTTCTCCATGTTGGCCAGGGTGAAATTCGCGTCGGCGAGGGCGACAATGGAGCATGTGTAAAGAGGCCTTCCCGAAGCTTCGTTGAAATGAACCAGCGGCACGGCGTGCTCGTCGATGCTGCGAAGCGACACGTAGGGCAGCGGCCCCAGGTAGGCCAGATCGACCTTGCCCTGCCTGAATTTTTCCAGAATCTGAGCGTAATTGTCAGAGTAATCGAATTCGATTTCATGCCCCAGGGTCTGCTTCAGGTAGAACGCCAGGGGCATGAACTGCTTGAGCACCGTCTCCCGGCTTTCCATGGGCAGAGGGGCGAAAACGATGGTCCGGGCCTGGAGCGGGCACGGAAGCAGCAAAAAAATCATCCAGAAAAATATCGATCGCATGCGAAGTCTCCACGGACAAGTTCAAGCGCTGATGCAGTGAAAGTGCGGCACGTTAGCCGCGATGCTTACGGAAATCCAGCCCACAGGCGGAATTCGGCGGCGGGGCCCTGGTCATCGACCAGAACCGATTATATATAGTCCGGGGAAATTTTTCGCTTCAGTTATTTTCCATAATCAGCTATGCGTATTGCCGCCTTGTCATCTACGGCCAGGCACGAATCAGATTGTTTTGCCAAATACTTATCAACCAGCCCAAGCTCATGTGAAAACCCCGCCGGGATGTTCCCGGCAGGACGTCATACCGATTCATCATTCAAGGAGGTTGTTTGTGAAAAAACTGCTCTTTTTCGCACTGGCATTCATTTTTCTTGCTACGTCCGCCCAGGGCAAGACGCTGAAAATGGCCCTCGACGCCGACCCGGAATCCATGGACCCGCATGTCCAGCTCTCCGGCGGCATGCTGCAGTACACCCATCTGTGCTTTGATCCGCTGATCCGCTGGACCAAGGACATGAAGTTCGAACCGCGCCTGGCCACCAAGTGGGAGCGCATCGATGATTTGACCGTGCGTTTTTATCTGCGCGAAGGCGTCAAGTTTCACTCCGGCAACACCTTCACTGCGGCCGACGTGGCCTGGACCATGGACCGCCTGAAGAAGAGCGAGGACTTCAAGGGTCTGTTCACGTCCTTCGCCGAGCCGAAGATCATCGATGACTACACCATCGACATCATCACCACCGAGCCCTATCCGCTGGTGGAAAACATGGCCACCTACATTTTCCCCCTTGATTCCAAATTCTACACCGGCACCGACGAGAAAGGCCTGCCCAAGGACGCCATCGTCAAGACCGAGTACTCGTTTGCCAACCAGAACCAGTCCGGCACCGGTCCCTTCTACGTGGAATCCCGCGAGCAGGGCGTGAAGATGGTCTACAAGCGCTTCGCCGACTACTGGGACAAGGACAGCAAGGGCAACGTGAGCGAGATCATCCTCACCCCCATCAAGGAAAACGCGACCCGTACGGCGGCTCTTCTGTCCGGCGGCGTTGACTTCATCGCCCCTGTTCCTCCCCAGGATTTCGATCGCCTGAGCACCAACAAGGACATCAATCTGGTCAGCATGGCCGGCAGCCGCATCATCACCTTCCAGCTCAACCAGAAGAGAAAGCCCGAATTCGCCAACCTGAAGGTTCGCCAGGCCATCATCGCGGCCATCGACAACGCCGGCATCGTGGCCAAGCTCATGAAGGGCACCGCCACCGCCGCGCAGCAGCAGGGTCCCGAAGGCTTCGACGGCTATGTGGAAGGTCTGACTCCCCGCTTCGATCTGGCCAAGGCCAAGCAGCTCATGAAGGAAGCCGGATTCGAGAAGGGCTTCGAGGCGACCATGATCGCCCCCAACAACCGTTACGTGAACGACGAAAAGATCGCCGAGGCCGTGGTTTCCATGCTCTCCAAGATCGGCATCAAGGTCAGCCTCAAAACCATGCCCAAGGCCCAGTACTGGGATGAGTTCGACGCCCAGGTGGCCGACATCCAGATGATCGGCTGGCATTCCGACACCGAGGACTCCGCCAACTACTCCGAGTACCTGCTCATGTGCCCCAACAAGGACACTGGCAAGGGCCAGTACAACAGCGGCAACTACTGCAACGCCAAGCTTGACGAACTGGTCAACCAGGCCAACGTCGAGAACGACCGCGTCAAGCGCAGAGCGCTGCTGCAGGAAGTCGAGAAGATCGCCTACGAAGATGCCGCCTACGTGCCCCTGCACTGGCAGAATCTGTCCTGGGCAGCCAAGAAGGGCGTGGACATCGAGCCCGTCGTCAACATCATGGACTTCCCCTACCTTGGCGACCTGGTCGTGGAATAGTCCCGTTTGAAGACTTGATCCATTCGCCAAGACTGTGTACGCGGGGCAGGCTTTTCACGAGGCCTGCCCTTTTTCGAACAAACACCCCCCGTCCGCGCGGCCGCAGGCGCTCCTGACCGTCAGGACGGCAACGGATTCACACATGTTTGCATTCACTGTCCGCCGTATTATTCAAGCCATCATCGTCATGCTCATCATCAGCTTCATCGGCTTCGCCCTCAAGCAGAGCGTGGGCGACCCGGTGCGGGAACTGACCGGCATTTCGGTTTCAGCCGCCGAGCGCGACGCCATCCGCGAGAAGCTGGGGCTCAACGACCCGTTTCTCATCCAGTACGGACGCTTTTTGAAAGGCGCCATGCAGGGCAACATCGGCCAGTCCTTCTTCTACAAGAAGCCGGCCATGGAAGTCATCCTGAACAAGGCTCCGGCCACCATCGAGCTGGTCATGTGCTGCACTTTCCTCATTGTCGTCCTGTCCATACCCATGGGCATCTACAGCGCCATCTATCCCAAAAGGCTGCTTTCAAGGCTGATCATGGGCTTGAGCACCATCGGCGTGTCCGTACCAATTTTTCTCATCGCCATTCTGCTCATCTACGTCTTCGCCATCGAACTGAACTGGTTGCCGTCCTACGGGCGCGGGGAAACCGTGAACGTCTGGGGCTGGGAATCCGGGCTGTTGACCCTCGACGGCCTGCGGCATCTCATCCTGCCGACCACGGCCCTGACCGCGCTGATGCTGCCGCTCTTCGTGCGCCTCATCCGCTCGGAGATGATGGAGGTGCTAGAGACCGAATACGTCAAGTTCGCCTGGGCCAAGGGCCTGCCGCGCATGCGCATCTGGTTCGTGCACGCCTTCAAGAACACGCTCCTGCCGGTCATCACCGTGGGCGGCGTTCAGATCGGCACCATGATCGCCTTCACCATTCTGACCGAGACGGTTTTCCAGTGGGGCGGACTCGGCTTTCTTTTCCTGGAAGCCGTCGAGCGTGCCGACACCTCGCTTCTGGTGGCCTATCTGATTTTTGTCGGCATCATCTTTGTCGTGGTGAACACCGCCGTTGACATCATCTATGGCCTGGTCAATCCCATGGTCCGCATCACAGGAAGGAAATAATGAGACTTTGGAAGCAATTCCGCGGCTCGTACTTTTTGTACAGTTTTCTGCATGACCCCGTGGCCATGAGCAGCTTCGTCGTGCTGACCGTGCTGACCCTGTCCGCCTTCGGCGCGCCGGTCATCGCTCCCCACGACCCCTATGACACCACCACCATCAACATCATGGACTCGGAACTCCCGCCCGTGTGGATGGACGGAGGCGACAAGAGCTTCACCCTGGGCACCGACGCCCAGGGCCGGGACATGCTCAGCACCATGCTCTACGGCATGCGCATCTCGCTGATCATCGGCGTCGGCGCCGTGTTCATGCAGGCAGTCATCGGCATCGTGCTCGGCCTTCTGGCCGGATACAAGGGAGGGAAGATCGACAATTTCCTGATGCGCATGGCCGACGTGCAGCTCAGCTTCTCGACCCTCATGGTGGCCATCTTCCTCTCGGCCATCTTCCAGGCCGTCTTCGGCGTGGCCTCTTTCGAGCGCATGGCGGTGCCATTTCTGGTGCTGGTCATCGGCATCGCCGAGTGGCCGCAGTACGCGCGCACCGTGCGCGCCTCGGTCCTGGCCGAGAAAAAGAAGGAGTACGTGGAGGCGGCGCGGGTCATGGGCCTGCCCGCGGGCCGCATCATGTGGCGGCACATCCTCCCGAACACCATGTCGCCCATCCTGGTTCTGTCCACCGTACAGGTGGCCCACGCCATCATGAGCGAGGCCGCCCTGTCCTTTCTGGGGCTGGGCATGCCCATCACCAAGCCGTCCCTGGGATCGCTCATCAACTCGGGCTTCGACTATATCTTCAGCGGTTCGTGGTGGATCACCATGTTTCCCGGATTTCTGCTCGTGCTGCTGATTCTGGTCATCAACCTGCTCGGCGACTGGGTGCAGGACGTTCTCAACCCCAAACTGTACAAAGGATGACCAATGACCCATCTTCTTGAAGTGCAGGATCTGGTGGTCAAATTCGGCCTGCGTTCCGGAGACCTCACGGCCTTGAACGGCATCAATTTCACGCTCAATCCCGGCGAACGCATGGGACTGGTGGGCGAATCGGGCGCGGGCAAGTCCGTGGCCGGGTTCTCCATCATCAACCTCATAAGCAAGCCCGGATTCATCGCCTCCGGCCGCGTCCTCTTCGAAGGCGAGGAGATCAGCTCCTATCCGCTGGAGCAGATGCGCGACATTCGGGGCAACCGCATCAGCATGATCTTCCAGGACCCGATGATGACCCTGAACCCCGTGCTGACCATCGGCACCCAGATGGTCGAGACCATCCAGGCCCACAATCAGGTCAGCACCGCCCATGCCCGCGAGATCGCGCTCGAAAAGCTCCAGAAGGTCTACATTTCCTCGCCCGGCAAACGCCTCGGCCAGTATCCTCATGAACTCTCCGGCGGCATGCGCCAGCGCGTGGTCATCGCCATATCGCTCCTGACCAACCCGAGCCTGATCATCGCCGACGAGCCCACCACGGCCCTTGATGTGACCATCCAGGCCGAGGTCATGGCCCTGCTCCTTGAACTGTGCAAACACGAGAACATGGGGCTCATCCTCATCACTCACGACCTTGGCGTGGTCTCGCAGGTCACGGAGAAGATCGCGGTCATGTACGCCGGGCGCATCGTGGAGCAGGGTTCGACCACAAGCATCGTCGGAAGTCCCCGGCACCCCTACACCAAGGGCCTGATCCAGGCACTGCCCCAGGGCGGGAGCGGGCGCGGCAGGCTGCACCAGATTCCGGGCATGATGCCCAACCTGACCAGCATCCCCCCGGGCTGCGCCTTTCATCCGCGCTGTGAACACGCCATGGACATCTGCCGGCGCGAGACGCCCGGACTCTTCGGCAATTCGGACAACTCGGGCCTGGTGGCCTGTCATCTTTACGCGCAAACCAGGTAGATCATGACAGCACAAAACAACTCCCTCGTGCGGATCACCAATGTGGTGAAGCACTTCGACATCTCCGGCGGCTTTCTGGACCGGATCAGCTTTTCCGGCGCGATGCCGACCCTGACCACGACCACGGTCAAGGCCCTGAACGACGTCTCCCTCGACATCGTGCAGGGCGAGATTCTCTCCGTGGTCGGCGAATCCGGCTGCGGCAAGTCCACCCTCGGGCGCACGGTGCTGGGCCTTTACCCGCCCACCAGCGGCGAAATCGCCTTTCGCGGGCAGCGCATCGACAATCTCTCGCCCAAGGAGATGCTCCCCTACCGCCGCAAGATGCAGATGGTCTTTCAGGACCCCTATGCATCGCTGAACCCGCGCATGACCGTGCGCCAGATTCTCGAGGAACCGACCCATTTCCACTTCCCCGACCTTTCGAATTCGCAGGTCCGGGACAAGGTGGCCGAGGTCATGCGTCAGGTGGGAGTCGACCCGGCCTGGGCCGGACGCTTTCCTCACGAATTTTCCGGCGGCCAGCGCCAGCGCATCAGCATCGCCCGCGCGCTGATGGTCGACCCGGAGTTCATCGTGGCCGACGAGCCCATCTCCGCCCTGGACGTATCCATCCAGGCGCAGATCCTGAATCTGATCATGGACTGTCAGGAACGCTTCGGCCTGACCTACATGTTCATCACCCACGATCTTTCGGTGGTCGAGCACATCAGCACCCGCGTGGCCGTCATGTATCTGGGCACGCTCTGTGAACTGGCCAGCAAGGAAAACCTCTACGGCGATCCGCGCCACCCCTATTCCCGCGCGCTGCTCTCGGCCATCCCCAAGCTCGGCGGCAAGGGATTTTCGCACATCCGCCTCAAGGGCGAGGTGCCCACTCCCATCCTGCTGCCCACGGGCTGCGTCTTTCACACCCGCTGCCCGTTCGTCGACGAACGCTGCCGCCGTGAGATTCCGCCTCTGCTGCCCCAGCCGGGCGGCAGTCAGGCCGCCTGCCACGCACTGGAAGAAGGACGGCTCTCGTGAGCTCTATCGCCCGCAAGGTCAGCGAAAGCGAGACCCTGATGACCCACCGCGCCCTGCCGGAAGACGCCAACCCGGCTGGGAACGTGCACGGCGGGGTGATATTGAAGCACCTCGACCTGGCCGGGGCAGTCTGCGCCATGCGCCACGCGCGCATGAGCGTGGTCACGGCCTCCATCGACCGCATGGAGTTCAAGGCCGCCGTCAAGGTGGGAGAACTCATGCTGCTGCACGCCAGCGTGAACAGGGTCGGGAAACAGTCCATGGAGATCGGGGTTCGCGTGGTGGTGGAAAATCTCATGACCGGAGAGCAGCGTCACGCGGCCTCGGCCTACCTGACCTTCGTGGCCATGGGCCCGGACAAGAAGCCCGCGCCCGTGCCGGACCTCATCCTTGAGACTCCGACTCACCAGCGCCGCAACCGCGAAGCCATGATGCGCCGCGAATTGCGTCTGGAAGAACGCAAACGCGAACGACTGGCGCAGGAATCCGAACAGGCCTGACCGGAAAACCTGTCGGACCCCTTTTTCTGATCGTGCGCATGCCCAAATCCGGCATTTACAGCCCAGCCGCTTCAGTCTAGGGAAAGGCCCGAATTCATCTTCCGGAGCATCCCATGAACGCAATCGTCATTCTCGTGGCGTCCTATATCGCCCTGCAGATATTTTCCGATGTCGGTTCCCTGCGCATCGTCATGCTCGGCGGCATGTCCATCGACGCCGGCACCTTCATCTATCCCCTGACATTCACCCTGCGCGACATGGTCCACAAGACCATGGGCAAGCAGGGCGCGCGGCTCATGATCATCACCGCCGCCGGCTTCAATCTGCTCATGGCCGCCTATTTCTGGATGGTCTCCATTTTGCCGCCGGACATGGGCGTGGGCTCGCAGGCGGAGTTCGGACAGGTGCTGGCCCCCCTGTGGCGGCTTGTTTTCGCGTCCATCATCGCCGAAGTCATTTCCGAACTGACCGACACGGAAATCTACAGCCTGTGGAAGGAAAAGGTCACGGCCCGGCATCAATGGTCCAGGGTCCTGGTCAGCAACGCGGTCAGCATCCCGCTGGACAGCCTCATCTTCTGCTGGATCGCTTTTGGCGGCCTGTTCGAGGGGGCCGTGGTCTGGTCCATATTCTTCAGCAACACCCTGATCAAATTCGCCACCACCCTCGTGTCCCTGCCTGCCATATATCTGGTCAAGGAAAAAGAAAGCGATCCTGCAGCCACAAACAACTGCTGACCACATTTTCGCACCAGAAAAGAGCACTGAAGTGCTCCTGAAAGCCGGGTAACCGGCTTTTTTTTGGCTCTCCGCCCTGCGCCGATCATACATTCATGACCGACCGCAAAAGCCGATTCTGTGACAAGAGCATTTCCTCTCAAAAAACACTGGATTTATCCTGCTCTACTCATATACATAAAAATATGTACCCCCCCTTTGAACCAGCCCGTCACATCAGCCCATCCCCAAACGGGGAAGGAGATCCGCATGAAGCTCTCCATTCGAAAAAAGCTTCTTTTGGCCTTCACCACCACCATCCTGACCTCGATCCTGATCATATGTGTCGTGCTGGGGCTCCAGATTCGTGAATCGTCCATCGACACGTTTCACAATTCCGCGGGCAAGGAATTATCCCAGATAGACCGGGCCATCGGCATCTTTGTCGACAAGGCGCTGAAAATGACGACCATGATCGCCCGCGACGCCCTGGTGCTCCAGGCCGATGAAAGCCTGCACAGCTATGTCGAGGAGACCGTGAAGAAAGCTCCCAAGGACATCGTGCGCAGTCCGTTGGAAGAAAATATTGCGCGGTTTTTTAAAAATATCCACACCACGCATCCCGAATACGTCGAAGTGTTTCTCGGCACCAAATGGGGCGGCTTCGTCTCTTCAGGCGAAAGCGAGATGCCTCCCGGTTACGATCCCCGCAAACGCCCCTGGTACACCACGGCCATGGCTACTCCGAACAAGGCATCCATTTCTCCTGCCTATCTTTCGACGACGGGCGAGGCGGTCATCAGCAACATGTTCCCCATCACCACCGAAGGCGGCGAGATCATCGGCTGCACAGGGCTGGACGTGGGGCTCGGGGTGCTGACCGAATTGATCGAAAAGTCTCCCATGGGCCAGACAGGATACGTGATTCTCGTACAGGACGACGGGACAATCCTGGCCAACCCCAGGCATGAAAACCTCAATTTCAAGAAGATGAATGAAAGCGATGTCCCGGCATTGGCGCAACTGGACACGATCGACCAGGGAGGAATGGAAGTGGTCATGGACGGTAAGGACTGGTTCGCCCAGGTGCACACCATCGAGGGACTGGGCTGGAAGCTCATTGGAGTCATCGAAAAAGAGGAGGTCATGATCGGATTCAACTCCATGCTGCGCAAGATGGCGATCATGGCCGTGGTGCTCGTGGCCATATTCCTGACTCTGGCCGCATTCTTCGCCAACACCATGGCCAGACCCGTCATCAACGCCACCGGCATGCTCAAGGATGTGGCCGAGGGTGAAGGAGATCTGACACGCAAGCTCGAAGTGACCTCCAACGATGAGATCGGCGAGATGGCGCGCTGGTTCAACACCTTTCTGGAAAAGCTGCGCGTCATAATCAGCGAGGTTGTCTCAAACGGCGGAAGCCTGAACAACGCTTCGGACCGCCTGCTGTCCATCTCCCAGGCTTTGACCTCCGGTGCGAACGAGGCGGCGCGCAAGGCAGAGTCCGTGGCCGCCGCGACCCAGGATCTCAACACAAGGTTCGGCAGCGTGGCCGCCGCCATGGAGCAGACCACCCAGAACACCAACATGGTGGCCACGGCCACCGAAGAAATGGCTGTGACCATAACCGAGATCGCCTCCAACACCGAAAAGGCCAGAACCGTCGCCGGGCGGGCAATGACCGAGGCCGATGCCGCGACAGCCGCAATGAGCGCGCTGGGCGACGCGGCCATGGATATCGGCAAGGTCACCGCCATCATCACCGAGATTTCGGATCAGACCAACCTACTGGCCCTCAATGCCACCATCGAGGCCGCGAGAGCCGGAGAGGCTGGGCGCGGATTTGCCGTTGTCGCCAATGAAATCAAGGAACTGGCCAAGCAGACCGCGACAGCCACGGAGGAGATCAAGGAGCGCATCGTCGAGGTCCAGGGAACATCCAAGACCACGGAAGGTCAGATCATCACCATCTCCAAGATCATCGAAGAGATAAACAACATCATCGCCAGTGTGGCGGCCGCCATCGAAGAGCAGTCCGTGGCCACACGCGACATCGCCGGCAACGTGGCGCAGGCTTCACAAGGACTGCAGGAAATCAACGTGAACGTGGCCCAGAGTTCGGCGGTCATAAGGGACATCTCGGACGAAATAGCGGACGTGAACAGCGCGGCCGAAAGCACCAACCGGAACACTGCGGAAGTGGCCCGCAACGCGGAAGAGCTGCGCCGGCTGGCCTCCAACCTCTTCAACCTGCTCGGGCGGTTCCGTACCTGAGCCGAAGCGTTGCAAAAACCGGAAACCCTCCTCCTTGCGCCGAAAACAGAGCATAAAAAAACGCCCCGCGATGCGGGGCTTTTTTTTGACTTCAAGTGCCTGATTCCTGGATAAGAGCTAGAACTTGTAACCAATGGACAGGCCGACCATATGCGCATCGGCGTTGTCGATTTCACCTTCACGCACATAATCCGCTGCCCTGGCGTCAATGTCGCGATCCATGATCATAAGGTAAGTGTAGTTCACGTCCACAACCCAGCTGTCCCAATGAAAACCAAGACCACCGTTCAACAAGTGACGGTCATTGGCCGGGACCATGTAGTCGATGGTGTCGTCCTGAAGAGGAGACTGGTCATAGACGTATCCGACGCGCAGATCGAGCCAATCCAGAGCGGCATATTCAACGCCGATGTTGAAGCGCCATACGTCGTCCCAATTTTTGGGGGTCACGGTTTGATCAACAAGGACAACATTTCCTGGTTTATAAATAGTGGCATCGCCGAAATTAATCTTCAGCTCATCATATTTGCTCCACAACGTATAAACGGCACCAACTTCAACACTAAGTTTCTCCGTTGGATACATTGCGACACCAAAAGCGAAAGAATCAGGCAGTGTTACAGTGCCACTCGCGGAAGTGTCCTCAAAATAGCCTGCAGGCAACGGCAAACCGGCAGGAATATCAGAAAAATTTGCGTCTCCTGTAACCTTCATTGTCACCGGGCTGCGATAGGAAAGTCCCAGTTTAGCGTAAGAACAGGGCTGATAATGCAAGGCCATATTGAAACCATATCCCATGCCATCAGCATCAAGGTGCGCATCACCATCTACTGCGCCCAGTTTAAGCTTCTTCTTCTGCGAAAAATTCAGATACATGGCCTCGACACCAAACGCGGCGGAAAAATTATCCGTAACTTTCACGGCCACGTTGGGATTGATGGAAACGGATTCAATGATGGCTTCGTAGGAATTGTAACGGCCGCCCCAATCTTCATCGAAAACGGAACCCAGGCCGAAGCGGGAGAACGTTCCAAGGCCTATGGAGTAGCGGTCGTTAACCTTCCAGGTGGCGAAAAAATGTGGCGGAATCCAGAGGGAATCCTTGTCCGAGGAATACCATTTGCCGTCAGCCTTGATGTCAAGCACCGGATGAATTGCCGTGAACCCGCCCAGAACCTGCAAGCCATCAAGCTGGGTTATGCCTGCCGGGTTTGTGGCAAGGGCGGATGGATCGTCAGCACGGCCCACCGTGGCCCCGCCCAGGGCGTTGCCGCGAGCGCTCCATTCATAAATGCCGAACCCGGCCGCAAAGCCGAATTGCGCGGTTAACAGCACCAGACTCCAAGCAATGACCCACGATTTCAAAGTTTGCATCCATCCTCCCCTTAGTTGCACTGTTTTCGCCACAAGCGAAGCACCTTAAGTGCGCGCTCAATATATTTTTGCTAGAGCGCTAAATGAAGAAGGTTTCTGCGTCAAGAGTTTTGCAACGCACCGCCATTAAAGAGCATTGCCCGTACTCATCCTCATTTTCAGGCAATCAGCTTTATTGAACGGACAAGCAGGATTTAGACGGAAAAATGGTGGACTGGTCAATGGGGGCTGGGTACAAGTCAGAAAAAAAACAAGGGGAGAAGGCAAGTGGCCATAGGCAACAAAGAACGCATTCTGAAGACGGCCAAACGGCTTTTTGGGGAACTGGGGTACGCGGAAACCACCTACAAGCGCATCGCCCAGGAGGCGAGTATCGCCGACGGACTCATCGCCCATCACTACGGGAGCAAGGAAAACCTGTTCCAGTTGGTGGAGATAGACATCCTCTCGAACCTGCTACTCAAGATCGACGAGAGCCAGTACTATGCATCCGACGGACTGAGCGGCGTGCTAAATTTCGCCAAATGCATCCTGAAGGCGTCCACGGAGCCCGACTCAGGCTTCCTGACCCTGCTGCGCTGCTCCCCGTTTCTGGCCAACACCGTCGACGCGGACAACTCCGAAATCCTGAATGTCTGCTCCAAGGTAGTCGAAAAGATGCTTGAGTGCCTGCGCAAGGGCATCGCCGACGGCTCCATCCGCGCGGATCTGGAGCCCAATCTGGCCGCCAGCGTCATCTTCTCCACGGTCTTCGGCTCGACCCGCGCCCGCCTGCTGGCCAAGGAAAACATCCTGGGGCTGAGCTTTTCTGACGATTTCTATCCTGAAATCCTGCGGATTCTCACCAGGTACCTGGAGCCCGTCGAAAAGACCCTGCCTCAGGGCTGTGAGTCATCGTCATCATCCGAGCTCCCCTGAATCATGGCATAGGCAACCAGACATCCGAGCAAAAATCCGCCAATCGTAATCCACCAGACCATCCCAGCCCCCTGTCGGCAATCAACCCAGATGAAAGGACCGGCCGCGCAGCATCCATCCGCCTGCGACGGCCGTGAAGAAAACATTGGCCGCCCAGGCTGCCAGCATCGGCGGCACAAGGCCCTTTTCCCCGGCCGAGGCGCACAGCACGAACAATCCGTAATAGCAGAATGTGGCCACCAGCCCAATGGGGATGATGACGAAAAGCGACCCGAAAAGGGACACCACGGCCAGGGCGATGAGCGCCATGACCAGGACCGAGCCCGCATAGGCCAGCTTCATGTGCCAGGCGGTCTGCAAACGCTCGATGTTCGAGCCGGAATCTTGCAGCCGCTGTATTTCGGCGCCCAGTTGCCAGAGCGGCAACGACTCAAGCCGGGTCTTGGGATCGACGATCAGAAAGCTGCCCAGATCGGTACGCAGGTCAAGCTCCATTTGCGCCGCTTCGAGCACCTCGAAGGACGCAGGGAACGTGCGCGTCACATCCGTCAAAAGCCAGCCGGCGGCAGTCGACTTGAATGTCCGGGCACGCAGGATCTCTTTTATGCTCCCGGCGTCGTCATCTTCCAGGACATGCACCGTCAGTCTTGAACCCTGACCAGCGGCAGGAGTCACTTCGCCCATGTGCACGATGCGATTGCCCTCGCGAAACCAGATGTCGGCCAGCTGCCGTTTTTCAATCTGACGGTTGCGCACCTCCTCGTTCCAGATCCGATCCGCGGCCCTGTGACCGCTCACGCCCAACGCCTCGGAAAAAAGAAGCTGCGCCACGCAGAGGGCAAGGGCGTACCAGATCACGGATTTGGCCACAGCCCCCGGTGACACGGAACATGCTTCCAGGGCCAGAAGCTCGCGGCTGCGCAGCATGAGCCCCATCTGCACCATGAGCGCGATCAGGAAAACCGCAGGAAAGATCTGGGCCAGGATAAAGGGCGTGCGGTAGAGAAAATAGGCCCCAACGGAAGACAGACCTACCCCCGCCTCCAGAAAGTCATCGAGCCTGTCGAAAAGATCGATGAAGACATAGATCCCAAGGCCGATGCCGCAAACCAGCAGAAGAAGAAAAAGATTTTGCCGCAGGATGTAACGTGTCAGCAGCTTCATGCGTCTGCCCCCTTCAGGCCCAGGGTTCTGAGTACCCAGAACCGCAGCATCCGGAAATTGACCTCCTTCTCCGTCGCGACCAGCCACATGCCCACCGCCGCGGCCAGCAGGAAAATGAAGTTGGGCAGCCACAGGGCCAACGCCGGTGTCAACACCCCGCTTTCAGCCAGGGACATGCCCCCGGACAAAAGCACGTAGTAGAGGAAAAATGCGCCAAGGCAAACGATCAGCCCGAACTGGCGCTTCATGCCCTGAAAGAAAAAGGCCAGCGGCAGGGCGAAAAATCCAAGCACGATGCAGGCCGCGGGCAAGGAAAAGCGTTTGTGCAGTTCTATCTCCACCCGGCGCTGAAAATTTTCGCTCCTGTCCTTGAATCCGTCGCCCTTCAACGCTTGAAGATCCTTCCAGGACATCTCCTTGGGGGCCTTGTCACTCAACTCGAAACCGCCCAGCAAGCGTGTCATGTCCAGGGAAAGGATGTAGCTTTCAAAGCTTATGACGCTCAGCTCACCACCCTCCTCGCGGTAGACATGCCCGTCCTTAAGGCGCACGAAAACCTGGCCAAGATCCGGGTCGGAATCAATCTGGCCGACAGGGGCGACAATGGTCGCACGGGCCTTGGATCTTGAACTGTCGAGAACGAAAACGTCCAGCAACGCGCCGCTGCCCGGGTCCGCCTGGCGGGCATACACGGTCAGGCCGGGAAAGGAGGTGTTGAAGACTCCGGGTTGTACGTTGACGGAAGTCTTGTGGCGGGCCAATTCCACCACCGTCTGCCGGAAATTGTCCATGCCCCAGGATATGCCCGAGAGGGAAATCCATACCGTCAGCGCGGAACACAGCAGGCACAGGAGCATGGGCGCGGGCAAGAGAGGCCAGATGCTGACTCCCCCGGCGCGCAGGGAAATGAGTTCCCGGTCGGCGCCCATACGCAGGAAAGTCAAAAAAAGTCCAAGCATGCACGACACCGGTATGAGCATGATCAGGAAAAAAGGGCTCAGATAGGTAAAGAGCTTGACCAGGTCGAAAAAAGTCACGCCCTGGGCCATGAACAGATCCCGCAATTGCAGGAGGCGGCCAAGCAGGATGAGACACAAAAAGCCGCCAAGGCAAATGGAGGCGATTATCCCCATCTCCTTGAAAAGCTCCCGTTGCAGAAGAGGCACTCGAATCACCGGGACACGGCCTCCTCGCGGTAGAATCTCGCCAGAGCCAGCTCTTCCGGCGGGGTCAGGTCGAACCGCATGGCCGCCTGGGCCATGAGCTTCTTCAAATCCGGGTCTTCGCGGCGATGCTCCTCGATCCAGGCGATGGCGTTGCGCAGGTTCTTGTCACCGGGCATGATGGTTGTCATCTGGTTCTCCTTCTGGGTTGTCCGTACCGCCACGCCCATACAGGAAAGACCCGCGAGGCACAATCGGATCAATCCCTGCAAAGCGCCCCGAAGCGCGCGCTTTCGACCCGCACCGCCTTCTCCCCGCGCCAGCAAAATCTGAGCGCGCCATGTTCGGCGGTGGTCAGGACCTCAAGCCCCGCCCGCTTGCAGGCCAGCACCACGGAAGGATGAGGAAAACCGAACCGGTTGCCCGGCCCGCAGGCCGCCACGGCCCATGCCGCTCCGGCCTTGCCCAGGAAGCGGGGGTGCAGGCTCGATTTGGAGCCATGATGAGGAAGCACCAGCACTTCGGCCGTCAACGCACTTCCCTGCCTCATGAGCCGCTCCAAAGCGCTTTTTTCCAGATCGGCGGGCAAGAGGGCCAGGCCGCGCCCATTCCGCACCAGGCGCAGCGCCAGCGACGTGTCGTTGTCGGAAATGCCCGTCTCGGCGGGTGCAGGATAAAGCACCTCCAGATGAAGACCGGGCTCGATGACCACCTTGTCTCCGGCGCGCAACCGGTGCGCCGGCCAGGAGTTTTGCGCCAGCCTCTCCACCAGCCGCCGCGAATCATTCGACTGGTCCACAAGTCCGGACCACCCGAACCAGGCCACCTCAAAAGCATCCAGAATGTAAAAAAGACCCCGCAGATGATCGGCGTGAACGTGGGACAACAGCACCCTGTCAACTCGGGGAGGATGCTGCCAGCTCAAGGCCGGGCCAACCACGGCCCGCCCCGGATCATAATCGGCGCTCCAGCCTCCCCCGCCATCCACGAGCACCGTCCGGCCGGTACTGCCACGCACCATGATCGCCTGACTCATCCCCGTGTCCAGGACCGTCAATTCAACCTCGTCGCGCCACTGCCTGCCCTCCTGCCACAATGGCGGAACGGCCAACAAAGTCAGCCCCAGCCCCAGAAATGCAAGCGCCCTTGCCCTGGGCCGGGCGGGACTCAGGAGCACGCTTCCCGCCACCAGCACGACCCCGTACCCGACCACCTGCACCCCTGAAGGCCGCAGCACGGGCGTTACGGCAAGAAAACCCGCCCCATCGAGCAGCACCAGAAAGCGATCCAGAACGTCCACACCCCAGGCGGCAGCGAAGAAACATCCTTTGGCCAGGAGCGGGCAGCACGGCGACGCCGCAAGCCCCAGAAAGGCCAGGGGCAGCACCGCCAGGCTGAGCACCGGCAGCCACAAAAGATTGAGCCACAGGTGCGCGGTGACCTCGGAAAAATACAGGACCTGCGCCGGCAGGATGAACAGGTTGGCGCAGCATGTCACCGCCAGAAGCGTCAGCAGCCCATGAATGGGCCGCCAGAGGGCGCCGCGATCTCGCAAGGGAGCGATCAGGGCCGCAGCGATTGGCATGAACAGAACGAGGCCTCCGACGGCCAGCACGGAAAGCTGCAGGCTCAGATCGTGGGCCGAGGCGGGATCAGCCATGATCAGCACGGCCATGGCCGCAAAAAGAGCATCCTGCGGATGCGACCGTGAGCCAATAAATAGATGCAGGGACACGGCGGTAAGCATGACAAAGGCGCGCAGAAGCGACGGAGAAAAATCGCCGAGCCACAGATAGGCGGCGACAAGAGGAAAAGCCGAAAGGACGGCCAGTTTCCGGCGCGGCAGGATCAGAAGCAGCCAGGGACAGACCCGGCTCAAGACCGAGGCCGCGCCCAGGCCAAAGCTCGCGACCAGCGCCAGATGCAGCCCCGACAGAGCCAGGCTGTGGGACAGCCCGGCCCTGCGGATGCGGTCCATGAAGTCTGCCTCAAGCAAAAACCTGTCCCCGAAAAGCAGAGCCCGGACCGCCGCCCCGCCCTGGGTATCAGGCATCAGCGGACTGGCCAGATTCAACAGCCAGGCCCGAGGGCTGATCCGTCCTTCTTCCCAGGTTACGTGGGCGGCTCCTCGTGAGTACGCGCGGTGCCGAACGCCCTTTCGCTTCCAGTATGCCTCACTCGATGAAAGACCAAAATTGGCCCTTGAGCGCAGTTCGCGGATGCGCAGATCGGCCGTGAATTTCAGGCCAGCCTGCGGAATGAAGGGCGGATCCGTCCAGCTCCAGAGCAGCCTGCCTGGCAGGGTCGCGTTTGTGTCCAGCTCCACCACATCGCGGACCAGAACACTGATCCTGCGCCCCGGATGCGTGCGCACCGCATCCACTACTCCCTGTATTCGAAACTGACCATTCAAGAGCGCCATCTGATCATCCTCCACCCCTGGCATCCCCGCGAGCAGCCCGAGCCCGAAACACGACACCATGAGCGCAAAGGTCCGGCCGCGACGGGCAAATGCCAGCGCGGTCAACATGCAGGCGATCACGACGGGGAGGGCGTGGGCCCAGACCAGAATACCGCCGAGATAGCCCATTACGCCAAGTTGCCAGGGAAGTGGGGGGATGGGGCCTTGAATGCGCGTACGCTGTTCCTCCTAAACGGACAAACTAGCAAAACGCATCTCGGGTGTCGTACGTAAAAGTCCGTATTGTCGGCGACAAAGGACCAACAAGGGCGTTGCCTCCCGGCCGCATCTCGGGCTATGCATGCCTATAGGCAATTACGTGATGTCGGAGCCTGTTCGAAAGACTTCAAGGAGCCCAAATGGAAGAATTTTCTGTATTGCTTGTGGATGACGAGGAAGACTTCCTGCGCACTATCATCAAAAGGCTGGCCAAGCGGGGCCTGAAGGCCCAGGGCGCGTCGCGGGGAGAGCAGGCGCTGGCCATGCTGGCCGAGGAACCCCGGGACGTGGTTGTCCTGGACGTGAAGATGCCGGGCATGGACGGACTGGAGGTCCTGAGAAGAATCAAGGCCAACTGGCCCAGTACCGAAGTGATCATGCTTACCGGCCATGCCAGCATCGACGCGGCCATGGAAGGGATGAATCGTGGCGCCTTCGACTACCTGATGAAGCCAGCCGATTTGGAAGACCTGCTCTACAAGCTTGAGGACGCGTACCGCAAGAAGTGCGTCAACGACAGCCGCAAGGCCTCCTCCCCCACGAACAACGAACCGGCTTAGGCCAGGCTCGTCTACAACAGGACCAGACGTGGCGCATTCCCGGCTCTTCTTCGATTCCAACGACTATACGCTGCTGCGCATCGTCAACGATGTTTTGGACCGCACGGCGCAAAACACCAATATCCGTTCCCTGCTCGATTCGTGCATGCATCCGCACGGCATCAAAGAAATGGCCGCGCCACGGGTACTGCGCATCGCCTATGCCATCGCGAGCCTCCTCGGCTCCCTGGAAGTGGGCATGTCCTCCGACCGCCTCAACGCATTGCGCGCGCTCAAGGACGAGGTGCTTCTCGCGGGCAACGCCTACCTGCAGAAAAACACGTCGCGGGTGCTCCTGCAGATCATGAAGGAGCTCATACGCCACCGGGAAGACGAGGAAACCCAGCTGCGCCTCGCCCACGACTTCCGCATGGCTTCCTCCGGCAAGCCCCGCGTGGTCCGGGCCGAACTCGACAAATACCACCTTCTGGAAATGCCCGAGGAGTGGAATCAGCTCGCCTTCGACCACCATGTCCACGACGCCAACACCAAGGGCCGCAAATCCCCGACCCATCTTGTCATGGACGCATGGATCAAGGGCGTGCGCTTTTTGACCGTTGTCTATTACAACTATGTGGACGCCGAGGTGGCCGAGGAACTTCTGGAAGCGGGCTGCATACTGGGCATGCACATTCGCATCGGCATCGATGTGTCCTCGCGTTTTCGGGGCAAGTACGTACGCGTGATCTGGGAACCCCAGAGCTACACCGACCCCAAGTCCTTCCGCGCCTTTCTAGAGGAACAGCCGGTCAAGGCCTTCATGAAGGAAGGGCGGATGGTTTCCGCCTACCAGCAGAAATACGTATTCGAGGCGTTGCAGGCATACAACCGCATCCACCGCGGAGAATTGGCCCAGGAGTACGGACTGGAACTCGACCTGCTCGACGAAAAGGCCTTCGCCACCTTCGTGGGCACGGGCCAGCCGTCCCTCCTGCACCTGGCCAAATACATCCAGAGCGGCATGCAGCCAAAGCTCAAGCAGATCGCGCAGGTCATGGCCCAGGAGTACGAAACCGCCACGCCAAAAAGGCGCAAGGAATTGATTGAACGCCTCGACGCCCTGAACTCCATCGACTCGGAACTGCTCATCAACCGCTACCTGCAACCATGCCGCAACCCGGAACTGCACGACCCGACCATTCCCCAGGACACTCCCGAGGTTCCACCCCTGCTGCGCCTCAAGGTCGGGGAACTGTTGCCGAGACTGGCCAAATTTCACTCATCGTCACATTTCACGCTGAACCTGAGCAATCTCTCCACGGCCGATGCCCTGGAAATCCTGTATGATTGCCAGGGACATATCAGCAACATCGAACTCTACAATCTCAAAGACGCATCCAGGGGCAAATGGTCGATGCCCGTGTCCTCGCAACTGGTCTGTCCCGGCGATGCCGTGGACGCCATCAGTCCGGAGCGAACCTGCGCCCAGATCGCTGAGCTGCAAAAAGCCCTGAACGAGGACAACGTCATCGCCTTGAAGCGGGCCATCCGTGCCGTGATATGGTCCTTCGAGGAAGACCGCCTGGCCCTGGAAAACACAGTGGCCCATTCGCGAAACAAGAATGCCCTTTCACACGCGACCGAGCTTGAACGCGAACTACTGCTCATGGAGGCGCGCAAAAACAAGCTTCTCGACATTCTTTTCAACATCGAAGCATTCCATAAGTACTACAAGAAGCGGCCCCTCGGCTCGCGCATCGGAAGCGGCTCCACGGGCCAGTCCAGGCACCAATACGGGATGGGCGTGGTGGTGCTTGAAACTCTGCCCAAGCGAGCCCAGAAAATCGCGCTGAACCAGTCTCAAAGGCAGCGCAAGCAGCTTCCGGTCACCGCCAGGATGACGGTCCATTTCCGCACCCGCTGTCACGCAAAAAATGAAGATACTTTCCTTTTGAGGCTGGCGCGAAAGATCCCAGGAATGGAACTGGCCGGATGCTGCCGGGAGCAGGAATGGTTTCTCGACAGCATCGACATCCATCCCAAACGCCGTGGCAATATCGTCACCTTGGGCGGCGTGCAGCTTGAGCACGACAACGGGCTACGCATCACCAAAAAAAGTGGTGCGGCCGGCGATAACCATCTTTCCTTGAAGTACCTGAACACGGGGCTGAAAAACGTCCTCAAGATACTGGTCGGATTCATTCCGGCCTTCCTGACCTTTGCCCTGACCAAGGACTGGTGGGTCCTGGCCTATTTCGGAGGACTGATCTGGTTCGCCATCACCGGAGTGCGCAACATCCTGCAGGCAGTGCTCGGCGGGGGCGGCTTGACGCGCTCACCTCTTTTGCAGTGGAATTCCCTGATCAGCTGGAGCCGCGTTGCCGACGATCTGCTGTACACAGGCTTCTCCGTTCCCCTGCTGGACCTCCTGGTCAAAACCATCATACTGGATCGTGGCCTGGGCATCACCACGGCCACGGACCCGGTCCTGCTTTTTGCGTCCATGGCCCTGGCCAACGGCATCTACATCTCCAGCCACAACACCTTTCGCGGCCTGCCGCGTGCCGTGGTCCTGGCCAACTTCTTCCGCAGCATCCTGTCCATCCCCCTGGCCGTTCTCTTCAACAGCGGCATAGCCGGCAGCATGCACCTGGCCGGAATGACCGGGGTGGAGCAGGCTCTGCAGAAATGGGCCGCCATCATCTCCAAATTCGCCTCGGACTGCGTGGCGGCGGTTATCGAAGGGCTGGGCGACCGTCACAACAATGTAAGGGTGCGCCTGGCCGACTACCGTGCCAAACTCATCGCCATGTTTGACGCCTTTGCCCGCCTGGATGTCCTTTTCCCGGAAGAAGACGTGCTGGACATGCTCCAGTCGCCCAAAATGTTCATGGAAACGATTTCCTACGAAGCCCGCGACCTGGAAAAGGTGCTCATCGTCAACGCCCTGGACCTGATGTATTTCTGGCTCTACCAACCCCGCGCCTCCAAGGCCCTGGAATTCATATCCCAGGACATGAGCAAGGAGGAATGGCTCATCTTTCTGCGCTCCCAGTACGTTCTCAAACGCTACCGAGAGATCAGCCAGATGTTCGTGGACGGTCTGGTGGGCAAGAACTTTTCCCGGGCCCTGGCCTTCTACCTGGACAGGTCGGATGAATACCTGCGGGAGGTGGAAAAGATGGGGAGCAGCCGCAGGCTGCGCTGAAGAGAATCAGAAATCTGGATCTGAGCGGACATGGAGAGCTGAAGCACCCTGGATTCCCGCCTTCGCGGGAATGACGTCGAGGCGGATTCTGCGACTCAATCCCGCGAACGTTTTTCCTGCACAGGTTGCAAAGGCTTGCGCCCGCCCGGATGGTTGAATTGTTCAAGGGCACCCGAGGGCGCAGGCTCCCGCCTCTTCAACTCCACTTCCTGTCTATCATCAGATGCGAGAAATACCCCAGCACGGCCGCCCCGTAAAAAGGCGCCATGGCCTTGGGCGTTGCGCCGTACAGCCAGACCGGAAGCAGCACCAGGGGCAGGGGTACGGCGAGCATGGCCCACCAGGTGTGGGTCCAGCCGCGATGCGGGCCGATGGCCGGGAACATGGCCGCAAACCCCAGCACCGCCGCCCACTTGTAATAGCCCTGCACGATGAGGGCGAAATCGAGCACGGCCAGGGTCAGATAAAAGATGTGCTGGCCCTTGGAGTCCGTATCCACATCCGGAAAGAGGCTCCCCAGCAGCACCAGCGCGCCGAGCACGGCCAACTGCGGCATTTCCGGGACATACGTCCCGGTCCAGAACAATCCCCCCAGCACCGCGCCTCCCGTCAGCACCCCGCCGACCAGATGTCCCTTGTATCCGGGCATGGCATCCTCCAGAAATGCAAAAGCCCGGTCAAGCCGGGCCATTGCGAATGAATAAAGACGATTACATGGCGTCGCTGGCGTCCAGTTCGGCGATGGTCCGGTCGATGGACTCGCGCAGTTCCTGGGGCAGCCCCATTATCTCCACGTTCAGAAAGCCGCGCACGATGGTCGAGGTGGCTTCGTCCTCGTCCAGGCCGCGCGCCATGAGATACTCGATCTCCTCCTGGGCGATCTTGCCCACGGCCGCCTCATGAGACAGCTCCACACCGGTCACGCAGCCCTGCAACTCGGGGATGGCGTGGATCAGTCCGCCGCCGAGGATCAGGCCCTTGCACTCCAGATGTCCGCGCGCCGGAACCGCATTGCCGATGATCTCGCCGCGCGCGACGATGGTCCCGCCGGTAGTGATGGTGCGCGAAATGATCTCGCCGCGCGTGTTCGGGGCGTTGAGCACGATGCGGTTGCCCGTGTCCACATGGGAACCGGTGGGCGTGACGATGACGGAATTGAAGCGGGCCACGGCTCCGTCGCCGTTCAGATATATCGTCGGATAGGACTGCACGGACTTGACCTTTTTCAAGAGGACGTAGTTGTTCTGAAGAACCCCGTTCTCCTCCACTATGCCCACCGTGCGCGGCCGGACCATGACGTCCTCGCCCCAGTTGTGAACCATGGTGAAGGTCAGCTTGCCGCCCTTCTTGATGTAGAATTCGGAGATGCCCAGATGCAGAGCCGAAGTCACGTCGTGGGAAGTGGCGCAACCGGTGATGATGTGAACCTCGGAGTCCTCCTCCACGACCACGATGTTGTGCACGTTCTGGCCCACGTTCTGGCCTTTTATGAACAGGCAGGTCTGGACCGGCTCGGCGACCTTGACCCCTTTCTCGGTACGGATGAAATAGCCGCCGTGCAGCTCTTCCTTGGCCGCCGTGCGGGTGAAATCGTCCTTTTCCGGATCCATGGCCTTCCAGAAATATTCGGGCAGGCCGTCGTATTTCTTGAGTGCCTGACGAATGCCCAGCACCTCCACACCCTTGCCCGAGCTCTTGCAATGCACGGTGGAGTGGTCAAATTGCACAAACGTGCCCGAGCGCTCGCCGGTGGCGTCGACGTCCACCCCGACCATGCGCAGCTCATGCTTGCTCTCTTCGGACAGGGAGGAAAAATCGGGCAGCTCGGGGCTCTGGCGACCGGTGAAGGAATAGGAGTTCAGATCGACCAGGGTTGGGCTTAGTTCAGACATCTGATGCACTCCTTGTAGCCGTACTTGCTGATGTGATCCAGAATGTCGCGGGGTCTGGTCGGCCGCGTGTCGCAGCACAACACACCGTTGTACATGACCTGGCCACGGTCGGCGTTGACGTAGTCGAGGATATAGCCGGTGTGGGTGATGATGAGGCCCGAGGTCTTGTTGCGGCGACGCAGGTCGCGCATGCACGTTTCGGGCGACGGAGCCGCCGCGCCGTCGAGCAGGGCGCGGGCCGTGTTGCCGATCAGGACCATGTTCTCCAGATCTACGCCCGATTCCGGCTCATCGAAGAGGATGAGGTCCGGATTCTGGGCCATGAGCTGCAAAAGCTCGGAGCGCTTGATCTCGCCTCCGGAAAAGCCCGAATTGATGTCACGATTCAGAAAGTCCTGAAAATTGACGGTCTTGGCCATGCCGTCCACGTCAATCTCACGGCCACGGGCGCACATGGAGACAAGATGGCGGGTTTTGAGCCCATGAATGGTCGGCGGCCGCTGGAAGGACATGCCGATGCCAAGCCGGGCCCGTTCGTAGGTGGGCATTGCGGTGATATCGACACCCTTGAAGACAATCTTGCCCGCGGTCACGGTGTAGCCGCCAAAACCCATGAGCGTCATGAGCAGGGTGGTTTTTCCGGAACCGTTGGGACCGAAGAGAATGAACGTCTCTCCTTCGTCGATGTTCAGGTTGATCCCTTTCAAGACTTCCCTGTCACCGATACTGACATGCAGGTTTTCAATCTGAAGCATATGGTATCCTTGTGGTATGAAAGGCAGGACGGCGCGACAAAACAAGAATCAGCGCTTAATTGAGGCAGGGCCAAATGTCCAGTCGCCCTACTTCCACTCCTTCCAGGTTTCGGAACGGTAGCAATAATAGCAGCGCGAATCGTCGCGAAAAAAACGCAGCAGGAGCATGCCGACCACGAAGCCGCCGATGTGCGCCCACCAGGCCACTCCCCCGCCGCCGGCCGGAGCAAGCATACCGGAGAAGACCTGGGTCATGAACCAGGCTCCAAGATAAAACACGGCGGGCAGCTCGAAGATGAAGGGAATGATCAGGATGGGCAGGAAAGTGACCACCTTGGCATGCGGATACAAAAAGAAATAGGCGCCCATGACCCCGGCGATGGCCCCGGAAGCCCCAACCACGGGCATGGTGGAAGAGGAGTTGGTGAGCATGTGCACCGCCAGCGCTCCAAGGCCGCACAGCAGGTAGAAAAGGAGAAACTTGAAGGGGCCCATCACGTCCTCCACGTTGTCCCCGAAAATCCAGAGCGTCCACATGTTGGCGATGAGGTGCAGCCAGCCGGAATGCAGGAACATGTGCGTTGCAAGAGGCAACAGCAGCCCTTCGGGATAGCCCTGGAACATGGCCCACTGAGAATCGAAATAACGGGCCGGGACCACGCCGTAAAGATGAAAGAGCCTGAACTCCTGGGCGTTGCTCAGGCCGAGTCCGGCCAGAAAAAAAGCGATGTTCAGGGCCAGCAGGGTCCACATCATGTAGGATCGATGCCGGGAGGGGATGTTGTCGCGCAGAGGAAACATGGGTCAGCTCCCCTCTTCCATGGTGTCCGGATTTTCAAAAATGTCCTGCAACTCCTCCATGCACCGCTCGGCATGGCCGAGCAGCATCCCATGCACGACCCGGATCAGGGCCCGCGCGCGGGACTCAAGTTCCTCCAGGGAGCCGGAGTTGTCGACCACGAACTGCGCCATGCCCACCTTTCTGGCCTGGGGCCACTGCCAGGCATCGACCATGACTATCCGCTCCGGACTCCATCCCCGGCCCTGAAGCCTGGCATGCCGCAGGGAATCCGGGCAGTAGACCACCGCCAGCAGGTCGATCTCGCCGGCAAGCCCGGCTTCGCAAAGCAGGGGGATCTCGGCCAGGGTCACGTCCTCGTCATGCGCGGCCCGAAAGGCATGCAGGGCATGTCGCACCAGGGGATGAACCAGGCGCTCCACCTCACGGCGCAGGCTGTCGGATTCGGCCAGGGCGTCACGCAGCAGGTCCTTGTCCACGCCACCTCCGGGTTGCGTGAAGCGGCTTCCGAAATGATGCTCCAGAATGGCGCAGCCCTCCCCGCCCCTGGCGTAGGCTTCGGCCACCACCCGATCCGCGCAGAAAACCGGCACGCCCATCTCCTCGGCCACCGCGCGGACGGTGGACTTGCCGCTGCCCACTGCTCCGGTCAGACCGATGCAGGCCCGCTCGCGGCAAAGCCCGCGCAGCACCTGCATAAAATCTTCCGGCGGGGAAGCGCAAAACTCCAGGGGCTCAAGTCCCCGGGGATGCTCGAAACGCAGCTGCCAGGCATGCAACATCTGCCGGGGGGCGCGCGCGGCGGTCGTCTTGTCGGCATAGACCGAGTCCCCCAGCAGGGGATGGCCCAGCGCGGCCATATGCACGCGGATCTGGTGAGTGCGGCCCGTCATGATGCGAACCCGGACCAGGGAAGCGCTCCTGTCCGAGGCGCTCCAGAGCAGCTCGTAGCGGGTCTCGGCCGCGCGTCCCCCACGTTCGACCACAGCCATGCGCGTCTTGATGCTCGGATGCCGCCCCAGGGCGAGATTCACGGTACCGGAAGAATCGGGCACTCCGGCGACCAGGGCCAGATATTCCTTGTAGACCTCGCGGGACGCGAAGGCCTGGGTCAGGCTCAGACGCGCCGACTCGGACAGCGCCAGCACGATAAGCCCGGAAGTGTCCTTGTCCAGGCGATGCACGACACCAGGACGCTCCCCGGACTGGGACAGCAAGGCCGGAAAATGGTGGGCCACGCGGTGCACAAGCGTCGGTTCAGCCACCGACGGCGCCGGATGCACGGTCATGGCCGGAGTCTTGTTGATCACGACCAGGTCGTCATCGGCGAATAAAACGTCCAGGGGGCCGTCATCGGGAACGATGCTCGAATCGATGTATTCCGGGGCCAAGGTCAGAGTCTGGCCGGGTGTGAGCCGGGTTGCCGCCTTGGTGCAGACCTGCCCGTTGATGCGCGCCCGTCCGTCCTTGATCCAGGCCTGAACGCGGCTTCTGGCCACGCCCTCCTCTTCAAGGCAAGCCTGCCAGAAAACATCCAGACGCTGCCCGACGTCCGTGACGCCAACCTTTTCCACGTATTCCTGCATGCAACCTTCCCATTTAGACCGTCATCGACCGCGCTCAAATCCGCAAACCAGCCAAAGATGCTCACTCTCATCACAACACGCCTTGCGTAGTCACCTTTCGCGCCGCTGACAAATAGAAAAGGCGGCCCCCCGCAAGGGACCGCCTCTGACGGTTTCAAACGTCCTGAAAGACTACTTCTTCTTGAAGACGCCCTTCAGTTCGGCGAGGATGCGACGGTTTTCGGCGCGGCCTGCGTCGGTGTCATTGCTGGCAATGGGCTTGCTCTCGCCATAGCCTACGGCGGAGAACAGCTTGTCGTCCATGCCGAGTTCATTGACCATATAGTCGCGAACGGCCTTGGCGCGACGCTCGGACAACTTCTGGTTGTATTCATCGGAACCCACGGAATCGGTGTGACCGGCGATTTCAACAACAGTGAAGGACTGCTGCTGTCTCATGTAGGAGGCGAAATCAGCCAGTTCCTGGTAGTACTCGGGCTTGATGTCGGACTTGTCGAAGTCGAAGTTGATCTTGAGGGTCACGATATCGGCAACAGGGCAACCATCGGCGTCAACAGCCAGACCCTTGATGGTGTCGGGGCACTTGTCGATGCAGTTGTTCACGCCGTCGTTGTCGTCGTCAAGGGAGCAAGGGTCAACCGCGGCCGTATCGTAGAACACGTCCTGCACGAACTGCTTCAGAGCGGCGTCATCGGCCAACTGGGCAGCGGAAGCTCCAACGCCGCAAGGCTTCAGAGCGGTGATGGCATCAAGCAGGGCCTGGTTGCCGTTGACAGTGTCGGCAAAGCTGATGGTGTGGAAACACACGCCGTATTTTTCAGCCAAGGCGGCGGCAACCTGCAAGGAGCCTTCGCCGACATTCTCACGTCCGTCCGACACAATGATAACCGCACTGCGGCCCACGGCGCTCTGCAGGGCAGGCTCAAGAGCGGCGAGTCCATGGCCAAGAGGGGTGGGATTGGAACCGATCAGTGTAGGAACCTTGGCCAGGGAAGCACCGTAACCGGCATTGGAATATGCTTCCATACCCTGGAGTTCACCTACCGGAGCGGCAGTATTCAGGCCGCCCATGTAACCAAGCTCGGGAATCATGCCGTTCATGCGCTCAAGCAGGGCCTTGGCCAGAACGATTTTCTTGTCCTTGGTGCCTACATACTTTTCATCCATGGAACCGGAGCGGTCCACCAGGATTATGAAGTTGTCGACCTTGCGCACGTAATTTTCGGCGGCCACCGCCACGGAGGCGGAAAACATGGCCACGAGCAGTGCCAGAAGAACCAATTTTTTAACTTTCATACGTCCTACTCCTCGGGTTGATATTGCTACTCAGATGAAAAAGGGACAATTCTCTAAAAACGTGTCTCATTATCTTTAGCTCTATCACATTTTATTGTCAAAGACAGAAAAATGAAAGAAATATAAAATCGCCTTCGGCAAAGGGCGGCACCGCGACAAATACGACTTGACCCAGGACTGGGCAGCGCCGACAATCAACAATATGCAAGATCCTCTCAATGATGCCCCGGACTTTAAACGGGTCATTTTGCACTTGGACATGGACGCGTTTTTCACCTCCGTGGAACAGGCCGACGATCCGAGGCTGCAGGGACAACCTGTAGTGATCGGACAATCCCTGCGCGGAGTGGCTTCGGCAGCGTCATACGAAGCCAGGAAATACGGCATCAGATCCGCCATGCCCATCGTACAGGCCAAAAAACTCTGCCCTCACGCAGTGTTTCTGCCGGGCCGCATGTCCCGCTACCGTGAAATCTCCGGCAAGATCATGAACATCATGCGCGCGCTGTGTCCCGTGGTCGAGCAGGCCTCCGTCGACGAAGCATATGCGGATATAAGTGGCACGCTGCGAATCTTCGGACCTCCGGAAAACCTCGCCCGACGTCTGAAGGCAGAGATTCTGTCCGACACCAATCTGACCTGCTCCGTGGGCATCGCCCCCAACAAGTTTCTCGCCAAGATCGCTTCGGACTGGGACAAGCCAGGAGGCCTGACCAGCATCCGCCCCGCCGACGTGCCCACGTTCCTGCACGAGCTCCCGCTGGGCAAAATCCCCGGGGTTGGAAAACACTTCCAGGAGGAGCTGCGCCGAATCGGTGTGACCACGGTTCCCCACGTGCTGGCCCGCCCCCGGGCCTACTGGAACGAGACCATGGGCAAACGCGGAGCGTTTCTGCACGACAGGGCGTGCGGCATCGATGATTCGCCGGTGGTTCCCGGGCACGACCCCAAGTCCTGCAGCGCGGAGAACACGCTGGAGCGGGACACGCTGGACCGGACCCTGCTTGAGCGGTGGTTGCTCATCCAGGCGGAACGCATCGGGCGGGAGCTGCGCGGGCTCGGAAAAAAAGGGCTGACCGTGACCCTCAAGATCAAATTCAAGGATTTCTCTTCCATCACGCGCAGCAGGACCCTGACCCGGCCCACGGACATCACCACGGAAATCCTCGAAGCCGCGCGCAAACTCCTGGCGGCCGAAAAACTCCCCCAGCCCGTTCGACTCATCGGCACCGGGGTCTCCAATTTTCGCTTCGTGCAGGCCGAACTGCCGCTCATGCCCGATGCGAACCGCAAGCGCAGTCAAAAGCTGGACCAGGCCATGGACCGCATCCGGGACAAATTCGGAAGCACGAGCATCCTCCGAGCCGAGGCCGCGGTCAGGGAAACGGAGGCCATCGAGGACCTTTTGTCCCAAAAAAACCGTACTTTGAACGGACAATAATACTTGCCAAAGAAGATTTTTCTTGCTTGGGATTTCCGCTTCGAACATCAAGCATATAAGGATATCCCATGTTCTCTCATGCCATCACCCGCATTCCCGGTCCCGATTACTCCAAAGGTCTGACCACCTCCACCCTGCCCGCTCCGGACCTTGAGCTGGCGCTCCGGCAGCACGGCGCATACGTGCGCTGCCTCGAATCCCTGGGGCTGACCGTAGAAGTCCTGCCCGCCGCGCCCGGCTTTCCCGACGCCTGCTTTGTCGAGGACACGGCCGTGGTCACCCGCGAGATCGCGGTCATCTCCCGGCCCGGCGCGCCCTCCCGCCGCGATGAAATCCTGTCCATGATCGGCCCGCTGTCCGCTCACCGCCCCCTGGCCCGCATCGAAGATCCGGGGACCCTCGACGGCGGCGACATCCTGCAGGTTGAAAAGCGCTTTTTCATCGGCGTCTCCGATCGCACCAACGAGGAAGGCGCAAGGCAGCTGGCCGCCATTCTGGCAGGCCACGGCTACGAAAGCAGCATCATCAAGGTCGCAGCCGGCCTGCACCTCAAATCCAGCCTTAATTTCGTTGGCGAAAACACCATGCTGGTCACCCGTGATTTCGCCGGGCATCCGACCATCTCCAATTTCAGGCAGATCATCTGCCCCGAAGGCGAAGAGTACGCGGCCAACACCCTGCTCGTGAACGGCACCCTGATCATGCCCACGGGCTATCCCCGGACCAGGGTCCTGCTCGAATCCCTGAGTCTGCCCATCGTGGAACTGGACACCAGCGAATACCGCAAGATGGACGGCGGCCTGACCTGCCTGTCACTGCGTCTCTAAAGCCCTGTTTCTTGAGTTTTCAGCCATCACGGCGTAGGGGAATCAACGCGAGGGGGATATGTAATGGAACTGTTCAAAAATCGGTACAAGCGTGAATTCGTCGAAGTCGCCTGCCCCAAATGCAAGCAGACCAAAATCATCTGCCTGCCCGAGGAGGAGATACCCACCTGCGAATACTGCAAAGTGAAGATGAACATCAAAGAGGTTCTGACCGAGGGAAAATATTGACCCCTGGCAAGCCTTGTAACCAAAGAGGAGGCTTTATGCGTTTTATGACGAAGATTGTTTTGGCCCTGCTCCTGGTCGCCTTCGCGGCCATGCCGATCATGGCCGCGGACCATGAACTCGCCCAGAAATCCACCCTGAACCAGATTCTCAAGCGCGGCGAGCTGCGTGTCGGTCTCGATGCCGGCTACATGCCCTTCGAGATGACGGACAAGAAAGGCGACATCGTCGGCTTCGATGTCGACATGGCCAAGGAAATGGCCAAGGCCATGGGCGTCAAGCTGACCATCGTCAACACCGACTATGACGGCATCATCCCCGCGCTGATGGCCGACAAGTTCGATATCATCATCAGCGGCATGACCGTGAACCAGGAACGCAACCTGCAGATCAACTTCGCCGATCCGTACATCGTTGTCGGCCAGGCCATCCTGCTGTCCAAGAAGCACGAAGGCAAGATCACCTCCTACAAGGACCTGAACGATCCCAAATACATCGTCGCCTCCCGCATCGGCACCACCGGCGAGCAGGCCGCCAAGCGCATGATCCCCAAGGCCCAGTACAAGAGCTTTGAGAAGGAATCCGACGGCGCCATGGAAGTGGTCAACGGACAGGCCGACGCCTTTGTCTACGACCTGCCCTTCTGCGCGGTCTTCATGGCCCAGCAGGGCGGCGCCAACCTCGTCCTGCTGGACAAGGTCTTCACCTACGAGCCCCTGGGCTTCGGCGTGAAGAAGGGCGACCCCGATTTCCTGAACTGGCTGGACAACTTCCTGACCCAGATCAAGGCCGACGGCCGCTTCGACCGCATCTACGACAAATGGATCAAGGGCACCGAGTGGCTCAAGGAAATCCAGTAATCAAGCAATGTTGAGGGATCCGGCTTTCACGCCGGATTCCTCGTTTTCATGACTTAAGCATCACTAGGACGGATAATGGCCACCTACACCGGACTCGATCGGCCCAAAAGCAAGTTTTATTACCAGTTCTGGAGTTTCGCCTTCGTGATAGGGCTCTGCGGCGCCATGGCCCTGCTCTACTACTCCACGAAAAAAGTGGAGTACACGTGGAGATGGAACCGCGTGCCACAGTATTTCATCTACGACGAAAAGGTGAACATCCGCGCCGAAATGGAAGGCACCATCACCTCGATAACCAAGTCCGGCGAGAACGTGCTTGTTACGGTGCAAGGCGACGACGGAGAGGAAAGCCATACTCTGCCCGGCACCTCGCTGCTGCTGGCCCAGGGCGACTATGTCTATGCGGGCGACAACATCGGATTCTACACCCAGACCAAGCCCGGAATCCTGATCGAGGGGTTGCTGCTGACTCTTGAGGTCAGCGCTCTGGCCATCGTCTTCGGCATCCTGCTCGGCCTCTTCACGGGCCTGGCCCGCATCTCCGACAACCCGGCCCTGCGCTGGGGAGCCATCGCCTACATCGAGCTCATTCGCGGTTCACCGCTTCTGGTGCAGATTTTTCTCTGGTATTTCGTGGTCGGCACGGTCATCAACAGCATGCTGTCCCAATACGGGATCGGCCAGATTCCTCCGCTCTGGTTCGGCGTCATGGCCCTGGCCATCTTCACCGGCGCCTACACCGCAGAAATCGTGCGCGCGGGCATTCAGTCCGTGCACCGAGGCCAGATGGAGGCCGCGCGCTCTCTTGGAATGACCTACCCCCTGGCCATGCGCAAGGTCATCCTGCCCCAGGCCTTTCGCCGCATACTGCCGCCCCTGGCCGGACAGTTCATCAGCCTGGTCAAGGACTCGTCCCTGCTCGGCGTCATCTCCATCCGCGAACTGACCAAGGCCTCCCGCGAGGTGGTGTCCTCGTCCCTGCAGCCCTTTGAAATCTGGATCGTGTGCGCCATCCTGTACCTGGTCCTGACCTTTACCCTGTCCATGTTCGTGCAATATCTCGAACGCAAGGCCATCTAGAGGATATTCATGCACAAGCAGCCCATCATCGACGTACAAAGCATCGACAAGTTCTTCTACACCCCGGAGCGCCTTCAGGCCTTGAACCGCGTCTCCTGCACCGTGGCGCACGGCGAGGTCGTGGTCATCATCGGACCGTCCGGGTCCGGCAAATCAACCTTCCTGCGCTGCCTGAATCGGCTGGAATACGCCGATACCGGCCACATCATCATCGACGGCGTGGACATTCTCGATCCCAAATGCGATATCAACGCGATTCGCGCCGAGGTGGGCATGGTCTTCCAGTCCTTCAACCTCTTCCCGCACAAGACGGTGCTGGAAAACCTGACCATGGCCCAGATGACGGTCCGCGGGCGTTCCAAAAAAGAGGCCGAGGCCAAGGGCATGGCGCTCCTTGAAAAGGTCGGCATCGCCGAAAAATTCGCGGCCCGGCCCGAGCAGCTTTCCGGCGGCCAGCAGCAACGCGTGGCCATCGCGCGCTCCCTGGCCATGGATCCAAAGATCATGCTCTTCGACGAACCCACTTCCGCCCTCGATCCGGAAATGGTCGGCGAGGTTCTCGACGTCATGAAGAACCTGGCCCGCGAAGGCATGACCATGGTCGTGGTCACCCACGAAATGGGTTTCGCGCGTGAGGTGGCGGACCGGGTCCTCTTCATGGACAAAGGCGAAATTCTGGAACAGGGCGCGCCCGAACATTTCTTCACCGCGCCCACCCTGGAACGAACCAAGGAGTTTTTGGGGCAAATTCTCTGATCTGACAACGACAAACCGAGGAAGGAGCGAGATGAGCAAGGCGCTACAGAATCAATTGGCCAAGACCATCAAGGAACAGGGGGACATGGCCCGGGACATGGCCATCGCGGAACTCAAGGATCTGAAAAAAGACCTCTTGGAACTGGAAAAAGCCCTGGGTACCAAGAAGACCCCGGACCAGGGTCTGCTCATGGACATCTCCCACGGCGCCTTCGAGCTCTTCCGCACCGCCTCCATCGTCCTTGAGACGGACAACCTGCAGGAACAGCTCCAGCACGCTGCCGAAGCCGGCAAGGACCTCGAATACCTCGAAAAGAAAGGCGCCATTCTGCTCACCAAGCCCGAAGGCTGGCACTGGTTCACACCCAAGGGCGAAATGCTCTTCCTGGCGGCCCCGAACGAGACCAGGCTGGCCGCCCAGAAGCTGCAGGAACGCATCAGCCGCAAGACCCCGGCAAAACCAGCCCCCAAACCCCAAGCAACCCCCAAAGCCCCACCCATTTCGCTGGAAGATTGACCCCGGCTTAAACGCAAGAATGCCCGCCGGACCGAAAGGTTCGAGCGGGCTTTTTCATTTCTGATCTCCTTGCAAATAATCCCGCGCAACAAAGCCAAGCCCGAGGTTGAAGCCGAATATTTACAGAGAGATCCGCTAAACAGTTTACATGTTTCAGTATAGATATGTGCACGTATAACTGGGCAAGAAATATAAGTCCTCCTACTAGGTCGACTAATGTCTTACAGCTTATTATTCTTGACGATTCTGATTCCGAGGAACTTAACTTCAGCGGGCATAATTTATAGGTTTTTCTGATGTTTCAGCGCATGGAACAAAATAAAAAAATCAAATGATAAAATCTACTATTTCTCCAAGTCTTCTATCTTTGAGAAATTTGGAGTACTTCGCGGCTGCGTTGCATAGCCGGTGATTTGAATTGAACGATCTGATATTTTTGTCCACTTCCGTACATGGCAAAATCGATGTTCACTGATTCCAAGCCATATCTGAGGAGACTTCATGAACGCCACGGAAGCCATCAATCCAATCAATATTCTTGAAAAACTGGACTGGCTCGAAAAGGATGACTTGGAATTCAAGTCCGCGCGCGGGGGTGTGCCAAAAAGCCTCTGGGAAACATACAGCGCAATGGCAAACACTCACGGCGGCGTGATCTTGTTGGGCGTGGAAGACGACGGCCATATCAGTGGCGTCAGCAACCTGAAGAACATCAAAAAATCGTTCTGGGACACCATCAACAATCGCGGAAAAGTGAGCATTAACCTGCTGGCCAGCCGGGATGTCCAGGAGGTTGTCCATCCTTCCGGAACCATTCTCGTCATCAAAGTGCCGCAAGCCAACCGGTATCAGAGGCCTGTTTTCCTAGAAAGAAACCCCCTTACGGGTACCTATCGTCGCAATTGTGAAGGCGATTATCACTGTTCGGAACAGGAAGTCAGCCGCATGTTGTCGGACCGAGCCGAAGATCCAGCCGACAGCAGGATACTGAAACATTTTTCTCTGGCAGACCTTGATCAAACAAGTGTGCAGCAATACCGGCAACGTTTCGCGTCGCATAAACCGACTCATCCTTGGCTTGGCGAAGATGACCGCGGGCTGCTGCTGAAGCTCGGAGGTTGGCGTCGCAATCGTCATGACGGAAGCGAAGGACTCACAGTTGCCGGTTTATTGATGTTCGGCCGGGAGGAGACAATCCGCGAAGTTCTTCCTCAATACCATGTGGATTTTCGGGAAAAGCTTTCAGACGATCCCCAAGTGCGCTGGACTGACCGGCTGACTCTAGACGGTACGTGGGCAGGTAACCTTTTTCAATTCTATTTGCGTGTCATCCAACGCCTGTCAGTCGACCTCAAACTTCAATTTCAACTCGACACGGATCTTTTTCGCAAAGGAGAGACAGTTGTCCATGAGGCCATCCGCGAGGCTCTGGCCAATGCCCTGATTCATGCCGACCACCAAGGCCAGGGAGGCATCATCGTTGAACGGTACCGCGACAGATTCGAGTTTTCCAATCCCGGCACCCTACTGATTTCCATCGATCAATTGCTGCGAGGAAATGTCAGCGAATGCAGGAATAAATCCTTGCAGCTTATGTTCATGATGATCGGTGGCGCGGAAAAGGCGGGTTCAGGTGTCGACAAGATCCGCCGTGGTTGGGAATCCCAGCATTGGCGCTCCCCGAAAGTCAGTGAACAGGTTCAGCCTGATCGTGTTTTGTGGATGCTGCCGATGGTCAGCATGATCCCGGAAGTCTCGTTGGAGCGTCTGAACGCGCTGTTCGGAGCAAGGTTTCTAAAATTCGACAAACTTGAAGTACAAGCTCTTGTAACAGCGGATCTAGAGGGGAGCGTGGACAATGCCCGCATGCGACAGATCACAGATGGACATCCCGCCGATATGACGAGGCTGCTACAATCCCTGGTTGCAAGAGCGGCATTACTTCAGGAAGGACACGGTCGCTGGAGCCGTTATCGCCTTCCAGTTTCAACCGGTCTTTCCGCGAAGAAAAGTCACTCCCTACATAACGACGTTGACTCCCTACATAGCGACGTTAACTCCCTACATAACGACGTTGACTCCCTATATGAAGACGACCGTTCCTTATCCAAGGTCCAGAACTCCCTGCATAACGAAGAACTTCTGACCTTGGCTGCTCCGGCCAGGGAGCGTCAACGCATGTCCCCAAAGGATATGGAAAAAATCGTATTGGATCTCTGCCGGGGAAGATGGCTCTCACGCAATGAAATCGCCACGCTTGTGGCCCGCAATTCCGAAGGTTTGCGCCAGCGTTTTTTGAATCCCATGGTTGAGCATGGACTCTTGCGGCTACGTTACCCGGACAAACCAAACCGGACCGATCAGGCATATACTGCGGCAAATGGGGAAAATTGATGTCCCAGGCCATGCGCGCCTCGTTTAAAGATCAATAGCACGAGCCACTGATCCTACCCACAAAATCTTTCTTTTTTTGACATGGCTCAAAGCGGGCATATCCCGAAGTCTATAGACAGGACTCACGCAACAAACAGCGGAGGAACACATGAAAAGAAAAATCATCGAGATAGACGAAGAAAAATGCACGGGCTGCGGCCAGTGCGTGACTGGATGCGCCGAGGGCGCTTTGGCCATCATCGACGGCAAGGCCAAGATCGTAAGGGATATGTTTTGTGATGGGCTTGGGGCCTGCATCGGGCACTGCCCCGAGGACGCGCTGCATATCATCGAGCGCGAAGCCGAAGAGTTCGACGAAGACGCCGCAATGGAGCATGTGCGCAAGATGGGCGGATCGGGCCATCACTCGGGATGCCCCTCGGCCCAGATATCGACCCGCGCTCCCGGTCACGGGGGATGCCCTTCGGCCGGCATGATGCAGATGAGCCCCTGCGAGCAGGCCAACGTGCCCGCCGGACAGGTCGGTTCCGCCCTGACCCACTGGCCGGTTCAGATTCGTCTGATCCCGCCCCACGCGCCCTTCCTGCAGGACGCGGACCTGTTGATCGCTGGCGACTGCTGCCCTGTGGCGGCCCCGGACTTCCACGCTCGGTTCCTGGCCGGGAGGACCATCATGCTCGGTTGCCCGAAATTCGACAACGCCGGGGAATACGTGGAGAAATTGACGCAGGTCTTTGCCCAGAACAGAATCAAGTCCGTGACCATCCTGGAGATGGAAGTGCCCTGCTGCTCCGGACTTTCGCGCATCGTCGCCCAGGCCCTGACCGGAAGCGGCAAGAACATCCCTTGCGTGCGGGCCATCGTGGGCCGGGACGGCAAGACCACCGAAGAAGCGTTTACTCCCGCCGTGGCGGCTCCCGCAGGACTGACCCGGCTCTAGACTCACCCGCCCGGTTCACGACGCCCCCCTTGAACCGGGCGCCCGTCCAATCAATCCTTGCCGCGCACCGGAACAAGGACACTTTCAAGAGACGTCCCGTCGAGGGATACCGTCACGGATTCAACCAGGGCACCCTCTTCCGCCAGATCGCGGACGAGGGTGTTTCTGTTTTCAGTCTCCGGCCACTGCTGACACAGCAGCACCCCGGCAAAAACCACTCCCACTCCCGCAAGTTGCGAAAAATTGAGCCGTTCATCAAGGCAAAGCCAGCCCAGGAGCATGGAGAAGACCGGGATGAGGTTGACAAAAGCCGAAGCCTGCCAGGCCGGAAGCTTGCTGATCCCGTAATTGTAGAAACCGTACGCGCCGATGCTTATGAACACGCACAGGTAGAGCACGGCCAGACTTGGACCAACGGGAAAGGCCACCGGCAAGGCCGTCGATGGCAGAAAAAGAAGCGGAAAAAAGAAAACCGTGCCTACCATGGACTGCACGGCGGTCAGAAACCATGGGGAATAGCGGGCGCAGAGCTTTTTCATACTCACGGTGTAGCCAGCCGCGCAAAACATGGCCAGCAGCTCAAGAAAATTGCCCAAAAGCGGACGTGGCGCCGCTTCCGTGGCAACTCCCGAGATGCTGACCCAGACCACTCCGGCCAAGGCCAGGACAAGCCCGGTCCATGAGCGCGAGCTCAGTTGCTCCCCAAGAAAAAAGCCCGCGCAGACCGCCACCAGAATCGGCAGCGTAGCCGCGACCATGCCTGCCTGGGAAGCCGAGGTCAGGGTCAGGGCCTGGCCCTCGAACACAAAATAGAAACACGGTTCGCACAGGGCCATGAAGACCATGAACCCCAGATCCTCCCTGCGCAGGTTCCGGGGACGCCAGCGCGGCAGCACGAGCAGAAACAGAAAGGCTGAAAGAGCCATGCGCATGAAGACGACGACAATGGGATCGAAAAACATCACGGCATACTTGAAGGCCACAAAAGAGCTGCCCCAAAGCAGCATGCCGACAAAGAGTGAAATAAAGGGAAGGGCTGGAAAAAATGTCATCGTGATCCACCAAACCATGCATAATAGCAGTATATTTTAAAAAAAAGCTTGCATAGAATTAAGGCTGCACCTACGTATTAAGCGAAGGCTCATAAATAATCATGAGTATCAGACGCCACCCCGATAACTTTTCGAAAAGCAGACATTCCATGCACGACTCACCTTTTGAAAACATGTCCGAAACTGCACAGCACTTCAGTACTCCGCAGCTTGAAGACATTTTTCAATCTGTCTTGAGCGACATACAAAGCCATCGTCTGCTGAGCTGTGTGATCGGATTTCCAAAATCAGGCAAGACTTTTTTTCTGAACCGCCTAAAGTCTGCCCAAAGCGCCCACACGTTAAGCATCACCGCATCATCCGGACTGACTCTTTCTCAAACAATAAATGAAAATTTGTCTCCCGAGAAAGAAAATAAAGCGGCTTTGACCCAACTGCTTCGCGAAAAGAAGCACGTCATTCTCTTTGTCGACAATGCCCATCTGCTCACGGATGCGGATTTCGCCTTTCTTGGAGGTCTTTTCAGCCTGACAAAGCACCTCACAACAGTGCTCCAGGTTGTCCTGGTCGGAAACGGAGAGATCGTGCACCGGCTGGCCCGACCCGAAAACCGGCCCATCTACAACATGCTCGGAGCCATCTGGACTCTTCCCAAACTGACCCGCGAACAGTCGCTGGCCTACATCCGCTTTCTCCTCGACGGGGCCGGGCTGGCGACAGACCTCATCGGCAATCCCGAAGCGGTGGCCAAACGCGCGGCCGGAGTGATCGGCATCCTGCGCATGCTGACCATGACGCTCGCCTTGAAGGCCCTGCATTCGGATCAATGCTGCGATGCCGAAGAGGCCCTGAATTTCAAAACCAACTGCCCGGACACTGAGGCCCCGATGCCGGACGAAGCCATGCCGACCCAGAACATGGCCTCCGGCAACTCCTGGATGGCAGGCGTGGTCCTGGCCCTGAGCATGGCGGCAATCATCGGAACATTTTTATTCTTTTTTTCCTGGCTCATGCCGGAGGCGCGCATGAGCGACCTTTTCCATGCCTTCACCGGAACGCCACGGGAAACGACTGTCGAGCCCGCTCCGAGCGCTCCCGCCCGCCCGGAAAACATCCACACGGCGTCCGGGTCCGTACACTGGCAGAGCGTGGCCAAAACCGTCTTCCGCAAGCGCACCACCGACGGCCCCTATTCACTCCAGCTCGGCGCCTATCCGACCATGGAATCCCTCTTGCTGCACCTGCCGCGCTTCATGGACCAGAAACAACCCCTGTTCTGGAACCAGGACCAAAGCGGCGAAGCCCCCTTCACCCTGTTCGTGGGCCGCTTCGAAAGTTTCGAGCAGGCCGGAAGATTCGCATCCCAAAACAGCCTGGCCGATACGCCGGTGGTCTTCAGGCCATTTGTGGCCACGGTGGGCCCGCTCACGGATCAGCAGCAGATCGACCGCGCAAGCATGAGCCTTGGACTGCCAGAGCAGCTGAACATTTTCGAACGCGAGCTGGTCAGCGGCATTGAGATCCAGTTCGCCCTCGAACGGTCCCGCGACGATGCCCTGGCGCATTGCACCCGCGCCGAGGAAAAAGGGCTGTCCTGCGCGGTCACGCAATACGAATGAAAAAAGGACGACCCCAGCCATTTGCGGCCAGGGTCGTCCCGAACGTCTGATCTGAAATCAGTTGCCGACTGCTCTTTATTCGCGCAGATCCAGAACCCGCTGTGCCTTGCCTTCCGACTTGGGCAAGGAGTTCTGCTCCACCAGATCGATGCGCGCGGTAATGAGGATCTCGTCGCGCAGCCTGGAGCTGATGCGACTTTGCAGGCTCTTGAGTTCACGCATGTCTTCCACGAAGTACTCTTCCTTGACCTCCACCTTGACGCGCATCTGGTCCAGATAGCCGTCACGCTCCAGCACGATCAGATAATTCTGCCCGACCTCCGGAATGCTCATCAGCACCTGCTCGACCTGCATGGGGTAGATATTGACCCCCTTCAGGATGATCATGTCGTCGGCGCGGCCCATGATGCGGTCCAAGCGGCGATGCGCGCGGCCGCAAGCGCAGTCGCCGGGAATGAAGCGGGTCAGGTCCTTGGTGCGATAGCGAATCAGCGGCATGCCCTCGCGGCACAGGGTGGTGATGACCAGCTCGCCGACTTCGCCGTCCGGCAACTGCTCGCCCGTTTCCGGATCAACGATTTCGGCCAGGTAGGCGTCCTCCCAGATGTGCATGCCGTTCTGCTCAAGGCACTCGAAAGCCACGCCCGGACCGTTCATCTCGGACAGCCCGTAGGAGTTGTAGGCCTTGATTCCGTAGACTTCCTCGATGCGCTGCCGGATGGCCGCGGTGTGCGGCTCCGCACCGATGAGGGCCACGCGCAGGTTCAGGCGATCGGGAGTGTAGCCAAGCTCGTCTTTGACCGTGCCCAGATGCAGGGCATAGGACGGGATGATATGGACGACGGAAACCTGAAAATCTTCCAGCAGCTTGAGCTGGCGCTTGGAATTGCCCGCCCCGGCCGGGATGGTCAGACAGCCCAGCCGCTCGGCTCCGTAGTGAATGCCAAGACCGCCGGTGAAGAGGCCGTAGCCGGACATGTTCTGAAAAGTGTCCTCGGCCCTGATTCCGACCATGTGCATGCACCGGGCCATGAGATCGGCCCAGGAATCGATGTCGTTTCTGGTGTAGTAGATGACCGTGGCCGAACCCGTGGTACCCGAGGATGCGTGCAGGCGGACCATGTCGGTCACGGGCCGCGTCAGCATGCGCGCGGGGTAGGCGCTGCGCAGGTCATCCTTGGTGGTGAAGGGGAGCCGCGTGATGTCGGCGGCGGAAGTGATCGCCTCGGGGCGTATTCCCGTTTCGGCGAAGCGGTGGCCATAAAATTCGGACTTGGCAGCACGTTCGAGAGTGGTTGCAAGACGCGTTTTCTGAACCTTGTCCAATTCGCTGCGCGAAAAAAACTCTTCCGGGCAATAGGCTTTCATGGGTTTGTCCGCTCTTGAGTTGAAGGTACGCGGGATTGGTCAGTACACGCCACCGTTCTCGGACGGCAACCCCACTTCCGTAAGATTCTCGAAAACAGTGTACTGACCGAAATAGCCCAGACGGATGGCCCCAACAGGGCCGTTACGCTGTTTGCCGATGATGATCTCGGCGATATTCTTGTTCGGATTGTCCTCGGCCTTGTTGTAGGCCGCGTCGCGGTAGATGAAGACGATGACGTCGGCGTCCTGCTCGATGGCCCCGGATTCGCGCAAATCCGAGATCATGGGCCGCTTGTCGGAACGCTCCTCGACCTTGCGGTTGAGCTGCGACAGGGCGATGACCGGCACCTCAAGTTCCTTGGCCAGGGCCTTGAGGTTACGCGAGATATCCGAAATTTCCTGCTCGCGGGAGTCGCTCTTGTGGGAAGAGCGCATGAGCTGCAGATAGTCGACGATGATGAGCCCCACGCCCTTCTCGGCCTTGAGGCGCCGGCTGCGGGCCCGTATTTCCATGGTCGAAAGGGCCGGAGTGTCGTCGATGTAGATGGGCGCCCGGGAAAGATCCTCGGCGGCCTGATAGAGCCTGCTCCAGTCCTCGTCGTTCAGATAGCCGCTGCGCAGACGGCTCAGGTCCACGCGTCCGTGACAACCCAGAAGGCGCATCATGAGCTGGTCCATGGACATTTCAAGCGAGAAGACCGCCACGGGTACATCGTGCTGAATGGCGGCGCGCATGCCCATGTTCAATGCCAGGGCGGTCTTGCCCATGGACGGACGGGCCGCGAGAATGATCAGGTCGGACTTCTGCAGTCCGGCGGTCATCTGATCGAAATCGGTGTAGCCCGTGGGCACGCCCGTGACCAGCTCGCCCTGCCCGGCCCGCGTCTCAAGCTGTTCGAAGACCCGCTGGACCAGGTCCTTGCTGCTCATGAAGACGGGCTTGCCCTTAGATTCGGCGATGGAGAAAATCTGCTGTTCGGCCTGATCCAGCAGGGATTCTGTCTGCTCGCCGGCTTCGAAACAACTGGTCAGGATCTCGGAAGAGGTCTGGATGAGCCTGCGCCGCACGGACTTGTCGCGCACGATCTGGGCGTGAAAGACGGAGTTGGACGCCGAGGCCACGGACTCGGCCAGGGAGGCGAGATAGACCGTGCCGCCGACCTCGTCGAGCTGGCCCTTGGTCTGCAGATATTCGGCCACCGTGACCAGATCGACGGGCTCGCGGCGGCGGTAGAGTTCCTGGAAGGCCTGATAGATGGTGCGGTGCACCGGAGAATAGAAATCCTCGTCGTTTATCGTGTCGACCAGAGTATGAAAAATGTCGTTACGCAGAAAAACCCCGCCCAGCACCGCCTGTTCGGCTTCGGTGTTGTGCGGGGGGACTCGGCGCAACAAATCAGAAGAGGCCTTTTGCAAGGCCTCCTCTGGTTGGATTCGAGTTTCGAGGCGCTGCCCGAACTTATTCCGCGGCGGCTTCTTCGGTTGCATCGGCCTGCGGTTCGGGTTCGTTCACCTGCTCAGGACGACCAAACTTGACCACGTTCACGGTCAGCTTGGCCACGACTTCGGGGTGCAGCTTCACGTCGATGACGTATTCGCCCAGGGAGCGGATGCCGTCTTCGAGCTGGATCTTGCGGCGATCCACTTCCACGCCCTGCTCTTCCAGGATCGTGGCGATCTGGGGAGTGGTGACGGAGCCGTAAAGCTTGTCGCCGTCGCCCACGCGCACTTCGATCACGACCTTGGCGGCCTCGATCTTGGCGGCCAAAGCGGCAGCCTCGGCCTTGACGGCGTCGTTCATGGCCTGCAGCTTGCGGCGTTCCTGTTCAAAGACCTTCAGGTTGCCGGGAGTTGCCATGGAGGCAAGACCCTGAGGCAACAGATAATTTCTGCCATAACCGGGACGGACCGCGACGATGTCGCCAAGTCGGCCCAGATTATCCACGTCTGCTCTCAAAATGACCTTCATGATCAAATCTCCTAGACTCTAGATTTTTTGAGCACGTCGGTGCTGTGGGTAGCCGTGTAGAACATCAGAGCCATCTGGCGGGCGCGCTTCACTTCACGGGTGAGAGCCCGCTGGTGCTTGGCGCAGGTGCCGGTGATGCGGCTGGCAATGATCTTGCCGCGATCGGTCACGAAATCGTTCAGGACTTCGGGATGCTTGTAATCAAGCAGAATCTCGGGATTCTCGCAGAAACGGCAGTACTTTCTCCGGGGTGCGAATTTCTTCTTAAAGGACATGCTATGCCTCCTCGGTTGCCGCAACAGGAGTCTCGGCGAGTCTGACGGTGATGAACTTGAACACGCCATCGGTGATGCGGACATTGCGTTCCAATTCCGCGACAGCCTTGCCGGGCATGTTCAGTTCCATGCGGACGTACCGGCCACGGTTGAACTTGCGCACCGGATATGCCGTATCCTTGACGCCCCAGTCGTCGATCTTGAGGACGGTGCCGCCCTCGCGCTCGACAATGGCGCTGAAGTTGTTCACGATTTCGCGACATTCTTCCACACCCAGCTCGGGGCTGAGCAGGATCAATTCCTCGTACCTGGTCATCATTATAAATCCTCCTTACGGGTAAAAGCCCACCCCATTCCATTCGGGGGAGCAAGGAAACAAGGATGGTTATTCCCATCCTCCTGACCTGTCAAGGACAGCGGCCCTCAGACTTGAAGGTCGCACGGATTGCGCTTACACCGTGCCCATGACGCGCATCATTCTTTTCCTCCTGCTGCTCCTGCCGCCCCTGCCGCTCCTGGCCGCACCGCCAAGCGTACTCGTCCTGCACTCCTATCATCCGGGCCTGTCCTGGACCGACACCCTCAACACGGGCATCAGCGAAACTTTTCGCGCCCAGATGCCCGGAGCCCTGCTCTGGGTTGAATACCTGGATACCAAGCGCAACACCGACACGTCCTATCTCTCCCTGCAGGCCGCGCTTCTGCGGCACAAGCTCGCCGAGAGCACCTTCAACCTGATCGTCACCACGGACAACGACGCCCTGGACTTCGTGCTCGAATATCGGGACAGCATCTTCCGCGGCGCGCCCGTCGTCTTTTGCGGCGTCAACGATTTCACACCCGGACAATTGCGCGGCCAGAAGGACATCACCGGCCTGGCCGAAAACCCGGCCTTTGCCGAAACCATGCTCACGGCCCTCTCCCTGCATCCCGGCACACGAGAGTTCGTGGTCATCGGCGCGGACCAGTCCATCACCGACCTGCTCACGGACCGTTCCCTGCACGCCCTGGAACGGCAGTTTCCGGGCATCCGCTTCACCTATTGGAACAACCTCGAAGCGCTGGAACTGCGAGACCGGCTCAAGGAGCTGGGCCCCGGCCAGGTCATCCTCATCCACGGAGTCATGCGCAACGAGGAAGGGGTGCTGGTCGATTATCGCGGCAAGAATCTCTTCCTCTCCACCCACACCAAAGTGCCCATTTACGGATTCTGGGATTTCGAGATGGGCACGGGCTGCGTGGGCGGCAAGATGGTTCAGGGGCGCACCGAGGGCGAACGCGCGGCCCGGCTGGCCATGGAGGTCCTCGGCGGAACCGATCCCGACGACATCCCCGTGCACACGAAGACCCCTTCGCGCTTCATCTTCGACTACATCCAGTTGCAGCGCCTTGGAATCAGCGAGAAGGCCCTGCCCGCAGGCAGCCTCGTTCTCAACCAGCCCGCCCGTTTCTACCAGATCGACAAACGCTACATCTGGACCGCCACCGTGGGCGTGGCAGTACTTCTGGCCGCCCTGGCCATGCTCCTGAGCTCCATCCGCCGCCGTCAGGAGGCCCAGGCCGTGCTGCGCCGTCACAAGGAGCAGCTCGAAGAGGCGGTCCGCGCCCGCACCGAGCATCTGCGCACGGCCAATGACGAACTTGAACGCGAAGTCCACGAGCGCATCCGGGCCGAAGGCGATCTGCGCAAGGCGCGCGCCAGCCTGGAGATCGAGGTGGACCGCCGCACCACCGATCTGCGCTTCGAGATCGAACAGCGCCGCCTGGCCGAGGCCCATATCCGCGACCGCGAGGCCAAGGCCCGAGCCCTCATCAACGCCCCGACAGAAACCCTGCTGCTCATGGATCAGGCCGGAATCATCCTCGACATCAATGAAACAGGGGCATCACGCCTGGGCAGAAACCGGGAGTCCCTCTACGGGCTGTCCCTGTATGCCCTGCTGCCCGAAACGCGCGCCGAGCGATTTCGGCAGGCCGTGGACAAGGTCTTCGCCAGCGGGGAAGTTCGCTCCATCAACGAGTACGGGGAAGAGCGCGATCTGGACCTGCGCTTCTACCCCGTCCTGGACGATCTCGGACAGGTCACGCGCGTGGCCGTGTTCATGGCCGACGTCACGGGAGCCCGGCGCATGGCCCGGCAGATCATGCTCCTCGACAAGATCAATTCCCTGGGCCGCATGGCCGCCGGCATCGCCCACGAAATCCGCAACCCCCTGACCGGCATCCACGGATATCTCTACGCCATGGACGAGATCTGCGACGACCTTCCGGCCACGGAGCCCGCCTCGGTCCTGCGCGAGACCATCGCCAAGATCCGCAAGGCCGCCGGCAAGATGGAGTCCGTCATCCGCAGGGTGCTGGATTTCTCCAAACCCGGCACGCCGCGCCTCGAACTGCTCGACCTGTCCGTTCCGGTGCAGGAGGGCCTGAGCCTCATGCTCCCGACCCTGCGCAAGGCCGGAATCACCGTGGATACGGATCTCACCGCCGCGCCGGCCATCCTCGGAGACCGCATGCAGCTTGAGCAGGCGGTCATCAACATCGTGGACAACGCGGCCCGGGCAGTGCGTCACAACGAGGGCGCCAAGAACATCTCGCTGCGCGTCCTGTCCGACCAGGACCGGCTCAGCCTGTGCATCGCGGACAACGGGCCAGGCATAGCCCCGGCCGACCGGGAACGCATTTTCGACCCGTTCTACACCACCGCGAACGACGGCACCGGCATCGGCCTGTCCATCGTGCAACGCATCGTCGCCGACCACAGCGGCACCATCCACGTGGGCGAAAGCCCCTCGGGCGGAGCGGAATTCAGACTCGAATTCCCCCTCCCGGCCCCGGAGCACCAATGAACTATTCCCTGCTCATCATCGACGATGAAGAATCCATCCGCGACAGCCTGTCCATGGCCCTCGGGCGCCACTACACGGTCAGCGCCCTGGCCAGCGGCAAGGAAGCCCTGGCAGCGCTGCCCGCCCTGGCCCCGGACCTCGTGCTCCTGGACATCGGGCTGCCCGACATCAGCGGCCTTGAGGTGCTGGATCACATCCGAGGGCAGGCGCCCCATGCCGCCGTGATCATGATCACGGCCTTCGAGGATCTGGACACGGTCATCTCGGCCATGAAGCGCGGCGCCTTCGATTATCTTCTGAAGCCGCTGCGCATGGATGCCCTCAAGCTCTGCCTGGAGCGCGCGGGAAGTTCCATCCGCCTCGGCAAGGAGATCCGCCTCCTGCAGGACAAGGCCCTCAGGGAACAGATTCCCTTTTTCGTGGCCGAGAGCGAGGCCCTGACCGATGTGGTCCAGACCGTGGCCAAGGTCGCGGTCAGCCCGGACACGCCGGTGCTCGTCGAGGGCGACACGGGCACGGGCAAGGAGCTCATCGCCAGCGCCATCCATTACCGCAGCCCGAATTTTCGCGGCCCGCTGATCTCGGTCAACTGCGCGGCCATCCCCGCTGAACTGATCGAAAGCGAACTCTTCGGCTACGCGCCGGGAGCCTTCAGCGGCGCCGGAAAAAGAGGCAAGACGGGACTGGTGGAGGAAGCGGCTGGAGGCACGCTCTTTCTGGACGAAATCGGAGAATTGCCGGGCAGCGCCCAGGCCAAGCTGCTGCGCTTTTTGCAAGAGGGCGAATTCTACGCCCTGGGCTCCACGGCCAAGCGCACGGTGCGCACCCGGGTCGTGGCCGCGACCAACCGTGACCTCGAAGACATGGTCCGCACCGGGACTTTCCGGCAGGACCTCTTCTATCGGCTGGCGGTGGTCCGCATCCGCGTGCCCTCGCTGGCCCGCCGCAAGGAGGACATCCTGCCGCTGGCGCGGCTCTTCCTGCATCAATACGGGGAAAAATTCGGCAAGAAATTCAACGACCTCACCCAGAGCGCCCGCACCGCCCTGCTCGGCCATTCATGGACGGGCAACGTGCGCGAACTGCGCAACATCATGGAGCGGGCCACACTCATGGCCTGCGGGCCGGATCTGGATGCCGGGGATCTCGGGCTTGCGACGGACTGCGCGCCGGTGGCTGAAAACCGGGCCGCGCTCACGCGGGAGGGGGTGAATCTGCCGGCCCTGCTGCACGATCTGGAACGCGGGTATTACGAGCAGGCTCTGGCCCTGGCGGAAGGAAACGAATCCCAGGCCGCCAGGCTGCTGGGAGTTTCAAGGGACACCTTCAGATACAGACGCGGCAAGCTGGGCGTCTAGAAGCCGGCAAACGCATTCGCCTGCCGCGCTAGCGCCCCTCTTCAGCGCCAAAGCCGTAGGTCTTGAGCTTGCGGTACAGATACGTCCGCTCCAGCCCTATGTTTTCCGACATCCGCGCGACGTTTCCGTCCGCGCGGGCCAGCTCGCGGCGCAGGAAGGCCTCCTCGAACCGGGCCCGGGCCTCCTTGAAGTCCGTGATTCCGTCCGGGACCATGGCCAGGCTGTCAAGGGCGGCGCTGGCCCGGTATTCCGGCGGAAGCATGGAGACGTTCACTTCCTGCCCCTGATAAAGAATGAAGAGCCGCTCCACGAAATTCTTGAGCTCGCGCACATTGCCGGGCCAGGCGTAGCGTTTGAGCAGATCCAGGGACTCCCGATCGAAACGCACGGGCCTCAAGCTCTGCTCCTCGATCATGCGCCGCGAGAAAAACTCGATCATCTCCGGAATGTCCTCGGCCCGCTCGCGCAGGGGCGGAACGCACACTGGAAAGACATTGAGCCGGTAATACAGATCCTGCCTGAAACGCCCCTCGACCATCTCCTGCACGAGGTCCTTGTTGGTGGCCGCGATGACGCGCACGTCAACCTTGAAGGTCTTGGTCCCCCCCACCCTCTCGAATTTCTGCTCCTGCAGGATGCGCAGGATCTTGGCCTGGGTCTTGAGGCTCATGTCGGCAATTTCATCCAGAAACAGGGTGCTCTTGTCGGCCAGCTCGAATTTGCCCTTCTTGGCCTTGTCCGCGCCGGTGAAGGCGCCCTTTTCGTGGCCGAACAGCTCGGATTCGATCAGCTCCTCCGGAATGGCCGCGCAGTTGACGCAGATCATCTCCTTGGAAGCCCGTTTGCTGGCGCGGTGGATGGCCCGGGCCGCGATCTCCTTGCCGGTCCCGTTTTCACCGGTGATGAGCACCCAGGCCTCGGTGGGGCCGACCTGGGCGACAAGCTCGCGCAGCCGGACAATGCCCGGCGAAGACCCGGTTATGGTCGGAGCCTCTTCGGGCTGGATGCGGGAACGCAGCTCCCTGTTTTCACGCTTGAGCAGGGACAGCTCCAGGGCCTTGCCCGCCGTGACCAGAACGTTGTCCAGGGACAGGGGTTTCTCGATGAAATCGAAGGCTCCGTTTTTTAGAGCCGTGACCGCGGTCTCGATGTTTCCGTGGCCGGAGATCATGATCACCGGAGTGTCCACGCCCTTGTCCCGCAGCGCGCACAAAACCGCCATGCCGTCCATGCCGGGCATCCAGATGTCGAGAAAGATGAGATCGAAATCCCCTTCCAGCGCCAGCCCAAGCCCCTCGGTTCCGTTGCCGGCCTCGGTCACCTGCCAGTCTTCGTCCTCGAAAATCCCGCGCAGGGACAGGCGGATGTCTCGTTCATCGTCGATAATGAGAATGGAAGCGTTGGTATGCATCATGCCTCGCCGCGTGCGGCCGGAAGTTCAATGACAAAGGTGGTGCCGGCCGGTTCGTTGGGTTTGACCCGGATATGCCCGTGATGGTCGCTGATGATGGATTTGACGATGGCCAGGCCAAGGCCGGTGCCGCTGCGCTTGGTCGAGTAGTAGGGCTCGAACATGCGCGACTGTTCCTCGGGCTTGATGCCAGGGCCGTTGTCGCTGATCTCTATGTAGATCCTGCCCTTGCGCTTGCGCGCATAGAGAACGGTCTCGACCCGTCCGTCTTCCTGATCGGCCAACACTTCGGCCGCGTTCAGCAGGATATTGTAGATGGCACGGCCCATGGCTTCGCGATCGAGCATGACCGCAGGGACATCCTCGGCCCTAAGGACCCAGCGAATGGAAGCGTGACTGTTCGAAAAAACCGAGATGGCCTCCTGCAGCAGGGGCTCGACGCGACCGGCGGAAAGCATCACCTCGGGCAGTTTGGCAAAGCTTGAAAATTCCCGCACCATTTCCTGCAGATGCTCGACCTGCTTGACGATGAGCCCCGTGCACTGGGTGAAGACGGGGTCCGCCACCACGGGCCCGAACTTGCGCTCCAGCCGCTCGGCCGAGAGCTTGATAGGGGTGAGCGGATTCTTGATCTCATGGGCGATGCGCCGGGCCACTTCCTTCCAGGCGTCGAGACGCTGCATCTTTTCAAGCTCCGAAATGTTCTCGAAAACCGCGACGATGCCGCTGTCCCCGCCTTCGTTGTCCATCAGCGCCACCGCGTTGATCAGAAGCTTGATGGTTTCGCCGCCGACCTCCAGGTCGAGCCTGCGCTGCCACTGGGATCCCGGACTGCCGCGCAGCAGCTGACTGACTTCCTGCACCAGCCCACGATGGGCCGGGCCCATCAGGTCCAGGGCGGACTCGCCGATGAGCGCACCGGCTTCAAGCCCGAGAATGCCCTCGGCCGCGCGGTTCATGGTCGTGATCCGTCCGGCCCTGTCCAAGGAAACAACGCCCGCAGTGATATTCTCCAAAATGGCCTGTACGTAGTGATTCTTGGCGATAAGCGCCTGATACTGCTCTTCGAGCTGCAGATTGGCGCGGGTCAGGTGCGTGCGGCTCTGCTCCAGATCCTCGGCCATGCTGTTGAATGACTGGACCAGAAGACCGAGCTCGTCGCGGGACTCGTCCATGAGCCGGACCGAAAGGTCACCCTGGGCGATGCGCTGGGTTCCAGCGGCCAGCGCCTGGATGGGGGCGCTCAGTTCCCGGGCCAGCCGAAACCCGAACCAGGTCGCCCCGAGAAAGATGAGCATGGTCATGAGTCCAAGGACCATGTAAAGGGTCATTTTCAATGGATATTTGAGACTGCGCAGCTGTTTGTACTCGCCCACGCCCTGGGCGATCAGTTCCAGCCGGTCCAGAAAACCCGCTCCCACCTCCGCGCCTACGACAAGAAAGGCCGACCCGGCCTCGTCCACGGGCATGACCCCGATCACCAGATCCGAATCCGGATGCGGCCAGAGGGTGCTCCAATACCGGGCGCCCTTGGCCAGCTCGGCAAAAGGCACTTCGCTTCTGATCCGGGGCCAGATGTCGTTCCAGACCGGAGTGGACTCCCATTGTTGTTGCTGCATGGTGCCGGTGATCACGCCGCTCAGGCTCAGTCTGTACTCACGACTTTTTTTCCGCAGGGCCTCGTCCGCCCCCTTGGCCTTGAAATCCAGCTTCCGTTCCCGCAAATGCTCAAGGATTCCCAGTGCCTTGATCTCAAGACCGGATTCGGCGGACGCATAAAAATCCTGCCCCACGCTCAATGCCTGATCCATGGACGTCTCGACCTGGGCCTGGAACCAATAATCGACGGAGGTCTGCACGAACCAGGTCGAAAGAACGAACATGATGAAGGTCGGGACCATGGACAGGGTGACGAAAACAAGGACCAGCTTGGCTCTGAGGCCCGACCCGAGCACCCTCCTGCGCCGGTCCAGCACGAGTTTAATGACATTGCGCAGGACCAGGAAGAGAACCAGAATGAGAAGAATCAGATTGACGTTGAAGAGGGCGAAGAAAAGGTAGGAATTGAGGCCCAGCAGGCGCAGCTCGATCCAGGTCAGGATGACGATAAGGAAGATGCCTACGGCGGCCAGGGTGATTTCCCGCTGCCGCTTGCGACGTTCATGCGCGGTGCGTTCCTGCACGGGAATGTGACGAGATGACTTGTCCATGCTCCTCGCGGCTGGTTGAAATCAGAAATCGAAATCCAGTACGTACACCACTTCGGGGACCAGGTCCCAGCTGACGAAAAAGAGCGGCTTGCTGACCCAGCCCGGAACATTGGTGCGCGTGACGCTGAACGTGAGCACGACGCGGTAGGCCTGTCCGCGCTCGATGGCGTCCCAACTGCCCATGGGCAAGGACAGTCGCGACCAGAAACGGTTCAGTTCGTCCTCCAGGCCCGTGAACTCGAAGGTATGGCTGCCCCGGTGATCCGTGATCACGCATTCACGCGCGATGGGCTTGCTCGCCACGGTGCATGAGTACTCTGCCTCGGCCAGGAAGGCGTCCCAGAAACCAAGGCGGCGCTTGTAAAGCTTGCCGGAACAGCGCACCTCGTATTGTCCGCCGTTCTGCAAGGCCTCCATCAGGGGGGCCATTTCATTGATCACGACGCTGAAACCCACTGAGACGGAGCCTTGGGCGTTATCCACCCCGAGATCCGTAAGCGCGATGGAATCGGCCCGCAGCACCGACGCCGAAAAAAGATTCAACGTCAAGGCCAGTCCGATGGTGATTAAAATTCTTAATTTTTGCATTTTTGACGGATTACATGAATAAAAAAAGAGTGTTGTCGTAATTTTTCTTGATTTTCAACCCAAGGCAGGTATGCAACAGACAAAATCGCGAGGCCCGGGGAGTCACCACCCGGAAGCCCCGTCCCGAATGTCATTTCGCGGTGATAGTCCAAGGCATGGTATTTGACAACAGCTGAAGCGAGGAGAGAGTCATGAAGCTCAATGAACACAACAGCAAGCGACTTTTCAAGGAGGCGGGCATTCCTGTCCCCCGAGGGACGCTTCTCGGGCCGGGAGACGAACCGGCCCCCCCTTTCGCGCTGCCCTGGGTCCTTAAATCGCAGGTCTTGAGCGGCGGCAGGGGCAAGGCCGGCGGCATCCGCATGGCGGATACCCTTGAGCAGGCCGAAAGCGAACTGACCAAGCTCTTCACGCTCGCCATCAAGGGCGAAAAAGTCCAGCTGGTGCGCATCGAACCCAAGGCCGCGTACACTCGCGAACTGTATCTCTCCATAACCCTGGACCGTCAAAGCCGCTCTTTCGTCATCACCGCCGGACGCTTCGGCGGGGTGGACATCGAGGCCTGCGCCCCGGAAACCCTGCTGATCGAACACGCCGCCCCCGACACCGGACTGGCCCCCTTTCAGATCCGCAACATCTTTTTCCACCTGGGCCTGCCCAAGGAACTTTCCAAACCCTTCCATGCCCTGCTCACAAACCTCTTCGATTGCTGCCTGCGCCATCGTCTGCTCCTGGCCGAAATCAACCCCCTGGTCATCACCACGGACGGAGGGCTTCTGGCCCTGGACGGCAAGGTCGAGATCGACGGACACAGGATCGGCATCGATCCTTCCCTGAACCGCTTTTTCGAGGCCGCGCACTTAAGCGACGAGGAAAACAGGTCCCGCGAGGCGGGCCTCAGTTACCACAAACTCGACGGCTATGTCGGGCTCATGGTCAACGGCGCGGGCCTGGCCATGGCCAGCATGGACATCCTCAATTACTCGGGCCTGGAGGCGGCCAATTTCCTGGATCTGGGCGGAGGCGCGGACAGCGAAGCCATGCGCACGGCCCTGGACATCCTTTTTGACGACTCCCGCGTGGGCATGGTCTTCATCAACATTTTCGGCGGAATCCTGTCCTGCCACAAGGTGGCCCGGTCCATGCTCGAAGCGCTGGACGGGCAGGAGCCGCGCAAACCAATCGTAGTCCGCTTCGCGGGCAACGGCTCGGTCCAGGGGCTGGAACTCCTGAACCAGGCAGCCCTGAACGGACTGCATCTGTGCCCCGATCTGACCTCGGCCCGCGCCGCCCTGGAAAAACTCAAGGGCGACAGGCCCGAAGCCCGGCACAAGCCCCTGATCGTCCCGTCCACGGCCCCCCTGCTCCCGGCCCGGCCGCGCCAGACGAGCACGCCCTTCCCCCTGCCCGACGATTGCCGCATCCTGGTCCAGGGCCTGACCGGCAAGCAGGGGCAACTGCACTGCCGCCTGATGCAGGAATACGGCTCGAAGGTCGTGGCCGGAGTGACCCCCGGCAAGGGCGGTTCCGAGGTCCTTGGAGTCCCGGTCTTTGACACCGTGCGCGAGGCCGTAAAAGCCATGCGCATCGACGCGTCCATCATCTTCGTGCCCGGAGCCATGGCTCCAGATGCGGTGCTGGAGGCCGCTGCCGCGGGGATCGGCTGGGTGGTCTGCATCACCGACGGCATCCCCCAGCTCGACATGCTGCGCGCCCTGGAGCGCCTGAAAGGCAGCCCGACACGAGTCATCGGGCCCAACTGTCCCGGCCTGGTCATGGCCGGCAAGACCAAGATCGGCATCATGCCCGGCGACATCTTCACCCCCGGCCCGGTGGCCGTCTTCTCGCGCAGCGGCACCCTGACCTATGAATGCGTGGACCGGCTGACCAAAGCGGGGATCGGGCAATCCGTGTGCGTCGGCATCGGCGGCGATCCTTTCGTGGGCACCTCCTTCACGGACCTGTGCAAGCTGGTGCGCCACGATCCGCAGACCCGCGCCGTGGTCATCCTGGGCGAGATTGGCGGAAAGGCCGAGGAGGAGCTTGGGCAATACATGCGGGAAAGCGGCTTCGAACTCCCGGTCTTCGGCTTCATCGCAGGGCGCACGGCCCCTCCTGGCAAGCGACTGGGCCACGCCGGAGCCATCCTCGAAAAAGGGGCTGGCGGCATAGAGGTCAAACTCCAGGCCATGGCCGACTCCGGCTTCCACCTCATCGACGACCTGGACCAGATCGCAGGGGCGGTGGCGCAGGTGCTCTAGCCCCGCGTCACGACGTATCCACATGCAGACGACAAAGCCCCGACCGGAGAGTTCCGGCCGGGGCTTTGCTTGTTATGAGAGGCGATTTTGCGCCGGAGTCTCAGCGGCCCACGCAAAAATAGGCGAACCCTTCGGCTGCAAGGAGCGCCGGCGAATAGAGGTTGCGGCCGTCAAAGAGGATGGGAGCGGCCAGGGCCGCCTTGATCCTGGCGAATTCGGGATTCCGGAACTGGTTCCATTCCGTGACCACGGCCAGGGCCTCGGCGCCATTGAGCGTCTCGTACTGATCCTCGCATATCTCCACCAGCGGGTTGTCCTGAAGGATGCGGCGTGCATTGGGACCGGCCACCGGATCGAAGGCGCGCACGCGCATGCCAAGATCAGTCAGGTGCCGGATCAGCTCCAGGGAGGGGGCCTCGCGCATGTCGTCGGTGTTGGCCTTGAAGGCCAGACCCCACAAGGCCAAGGTCTTGCCCTTCACACCGCCCTGCTCGGCGAAATAGGTCTCGATCTTGCGCGCGATGACGGTCTTCTGGCGATCGTTGACCTCGTCCACGGCATTCAGGAGCTGCGGCTCGTAGCCCACGCCCTGGGCCGTGCCGATGAGCGCCTTCACGTCCTTGGGGAAGCAGGACCCGCCGTAGCCGACGCCCGGATAGATGAACTGGTAGCCGATGCGATGATCCGCCCCGATGCCGTGGCGCACGTCGCGCACATCGGCCCCGACCTTCTCGCAGATGTTGGCGATTTCGTTGATGAAGGAGATCTTGGTGGCCAGCATGCAGTTGGCTGCGTACTTGGTCATCTCAGCGCTGCGCACGCCCATGACGATCATTTTCTCGCGACTGCGGGCGTAGGGTGCGTAGAGGCTCTTAAGAAGCTCGGCCGTGCGCACGTTGTCGGTGCCCACGACCACGCGGTCGGGTTTCAGGAAGTCGTTGACCGCGTCGCCTTCCTTCAGAAACTCGGGGTTGGAAACCACGTCGAACTCGATATTGAGCCCGCGCTTGTCCAGCTCCTCCTGCACGGTGGCACGCACGCTGTCGGCGGTGCCCACGGGCACGGTCGATTTGTCCACGATGATCTTGTAATCGTTCATCTGACGGCCCACGTCGCGGGCCACCTGATGGACGTAGCGCAGATCGGCGGTGCCGTCCTCGCCTTCGGGGGTGCCCACGCAGCAGAAGACGAAGAGGCTGTCTTTCAGGCCTTCGGCCAGATCCGTGGTGAAGGTCAGGCGGCCTTCCTGGAAATTGCGGCGGACCATGGCCTCAAGGCCAGGCTCGTAGATGTGCACCTCGCCCTTCTTGAGCCGCTCGATCACGTCGGGGTTGATGTCGACGCAGGTCACCGCGTTGCCCATCTCGGCGAAGCAGGCCGCGGACACCAGTCCGACGTACCCCGTTCCGACAATGCATATGTTCATTGGTATGTACTCCTTTTGGCCGGCGTCCGGTATCAGAATCCGGAGAAGCGTTTGGCCAGCATTATTTTTAAAATGGTCCGATCAGTCTCGATCATGCCTTCGGTGCTGAGCATGCCTATGTTCTGCATGGTCTGCTCGGGCGAAGCGCCGATGATGCCGTCGGTGTCCATGACATTGACGCCTTGCAGCGAAAAAAGTGCGGCCTGTACGGCCGTTCCCGCGGCCGTGGCCAGCTTCAGGGAGCAGCCGGCCTTGGCCCCGTCGCAGATGACTCCGGCCAGGTCCTCGATGATGTTCTTGATGGCCCCTGCGATATGCGCCAGATTGCCGCCCAGCAGATAGGCCACCCCGGCGCTGGCTCCGGCCCCGGCCGCCACGGAGCAGCCGCAGACGGCGGAAAGCCGTCCGGTGTGGGCCTTGACGTAGGCCGTGACCAGATGACTGAGCGCCATGGCTTCAAGCACGTCCTTTTCCTCGCAGGTGATGAATTCGCGGATGGCCCAGATGGGCAGGATGGCGGTCAGACCGTGATTTCCGCTTCCGGCGGAACTCATGGCCGGAAGCTTGACTCCGCCCATGCGCGCATCGGAGGCGGCGGAGGTCAGGATGCGCGCGGCCAGAATCATGTCCCGGCAGACGAGCTTCTGCCGGACCAATCGGTCCAGGGCCTTGCCTATGCCAAGGCCGGGGCCGAACTTCAGCCCATGCTCGGCAAGACGCACGTTGGTGCGCACGCCTTCCATCAGAAATTCGCGGTCCTCGTCGTCCAGATCGTCGAGCAGGCGGACCAGATCCTCCAGGGCGAGGCCCTTGATCCATGCCTCCAGACGCGGCATCTCGCTTGAGACGGCGACTTTCCCGGAAGTCTGGGCGCGAGGCAACAGGGTGCCGTCAAGGCTCACGCTGACCACGTTGTCGTGCATGTCGCGAACGACCGCCTCGGCCACGTGCGAGCCGTCGAAAACCTCGGCGCGGATGAAAAGCCCCCGCTGCTCATGCAGCAGGTTGAGGGTCACCCTTCCGTCACGCACCAGGGTCCGGGCGGCCTGCACGGACTCGTCGTTTAGCGGTTCGAGGACTTCCAGGCCCAGCGCGGCGTCCCCGCCGAAAACGCCCAGCGCCCCGGCCAGATCCAGACCGCTCAGACCTCCCGTGCCGGGAATGATGACGGCCAGACCGTTCTTGTAAATATTGGGATCGACCCACAAATCCAGCCGCTCGGGTCTGCCGGGCAGAACAGCCGTGGCAGCGGCGGCAGCCAGGGCCACCGCCACGGGCTCGGTGCAGCCCAATGCCGGCGCGACCTGCATGCGCAGAATATCCTTGACGCAAAAGCTCATTGCTGCCTCACGAAAATGTTCGCAAAAGCCGAGTTCATGGCCGACTTGCCCGGGGCTGTCAATTCAGCGCTCGTCGCGTACTTCGAGCCGGGGCTCGAAAAGCTGAACCAGCCGTACAAAGAGGTCCGGAATCTTGTCCGGATCGGCGGCGGCCGATCCGGCGTAAATCTTGGTGATCTCCAGAGCCGTGTCGATGCCGGTGGTCTTGCCGAAACCCACATCGAAAAAATCATCCAGGCGCTTGCGCAATTCGGAATCCATGGCCACCCCCCAGAATAAATTCGTGTCGGCAAAGAAGCTTCGCCGCGTTGGTGCTCACGCCGAGCCTGTTACCATGACCAGACACGAATTCCAACGCCAAACCTGCGAAAAGCTGATTTGAAACGCAATCGATGGAAACGAAAACAACAAGACCAAAAAAAGGCGCGCCCCCACCGGGACGCGCCGCGAACATTCATCCGAAACTTTGTCGCTATCTGGTCTTGAGTCGCATCCAGCATTCTTCGTAGGCCTTCACGGCGGGTCCGAGATCGGTCTCGAATTCGCCCCGGGCCATGTCTTCGGCCCCGGGATAGACAATGGCGTTGCCGCGCACGTCCTCGGGAAGGATCGCCTGGGCCGCAAGGTTCGGGGTGGAATATCCCATCTCCTGGCAAATGAACGCCGCCACTTCGGGACGCAACAGGTAGTCGATAAAGAGATGGGCGTTGTCCGCGTTGCCCGCGTTCTTGGGGATGCAGAGGTTGTCGATCCAGAGGCTGTAGCCTTCGGTCGGATAGATGTAGCGAATATCCGGATTTTCGCCGGTGGCGATGTACGCCTCGCCGTTCCAGAGCACCGCCGCCTGCACCTCGTTGTTGAGCATGGCCTGCTTGGGCGAATCGGAATCAAAGACGCGCACGCTGGACATGAGCGGCTGCAAAAGCTCACAGGCCTCGGCGACCTTGGCCGGGTCGGTCTCGTTGAGGGAATAGCCCAGGCGCTTGAGGCCCATGCCGAGCACGCCGCGCATGTCGTTGGGCAAAAGAATCTTTCCTGCCAGCTCAGGCTTCCACAGGTCGGCGAACGACGTCACCGAGGCCGCGGCCGGGTCCTTGGTGTTCACGGCGATGGCCGTCGATCCCCACATGTAGGGCACGCTGTAGTTGTTGTCCGGATCGAAGGACTGATTCATCAGCTTTGGATTGAGATTGCCAAGATTGCTCAGCTTGGACTTGTCCAGCTTCATGAGCAGGCCTTCCTTGTGCATGCGCGCCACGAAATCGGTGGACGGCACGATAAGATCGTATCCCTTGGCCTCGACCATCCGTATCTTTGCGTACAGGGCCTCGTTGCTGTCATAGGTCGACATGATGACCTTGACTCCGGTCTCCTTCGTGAAATCCTCAAGCACGCTGTCCGGCATGTATTCGGACCAATTGTAAACATACAGTTCCTTGGATGCCGCAAGAACCTGGGTGGCCAGCATGAGGCACAGGGCCGTCAATACCAATCGTTTCATGATTTCTCCTTCAAAAAGCGCTGCGATGCGAAGACCGCCACAGCGGTTATAAGAATCATGATCGCGCACAGGGCGTTGACCTCGGGCTTGAGCCCCAGTCGGACCATGGAATAGATGCGCAAGGGCAGTACCTCGAACGTGGGTCCGGTGGTGAAGAAACTGATGATGACGTCGTCGATGGACAGGGTGAAGCTCAAAAACCACCCGGCCAGAACGGCGGGAAAGACCATGGGCAGGACCACGTGGCGGAAGACCTCGTACTCCCCCGCACCAAGATCACGCGCGGCCTCCACCACATGCGGGTCGAACCCTTGAAGCCTGCCGTAAACCGTGATGCCGACAAAGGGCACGCACAGGGTGACGTGGGCCATGAGCAGGGTCCAGAAGCCCAGGGGCAGGGACAGGGCCATGAAGAGCACCAGAAGCGAAATACCGATGACGATGTCCGGAGACATCATCATGACGAAAAGCGAGGTGCGGATGACCTTGCGCGACGGAAAGCGCCAGCGCTGCAACGCCATGGCTATGAGCGTGCCCAGGATGCTGGAGCATGTCGCCGCCAGAGCCGCTATGAAAAGCGAGTGCAGGGCCGCCTGCATGAGCGCGGTGTTGCTGAAGAGCTTGACGTACCAGTCCAGGGTCAGGCCCTTCCAGGCCATGGAAAACCGGGACGAGTTGAAGGAATAGGCGATCATGACGCCAAGCGGCAAATACAGGAAAAAAAAGACCAGCGTGGCGTAGAGAATGCGCAATTTTCGCATCATGCCTCCTTCCTGCCCAGCCGGGCGGCGCTTTTCCAGTACAGGAGCAGCATGAGCCCCATGAGCACGGTCAGGGTCACGCTGGCCGCCGCGCCCAGAGGCCAGTCGCGGGTGGTCAGGAACTGGTCGCGGATGAAGTTGCCAAGCAGCATGGCCTTGGCCCCGCCAAGCACGTCGGACACGTAGAACATGCCGATGCCCGGCAGGAAGACCAGCATGCAACCGGAGACAATGCCGGGCATGGTCAGGGGCACGACCACTTTCCAGAACGCCCGCCAGGGGCTCGCGCCCAAGTCCCGGGCCGCTTCGAGATAACGGCGGTCCAGGCGCTCAAGGGCGGCGTACAGGGGCAGGATCATGAACGGCAGCAGCGTGTACACAAGGCCCAGGACCACGGCGCCGGGGGTGTACATCATGGCCAGGGGCGCATCGATGACGCCCAGAAACAGCAGCACGTTGTTCACGATGCCGCTGGAGTTGAGCATGGCGGTCATGGCGTAGGTACGCACCAGGGAATTCGTCCAGAAGGGGATGACCACCAGCAGGAGCAACGTGTTGCGCAGCGGCTTGCGGGTCCGGGCCAGGATGGCGGCGAAGGGATAGGCCGTGACCAGGCAGATGACCGTGACCAGCCCCGAGAGCCGCAGGGATGACAGCAGAATGTCGAGATGCGTCGTGTCCATCAGCCGGGCGTAATTGTTCAGGGAAAAGCCGGGCTCGATGAAATTCGCGGACGAGGTGGAGCTGAAACTGGCCAAAAAGACCAGGACATTGGGCACAAAAGCGAAAATCGCCATCCAGGAGATGACGCCGACTATGACGGCAAGCTTGAAGAAGCCGTCATTTTTCATACGGCAGCACCACTTCCCAGCCTTCGACCCAGCTCACTGCCACCCGATCCGAGGCCTTGAAATAGACGGTCTCGTCGTCCTCGTTGAAAAATTCCGTGGCCGTGACAATGCCTCCGGCATCCAGCCTGACCACGACATCGTAGGTCGCGCCCTTGTAGATGGTCTCCTCCACCGTGCCGACGAGGGAACGGTCGCGGGAGAAGACATCCTCCAGCTCCGGGTCCTCGGCCAGATCCTTCAGGGTCTCGACCCGCAGATCCTCGGGGCGCAGCAGGATGTGCACCTTCTCGCCCGGATGGAAGGCGTGGCTGGTGCGCATGAACACGTCCAGCCCCTGCGCCCTCACCCTGGCGCGCCCCTCGCCAAGCTCAACCACCTCGGCATTGATGATGTTGATCTCGCCCACGAAGCGGGCCACGTAGAGATTGCGGGGCTCCTCGTAAACGCTGACCGGGGTTCCGATCTGCTCGATGTGGCCGTTGTTCATGACCACGACGCGATCGGACATGGAAAATGCCTCCTCCTGATCGTGGGTGACCAGGACGAAGGTGATGCCGAGCTTGCGTTGCAGGTGTTTGAGATCGAGCTGCATCTGCTTGCGCAGCCGGTAATCGAGAGCGGAGAGAGGTTCGTCCAGAAGCAGGACGAGCGGCCGGTTGATGATGGCCCGGGCGATGGCCACGCGCTGCTGCTGACCGCCGGAGAGCTTGCCGACCATGCGAGTCTCGAAGCCCTCTAACTGGACCAGACGCAGGGTTTCGCGCACTTCGATGGCGATCTCGGCGGCGGGGCGCTTCTTCATGCGCAGCCCGAAGGCCACGTTGTCGAACACGTTCATGTGCGGAAAAAGAGCATAACTCTGAAAGACCGTATTGACGTTGCGACGTTCCGGAGGAAGGTCGGTCACGATCTTGCCGTCAATGGTGATGACTCCGGCGGTGGCGCTCTCAAAGCCGGCCACGAGGCGCAGGATGGTCGTCTTGCCGCAACCCGAAGGCCCAAGAATGGTCAGAAACTCGCCGCGCTGCACGTCGAGGGATACGTCCGTCAAGGCATGCTGCCCGTCGTAACTCTTTGCCACGTTTCGCAATTGAACAACCGGCAATGCCTGGCTCTGCGCCGCCGAATCCGTCATGACCCCTCCGGACAAATAATTCAGCCGGGGCGCGGACATGGCGACACTTCCCAGCAAGCCCTTTTTTTTGGAGAAGATAGAGTGTCGAGTCAAGGACAATTTTCACGAAATCGGCATGGTTTCGACGCAAGATCGTGAGGAAAAGGACATGGGTGGCGCGTGACAAAAAATAATGGCACAGAGCCCTCTCATATGCACAAGGCCGCAACCGGGCCTCGGCTTCCGCTTTGGAAGGCAGCGACGACGACCTCACACGAAGGAGATCAAATGGTTACCCTTTTGCCCACTCCCGAGGAAATGTCCCGTTGGGACAGACTGACCATCGACGAATTCGGACTTTCCGGACAAATCCTGATGGAAAATGCCAGCAGGGCCGCTCTTTACGCCCTCAAAAAAGAATTCGGACCTTTGCGTGACGCATCGGTCATGGTTTTTGCCGGTCCCGGCAACAACGGAGGCGACGCCTTCGCCCTGGCCAGGCATCTGGTCAATCTCGGAGCGACTGTGCTCATCCTGCACGCCAAGCACCTCGCGCAGTACACCCATGACTCAGCCTACCACCTGAAACTGGCCATGGACATGGGCATCCCCTGCTCCTACCTGCCCGAATACGAGATGGATCTGGTGCCAAGAATCGACATTGTCGTGGACGGCCTGCTCGGAACCGGCTTCGAGGGTCCGCTGCGCCCCAACATGCAGGGCTGGATCAAATCCATCAACAAACTGGGCGTGCACTCCCATGTCCTGTCCCTGGACATCCCCTCCGGGCTGAACGGCACCACGGGCCAGCCCATGCCGATCGCGGTCGAGGCCGACATGACCGTGACCTTCGAGGAGGCCAAGCTCGGGCTTTTCCTGCCTCCCGCCAAAGCCCATGTGGGCAAGCTGGTCACCTCCAAGATCGGCATTCCCCGGCACATCAAGGACCGGCACCCCACAGCCCACATCGCCCTGGGGCCGGACCTTGCCAACCTGCTGCCCGAACCCGGCTCGACCATGCACAAGGGAGAGGCGGGACACATCCTGGTCCTGGGCGGCTCCCCCGGACTGACCGGCGCGCCCATGCTTGCGGCCCGCGCGGCCTTCCGCTCCGGCGCGGGACTGGTCAGCATCGCCTGCCCCAAGGCCCTGACCCCGGCCTACGGCAGCTTCCCCGAAGTCATGACCCTGGGCCTTGGCAATTCGGACCAATGGAGCTCCGAGTGTTTCGATTCCCTGCAGCCGCAACTTGCGCGCTTCTCGGCCGTGGTCTTCGGACCCGGTTTTGGACGCAGTGACGGAGCCATGGCATTCCTGGAACGCTATCTGGCCAATCCGCACGCCAAAACCCTCTACGACGCCGACGCCCTCTTTCTCCTGGCCCAGCGCCCCGACCTTTTAGCCCTGGTCGGGCAGGACGCCGTGCTGACCCCGCATCCCGGTGAGATGGCCAATTTCTTCGGCGTCACGGCCGGGGCCATCAATCTGGCCAGAGCCCGCTACGCAAGGGAATTTTCTTTCGGACACCGCGTCAACCTGGTCCTGAAGGGCGCGGCGACCATCGTCGCCGGACACGAAGATCCCATCGCCATCTCGCCGTTCTGCGCCCCGAACCTGGCCATTGCCGGATCGGGCGACGTGCTCTCCGGGATCATCGGCAGCCTCGTGGCCCAGGGGCACCCGCCATTGACCGCCGCCCGGATCGGCGTGTACTGGCATGGATATGCGGGCACTCAGCTCGCCAATGATTTCCCGTACCGGGGCAACACCCCCATGGAAATCGCCGATCACCTGCCAACCGCCCTGAAGGAGTGGAAAAAATGCGTACAGCTCAAGATATCATGACCGCCGAGGTCATCACCATCAGCCCCGATGCAGACATAACCGAAGCCGTGAAGATCCTGCTCGACAAGGGCGTCAACGGACTCCCCGTGGTCGATGAAAGCGGTCATCTGGTCGGCATTCTGTGCCAGAGCGATCTGGTCCGCATGCAGAAAAGCCTGCCCATCCCCTCTCTTTTCACCCTGCTGGACGGCTTCGTGCCCCTGTCCTCCTCGGCGCTGCTCGAAGCGGAGGTCAAACGCATAGCCGCTTCCAAGGTTTCCGACGCCATGAGCACCAAAGTGGTCACCATCGCCCCGGACATGACCATCGACGAAATCGCGGCCCTCATGGTCGACAAGAAATTCCACACCCTGCCTGTCGCGGACAACGGCAAGCTGCTGGGCATTGTCGGCAAGAAGGACGTCCTCAAAACCCTGATCCCGCGTTCATGATCCTTGTTCTGACCTCTCTGGAGGCCACGGCAGCCCTGGCCCGGGCCTTCGCGGAATGCATCGCCGACAGTCCGGCCCTGCCCCCCGTGCTCCTGCGCGGACAGCTCGGGGCCGGAAAGACGACTTTCATCCGCGAGCTGGTCCAGGCCCTGCCGGGAAGCGAGAACGCCGAGGTCAGCAGCCCCAGCTTCAACATCCTGAACCTCTACCCCACGACGCCGCCCGTGGGGCATTTCGACCTTTACCGCACCGAGGGCCGGGACTTTGATCCCGATCTGGAAGAAACCCTCTTCGCCCCGGACCATTTCTGCCTGCTGGAATGGGCCGAATACCTCCCTGCGGACTGCATGCCCGACTCCCATATCGACATGTCCTGGACGGCCGAGGGAGAGACCAGGACCGTGGAGATCACCGCCCACGGACCCGAAGCCCTGGCCCTTCTTGGGTGTCTGGAACAGGCCACAAGCATTTAGCCGGAATTATCATCGTGTCCCAAAAACGACCTCTCGCCGAATCCCTGCGCCCGGAGTCCCTCGACGACTTCATCGGGCAAAGCCATTTTCGCCAGCGCCTGCGCACCCTGATGCAGTCCAAGGACCTGCCGAGCCTTCTGCTCTTCGGTCCTCCCGGCTGCGGCAAATCCACGGTGGCCCTTCTTTTGGCCAGACATGCGGGCAAGCCCTTCGTGCGGGTCAGCGCGCCCGAAGTGGGCATAACCGCCCTGCGCAAACAGATTCAGGACAAGGAAATCCTCATCCTGGACGAACTGCACCGCTATTCCAAGGCCCAGCAGGATTTCTTCCTGCCGCTCCTTGAGACGGGTGAACTGACGCTCATTGCCACGACCACGGAAAACCCGTCCTTCAGCGTCACACGGCAGCTTCTTTCACGGCTGCACGTATTGCGTCTGCGCTCGCTCGGCATGGCCGAACTGGTGGATGTGGGCAAACGGGGCATGGAGAAGCTGGGCCCTCGCATCCCGGAAAAAAGCCTGGAGCTTCTGGCCACCCTCTCGGGCGGGGATGCGCGCACCATGCTCAATCTGGTGGAGTTCGCGGCGGGGCTTGAGGAAAAGGATCTGGAACCTGACCAGCTCAAGACCCGATTGCCGGAGATCGTGCTGCGCGGAGACCGGGAAGGTGATTCGCATTACGAACTGGCGTCGGCGCTGATCAAATCCATCAGGGGCTCGGACCCGGATGCGGCCCTGTATTATCTGGCTTGTCTGGTGGAGACGGGCGAGGACCCGCGTTTCATCTGCCGCAGGCTGATTCTCTCGGCGGCCGAGGACGTCGGCCTGGGCGACCCCATGGCCCTGCCCCTGGCCGTATCATGTGAACAGGCGGTGGAACGCATCGGCATGCCCGAGGGCTGGATTCCAATGGCCGAAGCGACCGTGTATTTGGCCCTGGCGCCCAAAAGCAACTCGGCCTACGCAGGGTATCTCGCGGCCATGAAGGAAGTCCGGACCAATGGCGCAAGGCCCGTGCCGCTGCATCTGCGCAACGCCTCCACAAGCCTGCAAAAGGAGTGGGGCTACGGCCAGGGCTACAAATATCCCCACGCCTACCCAGAGGCATGGGTCGAACAGGATTACCTGCCCCCTGAACTCAAGGGACGCATTTTCTACCAGGCCAAAACCAGCGGCCACGAGGAACGTCTGTCCCTGTGGACCCGCAAGCTCAAAGCCTCGCGCAGCAAGCCCAAATCCAAGGACGCAAAGGATTGGGCGAGATGAAAGAATGCCAAATCCCGATCCGCGCGTTGCCGGCTCAGCCGGACGGGGGGCGCCGACTGTCTGACTGAGTCAGGCATCGTTTGCCGAACCGTTGCCGCTCGTCTCATCCCGACTTCCCGACCCGGCACGCAACGATTCGGCATTACGAGGCCCACGAAGGAGTTTCGGCGGCCCCCGTCCGGCTGAGCCGGCAACGCGACCGTCACTCCTCGATCCGTTAACGCATCAAATCCTCACTCCTTCCCAGTCTGCCCGAACAGCATCCTCTGCACATCCCCGAGCCGCGACCATCCCTTCCCCCTGGCTCCGGTCTTGGGGTGGACCATGGGCGCATAGCCCAGGTTCGCGGCCTGGCGCAGCCTTACATCATGCCCCGTGACCGGCCTGATCTGGCCGTTCAAATCCACCTCGCCCCAGAACACCGCGCCCTCGGGCAGGGAGCGGTCATAAAAAGACGACAAAATGGCCGCGACAATGCCCAGATCAAGGCCAGGGTCCTTCATGCGCAGCCCCCCGCCGACCTTGGCGTAGACATCGACCTGCCCCAGACTGATTTGCAGGCGCTTCTCCATGACCGCGATCAGAAGATGCAGGCGGTTGGCGTCAAAGCCCAGGGCCGTACGCCGGGGAAAGGCCAGGAAGGTGCGCGTGACCAGCGCCTGCACCTCGACCACAAAGGGCCGCTGGGACTCCATGGACATGACCAGTGCCGTGCCGGAGAGCGCCGTGTCCCGGGCCTGCAGGAAGAAGGTAGAGGGGTCCTCGATGACGCTCATGCCCTTTTCCCGCATCTCGAAAAGCAGGATCTCGTTGGACGGACCAAAACGGTTCTTGACCACGCGCAGGATGCGGAAAAGGTGCTCCTTGTCGCCTTCGAGGTACAGCACCGTGTCGACCATGTGCTCCAGCAGCTTGGGGCCGGCGATCTGGCCGTCCTTGGTCACGTGCCCGACCAGGATGACCGTGACCCCGGTCTGCTTGGCCCGCTCGGTCAGGGCCGTGGCCACTGCCCGGACCTGGCTGACGGAACCAGGCAGGCCTTCGACCCTGGATGAAATCATGGTCTGCACCGAGTCCACGACAATGAGCGCGGGGGCGTCCTCCATGCAGGCCAGGATGTCGTCGACCTGGTTGGTGGCAAGAGCGGTCAGCCTGTCTCCGAGCATGCCCAGGCGTTCGGCTCGGCCGCGGATCTGAGACAGGGACTCCTCACCGGAAACATAGATGACGCCCTTGCCGGAGCGTTCCATGGACGCGCCCACCTGCAAGAGCAGCGTGGACTTGCCGATGCCCGGCTCCCCGCCGAGCAGGATGACGCCTCCGGGCACGAACCCGCTGCCGAGAATTCCGTCAAGCCCGGACAGCTGAGAGCTGACACGGTCTTCAAGGAGTGTCGGCAGCTCACGCAGATCGACGGGACGGTTCAGGGGCATGTCCATGGCCGAACCGGACTGTCGTATTGCCGGCTCCAGGGTGTTCCAGGCCAGACATTTGGGACACTGCCCCTGCCAGCGGGGACTGACAGCCTTGCAGGCCGTACACACATAAGCGCTCTTTGTTTTCATGAGGGAATAAAAAAGGCAGACTTGCGCCTGCCTTTCGTGGGTCAAAAGTTGTGCTATTGCTGCGGAACGCTGGATTGGATCACTTCCAGCCCGAATTCCTCGACAGAGTCCGGGGTCTGGAAAAACACGGCCATGAACGGCACGGACGCGCCGGGCTGGATATTGGTGTTGTTGGTCAGAATGCCGACCTTGGCGGTAAGGGCCGTCTCGATGTCCGCCCGGGTCGAAACCTGAAGCTGGTACAGGGAAACGACATTGCCGCACATGAATTCCTGGGTGGCGACCTCGCCTCCCTGCCTGTCGAAGAGGGAGGCCTTGATGCGAATGAGTTCACGCGCCTCGGGAAAACGATTCACGGCCTTGCCTTCAATGATGAAAAGCTGGCCTTCCTTTTCGTTAGGGACAAAGTACTGACGCACGTTCTCCAAGGCGATCTGGGCCGCACCTTCACGCGCGACGGTTTCCTGGGTCGCGGGAGCGTCCGGAACCGAGGGCGCAAGCCCGAGCAGGCCCGGCTGGAAGAAATAGACTCCGCCCAGGCCGCAGGCCAGAAGCAGGACAACAAGGCCGATGATCAGGCCTGCGGCCCCGGATTTTCGGGACTTGCGGGCAGAACTGTCGGCGGATCGCAAATCGTGATCGAGCTGATCGGTCAAAGGCTGCTGAAAGGCGCCCTGAAGATCGGCCAGCATTTCCTGATCCGCCGAGGACTTCGATCCGGCCTTGGTGCTTTTTTCTTCCAGCATGGCCGTCAGGTCGTCTTCAAAGGACTCGTTTGCGGCGGATTTCGGCGCGGGCCGAGACTTTTTCCCATCCAGCATGGCCGCCAGATCATCTTCAAAAGCGTCGGCATCGGCAGACTTCCTGGGGGCGGCCGCAGGCTTCACATCCTCGAACATGGCCGCGAACTCTTCCTCGAAGGAATCCTTTGAGGCCGGGGGAGCACCTTTTTTATCCTCGAAAGCCGACGCCAGATCGTCATCAAAAGAATCGTCCTCGAATGCGCCGGCCGCGGAGGCTGGTTCGGGAACCTCCGGCGTCACGACATCCTCGGAGATGGGGCGGAACACGGTGAACACGTTCTTGCAACGCGTACAACGGACCTTGCTGCCGTCGTGTCCGATCTTGCTTTCATCCAGATTGTATTTGGTGGTGCACTCAGGGCATTGAACGAGCATGGCCTTTCCTTGAAAAAGTTCAGTCTGGAGGCAGGGGTCTATGCTTCCGAGAATTTGAGATCGTATATACCGTCAAGTTCTCTGTATTGCTCGGCGTAGTCAAGTCCATAGCCGACGATGTATCCCTTATCCAGTGGGAAACCCACAAAATCCACATTCACATCAACCTCGCGGCGCTCTCTCTTGTCGATCATGGCCGCGATCTTGATGGATTTGGGACCACGCGCCTCGAGAACCTTGGTCAGAAAGCCCATGGAATGGCCCGTATCGACGATATCCTCGACCACGAGCACATGCTTGTCCCTGATATCGATTTCCATGTCCTTGGAGAAAACCATCTTCGATTTGCGTGAAGTCTGATCCGCATAACTGGAAAGACGAACAAAATCCATGCTTGGATGGATGCTCAAATTACGCATCAGATCAGTAAAAAATGCGTAGGCGCCTTTAAGCACGCATACGCAAACCAAGGGCTCGTCGCCATAATGGCTGGATATTTCCCGACCCAATTCCTGGGCCCGTGCTTCAATTTGCGAACGGTCGAAAAGCTGTACAAATTTCATGAATTCTCCCGGAGAACCGATATGTCAAACTTACAATTCAATCATCATGGCCACTTCGTCACATTCGGGAAACTGGGGGCATTTGAGACAATCGGCCCACACCTTCTGCGGCAGGATGTCCTTGCTCACTTCCGAAAAACCCAGTTTCTGAAAAAAGGGGACCTGATAGGTCAAGGCGAATACCTTGTAAACACCAAAGGTCACGGCGTCGCTGACGCAAAACTCCACCAGCCTGCGCCCCAGGCCCTGGCCCTGGGCGCTCTCGGCAACCACCAGCGACCGGACTTCGGCCAAGGCTTCCCAGGTGATGGTCAAGGCGCAGCAGCCGACCACGGTTCCGGACTTTTCATCCTCGGCCACGATGAAATCCCTCAGGTGGGAATAGAGTTCACCGAAGGATCGGGGCAGAAGCAACCGTTTGGTGGCGCAATCCATGAGTAGCCGGTGAATGGCTTTGACATCGGCGATTGTCGCCTTTCTGAGTATATATTTTTCCATGCTTGCTCCCGCGTGATTCCTTGAAAGATCAGGCCGACCGGACCTCGGCGCACAACCGGGTGGCCACGCGCACCGCCGCCACCGCGTCGTCGGCATAGCCGTCGGCGCCGATCAGGTCCGCATAGGACTGGCTGACCACCGCGCCACCGACCATGACCCGGCAGGGAAGGCCCTGCTCGCGGACCAGGCGCACGGTATCCTCCATGCGGACCATGGTCGTGGTCATGAGCGCGGACAGGCCGATGACCGAGGCCTTGTGGGCCACTGCCGCCGCGACGATGTCCACGGCCGCAACATCCTTGCCCAGATCGACGACATTGTAGCCGAAATTCCTGAGCATCAGGCAGACGATATTCTTGCCGATGTCGTGAATGTCGCCCTCCACCGTGGCCATGACAATGGTGGCCTTGACCTCCTGCCCCTCGCGCACGAGCAGATGCTTGATGGACTCGAAGCCGATCTGCATGGTTTCGGCGCAGAGCAGGAGCTGCGGCAGAAAATACTCTTTCTTCTCGTACTTTTCCCCCACCTTGGCAATGGCCGGGATCATCTCTCCGTCGACAAGGACAAACGGATCCTCGCCCGCCGCGATGCGCTCGCGCAGCATCTCGACGATGCGATCCTTCTGGCCCTTGATCACCGCCAGCGCGACAGGACTGCCTTCCTCTTCGGCCGGTCCGGAAACGGCCGCGGCCACCGGATTTCCAGGATTCCATCCGGCATAGGAGGCGATGAAGCCCGCGGCCTGGCGGTCCCGGCCAAGGAGCACCTCCGCCGCCGCCAGATTCTCGCGCAGGCGCACGGCGTTGGGGTTGGCGATGAACGAGGTCATGCCGACGCCCATGGCCATGGCCAGGAAGGTCGAGTTGATCAGATCCCGCGCAGGCAGGCCAAATGAGATGTTGGACAGGCCCATGGTCGAACCCAGGCCCCAGCGCTCACGGCAGTGCCGGATGACATCGAGGCAGGCCTTGGCCGCCTCGGGCTTGGAGGATACGGTCAGGGCCAGGGCATCGACCAGGATGAGGCGCCTCGGGATGCGGAGGCTTTCGGCCTTGATCAATAGTTCCTCGATGATGGCCAGCCTCTCGGCCGCCGTGACGGGCAGCTTGCGGCCTTTGAGCGGCAGCAGGATGAACGGCGCGCCGTAGTCGCGACAGAGCGGGCCAAGGATATCCATCCGCTCTTCCTCGCCGCTGATGGAATTGACCAGCGCCGAACCCGGATAGGCCTCAAGGCCCGCCCGGATCGCCGAGATGTCGCTGGAGTCCAGGCACAGGGGGATGGAGTGGGCGCTGGTCAGGGTGCGCACGGCCAAAGGCAGCATGCGCGCCTCCTCGACCATGGGTGCGCCCACGTTGACGTCCAGAAGATCGGCTCCGCGCTCGACCTGCTCCTCGGCGTAGACCATGAGGCGACGGGTCTCAAGGCGTTGCAGCTCGGCCGTGAGCTCGGCCTTGCCCGTGGGGTTGATCCGCTCTCCGATGATGCGGCAGGGACGATCAAACCCGAACTCCACCGCCCGGGAACGGGAGGTGACGATCAGGCAGGGAGGATCGGAAATCTCGGGCCGCGACACGCTCTTGCCGGTGCAAAGCGCGTTCAGGGCCTGGATGTGCTCAGGCGTGGTGCCGCAACACCCGCCGAGGCAGGAAACGCCCACTTCCACAAGGGTCGAGACCGTGGCCGCGAAAGGATCCGGGGGCAGGCGAAAAACCGTGGCCCCATCCACCAGTTCGGGCAGGCCCGCGTTGGGCTCGATGAGCACCGGAGTCCGGCTTACGCGCAGCATGGCCCTGGCGACCTCGATCAGCTGCTCTGGTCCGGCGCTGCAATTGGAGGCGATGAGGTCCACGCCCATGTTTTCCATGGTCTGGGCAAAGATTTCCGGGGTGGTTCCGGTCAGGCTGACTCCGCCCTCGAAGGTCATGCTGATGCCCACGGGCAGATCGCAGACTTCGCGCGCGGCCACGACCACCGCCCTGGCCTCGGCCAGATCGAAATGGGTCTCGCCCAGGATCAGGTCCGCGCCGCCTGCCGCCAGGCCACGAATCTGCTCCTTGAAGACGTCCACCAGCCCGCGAAAGGAGATGTCGCCCAAGGGCTCGATCATCTTGCCCGTGGGCCCGACGCTGCCGGCCACGAAAACCGCGTCACCCACGGCTTGACGCGCGGCGCGGGTCATGGTCTCATTGACTTCGAACACGTCCAGGCCGTGCGGAAGCTTGTAACGGGTCGCGCCAAACGTGTTGGTGGTGACCACATGCGCCCCGGAACGGGCGTATTCGGCATGGATCGCCGCGACAACATCCGGTCGCGCCATACCGAATTCCTCGGGGGACTGTCCGGCCTGAAGGCCGCGACGCTGGAGCAGGCTACCCATGCCCCCGTCAAAAATAAGAACGTTTCCGCCCTTGAGTGCCTGGCGAAAATCGCGCATTTCAACACCTCACGTAGTTCAAAAATTCACACTCCGGTGAACGAAGGGCCCTACTGAAAATCATTGAAAAGGACAAACAAAAACTCTATGATGGAAAACTCCGAAATAACGGATAGCTTCTCCAGAGAGCTTCTCGCGGAACAGCCCCGGGCACATTTTTTTCACCATTGCAGCACGTGATGCCCAAGAACCACCTCCATTCACGCACCATCATGAATCCCAATAAAAGACCCGAAGACAATGCTCTGGATGAAGAGCTCGAAACACCCTTGTCAGAGGATACCGAAGAATTCGACGACGATGATATCGACGATTCCGACAAGATCGACACTGTCGATATCGACGAAATCGCCCCGCTGGTCCTGGCCACCGTTCCCAAACGGGAAGTCGCGACCCTGGACCCGCTGCACATCTACCTTCAGGAAATAAAGAAGTTCAAACCGCTGGAACAGGACGAAGAATTCGACCTGGCCCGGCGCTACCGGGATGAAAAGGAAGAGCAGGCGGCCTTTATCCTCATCACCTCCAATCTGCGGCTGGTGGTCAAGATAGCCATGGACTTCCAGCGGCGATGGATGAAGAATGTGCTCGACCTGATCCAGGAAGGCAACGTGGGCCTCATGAAGGCGGTCCAGAAATTCGACCCGGACAAGGGCATCAAATTTTCCTATTATGCCTCGTTCTGGATCAAGGCCTACATCCTGAAATTCATCATGGACAACTGGCGCATGGTCAAGATCGGGACCACCCAGGCCCAGCGCAAACTCTTCTACAACCTGGGCAAGGAGCGCCAGCGCCTGCAGGCCCAGGGTTTTGACCCGAGCACATCGACCCTCTCCAAGAATCTGCAGGTCTCCGAAGCCGACATCGTGGAGATGGGACAGCGCCTGGGTCAGCACGACGTGTCCCTGGACATGAAGATCGGGGACGATTCGAGCTTCACGCCCATGGACTTCATACCGGCCCTTGAAGCCGGAATCGAGGAGCAGATGGCCGCCGACGAGATCAGTGTGCTCATCCATGACAATATTGATGCCATACGGGACGGCCTGAACGAAAAGGAACTCGACATCCTTGAGCAGCGTCTTCTGGCCGATTCGCCCATCACCCTGCGTGAAATCGGCGACAAGTACGGGATCACCCGCGAGCGGGTACGTCAGATCGAAGCGCGCCTGCTGCAAAAGATAAAGGCCCAGATGTCGAGCACCATCCAAGATTTCTCCGCAGAATGGATTGAACATGAAGAATGAAACTCTCCTTCGCATCAAACAGGAAAGTGCAGCCGTCACCCCTGACGCCCTGCCCAGCTTTTATACGGCCATGAGCGCGGAGCTCGCCTCCGCCCGGGACACCTTCTTTTCGCACCCCATGGTCCTGCGGTGCCGCGAGGACGTGCTGCCCTTTCTGAACGACGAATTCGGACACGGCATCGACCATTCGAAAAAAGTCGCCATCGAATGCAGCGCGCTGATCCTTGGCGAGGCAGAGGCGCTGGGGCTGGAGCAGGCGCGGCGGCTGAGTCTTCTGGCCATGCTCGCGGGCCTGTTGCATGACACCTGCCGCCTCGAAGGCGATCACGCCACGCGCGGCGCCGACCTTGCGCTGCTGATCCTCCGGGACTATCCCCTCACGGACGAGGAAAAGCAGATGATCGCCGACGCGGTGCGCTGCCACGAAGCCTTTTCGCCGCCGGCCGAGTTTGCCCACCACGGGACGCAGGTCCTGGCCGACGCGCTCTATGACGCAGACAAATTTCGATGGGGACCCGACAATTTCATCACCACCCTGTGGGAAATATGCAATTATCAGGAGTGGACCCTCGAACAGATTCTGGATAAATTTCCTGCCGGGCTTGAGGTCGTGGCTTCCATCCAGAACACGTTCCGCACTTCCGCCGGAAAAATTTACGGTCCGGAATTCATAGAGTTGGGCCTCGACATGGGAAAAAAAATTTACCAAATAATCCAGGCATTTTGTAGAAAAAATGACTGCTCCGGACACATCACTGCATGATCAGAAAGCTTGTCCAACGGCTCCTTCTTCCCGCCGCCCTAGCGGCTTCCCTGGGGTGCGCCCATCAGGCGGCATCGACGCCTTTGCCCATGCCGCCCACGCCAGTGCCGGCCTCTGCCGAAGCCGAGGCCATCTATTCCTATCTGGCCTACCGAGAACTGCTACAGGAAGACAAAAAAGACCAGGCAGCCCAGGCGCTTGAGCAGGCCATCGCCCTCGCACCCACGCCGGAGCTCTACCTTGAACTGGGCAACCTGCACTGGCGCGCCTCCAAGTTTGCCGATGCCCTGGTTGTCCTCAATCAGGGTCTGGCCAGATACCCTGATTTTGAAGCGCTGGTCAGCACCCTGGCCAAGACCTATGCGGCCCAGGGGCGTTTTGACGACGCAGTGCTCGTTCTGGACGACTACCGCGAGAAGCACCCCGAGCAGATCGATCTGGCCCATGAAGCCGCGCTCTATCGTCTTGAGCAGGGAGAGTTCGGCGAAGCCGTGGACAGGCTGAACGCCATCCCCCAAAAAGACGCCAACGCGACAACGAAATTTCTCCTTGGAAAGGGCTTTTTCGGCCTCGAACTCTATGACAAGGCCATCACCGCCTACCAGCAGGCCGTAGCCGCGGACCCTGAGTATTACAATGCGTGGATAGAGCTCGGCCTGACCTACGAGGTCCAGAAAAACTATATCGACGCGGAACGCGTCTTCGCCAAACTCGTGGATTCGGGAATCGGGAACCAGCAGATTCTCTTTCGCCTGATCGAACTCAACCTGAAGCTCAACAATCCCGATCAGGCTCTTGCCTATGTACAACAGGGCGCTGATGACCAGTCGCTGGTCCTGGAAGCGGCCAATCTGCTGCTCAACCAGGATTTCTTCGACCACGCGGCGGAGCTTCTGGACCCCATGGCCCGGGAAAATCCGATCCCCAGCGACGCGCTTTTTTTCCTGGCCGTGCTCGAATACGAAGGCCGCGACAATGCGGACAAAGCCATGGCCTATCTGGAAGCCATACCCACAAGCCATCAGCACTATGAGCGCAGCCTGATATTCCGCATCCATCTTCTCTACCAGAAAAACCAGAGGGAAACGGCCAGGGAGCTGTGCCTGTCGGCCATGACGCTTTTTCCCAGACAGCCGGAATTTCGCATCATCATGGCGGAGATGCACGAGTTTGAAAAAGAGTACCAGCAGGCGCTGGACGTACTGCTTAAGGCCACGGCCCTCTGGCCGGAGAACACGACCATCCTCTACCGCCTGGGCCTGATCTACGATCGCATGGAACACCGGGACCAGGCCATGATCATGATGGAAAAGGTCATCTCCAAGGATCCCGAACACGCGGACGCGCTCAACTACCTCGGCTACACCCTGGCGGAACAGGGCCTCGATCTGGAAAGGGCGCAACTGCTGATCGAAAGCGCCCTCAAGGTCAAACCGGACAACGGCTACTTTGTCGACTCCCTGGCCTGGGTCTACTTCAAGCAGGGCAAGAACACGCTTGCCTGGCAGGAAATAAGGCGCGCCGTCCAGCTCGTGGATTCGGACCCGGTCATCTGGGAGCACTACGGAGACATCGCCCGCGCCATGGGTCTCATCTCCCAGGCCCGCGAAGGCTATGCAAACTCGCTGGATCTTGAAGGCGAAAATGCCGAGACAGTGCGAACCAAACTCAATTCCCTGGGCCGGACGCGATGAGAGCTTTTGCTCTGTTCATCCTGCTTGCCGTCCTTGGGGGATGCGCCCCGCAAATACCGATCCGGGACCCGGAAGCGGTTTCGCGCATATGGTCCACCCTGCATCCCAGATCCTCGGCCGCGGACCGCATCACGGCCCGGTTTTCCATGCACGTGGCGACCAGCGAGCGCACGGGGCGCCTGGTGGGGCAGCTTTGGGGCTATCCTGCTTCCGTCATCCGCATGGATCTGTCCTCGGGCACCGGTGCATCGGTGGCCATGATTCGTGAAACCCCGGACCTCTGGACCGCCTTCATCCCGTCGGAAAACAAGGCCTACCACCACGCCCAGGCCCGGGCCGGGTTGGCCCTTTTCCAGATTCCCGTGCCGTTCGACGCCAGACAGATCGGCAGCCTGCTCGGCGGAGATCTCGGGCCGGTCCTGCCGCCGGAATACACCTCTGTAGAGGGTACCCGGGAAGGCCGCATCCGTTTCAATTTTTCCTCGGGCGACGTAGCCTACATGGAAACCCCGGAAAACATGGAAATGCTGATCCTTGGCGGCAGGCAGGGCTGGACGCTGACCTGCGAAGGGGCCTACTCGGCACCGGCATTTCCCGACCATGTCCTCTATGACAAACACACTTTTTCATCCCCCAGGGATGGCAAGGCCGTGCTCAGGGTCAAATCCCTTGACGCCGGCGGAGAATGGCAAAACCGCGACCTGGACTTAAGTCTACCCCAGGACGTGCAATGGATGCGCATCACATCCACGCCTCGGAACAACTAAAACTTCATTGGAGGGAGTGAATGCTCAAGGACACGTTAAAACCCGTCACCAACGGATTCAAGCTCCTTGCCAGCGAGGGCAAGTGGGTATTCATCAAGGGCTTTCGGCGCTGGGAAATCCGGCAGATGGAAAAACGTCTGGCCGAAGAATTCCAGAACCTTGGCCGCAGCTATGCCGCAAGCCGGAACAAGGGCGAATCCTTCGACCCCAAGGCCAGCGACAACGACCTGACCCTGAAGCAGATCAGCTTCCTGCAGGAAGAAATCGCCCATCTGGAGCAGGAACTGGCCTCCACCCGGGCAGAATACATCAAGAACCGCGCGGAAAAACGCGGCGCCGAGGTCTAGATGCGCACCATCGTCTTCGGCTCCGACCACGCGGGTTTCGGCCTCAAGAACATTCTCATGGAGCACCTCGCGGGGCGCTTCAAAACCATCGATGTCGGCACGCACTCTCTTGAGAGCTGCGACTACCCCAATATCGCGGGCAAATTGGCTGAAGAGGTGCTGAATCTTGAAGCCACGGGCATACTCATCTGCGGCTCCGGGATCGGCGTGTCCATCACCGCCAACCGCTTCGAGGGCATCCGTGCCGCCCTGTGCGCCAACGAATACATGGCCCGCATGAGCCGTATGCACAACGACGCCAATGTGCTGTGCATGGGCGAACGCATCATCGGAGTCGATCTGGCCAAGGCCATCGCCGACGCTTTCCTGGACACCGAGTTCGAGGGCGGGCGGCATCAGCGCCGTGTAGACCTGATCGACCGGCAGACTCCTGCACATAAACAATCATAACGCCTTTTCCGCACATCACGAGAATCATCATGACCACCAACGCTTCCCAGATAGATACCAAAGCCGTCAACGTCATCAAGGGCCTGATCATGGACACCGTCCGGGCCTCCAACTCCGGGCATCCCGGCGGAGCCATGTCCTCGGCCGACTTTGCCTATGTCCTGTTCAAGGAATTCCTCAACTTCGATCCCAAGGACGCCAAGTGGTTCAACCGCGACCGCTTCGTACTGTCCGCTGGTCATGAATCCGCCCTGCTTTACGCCATCCTGACCTTGCAGGGCAGTCTGAGCGTCGATGACCTCAAGGCATTCCGCCAGTTCGGCAGCAAGACCCCCGGGCACCCCGAACACGACATGACCGACGGCGTCGAGGCCACCACCGGCCCACTCGGCCAGGGTTTTGCCATGGCCGGCGGCATGGCCGTGGCCGAGGCGTTCCTGCGCGACTATCTGGACGCCCAGAGCGCAGGGCACTTCACCTACGCGCTGGTTTCCGACGGCGACGTTCAGGAACCCATTTGCCTTGGCAGCGCCGCCCTCTTCGGCCATTGGGGACTGGGCAGGCTCATCGCCTACTATGACAGCAATAAGATCCAGCTGGCCGGTCCCACCTGCCGGGCGGACAAAATCGACCACAAGGCTCTTTTCGAGAGCATGCACTGGCAGGTCATCGAGATCGACGGCCACGACCACGAGCAGATCCGAAAAGCCATCCTTGAAGGCCAGGCCGAAACGGCAAAGCCGACCCTGATCATCGGTCACACGACCATGGCCAAGGGCTGCGCCACTCTGGAAGGCAGCGAATCCACCCACGGCTCTCCGTTGCCCGAGGCGGAAATCACGGCCACCAAAGCCAAGCTCGGACTGCCCGACGAGAGTTTTTATCTCCCCGAAGACGTACTCTCGCACTTTCGCGCCCGCTTCGCCTCCCTGGGCGCGGCCCGCAATGACTGGGACAAGCTGATCACAGCCAGGCTTTCGGATGCTGACTTCGCGGCCAGATGGGAAAACGCGACCACTCCGGTCTGCCAGCGCAGCCTGAACTGGCCGGAATTCGAGTCCGGATCCAGCGTGGCCACACGCAAGGCCTTTGGCGCCTGCCTGGGGGCCATGATGGAGCAACTGCCCACGCTCATGGGCGGTTCGGCCGACCTTGATCCGTCCAACCAGACCGTCAAATTCCGCGAGTTTGCAGGGATTTTCAATGCCGCCAGCAACGCAAAGGGCCGCAACCTCTGCTTCGGCGTGCGCGAATTCCCCATGGGCGCGATCCTGAACGGCATGTCCCTGCACGGCGGCATCGTTCCCTTCGGTGCGACCTTCCTCGTCTTCTCGGATTATGAAAGAAACGCCATCCGCATGTCTGCGCTGCAGCATCTGCCGGTCCTGCACGTCTTCACCCACGATTCCTTTTTCGTCGGCGAGGACGGCCCGACCCATCAGCCCATCGAGCATGTCAGCTCCCTGCGTCTCATCCCGAACCTTCTGGTGCTGCGCCCCGCCGACGCCCGCGAAAGCGCGGCCTGCATGGCGGTGGCCCTGAAACAGAAATCACGGCCCTCCGTGCTGATCTTCACCCGCCAGGGCCTCCCCGTGCTCGACCTGCCGAACCCGCTGGAAGAACACGTGAGCAAGGGCGCATACGTTGTCCGCGACCCTGAAGATGCAGCTCCCCAGATGCTGATCCTGGCCTCCGGCTCGGAAGTGCACCTGGCACTGGAAGCCGCCGAGGCGTGCCCGGAGCTGAAAATCCGCGTCGTGTCCGTTCCGAGCATGGAACTTTTCGACGAACAGAGCGCACAGTACCGCGAATCCGTCATGCCCCGCTCCATCACCCGCCGCGTGGCCATCGAGGCCGGACGCTCGGACCTGTGGTACAAATACGTCGGCCTGGACGGAAAAGTGTGGGGAATCAACCACTTCGGAGCTTCAGCTCCGGCTGGCGTGCTGAAGGAAAAATACGGATTCACCACCGCCAACCTGATCAAGTTCATCAAGGAATAGCATGGAAGCCCCGCAACGAAATCTGGCCATGGACCTGGTCCGGGTCACTGAAGCCGCGGCTCTGGCCTCGGCCCGTTGGCTCGGCAAGGGCGCCAAGAACGAGGGCGACGGAGCTGCCGTGGACGCCATGCGGCTGTCCTTCAACACCCTGGATATCGATGGCCGCATCGTCATCGGCGAGGGAGAGAAGGACGAAGCTCCCATGCTCTACAACGGCGAGCACATCGGCACGGGCCGTGGCGCGGCCGTGGACGTGGCTGTCGATCCTGTCGAGGGCACCAATCTGCTGGCCTACGGACGGCCCAACGCCATTGCCGTGGTCGGACTGGCTCCAGCCGGAACCATGTTCAATCCGGGCCCGAGCTATTACATGAAGAAGCTTGTGGTTCCGGCTCCGGCCAAGGGCGTGGTCGACATGAACGCCCCCGTGGCCCACAATCTTGAGGCCACGGCCAGGGCCCTTGGCAAAAAGGTCGAGGATCTGGTCATCTTCGTTCTGGACAAACCCCGCCACAAAGACCTCATCGCGCAGATCCGCACCGCCGGGGCGCGCATCCAGCTGCACACCGACGGTGACGTGGCCGGGGCGCTCATGGCCGTCGATCCATCATCCAACGTGGACATGATGTTCGGCACCGGCGGCACTCCCGAAGGCGTTTTGGCGGCCTGCGCCATCAAGGCCCTTGGCGGAGAAATCCTGGCCCAATTCGATCCCCAGTCCGATTCCGAACGCAAGAACGTGCTCGACTTCGGACTGGACCTGAACCAGGTGCTGACCACTGACATGCTCATCCGCGACGACAACGTCTTCTTCGCGGCCACGGGCATTTCGGGCGGCACGTTCCTGGGCGGCGTTTCCTACACCGGCACGGGAGCTACCACGCACTCACTGGTCCTGCGCGGGAAGACCGGCACCATCCGCCGCATCACCTCTACCCACCAGTGGGACAAACTGATGCGTTTTTCGTCCATCAAGTACTAGACTCGCACGCTCACAAAACATCAAGCGCCTCCAGCCGAAACCCGGCCGGAGGCGCTTTTTTCATTTCTGTACTTGCCTTAAAAAAACTCTTCCAAGCTCTCAGCAAAACACCCTCAAACCAATCCGGAAATCGTACCCCATCGACGCCACAAGGCCCGGGGGCGTCATGGCCTTGGGGTCCGTCGGCTGTCTGACTGAACCAGGCATCGTTTGTTGAAACGTTGCCTGTGAGCGACCTCGATTTCCGTCCGGCACGCAACGATTCAACTCTACGAGGCCGGAGAAGGAGTTCCGGCGGGCCCCAAGGCCATGACGGCACCGGGCCGCTTCCCGCAAAAAAAACTCTTCCAAACTCTTAGAAAAAAACCGTCAAACCAATCCTTAAAATCAAAATCTTACCCCATCGAAGCCACAAGGCCCGAGGGCGTCATGGTCTTGGGGCCCGTCGGCTGTCTGACTGATCCAGGCGTCGTTTGTTGAATCGTTGCCTGTGAACGACCTCGATTTTCCGTCCGACACGCAACGATTCAACTCTACGAGGCCGGAGAAGGAGTTCCGGCGGGCCCCAAGGCCATGGCGGCACCGGGCCGCTTCCCGCAAAAAAACTCTTCCAAACTCTCAGCGAAACACCGTCAAACCAATCCTTAAAATCAAAATCGTACCCCATCGACGCCACAAGGCCCGGGGCTGTCATGGTCTTGGGGCCCGTCGGCTGTCTGACTGATCCAGGCATCGTTTGTTGAATCGTTGCCTGTGAACGACCTCGATTTCCGTCCGGCACGCAACGATTCAACTCTACGAGGCCGGAGAAGGAGTTCCGGCGGGCCGCAAGGCCATGGCGGCACCGGGCCGCTTGCCGAAAAATATCGAATTGAAAACGCCTAGAGCCCCCGGCTCTCAAACCAGCGGAAAAGCCCCAGCACAACGCAGATAAACACGATAATCACGACCCAGGGCGAAACGCCCAGGGCCTCGGGCAGTCCAATCTTGCCGTAGTCGGCCCAAGACAGAACCGTGCGCTGAAAAAAGGGATACAGTTCCGCGTAGATTGCCGCGCCCGCCAACATGCCGGCAATGGCGAAGATGGCGTGCCAGCGTCCTTCTCCAAGCGCCCCCATGGAGGTGCCTGGGCAGTAGCCCATGACTGCCCAACCGGCACCGAACAAAGCTCCGCCGACAAGAACCGCGCCCACGTTCATGGACTTGTGGCCCAGGGTGATCATCCCTGCGCTGGACATCAGGGCAATGCCTACCATGCCGACAATGATGGCGGAGAACATGAACTTGAGAATGGTCATGTCTTTAAGCAACATGGCCCCGACCTGTTTCTCGAAGCGCAATACCCGGCCCTTCTGCAACAAAAAACCAAAGAGGATGCCGGTCACCAATCCGAGGATTTGATCCGTGCTCATCGTGACCTCCTTCCGTAAATGAACCCCGCCACGATTATGCCCACGCCAAAAAACATGCCCAGAGCCACAAAAGCGCTGACGGAAAGCTGCATCATGCCGCTGAGACCGTGACCACTCGGGCAGCCGCTGGCCATGCGCGCGCCCATCATGGCCACGATCCCGCCCAAGAAAGCCCAGACGGCGCGTTTTCCAACTGATGGCCCGAAATGTTTTTCCCAGGTTGGAGGAACGCTTTCGAGCTTGAAACTCTTGTCAGTGCATGAGGCGATGAACGCTCCGGCAAAGATACCGAGGACCAGCATGAACTGCCAGTCAACCTTCACCTTTTGTTTAACGAAATATTCGTTGGCCTGTACGTGCTCCGGAGCAATCTGCTGTTCAATCACACCCGCGCCGCGCACAAATGTGGTGGAAGCTCCCAGATAACTTGTTTTCCCGAGCCAGACCGTCGTGGCATAGGCTGACAAAATGGCCAGCACGCCAACCAGGGCTCCGGCCAGATATGGATTCCATCCACCGGAATCCTTTTTCTTCATTTGCATGCACCATACCTCCTGTTTGATTCCCGACAAATTAACCCAACAGAACAAATTTAAGCAAGTACATCCTCCGTCACGTCGTAATCTGAAAATATTGAAAAGAGCTTGACCCGGCCAATGTTGACGGGACCGGCTTAGCTGCCGCGAATCATGCAGAGACGTCCGGCGGCAAGGCGCCAACCGGACGAATATGGACATATCCGGAACACGTGAAAAGTTGGGAGAACCCTAATGCCACTATAAGGTGATCCAACGGAACGATCTTCTTGCTCCAGCAAATAAATTTTCCCTGAACAGCCGTTATAAACGGCCATTCAGGGAAAATGAAGGGAGACAGGAACGGTGTATCCTTGACAACGCCCTTGGCCAGCTATTTGGCCTCGCCAAGGTCCTTGACCTTGAGATCCACGCCAAGGGCGCTCATGAGCTGGGAAACGGGCATGCAAAGTCGATAGTATGAAAAAGTATGCGCCGTCATGCCGTTCAGGTACACCTGCTGTGAACTGAACAGACTTTTCTGTGCAGAGACAAGATCGACAAGAGTGCGCTGCCCCATGCGAAACTGATCCGTGTAACTCGAAACCACCTGCGCATTTTCGTTCGTCAGGTTGCGCAGCACAGGCAGCAGCTTGCCCGTGGCCTTGTAGAAGCTGTACGCCGTGCGCACATCTTCCTCCACCTGACGCTCGACATCCAGGGCATCCTGCTCGGCGCGCATCTTCTCATTTTTGGACTTGCGGATGGAAGCGGCGTCAGAACCGCCGCGGTAAAGATTGAGGTTCATTTCCAGCATGGCGGAGGCGTCGTGGTAGCTTGCCTCGTAACCACCCGTGTTGTCCGAACGGGCGGCGGAAACCTTGGCATGCAGCTTGGGCATATACGCACCTTTGGCCGACTTGATCTCCAGTTCCTTCTGCTGCACGGCCAGGCGGGCCGCCTTCAGGGCGCGGTTGCCGTCCCGGGCCATGCTGATGGCGATGGCCTCGCTCTGCGGGATGGCCAGCAACGGCGGCTCGGGCATGGATAAAACACCGGGCTTGTCACCGAAAAATCGGGCATAGCCCGCCTCGGCGTCGTCCAGGGCCTGGTTGGCCTGGATCAGCCGTGAACGCGCCTCCTGCAGCGCCGCTTCGGCCTGGGTCACGTCAGCCTGCGTGCCGCCACCGCTCCCGAGGCGGATGCGTGTCAGGTCAAGCAGCTTCTCGTGCTCCTCGATGTTGCGCACGCAAAGCTCCACCAGCCCCCGGGCCCGGATCACATCCAAAAAATACTGAGTGGCGCTGAGACCGACATCCTCGGCCGTGTTGAAGAGCTCCTCCTTCTTGGACTCGGAGTACAGCTTGTCGGCCTCAACCCTGGACCGCGTCAGGCCGCCGTCGAAGAGCAGCTGGGACAGGACCAGACGCTGCTCGTCGGACCATTCCTCGCCCTGACCGTCAGCCTCCCTGGCGATGGTCGTGTCGTTGCGTCGCAGGCCATAACCGCCCCTGGCCATGAAATCCAGCTGCGGCAGAAGCGCGCCGTAGGACTCGCGGTATGCATCGTGCGAAATTGAATACGCGTGCTTCTGACTCAAAAACTTGGGATTGGAATCCATGGCGGACTGGATGGAAGCCTTCAGGGAATCGCCGCCCTGGGACACGTTCATCAGCACCGACTCCACCCCCGGGGCGCCCAAGGGCTCGATCCCGGTGCTTCTCTCCTGGACCACGAGTAGTTGAGCCGGGGACAGCGCCGGAATCAAAAACACGACAACCATCACCCAAAACATCCCGTGGTATACAAAACGCCTGTCTTTCATCTTGCCGTTCCTCCTTGGTGCAATCCCGGTTCGGGTCATCCGATTATCCTGTGTTTGATAGTATGAATCAAAGATTCAGCATGACTTCTTACTGCGCATCCATAACGCGCTGAATTCATATTAAAATATATATTCATAAATTAAACATACATATCTGAATAAGTAGCTGAACAAAAATCTACAAAAATATACTTATAGCAGCATTTGTTGCAAAACTATGAGCCACCTTTCATCGCAAGGAGAAATCACCCCAAAAAAAACAGCCTATATAAATTTCAAGTCACGCCCTGCGTGTTGAAATCCGTATGATCAATGAAGCCGGGATCGATCCAAGGCGTTGGCGTAGTGCAAAGAAAAAGGGCTCTTCGGGATGTTTCCGAAAAGCCCTTTGGCGTTCAGCGATGAGTTCGTGATGTTCTGGCTTGTGGCTTCCTCGGCCACCATGGGCTGGATGACGCTTAATCCGGTGGTCTTCGTATTTCTAAAAGCCCTCAAGCGTTCCAGAGTCAGCCCGTGATGTTCTGGCTTGCGATATCCTCGGCCACCATGAGGTGAACGACGCTAGGTCCGACGGTGTTCGTGTAATGATTGTATTCAAAGCCGTCGGAACCGACCACGTCCGAGGCAATCAGCGACCAGCCCGAATCCGTCGTGGACACTTGATCGGTGCCGTCACCGTACACCCAAAGGGTATCGGTGTCCGAAACAGTGAGCACATCGCCGGCCCGCAGGGTCAGCACATTGGCATCGTCCGCTCCGCCCTGCATGTCGACGCGCTCGATGCCGGAGATCCTTCCGTCCGAGACCATGGCGCTCAGGTCCAGAGTCTGGCCGAGACCGGAATGGTCTTCGAGCTTGAAGACGTCAAACCCGTCTCCTCCATGCACCGAATCGTCGGGTCCGCCGAGAAGCAGATCATCTCCGGAGTCGCCATGGAGCAGATCCTGGCCCGGGCCACCTACCAGCGTATCATGGCCGTCGCCGCCGTACAGCGAATCGTCGCCGCCAAGGCCCACAAGGCTGTCGTCGCCGCCGAAGCCGCGCAGCTCATCTTTGGAGCTCATCAGGAACACTCCGTCCCAGTCGGTGTCGCGGCCCAGCAGCGTGTCGCCGTGCTCGGAGCCCCATACGCCGTCCATGTACCACAACCAGTCGCCGTGTTCCTCGCCAGTTGGGTCGGCACCGGTCTGGCCGGGTTCGCCCCGGCCCGGATAGGAGGGGTTGGGTGTGCCGGGATAGGCGTAGTTCTGATCGTCCAGATCCACGAGCACTCCCAGCGCGGCATTCCGGTAGCTGGCGATGTCGTGGCCGCCCCCGCCATGGATAAAGTCGGAGCCGACGCCGCCCTCAAGGGTATCATTGTCTGAATCCGAAGATGTATTCCCGCCATCGCCCCACAGACTATCCTGCCCCTCGCCGCCGGTGATGAAGTCGTCGCCTCCCATGCCTTTGAGCTCGTTGTCGGTTTCGAAGCCGAGGATGGTGTCGTCGAAGCCGGAGCCGGTAACGTGATGGATGCCCAGCAGCGTATCGCCTTCGGCTTCGCCGCCGCTCTGGGCCGCGATACCGTCCTGGCGGGTCAGGTCCACGTAGATCGCCGACGGCGAGTTGGCGTAGTAGGCCAGGATGTCCCCGTCCACACTGCCGAGAAGCAGATCGCCGTCCGCGCCACCCTCCAGGGTCTCACGGCCATGGTACCCGAGGCCCCCCAAGAGGGTATCCCGCCCCGCGCCGCCGGAGAGGAAGTCTCCGCTGTTGTCGAAAGCTTCGCTGTCGACAGGAATTGTGTTGCCGCCGAAGAGGGTGTCCATGTGGTAGTTGCCGCCCGCGATGAAATCGTCACCATCCCCGCCATACAGGCTGTCTTTCTCGGTGCCGCCAATCAGGGTGTCATTCCCGGAATCGCCCCACATCCGGTCTTGCCCGGCGCCTCCGAACATGGCGTCGTCGCCCGCGCCGCCCCACATGCTGTCGTTGCTTGTCTCCCACCAGTTGAGACTGGACGGGTCATCGCCGCTCATCGTGTCGTTGCCATCCAGGCCCACGAGCCAATTGTCGGCGTTGTCGCCCACGATTGAATCGTCATTCTCCGAGCCCATCACGTTCTCGAAACCCGTGAGCGTGTCGCCCTGGGCGTCGCCTCCGCTCTGGGTCGCGATCCCGTCCTGGTGGTACAGGTTCACGCTCACGCCCGCCGTGCTCGTGCTGTAGTCCACCCAGTCGCCGCTATTGTGGAGATTCGCATCCGTGTTCGTGCCGCCGTCCAGGGAATCGGCCCCGGAACCGCCGCGCAGCGTGTCGTCTCCCGCGCCGCCAATGAGCGTGTCCGCCCCGGCCAGGCCGTCCAGGAAATTGTGGCTCCCGTCGCCCGTGAGCTGGTCGCCGTGGACGTCGTTCGTGCCGATGACGTGCTCGATGCCCGCAAGGGTGTCGCCCAGGGCGTGGTTGCCCGTGCCGCCGCCCGTCTGCCCGACCGCGCTGTTCAGATCGACGTTCACCCAGGACGGGCTCTGGCTGTAGTCGGCCGTATCCGGGTAGTAGAAGTTCGTGGTCGCAGTCCAGCCGCCGTCGAACACTTCAACGACGTCCAGGATGCTCTCGCCGCCCACCAGGGAGTCCGCCCCGGCCAGGCCGGCGAACACGTTGCTCACATAGTCCTGGCCGATGAGCGTATCCCCCTGGGCCGAGCCGGCCACGTTCTCGATGCCCGTCAGCACGTCGCCCTCGGCATGGCCGCCGCTCTGGGCTCCGGAACTGGTCAGATCCACGTGCACGGCCGCGCCGCTCGCGCTGTAATCCGCCCAGTCGCCCCCGGGCGTCGCCTCGTAGCGGATCACCGGATTGAGTAAAACGCCACCGAGCTCATTGTAGTGGTATTTGATGGCCTCGACGACGGTGTTCGAACCCCCGTCCAGGGTGTCGGCGCCGGCTCCGCCGTTCAGCTTGTCGTCACCATCGCCCCCGGCCAGCGCATCATTGCCTGCATTGCCGAACAGGGTGTCGTCGCCGGCCAGTCCGGACAGGAAGTTGTCCGCGTCGTCACCCGCCAGCACGTCGCCGTGCAGCGTGTCGTTCGAGCCCAAGACGTTCTCCACGCCTGTCAGGACATCGGACTGGCCATGATTGCCGCTGCCGCCTCCCGTCTGGGAGCCAGTGACGTTCAGGTCGATGTTCACCCATGTGGGGTTTGAACTGTAATCGGCCGTGTCGACGCCGTCGCCGCCGTCGAGAAGGTCCGCCCCGGCTCCGCCGACCAGGATGTCGTCGCCGCCGCTGCCGTACAGCTGATTAGGGTACAGATTCCCGATGAGCGTATCGCCATGGGAGGAACCAATGACGTTCCAAATGTATTCCAGCGTATCCCCGATGGCTTCGTTCCCGTCCGCGCCGTTCCCCTGGACCTGAACCCTGTTGTTCAGATCGATTTCCACGGCCAGGCTTTGGCTGTAGCTGATCTTAGTTAAATTTTGTGACGTAAGCGTACCCGACATGTAGTCGGCTCCGGCGCCGCCCTCCAACTGGCCATCTGTGCCCCGCAGAGAGTCGTTGCCATCGCCGCCATAAAGATCCGCCGTACCGCTGGCGTAGATAGTGTCATCGCCAGAGCCGCCGTACGCTGCGCCATCATGCAAATCAAGATAATCGTTTCCGGCCCCGCCTATGAAGAGTCCTCCGCCATAACCGGTTTTGAACAGCATGTCGTCGCCGTCTCCGCCATACAAGGTATCGTGGGTACAGCCGCCTGCTAATATATTGTCGGCGTCATCGCCCATGATCACGTTGCCCAACGCCCATGGGTCATCACGATGCAGCGCGCCCAAAACATCCTCGATGCCCCGCAGGACGTCACCCTCGCCAAAATTGCCGCTGTCGCCGCCGCTCTGTGGTCCTGTGACGTTCAGGTCGATGTTCACCGATGTGGGACTTTGGCGGTAAAAGGCGGTGTCGACGCCGTCCCCCCCGTCGAGAATGTCCGCTCCCAGGCTCGCCACCAAGTAATCGTTGCCCGCTCCGCCGTACAGGGTGTCGTCGCCCGCTCCGCCATGGGGAATGAGATTCAAGCGCACGTTATCCATGTTGCCTCCGCTGAACAGCCAATCGTCGCCGTCAAAGCCGTAGACAAGAAACGTCGCGTCGGTGCGGGTGGTGGCGGTCGTGCAGGTAATGATTTCCCCGCTATCGGTGCCCCACATCTGTACGGGGATGCTGTGCATGTCGAAGGTCGTTTCGGGGGTGGCGGTCAGGCCGTCGTTCACGGTGAAGGTGAAGCTGTCGTCCTCCACGACGCGGATCTCGGAACCGGCCTCGGGAGCGAAGCGGTAGGCAACCCGCCCGGCATCGATGTCGGCCTGGGTGAAAACCGTGCCGGAGAAGTCCGTGATGGCGACTCCGTCCAGCATCAGCGTGCCGAACTCCGGAGCGTGGGTAATCGTATAGGCGAGATCCGACGCCGCATTGTCGACATCCCCGGCGTGGAGGTATCCCGCAAGGGAGACGGTGGCTTCGGCTTCCACGTTGATCGGCGCGTTGAGGTCGATGAACGGCGCGTCGTTGACCGGGTTGACGGTCAGGTTCGCGGACGTCGCCGTCGCGCCGCCGTTACCGTCGAAAATCGTATAGCCGAAGCTGACGGCGCCGTTCCAGTCGGCGGAGGGCGCAAAGGTCCACGTGCCATCCCCGTTGTCGGTCAGCGTGCCATCGCCCGAGGCGACGGAAAGTCCGGTCACGGTCAGGGCGTCGCCGTCCGCGTCCGAGGCGGTGGCCAGCAGATCGGCCCGCGAAAAGA
>NZ_FOTO01000010.1:0-169071 GCF_900114595.1 Desulfomicrobium norvegicum | reverse complement strand
TATCTAAATCAGTTCTATTTGCTCCAACTCGCTATTTATTTGTCAAAGATCCTTTAGCCTTCCGGCAAGAGGAAACGTCTCTATCGACTCCCTCACCCACCGTCAAGCGCTTTTTTCAAGCTTTTTCAAATTTCCTTCGCGAAGCGTTCTTCGCAAAGGCAGGGTTAATCTTCTAACCCCGCTGTCTTCAAAAGGTCAATCATTTTTTTAATGACTTTCCAACCTAGAGAAGAGAATAAAAAAGTCCTGGCGACGACCTACTTTCCCACAAGTGAACTTGCAGTATCATCGGCGCTGGAGGTCTTAACTTCCGAGTTCGGAATGGAATCGGGTGGTTCCCCTCCGCCGTGGTCACCAGGACGAAATATATGAAAATATCAATGAACTTTGCTTTGTCCGGAAGAGGCGTTCCTCATCGCGGAAGAAGCCTCTATGTGAACTCATCGACGCCCGTCAACTAAAAATTCACAGTTTTATAAAATTTATTGAAACCAATCCGCGGATTTCATTCTTAAATACTGAAATTAAAGACTTTTCACAAAATACCCTTCAATACGATTTCGGCCTGATCCTGCAAGACCACGGGTCCCTGGGGGATCTTCTCCCATGCAAATTCAGATACGATCTCCGCTGGTGCCACCGCGACGCCCTCGGGCAGCAAGCCTGCCAGATGTCCCAGATACCCCGCGACAGCCCTCGGCGATATCCCCATCTCACGCAGCGCGCGCAACTCAAGCGACTGATGACGCTTGGCCAGACGCACCCCCTCATGATCAAACAGCAAGGGCACATGGGCATAGCGTGGAACCGGCGCCTGCAGAAGATCAAAGAGGAAGATCTGACGTGGCGTGCACGGCAGGATGTCCGCGCCCCGGACCACCAGATTGATGGCCTGGTCCATGTCATCCAGGGCCACGGCCAGTTGATAGGATATGACCCCGTCCGAACGGCGCAGCGGGAAATCTCCGCCGCACTGCGCCCAATCCAGACGGACCTCGCCATGCAGCAGATCATCGAAGCGAGTCTCCCCCGCGCCATGCAAGCGCAGAGCCGGGCGCCTGCCCTCCGCCTCCCGTTCCCTGCATGCCGCAACGTCAAGCCCCAGGCAGGTGCCCGGATAGACGGGGCCGGCGTTCTCAAGATGGGGCGCGGAGGCCATGGTCCTGAGCTCCTTGCGCGTGCAGTAGCATGGATAGGTGCGCCCAAGACGGGTCAAGGCCTCAATGACCTCCGCATAGCGCTCCAGTCGCTCCTGCTGAGTGTACGGGGCATACGGGCCGCCGAGATCCGGCCCCTCGTCCCAGTCCAGGCCGAGCCATGCCAGATCGCGCATGATCTCCTCGGCAAAGTACGGGCGCGAACGCTCCGGGTCGATATCCTCCATTCGCAGCACAAGTCGCCCTCCGGCAGACCGCACAGCCAGCCAGCACAGCAGGAAGGACCAGGCGTTGCCGAGATGAAGATGTCCGGTCGGACTGGGGGCAAGCCGCCCACGCACAGGTGTTTCGGGGTTGGGAGCGAAGGACTTCATGGCTGTCTTCGGGAGCACGGGGGATGAGAATTGTCAAGCGGACCGGACCCAGGTTGACGACGACGGGCATGTGGCGGAATATGCCGCACGTCCTGAAAAACTGGGCGCCATCCTTCAAAATCTTCACCCCCCCTTTACATAATGAATGAAACAATCGTGACCACCTGCACCCGAGACTGTCCCAATACCTGCGGCCTTTTGGCCGAAATTCGCGACAGCCGTCTGGTCACCCTGAAAGGAGATCCCGGACACCCCATTACCAGGGGGCTGACTTGCGTGAAGGCGGCGCGGTACATCAAGCGGGTCTACAGTCCGGAGCGCATCACCCACCCGCTGATCCGCGACCGGCGCTCGCTTCCGTGGAGAAAGGCAGGATGGGACGAAGTGCTGGACACTGTCGCCAGCCGTTTGAAGTCCATCGCAGCGGAGTCCGGGCCCGAGGCCATTCTCTACTATCAGGGATACGGGGAGCGCACGGCCCTGAAACTCCTGAACCGCTACTTCTTCAATCTTCTGGGAGGGGTGACCACGCCGGCGGGATCGCTGTGCGGCGGAACGGGGCAGCGCGCCCAGGACCTCGATTTCGGCAGGCGCGTGTCCCACGATCCCCTGGACCACGCCAACAGCAGATCCATGATCCTGTGGGGCCGCAACCCCGTTTCCACCAACATCAGCCTTGTCCCCGTCATCCGCAAAATCCGCCGGCGCGGCGGCAGGGTTGTGCTCATCGATCCGGTGCCCAGCAGATCGGCGGCCCTCGCCGACAGGCACATCGCGCCCAAGCCCGGCTCCGACGCCTTTCTGGCCATGGCCGTGGCCAAGCTCATCCTGGCCCGGGAGGCCGAAGACCGCGACTTCCTGGAAAACCATGCGCTGGGCGCAAACGACTACCTGCGTATTCTGGCCCGGCACAGCGTGGAAGAATTGTGCGTGCGCTGCGACACAGCCGTGGAAGATGCGCACTTCCTGGCCGAAATCCTCATGCTCCAAAAACCCACGGCCACTTTGCTTGGCTGGGGCATGCACCGTCACAGGGAGGCCCACCTGTCCATCCGGGCCATTGACGCCCTCGCAGCCATCAGCGGCAACATCGGCGTCTCCGGCGGCGGAGTCAGCCAGGGCTTCGAGGAATATGGCCCCTTCGACCAGAAATTCTGGGGCGACGATCTGAACCCGCGCCGACGCACCCTGCTCCTACCGCGCATCGCAGAAGAGATCATGAACGCCCGCGATCCTGAAATCCGCATGATATATGTCACGGCCGCCAACCCCGTGTGTATGGCCCCGAACACGGCCAAGACGATCGCCGCGTTCCGGCACGCCGAATTCGTGGTCTATTCCGGGCACTTTCTGGACGACACCGCCGACCAGGCCCATGTCTTTCTGCCGGCCACGACGTTTCTGGAAGAAGAGGACGTCATGGCCAGCTACGGCCACAACCATGTCGGCCCCGTCAACCGGGCCATCGCGCCCATGGGCGAGTGCAAAAGCGAGTTCCGGATGTTTCACGACCTGGCCGGACGCTTTGATTTTGCCGATCGTTTCCAGCGCAGCGTCACGGACTGGCTGCACGACCTCTGCGCGCCCATCCGGGAACAGGGATGCTCCATGGCGGACCTGCGAAAAAAGGCCTTCCGCCTGAACGCTCCCATGGTCCCCTTTGCGGACAAAAGCTTCCCCACGCCCTCGGGCAGGTTTCAATTCATGACCGAGTTCAGGCCCGAGGACCTCGACCGCCGCGACCCCGCATACCCCTACAGGCTACTGACCATCGCCCCCCACGGGTTCATCTGCTCCGAGCGGACCATGACCGGACACGATCCGTTGCCCGTGGTCACCCTGGCCGAGGAGGAAGCGCGCCGCCTGGATCTTGAAAATGGAGAAGACGTGGTGGTGGAAAGCCGGACTGGAACTGTCCGGGCAAAACTTGCAGTGAAGGCCGGACAGCGGCGAGACATCCTGGTGTCTGAACGCGGGGGCTGGCTCAAAGCCGGGCACGGACTGAACCGACTGACCCAGGACATTTCAAGCACAGTGGGACGCGGCACGCCCTACTACGAGACAAGCGTGCGCGTCATCAAAGGCACCTGACCGACGCCCTCAATCCAGAAGGCGGTAGATTCGCTCCATGTCGAGACTCTCCCGCACCACCGAGGCCAGGCGATCCAGCGCGGCTTCAAGGTCATAGGCCACCTGCACCGACTTCAGAGGATCGAGCCCCTTGCGCATCCGCACTCGGTCCAGGAAATAACGCCGAAACCCGTCGGCATCAAAGACTCCGTGCAGATAGGTGCCCCAGACCATGCCGTCGGCCCGGGCCCATCCGATCACGGTTCCGTCCGTGCGGGTCATGAGCGGCTCGACCTGTCCATCCAGCACGCGCGTGCGTCCATGATGGATCTCATACCCGCGAATCGTTTCCCCTGAAGGCAGATGCACGCAGCTCGCCTGGCACAGGACCTTGTCCACCACCATTTGCGTTGCCAATGGCAGAAAGCCCAAGGGACGGGCGGACGCTCCCGCGCTTTCGACAAGGGCCGGGTCCGTGACGTCGGTTCCGAGCATCTGCAAGCCACCGCAGATCCCGACGATTTCGGCCTGACTGGCCAGAATCGCCTGAGCCATGCCCGAACTCCACAGATAGTCCAGATCCGCGAACACATTGCGCGAACCCGGAAGAATGATCACGTCGGCTCCGGCCAGATCCCGGGGTGCGCGGGCAATGCGCAGCTCCACATCCGGTTCAAGGCCCAGCGCATCAAGGTCCGTGAAATTGGAAATATGCGGCAGGTCCACGGCCACGACGCACAACTCGGCTTGCCTGCCAAGCGGCCGGGCATCCTTGAAGCTGACCGAATCCTCCTCGGGCAATCCCAGATTCCGCAGAAACGGCACCACACCCAGCGTCGGAACTCCGGTAAAGCGGCGCACATAGTCGATGGCGTCCCCGAGCAGATCCTGTCTGCCCCGGAAACGGTTGACGACAAAACCCGCCACCAGCGCGCGCTCCCATTCCTCCATGACCTCCATGGTGCCTACAAATGAGGCGAATACGCCACCCCGATCGATGTCTCCGGCCAGCAGCACCTTGGCCCCGGCATGGCGAGCCATGCGCATGTTGACCACGTCATGGGATTTCAGGTTGACCTCGGCCGGGCTGCCCGCCCCTTCCAGCACCATGACCCGGGACCGTGCGGCAAGCTCGTCGTAAGCCGTGGCGATGGTCTCGAAAATTTGCGGCTTGAAGCGGATGTACTGGCCCACGCTCATGTTGCCCACGGGCTTGCCGAGGACGATGACCTGCGAACCCGTCTCCGAGTTGGGCTTCAGGAGCACCGGATTCATGCGCACGTCCGGCTCCAGCCTGCAGGCCTGGGCCTGCAGGACCTGAGCCCGGCCCATTTCCCCGCCGCTGCGGGTAACGAAAGAATTGAGCGACATGTTCTGGGCCTTGAACGGAGCCACTCCAAGTCCATCCTGCAGGAAAATCCGGCACAGGGCCGCCGTGAGGACCGACTTTCCCGCGTTGGACGAAAGCCCCTGAAGCATGATGGCTGGGGTTTTGCGCACGGCCCGGCCGCGGGACCTGGCCGGTTCGAAAATCTTTGAAAAAGCCTCGACCAGGCGCTTGTTTTCCTCGGTGCCGCGCACGGCCACCCGAAAATAATGGGCGTCGAGTCCTTCATAATTGGCGCAGTTGCGGATCAGAATACGGCTTTTGGCAAGCACTTCCTGCAAGGCAAAGGCGTCCGGGTGCTCACTGCGGCAGAGCAGATAGTTGGCGCTGCCCGGAAAAACCGTGAGCCCAAGACCCACAAGATCAGCTTCCAGCCGAGTGCGCAGAGGCTGCACCGCATCCATGGAGCGCTCGGCGTAGACGTCGTCACGCAGGGCCTCCTCGCCCACGGCCTGCGCCAGCGCGTTGACGCTCCAATCCGGCAGCAGGGCCGAAATCGCCGCACACACATCCGCGCCGCCATACCCAAGGCCCAGACGCAGTCCGGGCACGGCATAGAATTTGGTCAGGGAATGCAGGACAAACAGATTGGGTCGAATCGTAGCGCCCAGCCGGGAAAGTCGCGGGACGAAATCGGCGAAAGCCTCGTCGACAAGAAAGAAGCTCTGCGGATGCCGATCGGCCAAATCCAGGATGCGCTCGGGTTCGAGCAGGGTCCCGGCCGGGTTTCCGGGCTGCCCGAGAATGACCAGGGCCCGCTCCTGAAGCAAATCCTCAAGTCCCGCCCAATCCATGGCGAAGCCGTTGTCGGGACGCAGCGTCAATGTCTGACAGGTAATTCCGGCGACCGCGCAAGCCCGCGCGTAATCTGCGTAGCAGGGCACGGGCAAAACGGCGCGCTCGATTCCAAGAGAGGCACAGACCCTGGGCAGGGCGTAAAGCAGTTCCGACGAACCGTTGCCCGCGACCACGTTGAGAGGCTGCACACCCATGCGCGAGGCGGCTATCCGGCACAGGCCCTCGGCCCGGGGCTCGGGATAATGCGCCGTCCCGGCCAGCGCGCGAGCCACCACGGGGCGCAGCCATGCGGGCGGCCCCAGGGGGTTGATGTTGGCCGAAAAGTCCAGAATGTCTTCGGGCGCACAGCCAAGCGACGCGGCCATGAAACGAATATTGCCGCCGTGTGAGGGGAGATTCGCCATGATCAGGCGTTTTTCCCGAGCTTGAAGCGCAGTCTGAGCACCCCGTTCTCAAATGAATGCGTGGTCAGACGGAACGTGCCCAGGGCACCGGTGCGGTCCACATGCTCACCGATGCATGGGCATGCGTCGTAATCCCCGACGTGGATGATGCGCAATTCCCCGGACGCGTCTTCCGGCAGGCGTTCCAGATTGAAGCGTGCCTCGGCCTCATTGCGGGACATGGCCTGGGCGAAGACCGGCAGATCGGCGGCGATGACGGCGTTCACCCTTGCCTCCACGTCCCGGGCCTCGGCCTCGGTCAGATCACGATCATAATGATAGTCGCACTTGGCCTTGTCCGGGTTCACATGGGCGGAAAAGCACCGCCCGCAGGCAAAAAGCCGGTCCATGGTCTGATTGAGAATGTGCTCCGCCGTGTGCATGCGCGGATCGTAATTTTTGGCCATCGTTCCTCCGATGAGAGGTTGATAGCCGGGGGACGGTGCGGGGTAAAGAGTTCAGACACCCCAAATCAGGCCGCAAATACGGACGCCACCAGCGATGCGGCCACACTCCACATGGTCAGGCCCACCAGAACATCGAGCACGGCCCATGATCTGGGATGACGAAAAAAAGGCAGCAACAGACGCGCGCCAAGGCCCAGGGCGAGAAACCAGAGCAGGGAAGCCGTGACCGCGCCCGCGCCGAAGAAAAAGCGCTGCGCCTCGGGATAGCGCCCACCGATGGAGCCAAGCAGGAGCACGGTATCGAGGTAAACGTGCGGATTGAGGAACGTCACGGCCAGGGTCGCGGCCACCGTGGCCCCAAGCCCCATCCGCGCCCGTTCCTGGGCTTCGAGACTTCCCGAGCGCATGGCCGAACGAAAAGAGCGCAGCCCGTACCAGAAAAGAAATGCCACTCCGAGCCAGGTGGCCCATACCGCCAGCGCCTCGCTGTGCGCCAGGACAATTCCCATCCCCGACAGTCCAAGGGTTATGAGCAGGGCGTCGCTCAAGGCGCAGATCAGCGCCACGGTGAGATGATGGTTGCGGGTCAGACCCCGATTGAGCACGAAGGCATTTTGCGCACCGATGGCGATAATGAGACCGGCGCCTGTTCCCAGACCCTGCAAAAATGGCGTGAAAATCATCAGGTTCCCCTTGTGTTACGTTGAACCGGGGAATAATTGAGGATGGGTCATAAGGAAAACGAATAATTTTATTGAGCCATAAGAAAAACTAATGATCGATACCAAACACCTTCAGGCCCTGGCCGCTGTCATCACCGAGCAAAGCTTTGAAAAGGCCGCCCGCTCTCTCTTTCTGACCCAGTCCGCGATTTCCCAACGCATCCGTCAGCTTGAGGAGCACGTGGGGCAAATGCTCGTGGTGCGCTCGGTGCCGATCCGGCCCACATCAGCGGGGATGGCCATGCTGCGCCACTTCCGGCAACTTTCCGTTCTGGAGGAATCGCTCTTCGAGGAATTGGCCCCGGGCGAAAGCAGCACTACGGCGACCGTGACCCTGGCGGTCAACGCCGACAGCCTGGACAACTGGTTCCTGCGCAGCATTCCCGACATCCTCGCGGAAGAGAACGTACTCCTTGATCTCGTGGTCGACGACCAGTCCGTGACCCACGCCTACCTGCGCTCGGGGGAAGTCCAGGGTGCCATCACCTCGACGCCGGCGAATTTTCAGGGGCTGCTCACCCACGACCTTGGCGACATGGAATACCTGTGCGTGGCCACACCTGCGTTCAGATCGCGCCACTGCCCACATGGTTTCGACCGACAGACCGCGGACACCGCGCCGATCGTCATCTTCAACCACAAGGACGCGCTGCAGCACGAATTCCTGCGCCAGCACTTCGGTGAGGAAATCACCCCGCCCGCACACGTCATGCCGTCCAACATCAGCTTCCAGGGGCTCATCCTCCAAGGCGGAGCGTACGGCATGGTCTCCAGCATCCTGGCCGAACCGTATCTGAAGAAAGGCGAGCTGGTCGATCTCACCCCGGGAGAAACCTTGCGCGTCCCCCATTTCTATCAGTGCTGGAGCCTGCAGAGCAGCCTTTCCCGGCGCATCGCCGAAATCATAGTGCGCACTGCCCGGGCGAACCTGATCCCCCGGAACCCAGAGTGCAGCACCCAGCACCCTGCGGTTCCGGGTCCACCTCACGCCCCTGCGCCGCCCCGTTTCCGGGAGTGATCGCGCAGTGCGAGCTGCGGCCATCGACCTTGATGATCATTGGTGCCGACAGGCGCACATGAACCACATGCTCCTCCCTGGCCACGACGTCGTGCCCCTCAAGCCACTCCCAGTCGAAACGCTCGCCTTCCTTGCCCGACATCATAATGTAATTGATCCCAAGAGTGGTGATGTTGTGGAAGAAGTGGGAACCCTGGGACGGTTCCACGCGCAGTTGCGCCGAAGCGGTCTCGACGATGGCCGAAACCCCGCAGATGTCGTTCCAGGCCACGGGAATGCCCAGCCAGCGATCCGCCGTGCCCCATCGCCCGGGACCCACCAACAGATATTTGCGCCCCTCGGCCACGAGCGCAGCATTGATGCGGCTGATTTCCCCCGCGATCTGCACTGTTTTCTCGACCTCGAAAGCATCGGGTCGCACAAAGACGACATCCTGAACGTCGCTCTTCTCGGCGTTGCCAAGCGCGTGGGTGGACAGGCAAAAGGCACGCCCGCGGTCATGCTCGGTGATGGTGACCCGATTGAGATCCGCCCGGGCGGACATGGGCCGCAACTGGAGCAGGGAGAATACGGGCCTGTGCTCCTTGTCCGGGTGAAGTCTGCACGCGAACTCGATCTCCACGGGGCAGCCCATGGCCGATTCCGCGATTCCAAGGACGTCGGCCAGGATCTCCGCCAGAGGCAGAATCTTGTGCTTCAGCACCGGCGCGAAAAGCAGAACACGCGGCCGATCGGGGATGGACGCGGTATCGCGGATGCGTCCTTCCTCCGGCAGAAAGGTTGAGGCCACCAGCGCCAGGGGCCCGTCGTCCTCGGCTTCGGTGATGTTGCGGCGGGAGAGTGAAAAATCCGTGCGCGCCCAAGGCCAATGCTCCAGAGACAGGCTGTAGAATTCGGTCTGTGCCGTGCGCAAAGCCAGTTCGACGGTCGGACATTGGGGCAGGATGTTCGGATATCTCGGCGAAAAACGCAGGGTCTGCCCGCCGTCGACCACGATCTTGCCGAATCCGAAAGCGATGGTGGCCACCCCGTCCTCGGGCTTCATGCGCCCGAAAGGATAGTAATTGTAGGACTGAGCCACTCCGGAAATGGCCGGATAGAAATACCCTGCGTACTTGTCCCCGATGACCTGCTGCACCAGCACGCCCATCTTCTCCTCGTCGGTGCGCTGGCTGACCCGGCGCGAAAAGGCCTTGGGCGCCTGATAGAACGTGGAGGCGTAGACCTGCTTGATGGCCAGGATCAATTCCTGAAGGCGCACGTCCGGGTCGGGATGATTGTTGGGGACCATAATCGTGGAGTACAGCCCGGCATAGGCCTGATACTGGGCGTCCTCAAGGAGGCTTGACGAGCGTACGGCCAAAGGATGGTGGACCTGCGCCAGATAGGCCCTTAGCTGATGGCTGAGCCACTTGGGGAAACGGGCCTTTTCGACGATCTTCAAGACCTCGTCGTCGGCAAGATCCGTACTGGACAAATATTTAAGATCATTGATTTTTACAAACGAATCAAACCCTTCAGTCGAAATACCCAGCGTCTTGGGCATGAAAAAATCTACCCCGGGATATTTTACCGCCAGGGCCGGAATCCTGTTCAGGATCGAAAACAGAAACGCCAGCCCGCGCGCCTTGCCACCCATGGAGCCCTGGCCGATCTTGAAGAAATCCGTGGTCGGATCGAAATCCTTGGCGTTGAAATTCGCCACGATGCCCTTCTGGCGCTGCTGCCGCCTGTCCCGGATCATCTCGATGACGCCGCGCCGCAGGAACTCCGGTGAAGCGAAGTCCGACTCGCTCATGGGCCGCAGACGGTTGGCCAGCTCAAATTCAGTGCGCGCAAAAAACCAACGCGAGAAATCATTGTGACGGGAATGATGGACCAGGGCCTCGGCCGGAATGGTTTTTAGCCGCTCCTCCAGCGCATAGAGACTCCCGGCCCGGGAGATCTCCTCGCCCTCCGGGCCGCGAAAAATGAAATCGCCGAACCCCAAACGTTCCAGAACGAAAGCGCGCACATCCGCAAGCAGGCTGGGAGAGTTCTTATCCACGAAACTGGCCGGAATCTCCATGGCCCTGCGGGCGTTGTCCGGTTCGTTGCTCATGAGGAGCAGCGGAATGTCGAAACGCTGCGCCTTGATGGCGCCAAGCAGATCAACACCGGCCGAGGCGTCGAGCTTGCCGCCACGGGGAAAGCGCACATCGGAAAGCACGCCCAGCACATACGGCTCGAATTTTTGGAACAGGGCCAGCGCGTCTTCGTAGTTGTCGGCCAATAGAATCTTGGGCCGACAGCGCATGGTCAGCAGACGGTGTTCCTGATTGAGCCCTTCCCGGATGACGTCCTGGGTCTGGACGACAAGCTCGCGGTACAGGATGGGCAGCAGGCAGGACTGATAGCGGGGGGAATCCTCGACCACGATGATGACCCGGATGCCGACGCTGACCGTGTCGAAGTCCACGTTCATGGCGTCCTCGGCGTTCTTGACCAGGGCGACCAGAAGATCGGCGTTGCCGGTCCACACGAACTGGCGGTCTATGCCGTCGGCCGGGTTCTCTCCCGGCAGAAAGACCTCACGGTGCGTCAGGAGATAAACCGGGATGCCAAGCCCGAATTCCTTGATCTTCTGTCCCAGGATCAAGGCCTCGCGCTCGGCCAGCTGCGGCATGAGGATGACCAGCTCGAACGGGCGCTGCCGCAGAAAGGCCAGGGCCTCCTCGGCGCCTGACGCCCACGTCAGGCGCGGCGGCCGACTCAGGTTCAATCCCTGATACTCGGACACGATGCGTTCGGAGAGCTTGCAATCCTCCTCCATGACCCAGGCGTCATAGGCTGTGGACACAAGCAGAATATTCTGGACTTTCCTGGCCATGAGATCATGGAATTTTCTGAATTCCGAATCCTGGGCCACAAGTTGCAAATCCGGCGTGTTGGGCATGAAAGTCTCCTTGGATAGACGCAAACGTAACCAAAGCGCTCATCCGGGGCAACGCGGCAAGGCAAAGAAAAAAGCCGGCGGACCGGCTTTGAATTGCGAATAGACCAGCGAGGGCTACACCACGCCCTGATCCAGCATGGCGTCGGCCACCTTCACGAATCCGGCGATGTTGGCGCCCACGACATAGTTGAGGGGTTTGCCGTAGACCGCCGCGGTGTCCATGCAGACCTTGTGGATGGTCTTCATGATCAGCTTCAGCCTGTCGTCCACTTCCTGCCGGGTCCAGCTCAGGCGCATGCTGTTCTGGGTCATCTCCAGGCCAGAGACCGAGACCCCGCCCGCGTTGGCGGCCTTGCCGGGGCCAAAGAGCACGCCGTTGTCCAGGAAGATATGCACGCCCTCGTTCGAGGTAGGCATGTTCGCGCCCTCGGTCACGACCCGCACGCCGCCGGCCACCATGTTTTCCGCATCGAGCCTGCCTATTTCGTTCTGCGTTGCGCATGGGAAGGCGCAGTCGGCCTTGTGCGCCCAGAGCGGATTGTATCCAAGCCCATAGTCCGCCGGAGTGAAGACGGCCTCGGGGTATGCGTCCACGTACTCACGCACCCGGCCCCGGCGCACATTCTTGAGGTGCTTGATGAAGGCGAGCTTTTCGGGCGTGACTCCGGCCTCGTCGTAGATGTAGCCCGACGAATCCGAAAACGTGATCGGGGAACTGCCCAGCTGCAACAGCTTTTCCATGGTGTATTGGGCCACGTTGCCCGAGCCGGAGACCAGGCTGCGCGTCCCCTCCAGCGTCTTACCCTGGGCCGCGAGCATCTCGCCCGCGAAATAGACCGCCCCGTACCCCGTGGCCTCGGGCCGGACCAGGCTGCCGCCCCAGGAAGCGCCCTTGCCCGTCAGCACGCCCGTGAATTCGTTTCTGAGCTTCTTGTACATGCCGAACATGAAGCCCACTTCGCGCGCGCCCACGCCGATGTCTCCGGCAGGCACGTCCGTGTTCGGCCCGATATGCCGGAAGAGTTCGAGCATGAAGCTCTGGCAGAACCGCTGCACCTCATTGTCGGACTTGCCCTTTGGGTCGAAATCCGCACCGCCCTTGCCCCCGCCCATGGGCAGGGTGGTCAGGGAATTCTTGAAGACCTGCTCGAAGGCCAGAAATTTGAGAATGCCGAGATTTACGGAAGGGTGGAAACGCAGACCGCCCTTGTAGGGCCCGATGGCGCTGTTCATCTGAACCCGAAACCCCCGATTGACGTGCACATCCCCGTGATCGTCAACCCATGGAACCCGGAAGATGATGACGCGCTCCGGCTCGACCATGCGTTCGACAATCCCTGCCCGGCGATACTCGGGATTGCGCTCAAGCGCCGGTTCTATGGACTCCATGACCTCCGTCACGGCCTGATGAAATTCCACTTCGCCCGGGTCCCGCCGCTTGACCAGTTCAAGAATCTCCATGCTCATGAAAGTCCTCCGCAAGTAAGCTGTTGCAGGCATGTTCGGTCTGTACTCATTCGAGGCTAAAAAACATAAAAAACCTTGCCGCCCTTCTTCCCCCAAGCGAAGCCAAGGTCAAGGGAGTCCGGCGTTTTTTTCGCAAAAGAAGCGCTGTTTCGCACAATCTCTGGATTACCGGCACGTTTCCCGTAATTTCAACGGAAGCCTTGCGAGGGCCAACCCGCCACGCCGCGCTCCAAACAAACAAAAAACCGCGCCCTCTCACAGCAACGCCGGATGGATCCCCGCCTTCGCGGGGATGACGCATCGTGATGCCGAAGGACCGAAGCATGGAAGTACCGCTTGGATCGCAGTGTTCTTTCGGAAATTCATAGCATCGCAGTGCCGTGGCGGGGCGGGTTGGTCCGGGCAGGTTGCCTCGACTGTCTGACCGAGCCTGGCATCGTTGGCGAAATCGTTGCCGCCCGCACGGCCTCACTCGTGCGACCTGCACGCAACGATTCCGCCGTACGAGGCCCGCGAGGGAGTTTCGAGACGACCTGACCGGGCCAACCCGACCCGTCACACTCCAAACAAGCGAAAAACCGCGCCCTCTCACAACAACGCCGGATGGATCCCCGCCTTCGCGGGGATGACGCATCGTGATGCCGAAGGACCGAAGCATGGAAGTACCGCTTGGATCGCAGTGTTCTTTCGGTAATTCATAGCATCGCAGTGCCGTGGCGGGGCGGGTTGGTCCGGGCAGGTTGCCTCGACTGTCTGACCGAGCCTGGCATCGTTGGCGAAATCGTTGCCGCCCGCACTGCCTCACTCGTGCGACCTACACGCAACGATTCCGCCGTACGAGGCCCGCGAGGGAGTTTCGAGGCGGCCTGACCGGGCCAACCCGACCCGCCGCATCCCCAGCCACACTCCTGGCCACACCCAGGACCTTCTTGCAAAAAAACGCCGCGCCCCTCATGATGAAAATCGAAAACGACACCCGCACCTCAGGAGCCCCCATGGAACCGATACAGCTTGGATTTGAACAAAGCCGAACCCTTCTGGATGCGTACGACATCCCCGTCCTGGGCCGCATGATCCGCACACCGGAACAGGCCGTGGACGCCGCGCAGGAACTCGGTTTCCCGGTGGCCATGAAAACGGTCTCAAGCCAGATCATCCACAAGACCGATCTGGGCTGCGTGCTCCTGAACCTCAAGGATCAGACCGAGCTTGAAGCCGGATACGCCCAGCTCATGGACAACGTCCGCGCCGCCGGAGTGACGGAAATCGACGGCATCCTGATCCAACCCATGGTGAGGCCAGGTCTTGAGGTGCTCATCGGCGCCACCCAGGACGCCAGCTTCGGACCCATGACCATGATCGGATCCGGCGGGCGCTTTGTCGAACTGCTGGGCGATGTGGCACCGGGCATCGGCATTCTGGAGGAAGGCGAGGTCATGGCCATGTTGGACAGGACTCGCGCCGGGCGCATTCTGGACGGATTTCGCGGACCGGCCCTGGACAAAAAGGCCGCCATCCGGCTGGCCGTGAACGTGTCGCGATTCATGGCCGAACACCCCGAAATCCATGAGCTCGATCTGAATCCCGTCATCGTCTACGAAGAAGGCTTCGCCATTGTCGACGCCCGTCTCATTGCCGGCGAACCGGTCCATTACCCCCGTCAGACCGATGTCTCGCCGCAAAAAATGAGCAGCCTGCACACAATCTTCAATCCCAAATCCGTGGTTTTGTACGGCGCCTCCAACACCGGCACGGTGGGCGGCATCGTGCTCCAGAACCTGCGCCGCCTGGACCGCATCTATCCCATCAACCCGCGCACGACCACGCTGCATGGCATGCGTTGCTACCCAAGCCTTGAAAGCCTGCCCGAGGTGCCCGAGATGGCGGTGTTCGTCATCAACTCGGAAACGGTGGTCCGCGAATTCGAGAAATTCTGCGTAGCCGGAGGCAAGGGCGCCATCATCATCAGCGACGGCTTTGCCGAATCCGGACGGCGGGAGCTTGAAGAGAGGCTGCGCAGCCTCAGCCTGGAGTACGGAGTCAGCTACATCGGTCCCAACTGTCTCGGGATCATCGACAATTTTTCGGGAGTGAACACCATGTTCATTCCTCCCCATCGCACGGGAGTCATCCGCGAGCAGGGCGGAATCGGCATCATCTCCCAAAGCGGCGGCATCGGCATGGAGCTCATGGAGATGCTCGAAGCCGACCGGGTGGGCATGGGCAAATGGGTGTCCTGCGGCAACTCCAGCAGCGTCGGCGTGGCGGAGATCCTGGCGCACATGGGCCAGGACCCGCGCATCGAGGTCATCGCCATCTATCTGGAAGGGCTGTCCGAGGGGCTCAAACTCATGGAAATCGGACGGCAGGTGGCGGCCCAAAAGCCCGTGGTCATCATCAAGGGCGGCTCGGGTGGCGGCAAGGAGGCGACCATGTCCCACACGGCATCGCTGGCGGGCAGTCACGAAGCCTTCCGGGCCTGTTGCTCCCAGGCCGGATTCTACCTCATCGAGGACCTGACCGAAGACCCGAAGATCATGGTCAACGTGCTCTCCATCCTGACCACGCAGCCCAAGGCAAAGGGCAAGCGCACGGCGGTGGTCAGCGTCGGCGGCGGCGCGGCGGTGCTGCTGGCCGACCAGATCACGGCCGAAGGCCTGGAGCTGGCCCGGTTCACCCCGGAAACCAGAAGACGCCTGCAGGACCTGCTGCGCGAAAACATCAAGGCCTCGAATCCCGACGATCTGGAGCAGATGCTCGTCAACGTCGGCAACAATCCACTTGATCTTCTGGGCAACTGCGATGATCGCAGGCTCATCCGTGCGCTGGAGATCATCGCCGATGACCCGGACACCGACGTTATCGTGGCCGCCATCTACCTGCAGGTGCCCTACCTTTCAGAGTATCTGGCCGAACGACTGGTCGAGTTCAGGCGTTCCATCGACAAGCCCTTCATCGTCTCCCCACGCGGGCTGTGCACGCATGTGACCAGATTCCGGGAGTCCCTCTACGCCAAACGGTTCCACACCTACACCGTGCCGATGGTCAAACCGCTCAGCATCGCGCTGGACATCTGGGAGCGCTACGACCGCAACTTCATGAGCGAAGCCGAACTCCGGGAAGATTAAAGAACGCTGCCACACGCACACAAGAAAACCCGGCCATTGCGAATTGCAACGGTCGGGTTTTCTTTCCCGTTTTTGGTGTGCCCCTAGGCTACTTTTTGGCTTCCGCTCCCCAGAGCTGCCTCAGGCGCTGGTCGCGACCGCAGCCTTGGCGATAGAAATGATATCTCAGGGGATTTTTCTTGTAGTAATCCTGATGATATTCCTCGGCGGCATAAAATTCAGCCCTGGGCAGAATCTCGGTTGCGATCTTGAATCCCCGGGCCTCTTCAAGCTGGGCCTTGGAAGCCCGCGCGGCGGATTCCTCGGCCTCGTCCGCAAAGAATACAGCGGACCGGTACTGAGGACCGCGATCGCAGAACTGGCCACCGGCATCGGTTGGGTCTATGTTGCGCCAAAAAACGTCAAGGAGTTTCCCAAAATCGACCAGCTCCGGATCATACTTCACCCGCATGGCCTCAATATGCCCGCTGGTTCCGGACGAAACCTGTTCGTAGGTCGGATTCGGGATCTGTCCGCCCGTGTATCCCGCCTCGGTTTCCAGGACACCGGGCAGGGCGTCGAAGGGTCCTTCAAGGCACCAGAAACATCCACCCGCGAATACCGCCTCTTTTGTCTGTGCAGCCACGTTACCTCCAAACAAGCCTGAAATCAGAAGGGCCAGAATCAATGATTTTCCCATGAGGCCTCCTTACAGATGTCACTGCAAAAAGTCGTCATCCCCTTGAAGAAGGGGGTCCATGCCTTTTTAACTATCTGAAAAGAATGGATTCCCGCCTTCGCGGGAATGACACTCGGGTTCTTTTGCGACTTTTTTGCAGTGTCGTCCTTACAGTTCCGTTCCAGAATCCCAGAGCGCACCTTCCGCAAGGAAAGGAATCCCTCCGGAACTCAGCCCGCCCTGATACAAAACCCCGTCCAGGGCGTAGGTCAGCTTGCCCGGACCGTTCTGAAAGGTCATGATCTGACGCAACAGGTCCAGTGTCGAGGCGGAGGCCTCGACTTTGAAAACCGCCTCGCTCAAAGCCTCCACCCGCCCATTCTCCGAAGACACTGCGGGCAGAAGATTCATGTCATTGAAACGTGCATTGACCCTGACTCCGGTCCAGGTCAATGCAAAAGGATTGGGGTTTACTATCCGCAAAGTCAAAGCAACTCTTTGCTCAAAGAGAGTGCTGCTTGCGGGAACCACATTGACCAGTCTCACCGTTGGGGACTCCACTTTTTGCCCAAAATGGGCACATCCGGAAATCGCAATAAAAAAAGAAACTACAAGAAACAACGCGAGACGTCTCATTTCCCCTCCCTTCAAACCAGGATCATAACATACTTCAACGTGCTTCCCAAACGGGAAAAGTTTCTGGAAGCTGCTCATCAGACAACCTCCACTGATCTTCTCCGTCGACATTTTTCCGTCCTGCATACCTCAGAATCACCTTCTTCGGTCCATGGGCAAAGAATCCATTTCCTCCCAGAACTTCGAGCGCCTCGTTTTCGTCGGGATACTCAAGAGCCGAGACGTAACAGATTCTTTCACCGTTCTTCTCTATGCAATACGGTTCAAAATAACGCATGAAGTGCAACAAGGTATTCATATTCTTCATAGGCCCTCCCATCTTCAACTGTCTTTTCCCATGCTAATCACTGTGGACGGGATGACAAACGTTAAAAAGGGAATTGGCCTGAAAAAGAGACCCCTGGCTTGGAACCGATGCGTCCGGACGTCGGAATTTGATTGCCGAGCCCAGGCTGGGCTTTACGCTAAGAACGAAAAACGGAACTTTTCGTCAGGCTGATCGTTTTGCCGTATCAATCTGAAATTTCTTGATCTTGTAGTGCATGGTCCGCCGGCTGACCCCGAGCAGGTCGGCGGCGTCCTTGACCACCCAGGAGCTTCGCTCGAGAGCGTTCAGGACCACCTGCTTCTCGCTTCCGGCCAGGGAAAGAAGATTGCCGGGAAGGGGCGTGTCATCAAAGCTGTCCTCGAACTGCATGTCCTCCATCCGGATAAGTCCGTCAGAGGACAAAATGACCGCGGCTTCCAGCATGTTGCGCAGTTCACGCACATTGCCGGGCCAGGGGTAGTCGAGGATGGCCTCGGAGACTTCTGCGTCGAGCCGGGACAAAGGCCCGTCCTCGGCGAAGAGCTGGAGAAAACGCTCGGCCAAAACGGGGATGTCGGCCTTACGCTCGCGCAGGGGCGGCACCTGAATGGTGATGACTTTGAGCCGGTAGTACAGGTCCTCGCGAAACTCGCCGCTGCGCACCAACTCGGCCAGGTCCGCGTTGGTCGCGGCGATGACGCGGCAATTGATGGCGGTCTCGGCCAGATCGCCAACCCGCCGGATTTTTCGCTCCTGCAGGAAACGCAAGAGTCGCAGCTGCATTTCCGATGAGATGTTGCCTATCTCGTCAAGGAACAGGGTTCCGCCATGCGCCTCGGCCACGAGCCCCTTCTTGTCCTTGTAGGCGTTGGTGAAGGAACCCTTGGCATGTCCGAACAGCTCGCTCTCAAGCAGGGAGGAGGGAGTTGAGCCGCAATCGACGATCACGAGCGGCCCCCGCGAGCGCTGACTCAGGCGATGCAGGAGCCCGGCGATCTTTTCCTTGCCCGTGCCGCTCTCGCCCAGAAGCAGGATCGTGGCCTCCGTCGGGGCCACCCGCTCGATCAACTTGTAGAGGCGTTGCATGGAAGGACTTTTCCCGCCCCAAAGCTCCTCGGTCAGCAGGTTGCCGCCGCGAGCCCAGGCGCGCCCTCCGCTTGCGGCCAAAATCCGGGCAATTCCCCGGAGCAGATCCTGTCCGTCCACGGGCCTTGTCAGATAATCCGTAGCTCCGTCCTTGATGGCCGCGACGGCGCCCCGCACCGTTCCGTTGCCGGTCAGCATGATGAACGGCAGGCCCGGCCAGCGCCGGACGCACTCCCACAAAAGCTCTCTGCCGGTCATGCCCGGAATGTCCTCTTCGGCGATGACCAGGTCGATCTGCCCGCCCTCAAGCTTAAGCAGGGCCTCTTCGCCATCGGACGCGACCGGAACGGCGTAACCGTCCGCGGCCAGCAGGTCGATGAGGGCTTGCCGCCGGACCTGATCGGCATCGACGACCAGAACGATTTTTTCGGCATTCACCGCAGAAGCTCGCCGGAGCCCACAGCACGGCCCACGCGACAAGTCGTTGAAAGCCCGATCAATATCCGAGGTTCGATTATCTCCATTTCGCCGATATATCCGAAACTTCAAGAAGACTCAAACAAGAGCGGACGGCCTTGCGCCGTGTTCCGGGGGCCGACTCGCGCTCCCGTGCGGCACTGCCCCGGTCTGGTTGTTGTCAGTCGCCGCGCTCACGGGTATATTGTCAGAAATAACCAAAGGAGGTCCACCATGACGGACAAACAGGAAAACACCCTGCCCCTGGTCGGCGACACCCAAAAAAAACTCAGTGGCCGCAAATGCAAGGAGCTGGACTCTCATACAGCCGCCATGCTTGAATCAAACGAGGTCAAGGCCATCACCGGTGAAGGCGAGGAATGGTGGTGTCCCAATCCGGATTGCGCGGTCGTGGACAAATAGCTGTCACGTACGGCAAGAAAAGCGCGGTCTGGGCAGAAGATGCCCAGACCGCATTTTTTTTGCCCCCCAGCCCTACCAACACCTCAAGCCTTCAATACTAGTTCTTACCATTATTGGATTTTTATTATCCACCGCCTATCGTGCATTCGATTTTGAACAAAATCCCCTCTCGTTCAAAGGTACGATGCATGATCAAAAACAAACAAAGCCTCCCCGGCCAATACGGCATGACTCTCATCGAAGTCCTGGTCGCCATGGCCATCTCGAGCCTTGTCATGGGCGCCATCTACTCCATTTTTCAATCCCACCAGCGCATCGCCGCCAAACAGGAACAGACAAGCCTCATGCAGCAGGAGCTGCTTTCCGCCATGTCGCTCATCTCGGAAGAGCTGCGCATGTGCGGTTACTCGGCGCAAGGGACGCTGGGGTTCGGTTTTCTGCACAGGCCAGAGGCGGGCGCACCGGATCATGGGCGAGCCACGAACCAGACAGCCGTCTATTGCCGCCGGGACTGGAACAATGACGGCCTCATAAACGAGAGCGGCAGCGGCAGCCTTCGCGAACACTCGGGCTTCAGGCTCAATGTCGCCAATGATGGCTCCGCAAAAGCAGTCGCCGACAATGTGCTGCGCAAATACGACACGGGCGCCGTACGCTGGCAGCCGATCAGCACCAACATCGGCGCCCTGCGTTTCACCTATTTCAACGCCGAAGGCGCTGTCATCCCCGATCCGCAAGCAAACCCCGGGATCATTCGCGGCGTCAAGGTTGAAATCACGGCCATACCCTCGCCATTGCGCGCCAGCCTCAAGATAGGCAATCGCACCATGTCCACGATGGTGTGGTGCAGAAATCTCGGAACAGACAAGAGGAATCCCTTGAGCACCGGCTCCGTGGATGCGGCCATGGCTGTCGTCGCTTCGAGCAGCGCCCCATGACCGCGCATACTGACCCGGCACTGCCCGCAGTGTCACAACTGTCCGTGCGCAAAGGCCTGCATCCTGGAGACTGTTCGGGCTTCAGCCTGGTCGAAGCCCTGGTTGTCCTGGCCATCGTGACCGTACTCACGGCCGTTTCGGGCACGACGCTTCTTGGACTGTTGCCGGAAGCGAGCATGAACCGTGCAACCAGGACCATTGTCTCCATGTGCAGACACGCCAGATTCGAAGCCATAAAACGAAACGAACAGATCCGCCTCCAATGCGACAAGGGGCAAAACACATGCGAAGTCAGAATCAAGAAAGACAATTCGCTGCTGCGGCGCTTCAATCTCACCGAGTTGAAACATCAGCACTTCCTTGAAAGATCCTACACGACCCACTTCAACGATCGGGGCCGAGCCTCCATGGCCGGAACGATCACCATCCACAACAGCGCCGGACTGTCCCGTTCGGTGATCGTGCGGCCTTCGGGCAGCGTGGTGACGGAGTAGCCAGAAAAATGCACAGGCCCAAATTTCGCGCAGCGAAGCCCATGCGCCGTGATCGGATCGCCGCCCCGAAAGCCATGAACGGCAGCACCCAAAAAGAACGACGCAGTCAGGGCTTCACCTTGATCGAAGTCCTGGTAGCCACTGCCATTTTGGGTGTTGGGCTGATGGCCGTCGCAACCCTGATCAGCCGCGCCGCCATCCAGGACAGTCGCGCTTACCATGCCTCACGAGGCAGCCTGCTGGTCGAGGACGTTCTGGAAAAAGCGACCCGCGCGCAATATTCGCCCCAAGCATTCCGCGCCCTCACGGCCATGAACGCAAGCACCGTCATTGATGGCATTCAATTTTCCATGACCTGCGCCCTGGCCGAAGACACTCCCGTGGAAAGGTGCAGGCAAATGACCTGCGATCTGTCTTTTAACAACAAGGGACACCACTCAACCATCCGATACATTCATGTTTTATCTCCAAAATTCTAGATCCGGCGCCCACGAATCCGGCATGGTTTTCATCCTGGCCATCGTCACCCTTGCCCTGCTTGGAGTCCTTGGACTCGCGACCCATGATACCGCGCATCTGAACAGCCTGATCGCCGCCAATGACCGCGACTCCAAAAGCGCCTTTTTCCTGGCGGAGTCGGGCGTGAACGCAGGGCATGAATTCCTGGAAAGAGCCATCGCTGACGCCAATTCGACATTCTACGATGACGGAACCTCCGCCACCAACGCCTCGGTCTGGGAAAAAAAGAACTCCTTCAACCCCGATGATTATCCCATCAAATGGCACCGGCACGGGGCTGCGGCCACTCATGTCCGGGCCGGGCTCATTGCGACGGGCATTGTTCCGGGCAGCGCCATGCAGATGGCCTCGGGATACGAAAGCACCGGCAGGGGAGCGGCCACGGGCGGCACTTTCGCCACTTATCTTGTCCGCTCGCACAGACAAGGTTTGCGCGGCAGCGCGGCCGAAGTGGATCTGGGCTGGTGGCACATAAACCATTAAGCAGCAGAGGGATGCCTGCCGTGAAGAAATTATTCTTGCTGATCATTGCGGCGTGCCTGCTTTTCCCGGCAACGGGCGCCCCCTTCCAAGCCGGCGATTTCCATTGGGTTCCTCCATTTCTGGCCACGGAGGAAAAACCCTCGGTGACCTTCGTCCTGGACACTTCGGCAAACATGCTTGAGCGGGCATATGCCGGTCCGTTCAACTCGACAGACGAATACTACGGATATTTTGATTCCAGATCGTACTACAGCCATGATGCTGACGCGGCCGCTCCCCATTTTTATCCAAACAACGTTACGGGACGGTGGAATGGAAATTTTCTGAACTGGGCAACGATGCGGCGCATGGATCTCGCGCGCAAACTGATGACTGGCGGAAAATACAATCCCGAAAACGGCTGCCTTGAAATGGAGCCGCCAGACACTCAAGGCAACGCGCAGCACCTTGAATATGACGACACGACTCCCAAGAGCGATCTTGACGGACGAATCGCACACATGACGCCCCATCACCACCAACTCACCATGACGCAGCAGGATGAAAACGACATGATGCTGGTGTCCGGACCCGATACCGGAGCGGCATACGCGCTTCGCGTCAAAGGTGAACCGGACAGGGGTCTGTTCCATTCCATCAGGAACAAGGCGCGCATTGCTCTTTTCGCGTTCGGTGGCACGAGCAGAATCCTGCAACCCATGAGCGATGACGAGGCAAGCTTCAATGACATGATCATTACAATAAACAATGTCCGACCGACGGGGTGGGCTCCGCTGGCGACGGCGCTACATGAGGTGCTTGGTTATCTCGGTCACGACGACCAGACCGGGCTTCAAGCGCCGGATCCATTCCACGATCCTTCCCGTGGGCAGAACGTGCCATGCTCAAAACAAAACGTCATCCTGGTGACTGCCGGAAAGAGTTCACAGGATCAGAACATCCCGGCCTTTTTGAAAAACATTGTGCCGCGCCCTCGCCCCGACAAAGACTATGACCTGTCCGCAAACGGGAGCACGTTCCTCATCGACGTCGCCTACACAGGGCACACAACGGACTTGCGCCCCGAGCCCGACATGAAAGGCGTTCAGAACTGGGATTTTTACGCGGTCTGCCTTGGTGAAGACGACGGCTATCTCGTGAAGGATGCCGCCCGTCATGGAAAATTCAACGATCTGGACGGGGATCTGATGCCCTCCCTTCAGGCGGAATTCGACGCCGACGGAAACGGCCTGCCTGACAACTTTTTCACGGCGCGGTCCGGGCGGAACCTGGAAACGCAAATCACCCGCGTCCTTCGATTGAGCACGGGGAGTATTGCATCCGGCACGGCCACGGCCATTTCTTCCCACGCGCGTGGCGGAGAGGGGGCCGCCTATCAGGCCATCTATTTTCCCCCGAGTCGAACAGACAAAATCGCCCCTTCGTGGGCAGGACAGGTGCATGCCTTCCTGATCGACGCCCAAGGCAATCTGCGCGAGGACACCAACGCCAACCAGCGCCTGGACCCGACCAGCGACAGGATTATCGAATTTGGCGAAGATCTGATCCATGCCCATGTCGATGCCAACGGCGACGGGGTAATCGATGCGGGAGAGAAAAACGCCACAGCGCTTGGCAACATCGGGGATATTGAATCTCTTTGGTCATCAAGCACATGGCTGAGCAGCCTGACCGACCAGCAGGTGGTGACGCAACGTGGGCGTTACGCCAGCGTAGCGCCCAACCGATACATCATGACCTTCGCGGACAAGAATCAGGACATGATCGCGGATGCAGGCGCCGGAGAAATCCAGCACTTCGAACTCGCCGCCAAACCTGTGGAGACAACGCTCAATTCTCCGGAATTTTTTTACAATTTCCTGACTCTGTACGAGTCGGCAACGGGGATGATCGGGTTTGATCTTTTCGATCCGCGCCAGAGTGCGATCAATGCCTTGCGGCAAGACAATCCATCCGGCTTCTCCAATTTGCAGGCAACTCTGGCCAAACGGCAGGTAGACTTCATTCGCGGAGCAGAAGTCGGCAACGCGACCATCGAAGGAATTGCCGATACCGCGCGAAGCCGCACGCACGGCAATACCACCTGGAGACTGGGCGACATCATCTCCTCTTCGCCCATCGTGGCAGGGCAACCCGCCGAGAACTACCACCTTATTTATAATGATATGAGCTACGAAAAATTTCTGAAAAAATACCTGGACCGCCGTCAGGTCATTTATGTCGGGGCCAATGACGGCATGCTTCACGCTTTCAACGGAGGATTCTGGAACCGCAAGACCAGGAGCTTTGACCTGACTTTGGGCGCGCAAACGCAATTTCCACTGGGCATGGAACTCTGGGCCTACGTCCCCTACAATCTTCTGCCACATCTCAAATGGCTCATGAACCCGGACTACGGCGAGAAGCTTCATGTCGCCTACATGGACCTTACGCCCAAAATTTTCGATGCCCGGATTTTTTTCATGTCCGACGGTGTGACGCCCGTGGACGAGACAACCTACCCCGGCGGTTGGGGAACCATATTGGTTGCGGGCATGCGCCTTGGCGGATCAGCCATCCAGGCGGACATCGACAAGACCGACGGCAACGGCCTGAATGCGGACATCGACCGGACCATGACCTCGGCTTACGTGATCATGGACATCACCGACCCGGAATCCCCGCCAAGAGTGCTGGCTGAGATCTCCCTGCCCGGACAGGGTTTCACGACCTGCGCCCCTGCGGTCATGCCCATGAGCACCCCCGATGCAAGCGCCGCAGAGCAGAACAGATGGTACATGGTCTTCGGCTCCGGCCCGGCAGATTCCAATGGGCGTGCCGCCCAGTCAAAGCTCGGGGCCGAGACCAGCGAGCAGCCAGGCCAGCTCTTCGTCCTGGATCTCAGCGCGCTCTACACGGAAAAAGTCGTCAAGACCGTGGACAGCGACGGAGTGATCACGGCCACACCAAAACCTTTTGCCTTCGCGGAAGAGAACTCATTCATCAGTGATCCCATTTGCCTGGATCTGGACATCGGGCCCAATAGCCAAGCCGGAAAATTCAAGACCGACATTGTCTATTACGGAACGGTTGGCGGGGATCAAACCTCTGCGGCCGGAAGAGTGCACAGGCTTCAAACCGGGAACAAAGAGCCCTGGGACTGGGCAACCTCGACGCTCATCGACGCGGCAGGCCCCGTAAGCGCGGCCCCGACGGCAGCATTGGACGAGACCGACAGACTCTGGATATTTTTTGGTACCGGAAGCTTCCTGAACCGCGCCGACATTCCGCAATCTTCGCCCATGAGTTTCTATGGGGTCAGGGAACCCGAAACGAACGGAGTCAAAAGCTGGGAAACTATCGCGAGCCACAACCTCTTCGAGAGCAACAAAATAGCCGTGACAAAAGGCACCTGCGGCGAAGGAGAATTTTCTGAAAACTGCGTCAGGATAATTCAGACAAACGAGGATTCGAATTCCACCAGGAACTGGACGTGGCTGAGCAGCAGCATGAATTCAGCGTCAGGCTGGAAACACACGTTCGCGGCTGCGACCGAAAGGGTTCTGAGTCCGGCCGCCATTCTTGGGGGATCCGTCATATTCACGAGCTACGCCCCATCGAGCGAAGCCTGCTCTTCCAAGGGATCAAGCCGTCTGTGGGCGCTCTACTACAAAACGGGCACGCCATATTTCTGGCCGATCCTGGCAAACCACAACGGCGACTTCCCCACCGCTATCGAACTCGGCCAAGGCCCGGCCTCAAACCCAACCCTGCACCTCGGAGAAAAAGCAACGGTCACGGCCGTCACCAATACAAGCTCAAGCACGCTTCTGAAGTCCGAGATAACCACACCTTTCGCCATCAAATCCGGCAGTCTGTTCTGGAGAAAAAACACGGACTAGAAAAACAAACCAATCATCCTGCGAAAAACATTCGCCCTTCTTCCCAAAATCCACGAACAATTCCAAGATCATGCCTTAGCCACACGCAGTCTAGTATTTCCAAGTAATACCAATCGATCCGCACGGCATATCGAAACACGTTTCCATGCCATTCGACACGGCATACTTCCTGCTGATAATAAATCCAAAAGATCACTACTGGAAGACACTAGGCTTTGACACCTTTAAAATACGATATTATGGTACTAAAAAGGATAAAATACTTAAGGACAAACTTGAACCGAGAAAATAATTGCGCACAAAGTATCAAGAACTGCGCAGATTTCCCGAAGCGGATCGGGCACAGGACAAAAAGGAGTTCTTGAGAACCCGAATAGATCCTCCCGAATGGAAAAACTCATTGACGAGTGAACATCACAGGGTGACGCTTTTTGACAAAGAAGTACCATTTATTGACCTAAAATATCCGTAAAAGAATCAGGACTCGAGTACGTTCTAAATGGAAGATTTATCCTGAAGATATTTGTAGTACAAACAAGCGAGGCAGATTTGCACTTTGAAAACAATAATCAAGCAGGCATGACCATAGTTGAACTCTTGGTCGTGATCGCAATAATTGGAATAGTAGCTGGCGTTACTGGTCTGAATTTATTTAAGTATGGACCGATGTATGAGCTTCGCGCAAACGCCAGGACATTTTACTCGGAAATGCAAAACGCCAAAATAAACGCAATCAGAACAGGCAACCCGTGGGGGTTTGTATGCAACGAAGCAGCATCCATATGCGCAATCTACTCTTCAAGTGGCCCAGACAATGACTTCAGCACGACTGGAGACAATACACTCTACAAAACAATAAACCTTAGCACATCAAAATATGGAATCGCCATTGGCCACGGGACAGCCACTACTCGCGTCATCGGCGGAGCTATAGGCGCAGAAGACGTTACATACGCGGACGACATCCTTACGTTCAATGCACGAGGAATAAGTAACGACGGGGAAATATACATACAGAACAACAGAAATGAATCCTATGCAGTGGGAACAAATAAATTTGGAAATATATTCCTTAGAAGATGGACTGGAGGCGGGTGGAATTAATGAAAAACGCAGGATTTTCCTTAATTGAACTTCTTGTAGCGCTTGTTGTTGGCGGCATAATCATCACAGCAGCATATATGCTCTTTCTTGGCAATCAAAGAACATATTTGATGCAAGACGAACTTATTAGTATTCAACAAACTATTCGCCCGGCAGCGGAATACATGGGCAGATTTATTCGTATAGCTGGTCTAGACCCTGAACAAACGGGACTCTTTGGCCTAAGGGACACGACAAACAGCTCAATCGAATTCAGCTTTGACACGGTAGACACCGGGCTAACCGGGGTGCTCGAACCCAATTCAGAAATCAAGGCATTTCGTGTTCAGGGCAACCAGTTGGAAGAACGAAGCACAGGAGCTTGGGAAACAATTGCTGAAAATATCGAAGCTTTAAATTTTGCGTATCTTGATCGCGATGGAAACGTCGTGGCCGATTTGGTAAACAACAGAGGGGCAATAAGAACCATCCAAATTTCCATTGTCGGAAGATCGCAACGTCCGATCCCAAGATATACGAACAATAATGCCTTCATAAATCTCCAAGGAACGGAAATTCTTCCCCCACAAAATGACAATTTAGTCCGAATGATGTTTTCGGAGACAGTGCAATGCAGAAATTTAGGTCTATAAAGAGAAAAAAACAAATGGGTTTCACCCTCATTGAAGCACTCATAGCTGTTGCCATATTAAGTATCGGAATTATGGCAACAGCAAAAATGCAAGATCAATCAATTCGAGGAAACTTTATTTCCAAGAGGATCAGCACATCCGTTTTTTTTGCTTCCGGAGAAATAGAACGCCGCGCCGGAATAGACTACAGCAATGCGACAGACAGCGACAATGACGGCGCAGGAGGATTGTTTGACATTGGAAACGACGCAGATGATAGCATTGCATACACGCAAAACGGACACACATTCAACGTATTCGTAAATGTCGCTGAAGATGATCCAATAGACGACGTTAAAACCATTAATGTCATTGTAACCTATAATAACAACAGAATTGCAGAATTTCCGTATATTCTGCGAGCAGACTAAAATATGAAAAATGAAAAAGGATCCGCTCTTGTCATTTCCCTAGTTGTGCTCGTCTTTTTGGCGGTGATTGGCTTTGCAGCTCTAAACACCACCGACATTGAGCTTTTCTCCAGCAGAAACACCAGAGACTTCCAAGAAAATTTCTTCATTTCCGACGGCGGCTTAAACCGAGAAATCATATCCGCTCTTGGCTACCCGCTTTATCCAACACCGGAAGAGCAGCGAGTCATGGACCCCTTCCGGATTGCACTTGCTGCAAACGGGACATTCCCTGACTGCCCATTTGATGGAAATTGCACCAGCACAAATGCTACTCTTGGGGACGATCATTTTGTAATCAACAATTTTTACGACTACGCCATCGATTTTCGTGGCAGGTCACAACCTGTGATCGTCAAAGGTGAGTCTTCCGACATCATATTTTATCGTATTTTTACTCAGAGAAACGCAGCAAACGCCGTTCGCGGGGAAGGTTTTTTCCGCACGACAACCGGGATGTAAGGAATTGGAGGCATTATGAGATTTTCAGCACTAATTATAGCAACAGTTATTTGTATGCTCGGGGCATCAATTCCTTGTCATGCCGACGACTTAAATGCATTTAAACAATTGGCAAAAAGCAATGCTATGATCATAATGGATACATCAGGGAGCATGTCATGGCCTGTATATGACCCAAACATCGATTACGCTGAGTTTATGCGTTGGATGAGAAGCAACGGGCTCGCTACAGATGCTGAAAATGCACAATCTGATGATTGGTGGGGAAATAATAATGACTATACCAAACTTGACCCAAATGCTATATATCTAGTCAAATCGCCCGTAGGCCATAATTTTATTAACTATAAAGCCCAAAATGGCACTGACATACAGGCGTCTGCAATTGGCGACGTAATGACCAAAATGTACGCGGATTATTACAACTTTATCGACGACTGGCTACAAGGAGCGATAATTGAATGCAAAAATAATTCTAATGGAAAATGGAAAATTTCAGAACCAGATAGCATAGATATAGAAGAGCTGGCAGGGAAAAAATTTATTGTATTCCCTAAAGGGACATTGAGCAATCTAATACCTACGGGATCAGTAACTGTGGGCTCAGAAATTTCAGGACGGCTTAAAAACAATCAAGACATAGAACTTAGCAAGACCTACACAGACCCTCTCACAGGCCAAACTTTCGACCATGGATTCATAGGCTTTTTGAAATCGTCTGGCTTTTATTTTTCTGGATTATTTGAAAAAAAATATGGCGACATTGATTTCACTACATTGCACTCTAACATGGTCACAGACACTGTATACATTTTTGCAACTGGAAACTGGTTAAATTTTATTAAACTTGTAGAAGACTTTCGCATAACTAGCAACTACAGTTGCACAACGACCGACAAGCCTTACTCTTACTTAAACAATGTCGCATGGAAATATATTTGCTTCACAGACACTATAGCGCAAAACTTTCAGCCGAAGCTCATAATGTCTCACAATACTGAGCAAACTTCGGACTACAGCAACAGTCCAGAGGGTTGGTCTGAAAGAGGCACAATAGACGCTGGCCCCTATGCAAAAAATATTAAAATCAAATTTGACTATATTGATTTTGATCTAAACACAAATAAGTCCGGAAATGATTACATTGAAATCTATGATCTAGACAAAAATAAAATTCTATATGAAATATCTGGCCGAACAATAGGCAATTCCATTGACACTTACCTTTGGGATGATCGTTACGGATGGACCTTGAACAACTCGTTTTTAGATAGCGAAGGATATACACCAACACTCAATACAAAAAAAGTGCGGATCAGATGGCGTAACGGCTCTATAAAAAACATTTCGCTCGGCGCCCCACATTTCGGATTTAAAATATCCGGATACAAATACACTCCAAAAGGGGAAGGCTATACTTGCTGCGGCGGCCCAGATGGGACCGGTTACAAAATCAAATCACGCATGGATGTGGCCAAAGCTGCTATGATAAACGCAGTCGAACAAACTGAAGATACGATCAATTGGGGCTTATCACGATTTAACGGAGGCGCAGGGGCAACCGAACTTGCACCACTTGGAACGTCTCCCACAACAGTCACGCAGTATCTAGAAAACCTTGAACCAGGCGGAGCTACTCCACTAGGAGAGGCACTTCAAGATGCATACAATTTTAACAAAACATACCTCTCAACAAATCCAGACGCTGCAGAGTGCTCAGCAAATTTCATGCTTATTGTAACAGACGGATTTCCATCAGACGATGGTAATTGGAGCAAGATTTCTGGCAAAACCTTCAAACAGATCAGTTCAGGGCAAACATTATGTGGCGCTTCTAATTACGGAGATGCTGATGTTTGGCCAGACTCAGATGGAAATTTAAACAACTTCACCGACGATGTAGCTCATTGGATGTATAATTGCGCTGATTTTACTCATACTACACACTCTATAGCATTTGGACTAGACAACCCAATGCTTAATGATATTGCAGAGTCAAGTAATGGAATTTACATAACTGCACTCAATGAAGAGCAACTCATGAATGCTTTTTATTCTTTAGGCCTCTCCATGACAAACGCCATCTCTTTTGCAGCACCTGCGATCTCTGTCGACGAAGAGAATAGAGCGCAAGCCGGCGATGAGCTCTATATGGCTTTCTTCAGGCCGACTCGTGCAGACTATTGGCAAGGCAATTTAAAACGCTTCAAAATTTCCTGGAACGCTACAAAAGAAACTATTGTCGATCAATTTGGCAATGACGTAACCGACACAGATGGCTCTTTCATAGAATCGTCTAGATCTTACTGGTCAACAGAAAACGACGGCGGACAAATCAACAGGGGAGGAGCCGGTGGTGTCCTGCAAGACAAAGTTACCGCCAACTTTATTTCAAATCCATACGATAGAATGCTCTATACCCACAAAGGCGGGGCGCTAACAGCACTTACAAAACTAAATATGGATCCCGCCGACTTGGGCGTTTCAACCGATGAACAAGAAGCGAAAATCATCAACTTCATCTACGGGTATACATACGACGCAGACGCCTCAGGAAACCCAACGGCAGTGAGAGACTGGGTTCTTGGCGATATCATCCACTCGGAACCCCTTGTAATTGATTACGTTGACTCCAGCCCAAAACGTGTTTTGACAAACCGCTATATTGTTATCGGCTCGAATCACGGTGTGCTTCACGTTTTCGACACTGAAACCGGTGAAGAACTATTCGGGTTCATACCACCCAACCTTTTACCTTCGCTCAAATATTTTGCGGAACTCTCTGACACACACTATTACGGTATTGACGGCCAGATCGCCAAGTTCCAGACAGGCAGAAACCCGGACCTCATGGTATTTGGGCTTCGTCGTGGCGGTAGAGCCTATTACGCCATTGACATTTCGAATCCTGCAACCTCCACATGGGATATGGCGTGGTCGATCAACAACGAAACACCCGGTTTTTCTGAATTGGGACAAACATGGTCCAAAGTTTACTTCTCGACCATGCCCCAGACTAACGGAACCATCCTGGACATTGGGGTGTTCACAGGGGGATATGACCCTACGGAAGACTCTAACTCGACCTCATTTCTCCCACAAGGCGATTCGCAAGGCAGAGGCATTTTTGTTGTCAACGCTACCGATGGCTCACTTGTATTCAAGTGCACTTTCGACACAACCAACAGCACCTCTGACCCAACAGCATTTACCCGCACAGACATGAAGTACTCCTTCCCGGCGGACCCTCGAGTTATTAGGCTCCCCGAAGGGCATAAGGATGGCGATCTTGTCATCTACGCTGTCGATGTTGCCAGTCAACTTTGGAAAATGCTTTACGACAAAGACGCCTCTCCACAATGGCAAGTGCACAGGATATTCAACAGTAATGGCCCAACCAACACTGAAGGCGGCGCAGACGTAGCCAGCGGCCTTTCAGCTAAACTTGAAAATACTGGTCTTGATTCAGCAACTTTACTCGATTCAACCGATATTGGCCGAAAAAGCTTTTCGCAACCTGACGTATCGTATGCAGGAGACTGCGCAACAGACAATCCCGTTATATATTTCGGGACGGGTGACAGAGAAAATCCGCTTGACACTACCGTCAGTCACAGGTTTTATGCTGTATACGACATGTCTACAAATGACACGAACAGCATATACTATAATCTTGCTTTAAATGAAGCGGATTTATTAAATGTCAGTGACGTATCCAGCAATAGCTCTAACCCAACTCGACAACTTGGAGATGAATACAACGCTACGGCTCAGGGATGGTACATAAAATTTGACGAACAAAATGACGCGTCTAATCACACTGGCGAGAAAATGACTTCTTCGCCCCGATTATTCAATAAAATTATTTTCTTCTCTACCTACAAGCCTACTTTTGACGATGTTTGCGCGCCCAATGGCGACTCATTTCTCTATGCTATTAAATATTGTTCCGGAATGCCTGCTTACGAGTGGGTCGACAGTTCAGGTAAGCCAACACGCTACCAATTGCACAAAAACAGTCCGCTGGCTTCGTCATGGCGTATCATGGCCAAAGAAGGCGTGGCCGCAGGCAAAATCAGCGTCGGGTCCAAGCTGATCAATATCCCGATTGAAATCCCCTCAGGACTTAGCCTTATCTGGTGGGATTACAACTGAAGGAGGATTCTTCATGTCAAAAATTTTAATAATTATTCTAGTTTTACTGATACATATCCATGCTTATGCATTTCCAGTCCTTCAACAAAGCGGCACAGTTGAACGAGTCTTTGACAGGTCCATTATCATCAAAAACACAAAATTCAGCCCATCTGGATATGCATCTTCTCTTCCCAACTGGATTATACATGGCTCAGAGGTGACTATTTCTTACTCCTGCGATGAACTTGGAGATTGCTACTATATTGATATTGTCAAACCCAATGAAGAGCTACCATTGATGGAAAAAATTAACCAAGATCTGTTAGACTTTGAACGAATTTTTCCATGATCGCACGATGTTTATGACAACAAAGTCAAACCTTGGCTCTGTAAATTAATCTATTTTCATTTTGCCGACACATCTATTATCCTTATTGTAAGGAGAGGTGTGTTTATAAATAGTCAACGCTTATACGCTGCTGACTTCAAGCGAAAGGCTGTACGGCTTGTTGTCGAAAATGAAATGGACGTTCGAGTGGTTGAACACAGTCTCGATAACGTGTGGCGGCTTGACGGGTTAGGTGCAGAAGCATCGAGCCCATCACGACTCGCCATTTATGGGCCGCATCTCTCCTAAAAAAAAGTTTTTACAATCGTCGGCGCAGGCATTCGTCGATGGGCTATATGACGCCTAAAGAATATGACCAGCTGTTTATCAAGGTAGCCGCCCAGGAAGACAAACGTGTCCGTTATTGCGAAGGCAGGTCAAGTGATTTCGCTCAGGATTTGACTTTGCCCCGCTCCCTCCCTATCACCCCTCACATGCCATCCCGCTTCCTAGACCGCCTCACTCCCCGCGCCTATCCCCGTACCCGTCTCCTGACCGCAGCCATTGTATGGGCGACGGTTGGTTTTTTTCTTACAGTCAAAGGAGTGTATCTTTCTCGGGAAGGGTCTTTGGCTATTGTAGCACCCGTGATTTTGATCGGGTTGCTGCTCGGGATGGTAAAAGGCAGATTCATCTTGGACCGGGTCGCGGCCAAGATCATTCTTCATATTGGCGCAAAGCCCACACGGGCTTGCCTGGGTGGGCTTTTTTCCGTTCGGAACTGGTTGCTTATCGCGGTCATGATCATATTCGGACGGACCTTGAGCGTCCTACCCATCGAAGCGGGAATAAAGACCGGCCTCTACGTCATGGTCGGCAGCGGCCTGGCCTATTCCAGCAGGCTTCTTTGGCGTGCATGGAAGAACTCAGCCGCAAAGACTCCCTAAAATCAGGGCGCTTGAAGCCTCCGGTCCTTGCATCATCTTTCGCACTGAAAGCAATTTTTCTACCTGCCCAAACCCGTACCCAACATCCGCCACCCCGTGAGCGTCGTCTCCGTAGGCTGCGCCAATCTCGAGTTTTGCCGCAGCGTCCAGGATCGGGGCGCAAACGTATGGTTCGGGCTGGCCTTTCAGCAGGGCCCGCGCGTTGATATCAAGGATGCCGCCGGCACCTCGAATCCATTCCAGATTGCGCAGGATCCGTTTCCAGACCTCCGGCTCCGTAATGGTTTGCAAATAGTCCGGGTCGTGGAGCCGGATGAGATCGAAGTGCCCCACAACCTCCGGCTTGATCTCCCGCAACATTTCAAACTGCTCGTCGAAATAGGCCGCATACATCCGGCTGGTTCCGCCACACATTGTGGCTACCTTGTCGTAGGCTTCCTTGGAAAAATCAAAACAAGCACCCTGAACGTGGTGGACCGAGCCCACCACGTAATCAAGCGCGTGATACTGGCGCAGTTCTCTCACCCACATTGCGCAACCCGGATACCATTCAGTCTCCATGCCCACCAGAATCCGCATCCGATCCTGGTAAGCGCGTGCAAGGGATCTGGCTTCGGCCACGTACAGGTCAAACCGAGCCTCCATCCAACCCGTTGTCCGGCCCAATTCGATTTCATCGGGATACATACCGGAGTCGCCAAAAGGCGGCATGTGCTCGGTTAGGCCGATACACTCAAAGCCGGCTTCATGGTAGGCCGCCACGATATCCGCCAGTGTGTCGCGGGCGTGATCGCAGTATTGCCCGCTGTGTCCGCCGTGCAGGCTGATCTTTCTCACGACGCCTTTCCCATTCGCCTGCAAATATCGTCCACGCTTTTGGGAATGTCCTTACTCAAGACATCCCTGCCATCTTCGGTAACGAGCACGTCATCTTCTATGCGAATGCCTCCAAAATCCAGATAGGCATCCAGCGCCTTGTAATTGATGAACTCTTCAAGCCGCCGCTGCTCCCGCCATTGTCTGATGAGAGCTGGGATGAAATAGATGCCCGGTTCCACGGTCATGACAAAACCGGACCTGAGTCTGCGGGCCATGCGCAATCCAGACAGTCCAAACTGGGCCGCACGCTTGAACTCATGGTCATACCCCACGAAATCCTCACCCAGCGCCTCCATGTCATGGACGTCGAGCCCCAGCATGTGCCCGAGCCCATGCGGAAAAAAGAGTGCGTGCGCGCCCCGGTCCACGGCTTCAAGCGGATCGCCCAGCATGAGCCCAAGGTCCGTCAGGCCCCTGGCCACGACCCTTGCCGCAGCAAGGTGACATTCCACAAAGGGGACGCCCGGAGCCATGTTCAAGGTCCCGGCAACCAGCGCTTCGAGCACAATCTCGTAAATGTCCTTTTGCCGGCTGGAAAAACTCCCGCCAACAGGCAGGGTGCGTGTAATATCCGAGGCATACCCCAAGGGCGAAACCACCCCGGAATCGACCAGGAGCAGATCCCCGTCGCGCAGAATCTGATCGTGAGTGTGATTGTGCAGCACCTCCCCGCGTCGGGACAGGATCATGGGGAATGCTTCCCGGCTGCCATGCGAAAAAATCAGCCCTTGAGAGCGGCCGTACAGTTCCATCTCGCTGGCGCCTGGAACACAGGATTGCATGAGGCTGTCGTAAAGTTCAGCGGAAATCGTGATGGCCTGACGAATTTGCGCCACTTCCGCCGCGCTCTTGACGCTGCGCAATTCAACGATGCCCTGCACAAGGATGCTAGAAAAACCAGCCTCCAACTCCAAGGGCGGGATGCCCAGGACGCCGGACAAGAGCAGGGCCGTCTCGCCTTGATAGGTTGGGGAGTAATGAATGCTGCGCCCCTGGCCTTTTGCCTGCCTGACGGTATGCGCCAGTTTCTCCGTGGCCTTGCTCACGGCGATGCCGGAAAGATCCGCCAGCTCCGCAAGAGAAGGAGCCGCTCCGCTCCAGATGGTGTGTTCAATGCCAGGCTCGGGACCAAAAAGGATCTCCTCGCCGCTCTCGCAGTCCAGCCACAGGCAATGCCCAGGCCTATCAAGCCCCGTGAAATATAGGAAAGAGCCATCCTGATGAAAGGGAAACGTGTTGGCGCGATAGTTCATGCCGATGAAATCATTTCCGGGCAGCAGAATGCAGCCGCTTCTTACGAGTCGGGCCAGCGCCGCACGGCGGGCCGCGTAGACAGAGGAATCGAACATGGATCGCTCCTTTCCAGTTGTCGGAACAGAGAAGGCGCCAAAACGCGCCAAGGCAGCCCATCCGGCGCCTTGCCTTGTTCGGCACGCATGATTAACTAGGGGCTTCCTATCGGGACGCGCCCGAAACAGCAAGAACGCCACTTTTCGATCGTGGAGGCACAATGCACTGGGTTCTCATGGCCAACGGGCCGCTCGCTCTCTCACCCGCAATCCGCCGATTCATCTCTTCCGCCGAGAGGCTGATCGGAGTCGATGGCGGCAGCAGGCATTTGCGCACCATGGACGTGCTCCCGCATCTGGCCGTCGGGGACATGGACTCCATCCCGGACGACCTGCTCGCGCAGTATCGCAGCGAGGGTGTGGAGATGCATCTCCATCCTCCCAAAAAAGACGCCACGGATCTCGAACTGGCCCTGGAACTGGCTCTGGAGAGAGGCGCCAAGCGCATCTCGATACTGGGCGGGACCGGAGGCAGGCTCGACCATACCCTGGGCAATCTCTTTCTTCTGGCCCGCTGCCTGCCGGGCGGAATTCCGGCCTGCATCATGGACCAGGAGCAATGCATTCACCTGACGGACCAGACCCTGACCCTGGATGGCGCCGTTGGCGACACCCTGTCCCTGCTCCCCGCCACGCCCGAGGCGCGCGGGGTCAGCCTGACGGGGCTTGAATACCCGCTCCATGACGCCACACTCACCTTCGGCACAAGTTGGGGCATGAGCAACGTCTTTGTGGAAAACCGGGTCACCGTAACCATTGGTAGCGGTCGCCTATTCGTGTTCCATCTTTTCAGATCCTGAGCCGCCCTGCTCAAAACTGTCCCGCAGGACCTGAACAGAGGGACTGACACGGACCGGCACCGACTGGCACGGAGCGCAGGGAGCCCGACGCGCGCAAAAAAAGGCTTCGTGCATGCAACATGCAGAAGCCTTCTCTCCCGGAGCGCGGCGGCGCTTCGTCTTTTTCTTCAGAGCGAACTGTCGAGCACCATGTTATCGCGGTGCACAACCTCCTGATGCGGACAGGGCCCCAGGATCTTTTCGATTTCGGAACTGCTCAGGCCCTGGATCTTGCGCAACTCCACGGCCTTGAAGTTCGTGAGGCCCACACCCACTGCGCCGCCATCGAGCCCCACTATTCTGACCAGGGCGCCCATGCCGAAGTTGCCTTCCACCCCGGCTATGCCTGCGGCCAGAAGGCTCTTGCCCTTGCCCGTCAGCGCCCGCGCGGCCCCGTCGTCAACCACGATGGTTCCGGCCGGGTCCAGATGGTAGGCCAGCCAAAACTTGCGGCCCGAGAGCATCTTCTGCGTCGGCGCGATCCAGGTGCCCAGGTCTTCCAGATCGAACACCCGCTCCAGCACGTGCTTCTGCCGACCCGAAACAATAAGCGTCGGGACGCCGATGGTGGCGGCGCGGCGAGCGGCCATGAGCTTGCTCAGCATCCCACCGGTCCCGGCCCCGGTCTTGCCCCGGCACATGGACTGCAGATTGAGCTCGGAAATGTTTTCGATGATCGGCACAAAGCGGGCGGCGGGATTTTCCAGCGGATTGTCGTCGAAGACTCCATCGGCGGAGGTCAGGTTGATGATCACATCGGCCCCGACCAGGTTGGCGACCATGGACGAAAGGGCGTCGTTGTCGCCGAATTTGAGTTCCTGCACGGCCACCGTGTCATTCTCATTGACGATGGGGATGACCTTCCAGTCAAGCAATCGGCACATGGTGTTGCGGGCGTTCAGGAATCGCTCCCGGCTGCGCAGATCGTCCTTGGTCAGGAGGACCTGGGCGGTGATCTTCTCATAATGGGCAAAAGCTTCGTCATAGCTGTGCATGAGGCGGCTCTGGCCCACGGCCGAGGCGGCCTGCTTGTGGACCATGCACCCGGCGGCCTTGTCCGCGCCAAGCACGCAGCGGCCCGCGGCCACGGCGCCAGAGGTCACAAGGACTATTTCAAGCCCCCGGTCATGAAGCCCCGCGATCTGATCGGCCAAACGGTTGACCACGCGCGGGTCAAGACCCTTTTCCGTGGTCAACACGGCGCTGCCAATCTTGATGATGACCCGTTTGGCCTTCTCCAGAATCCGGCGGCGCTGCTCGCGCCAATCAGTCGATAGTTCCATGTTCGGTTTCATCCTTGACGGTCTGCAGATGCAGATTCCACATGGCATCCAGCACCACGTCCACTCCGGTTTCGTCCAACGCCGACATGAAGTACACTTTGAGCCCAAGCTGGTCAAAAGCTGCCCGCACCTCGGCCAAACGCGCCTCGTCAACCAGGTCGATCTTGTTGATGACACGAATCTGGGGCTTCTCGCCAAGCGCCGGATCGAACATGCGCAGCTCGTCGTCAAGTATGTGGAACCCGGACAATGGATCTTCCACGTTCACGTCTTCGATGCTCAGGATATGAACCAGAAAACGGGACCGCTCCACGTGGCGCAAAAAGGTGTGCCCCAGACCCTGCCCCGTATGGGCGCCTTCGATGAGGCCGGGAATGTCAGCCACGACAAGCTTGCGCTCATGCTCGTCGATGACCACTCCCAAGTTGGGTGCCAGCGTGGTGAAGGGGTAAGCCGCGATTTTCGGCCGGGCCGCGGAGATGCGGGAAATGAGGGTGGACTTGCCCGCGTTGGGCAACCCCAGGAGGCCGACATCGGCAAATACCTTGAGTTCGAGGCGAATGTATTTTTCCACGCCCGGTTCTCCAGGCTGCGCAAAACGTGGCACCTGCATGACGGACGACTTGAAATGCGCATTGCCCTTGCCGCCACGCCCGCCTTCGGCCACGACGATCTCCTGGCCGTCCTTGGTGAAGTCGGCGATCAGCCGCTCCTGGCCGTCCACTTCCTCGAAAACCTGGGTACCCACGGGCACCTCGACGATCTTGTCTTCGCCGGCGCGACCGTAGCACAGCCGCCCGCCACCGGGCCGCCCGCTTTCGGCTTCCTGGAAGGAAGCGTGGCGATAATCGTAAAGGGTCAACAGGTTGTTGTTGGCGCGCATGATCACGTCGCCGCCCTTGCCCCCGTCCCCTCCGTCGGGACCACCCCGAGGCACATATTTTTCCCGGCGGAACGAAACACTGCCCTGACCACCGCTTCCGGAACGGATGATGATCTTGGCCTCATCTACAAATCTCATGTTCTCTCCAAGTCCGGGGCGCAAGACCGCCGGACAGCAAAAAAAGCCGCCCAAGAGCACTCTCTTGAAGCGGCTTGAAAAAGGCTTGTGCTGGACAAAGCCTAGACAGCAGGAACGATATTGACCCTGGTCTTGACCTTGTTCTTGCGGGTATACTTCTCAAACTTCACGACTCCGTCGATCAGAGCGAAAAGAGTGAAATCCTTGCCCACGCCAACGTTAACGCCGGGATGAACCTTGGTGCCATGCTGACGCACAAGAATGTTGCCCGCCAAAACCGTCTGGCCACCGAACTTTTTCACGCCAAGTCGCTGACCGGCACTGTCGCGCCCGTTGCGTGAACTACCACCTGCTTTTTTATGAGCCATTATTTCCTCCCGACACTAGGCCTGAATGGATTTCACTTTCAGGGTTGTATAATCCTGACGGTGACCCTGGGTTCTACGATAATCCTTGCGGCGTTTCTTTTTGAAAATGATGATCTTCTTGTCACGACCATGCTCAACCACTTCGCACTGTACGGCTGCGCCGTCGACGAAAGGCTGGCCGATCTTGACATCGGCGCCTGTTCCGACAAGCAGGATCTTGTCCAGAGTGAGCTCTGAACCGGCCTGCACGTCAAGCTTGGCTACCTTCAGACTGCGGCCTTCTTCCACACGAAACTGCTTTCCGCCCGTTTCCACGATTGCAAACATCTTGCGTCCTCCAAAATATTGAACGACGTGGCTACCTCTTCCGAGACGCCCCGTCAAGACTTTCATAACGCTATAAAGCCGTCCGGAGCAGGACAGCTGTCGAGAGGGAGGATGCAAATAAAACGAAACCTGATGAGCGTCAACAAAAAATTCAAGAACACCAGGTTCCCAGTGTCTCGACCAGATCCTGCAAGCAGTAGGGCTTGGAGAGGTGCCCGTTCATGCCCGCCTCCAGGCTCTTGAGCTGGTCCGACTCCAGGGCGTGGGCAGTCAGGGCGATGATCGGCACGCTCAGCCCCATGGCCCTGATTTTCCTGGTGGCCTCAAGGCCGTCCATGACCGGCATCTGGATGTCCATGAGCACTATGTCGAAAACTTGCCCTGCCCCCAGAACCTCCACCGCTTCACGCCCGTTCTCGACCAGCTGGACATCCTTCACGTTCAGACTGCTCAGCATCTTCATCAGCAAACTTCGGTTGAACGGATTGTCCTCCGCCGCCAGGACCCGGACGTGTCCGAAGGAACGTTCATCGGAGTCAATGGCTGCAAGCTGCCGCGCAGGAGCGGCTGCGGACACGTTCATGTCCAGAGTGAATGCGAAAGTGCTGCCCTGCCCGACCCGGCTTTGCACCGAGATGCCGCTACCGCCCAGCAGGCGCACCAGGCTGTTGGCGATGGTCAGGCCCAGGCCCGTTCCGCCGTACTCGCGGGTCAGGGAGCCATCCGCCTGTTCAAAGGAAATGAATATGCCCTGTTGCCGGTCCGGAGAAATGCCGATCCCGGTGTCGCGCACGGAAAAACCAAGCGAGGCCTTTCCTCCCGCGCCAATCTTCCCGCGAACGGAAAGCTCCACACCGCCCTGTTCCGTGAACTTGATGGCGTTGCCGACCAGATTGACCAGAATCTGCGTCAGTCGCCCGGAATCAGTGCTCACGACCCGTGGCAATCCGGAAGTGACCAGACGCAGGTCAAGCCCCTTTTTCTGCGCCTGATCGCTGAACATGGTCCGCACACGCGCAAGCAACTCGCCCAGCTCGACATCCTCGGACACGATGCGCAGCATTCCGGCCTCTATCTTGGAAAAATCAAGAATGTCGTTGATGATGACCAGGAGACTCTCGGCGCAGACGCGGATTCCCTGCACGCAGTCCGTCTGCTCGGGGTCGAGCCGTGTCCTGGCAAGCAATTCCCCGTGACCGAGAATGGAATTCATGGGCGTGCGGATTTCATGGCTCATGTTGGCCAGAAACATGCTTTTCGCCTGGGAAGCGGCTTCTGCCCTGCGCCGGGCATCGACAATTTCGGTAACCTCGATGACGCTGACGATCATGCCGCCAAAAGCCTCCGCGCCAAGGACAGGCTGCATGCGCACCACCAGGGCCATGTCCCGGAAGGATTCCAGCTGGATTTCCCGCAGGCGGGTCCGAGGATCTTCCTGCAGGGCGCGTAAGCCCTGCGCCATTTGCGTCCCGAGAATCCCGTCAGGAAAGAGATCCCGGACGTTCCGCCCCAGAAGGCTGGCGGCTTCAATGCCCAGAATGCGACACAGGCTGTCGTTGACCTCAAGCACGCCTCCTTGCTCGTCGGTCAGTGCGACACCCTCGTTTATCCCCGAGAGAAGCGACTCAAGGCGCGATTTTTCCTGCAGAAGTTCGCGCTCGGCCTGCTTGCGCTGGGTCACGTCCATGAAAACTTCAAGAATAAGGGTCTCGCCCTGCAGGATGACCGGAATGGAACTCTTGATCACGTCCAGAGTCCGCCCCTCCAGGGCGCGCATGCGCACCTCGTGCTCGAACTCGACTCGGGGCTGCCGTTCGGGATCACTGCCTTGCGGTTTTTCATAAAACATGTCCCACGGGACGCGGCGCTCGAAAAACCAGCCAGGCTCTATATCGAGGAGGTTGGTCGCGGCAAGGTTGACCCGGCGGATGATCCGATCCTGGCCCAGAATGGCAATGCCCACCGGAAGAGCCTCCAGAATCCTTTCCATGCCCGCGTTGGCTTCCACCACGGCCGCGCCGTCTTTTTCCCGGGATCTAAGCATGTCCGCAAAGGAGAACATGATGCGTAGGCACAGCGCGACCATGCCCGTCAGCAGGACGATGACCAACCCACAGGTCATGACCAGAAGCCTGTCGGCATTGGCCTTATGGTTGTCGATGGCCAAGGCGATCCGGGCCCTGATGTCGCGCTGAAGAATGTCGGCCGTCGTCTCCGCCTGATCGAACAAGGCCTCGGCCTGTTCGTGGATGGGCGCCATGTCGGTGTCCGCCTCCTCCGCTTCCGCCCCATCCAGGGCATGCAGGAGGTTGCGGACCATGAAATGCCCGTGATCCGAAATTTCCCGTACCACGGGGACGAGCTTCGAGGCTTCGCTCAAAAGTTCCGGGGGCATGGGCCGGGCCAGATGTATTCCCTGATCCGCGACCTGTCCGTCCGGATCGTCCCCGCCGAGCCGGCCGCCTTGGTGCATCACGACCAAGGCTCCCCGCGAGCGCATGAGCGCCCGGTCGATCGCGGATTCAAGCGTGAAAAGACCAGGCAGGTCCGAGACGTGAGGCAGACGGTCAAAACCCAGACGGGCCGCGCTCATTTCGACGCGAAAAGTCTGGACCAGATCCAGATGGGCCTGTTCGGCCTTCATCAGCAACTGATGTTCCCAAATGACCCGGTAGCGATAGGCTTCCTTGATCCCCAGCAAGATGATCCCGAGCAACATGAGCGCCAGCAGCCCCAGAACCCGCCGCTGATTCGGATGCCCGAAATTCCTGAAGGAAAGGTTCTTCATACCGCCCTGCCCAGAAAAAAAATGTCCACCCGCCGCGCTTTGGCGGCAAGGCAGGCTTTGGCGCAGGCGGTCAGGGTCGCGCCCGTGGTCATGACGTCATCGACGAGCAGAACATGCCGGCCGGACAGGTCCATGGACGCCTCGAACGCGCCCGCGACGTTGCGATGCCTCTCGGCCCGGCCCAGGCTCGACTGGGCCCTGGTATCCCGGATCTTGCACAGACCGCGAAGAAGGGGAGCGATGCCGATGACCTTGCCGAGCATGCGCGCCAGCTCGGCGCTCTGGTTGAAGCCCCGGTCAAGCACCCTTGCGGGCAGCATGGGCACGGGCACGACGCAGTCGGGACGGGGCAGACGGTGCCTGTCCCAGGCTTGACGGATCAGGTCGCGCAGCAGCAGCCCCAGGCCGTGATCGTGACTGAACTTGTATTGATGGATGAGATCGCGCAGGGCTCCGGAGTAGGGCCCATGAAAAGCCACTCCCGACCACGGCGGCTTGCCCAGACGGCAGGCGAGGCATGAATATGCGGATGCTGAGGAGTCCGCGTAGCAGATTCCGCAGTCGGGACAGTAGCCCCCGACACGCGGGGCAAGGAGCGCCCGGCAGGCTGGGCACAGAGGAAAGTCGCCTGCATGTTCGAGCACCGCCGCGCAAAATTGGCAGCGGCGACCGGCCACATGCAGCACGGCGGCCAGACCGCGCGCCAGTCCCGCCCCTACCATCCGCTGCACCCGGCCAGGTCGCGCACGGCGTTCTCGGCCGCGCGGTCCCGGGAAAAGTCGTCGGCGCCATCCAGACCGCGCAGAAAGAGGGCCTTTTCGATGCGATAATCAAAAATCTGCAAGAAATAACGCAAGGTCGGCATGATTCCCGTGAAAAGATTTTCGCCCCGAGTCCGCCCCGCTACCAGCACGACGTAGGCCAGACGCTCGGCGCCAGGCGCACGCAGACCGCTTTGCCTGGCCATGTATCTGGACTGGGAACGGTCGATCCAGGCCTTGGCCTGACTTGGCAGGTGATAAAAATAGACCGGCGCGGTCAGGACCAGTCCGGAGGCGTGGTCAAGCCGCGAAAAAAGTTCCTCCGCCCCGTCCGCGCCAATCCTGCACTGGCCGTCCTCAGCGCAGCATCCACATCCGGTGCAGGGCTCCATCCGGTGATCGCGCAGAAAAACGGGCCGGGACGGACGGACCAGACTGCGTGCGAAAAGAGCGGCGGCATGATCGCTGTTCCCGCCCGCCCGGGGGCTCATGGACATGATCAGAGGTTCAGTCATGGGCGAGGCTTGCGAACGAACTCCGCCCGTACGAATTCGCCGACTTCGCTCAGGCTGAGGGTCCAATCGGTTTCCACATAAAGGGCGTTCTCAAGCTGGGGCACCACGCTCGGCTTGACCCAAAAAACCTGCCTGTCCGTCCGGCTGAAACGCAGCTGCCAACTGGCATCCACTCCCACGTGTCAGCACTTGTCCCGGAAATCGTGTTCGCCTTCGGGGATCATGGCCACTCCTAACGGGTGAATTCGGTAAAAAACGGATTGTTGAGTTTTTCCTGCCCGACCGTGGTTTCGGGCCCGTGACCGGGATACACCACGGTCTCCTCGGGCAGGGTGAAGATATTGGCGCGCACGGAGCGGATCAGTTCCCGCTCCGAGCTTCCGGGAAAATCGGTCCGTCCGACGGAGCGGTAAAAAAGCAGATCACCGACAAAAACCGCGCCCAGCTCCTCAAAATAAAAGGACAGACTGCCCGGGCTATGCCCCGGGGTGGCCAGCACCCGGCAGGTCGTGCCGAGCAGGGGCAATTCGCCCTCCTCCAGCGGCGTGAATGAAAAGGACGGAGTGCGCGGGAAGCCCATCATTCCGCCGCCGCCCAGCTCCGTTTCAAGGAGAAATCCGTCCTTGGCGCTGGCCATGACCGGGAGTCCCGTGGCCGCGACCAGGTCCGCGTTGCCCTGGATGTGATCAAAATGCAGGTGCGTGTTCAGAATCGCGGCCAGGCTCACTTTTTCGGAAGCGAGAAAAGACAGGATTTCCTGCGCCTCCCCTCCCGGGTCGATGACCACGGCCTCACGGTCCGAGTGCACGACGTAGCAGTTTGTATCCAGCGGGCCAAGCGGCATGACGGTAACTTTGAGCATCAATTCCTCCCTTAGAAACATTTGAACCCAAGATGTAGCCAGCTTCGGTCCAAAACACAATTCTGCTTTCTGGACAAGGATTCCGGCATGAGGCAATGGCTTCAAAAACAACCGGGGTCAATTATGAACACGGCCACTTCCATCGAGACAGGCACGCTGCGCAGACAGGACATCATAGAATACGAGCCCCTGCTCAAGACGGCCCTGAGGGCCATCATCCCCTTTTCCTCCTACAGCCTCATGTTTCCGGCCAAAACCCCAGAAGACATGGAAGCGGATCCGCTGCATCCCTTCGGGCGCGCGGCGCTGGAGAATGATCGCCTCTCGCTGCCTCTGACGCATTCGGACAGGCTGCTCGCGGTCTTTGAAGCCAGGGGCGTAAACCCCGAGGAAACGGCCCGGGCATTGCCATTTCTGCCGCACATGGCTTCCCTGTGCCTGGAGCAGATCAAGATTCGCAAATCGGCCATCACCGACCCCCTGACCGGCCTTTTCAACCGCCACTGCATGCATCAGGCCCTGATCCGGGAAATTTCCGGCATCGTCGGCGCCATCATGCCCGGCCCAGAAGCCATGGCCGACGACTCCCTGCAGGGACACAGCGCCTGTTTCGGCCTCATCATCCTGGACCTGGACCGCTTCCGCCAGATCAACGACAATTTCGGACACAATTTCGGAGACAGGATCCTGGTTCTGGCGGCGGAGCGTCTGCGGGCCGTCTGCCCCAAACAGACCCTGGTCTGCCGCCTGGACGGAGACTCCTTCGGCGTGCTCTGGCCGCAGGCCTCCCGCGCCAGGATGAGCGAACTGGCGTTGAGCCTCGGCGCCGAACTGGCCCGGGTCACGGCGCGCTTCACGCCCCTGCGCGAGGATGTCGGCGTTTCGGCCAGCATCGGATACGTCAACTATCCGCAGGATCTTCAGGGTGCGCAGTTCCAAAAAGCTCCCGAGGAGCAGGCCTGGCTGGTTCTGGAAAAGGCCGAAAAAGCCCTGAGCACCGCCAAGGCCGGCGGCCGCTCCCAGATCTATTCCTTCCGGCAGATCCTCACCCAGGGCGGCGTGGTCCTTGACGTGATGCCCATGAACCGCCTGATCATAAACCTCGGGCGGAGCATGGACGCCCACGAAGGGCAACGCTTCCTGATCTGGTCCCGCAGGTTCAACGGCAGCGAGACCATTGTCGGAACGCAGGGCGATGCGATTTTCGGCCACTACCCGCCCATGTACAAGGCCGAGGTCTCGCTGGTCGAGGTGCAGGACGAGATGTCCATCGCCGAAGTGCTGGTGCAGAGCGATCCGAACTGGACCGTGGAGAAAGGCGACAAGCTGACCCTGCTCGACGACCACGCCGGACGCATGGAGCAGCGCGAAGTCCAGCCCGGCGACCGCACCCCGCAAAAAGACCCTCTCACCGGCCTCTATCCCTACCGGGATTTTCTGCAGGCCTGGCAATCCGTCCGCGGCCAGGCAAAGAGTTTCTGCATGGTGCTCATGCGCCTCGAAACTCCCCATGCGGAACGCACGCCCATGGACAAGATGAAGGAAGAACAGTTCTTCCAGACCCTCGCCGGACGGGTCGAAACCCTGTTCGGTCCGGAAGCCCTTGGCGGACGGTTCAGCGTGAACTGCATCATCTATCATGTGCCGGGGCTGGACCAGGAAGAATGCCTACGCATCGTACGCGAACTGCTTGAAGACGAACGCTTCGCCGGACTGGAGAAATCCGTCGGCATCGCGGCCTTCCCCTTTCTGGACTACACACGCTCCGACATCCTGGAGAATGCGCGCAAGGCCCTGGACCACGCCGAATTCCTGCACGAGGAGAGAATCGCCTGCTTCGACTCGGTCTCGCTGAACATCAGCGCCGACCGCCTTTTCGCCCAGGGCGAAACCTACGACGCCATCGCCGAGTACAAGAAAGCCCTGACCGTCGACGAAGGCAACCTGCTGGCCCGAAACTCCCTTGGAGTCTGCTATGCAAGGCTGAACAAATACGCCACGGCCAGAACCATCTTTCAAGACCTCATCGCCCTCCATCCAGACCACATCATGCCGCTCTACAATTTCGGCTGCGCCTGTCTCAAGGATGGAGATCCCGTGGCCGCCCGGCAGGCCTTCGAGCAGGTGCTTACAATCCAGCCCGACCATGTCTACGCCATGATCCGGCTCGGCCTCATGGCGGAGGAGGAAGGGAACTTCGAGCGCGCCTGGAACCTCTACGAGCAGGTCCGGGCCATGTCCGACGGAGAGCACCTCGCCTCCACGCACAATCTGGCCTACCGCTACCTGGCCAGGCTGGCTTTCCGCCGCGACGACCGCGACACGGCCCGCGAATACCTGCACCAGGCCATCACCGCCAATCCCCAGGACGCCCACTCGTTCCATCTTCTGGCCACGATCTATCTGGAGCGCGGCGACGATCCGGAAATCGCCGAGTCCCTGGCCCGGCAGAGCGTGCACCTCAAAGCCGACGTCCCCGCCTTCTGGGAAGTGCTGATCACGGCCCTGGAACAGCAAGGCAAAACCGAAGAGGCGAACCAGACAAAAATTCGAGCCGCCGCTCAAACCTGTTGACAGAGCAGCCCTCTTTGCCTAAAGAGGCTCCTCACGCGCATTCCCCGGTAGCTCAGCTGGCAGAGCAGGTGGCTGTTAACCACCGTGTCGGCAGTTCAAATCTGTCCCGGGGAGCCAGACTTTTCAGGGCCCTTCACTCGAAGGGCCTTTTTTTATGCCGAATCGCAATAAAACGCCCTCCTATTTCGCCTCCCAAAAAAAGCACGCCTTCCCCTATGAAGCCTGGATCCCCGCCTTCGCGGGGATGACACGTCGCTAATGCCAGAGATCGCGCACAGCTTTCCACTCCCACGCATCAGCACAATACCGACAATATCACGCAGTGCCGTGGTGGGGCGGGTTGGTCCGGGCAAGTTGCCTCGACTGTCTGACCGAGCCAGGCATCGTTGGCGGAATCGTTGCTGGCCGCTCCGCCACCCTCGTTCGTCCTGCACGCAACGATTCAGCCGTACGAGGCCCGCGAGGGAGTTTCGAGGCGGCCTGACCGGACCAACCCGCTCCGCCACTCAGGCCAGACGAAAAAACCGAGCATCTCCTCCACACAAAGCCTGGATCCCCGCCTTCGCGGGGATGACACCTCGGTAATACCCAAGAGATCGCGCACAGCTTTCCACGCCCACGCCTCAGCACAATACCGACAATATCACGCAGTGCCGTGGTGGGGCGGGTTGGTCCGGGCAGGTTGCCTCGACTGTCTGACCGAGCCAGACATCGTTGGCGGAATCGTTGCTGGCCGCTCCGCCACCCTCATTCGCCCTGCACGCAACGATTCAGCCGTACGAGGCCCGCGAGGGAGTTTCGAGGCGGCCTGACCGGACCAACCCGCTCCGCCACTCAGGCCAGCAGAAAAACCAACCACACACAAAACCTGGATCCCCGCCTTCGCGGGGATGACACGTCGCCATACCGGAGGGATGACGCATGAACCTACCGGGAGCAGACGCATCGTTATGCCAAAAGGCTAACGTGGCATTGCCGAGGGGATGGCGCGGAGTAGTTCCGCAAAAACAACACAGCGCAATACCCAAAATAGACGCTTGCCTTCAAGCCACCCATCGGTTCATGATGGAGATCATGAAAGCCTCGCACACTCCAGCCCCCCGCCCCTCCTCCGGACACGCCGACCATGGCAGAATCGTCGAGGAAGGCCAGCCCTGCCTCGACTCCCTGCAGCTTGAACACCTGGAACGCGAATTCCGGACCTGGGCCAAAGATTCCAAACGCGCGGACGTGACCATATCCCGCAAGCGCATCCTGCTCATCTTTCTGCTCATCCGCCACACCGGAGCCAAACTGCACGAGGTCCTGGACCTTAACCCCCTGGCGGACATCGACCATGACCGCCTGATCGTGACTTTCGGCAAGTCCATTCCGGAGCAGGTCAGATCCGTGCCTCTGGCGCACCCCCTGGCCCTGGAAATCCGCGACATGTTTGCCGATGACGCCTTTCGCAACACGGCCGGGCAAGCGCTCGGCGTTGACCCGGCCTTTGTTAGGCGCAAATTCTATGAACGGGCCCTGGCCTGCGGCTTTCCAAAAACCCTTGGCAGTCCGGAAATGATCCGCAAATCCAGGGGGGTGGAGCTGATGCAGTCCAACATGCCCCTGCCCGCCGTACAAATGTATCTCGGACACTCCACGCCCAACCTGACCTCCGCCTTCGTGTCCTTTTCCGAAGACGAGATCCGCGCCATCACCTCTTCCTTCCTGCAACGGGAAAGCCATCGCAAGACCAGCGCGCGCAATTCATTTTTCGGTAAAATCACGGGCATCCGTCCCGCCGACATCCAGGCCGAGGTGGAACTCACCACCCTTGACGGCCAGATCATCTCTTCGGTCATCACCCTGGACAGCCTGCACCGTCTGGGGCTCAAGACCGGACGGCTGGCCACGGTGGAGGTCAAGGCGCCCTGGGTGACCCTGTACAAGACCGAAAAAGAGCCCCTCTGCACCGCTGAAAATCGCATCCCCGGCGTCATCACCCGCATCAAGCGCGGCAGGGTCAACACCGAGTACGTGCTGCGCATCGGCCCGGACACGGAGCTGTGCGTGATCACGACCACTGACAGCCTGCGCCGTCTTGAGTTGCAGGAAAGGGACTCTGTCTGGGCAGTTTTCGGCAGTTACGCCACCATTCTGCGGGTCGATTGACCCGTCCAAGGTCGCATCGTCTTAACCAGGAGACATTGATTCCATGAACGATGAACGGACGAGAGACCACTTTATCGAGATGAACGCCCGTGAATACGGCCCCATCTTCAATTACATCAATTGGATCACCGAGGAACGCGCCAGGCTGGCGAATCAGGAGCGGATTCAGCTCCTGCAAGCGCCGGGCGTCAGCGTGTCATGCCTTGGGACCAAGATCCATCACGGCGCGTTGTCGCCGGGATGCCTGCAGTGCTCGGGAATGGCATGGTCCTGCCTGTTCATCAGCGGGCGATGCAACGGGCGGTGCTTCTACTGCCCGACGCCCCAAAACATGGATGATCCGCCCATGTCCGGGAGCGTGCCGTTTCATCGCGCCCAGGACTACGCCGACTATGTCCGCTTTTTCGGATTTGGAGGAGCGAGCGTCAGTGGCGGCGAACCCTTTCTGGACTTCGACAAGAGTCTCGCCTTCGTGCAGAGCTTGCGCCGCACCTGCGACCCGGCGCTGCACATCTGGCTCTACACCAACGGCATGCTGGTCACGGAAGAGAAACTCGCCAGACTTGCGGCCGCCGGGCTGAACGAGATCCGTTTCGACATCGGAGCCACGGACTATGACCTCAAATTCGTGCGTCAGGCAGCAGGCATCGTGGGCACGGTCACGGTGGAAATTCCCGCCGTTCCGGAAGAAGCCGGACTCCTTGAAGCATTGCTGCCCGAACTGTCGGCGATCGGAGTTTCGCATCTGAACCTGCACCAGCTGCGCCTCACTCCCCACAATGCCAGACATTTGCTTGAACATGATTATACGTACATTCATGGCCCCAAGGTCACGGTGCTGGAGTCGGAACTCTGCGCCCTCGGGCTCGTGGCCCATGCGGCCGCGCACAAGCTGGAACTGGCCGTGAATTACTGCTCTTTTGTCTACAAATACCGTTTTCAGGCTGCGGCAAGCCGCAGGCGATTTGGCGTGCGCCTGCTTGAAAACGGCGAATTGCTGACCGAGAACGGCTTCATTCGCACCCCTCAGACGGCCGTGGCTACAGCGGAGACCGGCTCGAACCCGCAGGCTCCGGAGGACGAAAGGCTGCTCCGAATGAACCGTGCAGGCAGCCCGACCTACGCGGCCGCCTTTGTGCGCCCCCTGGCCAACCCGGAGTTCCAGCACCGGGAGATACGCATCTCCGTGGATTTTGCCGTATTTCTGGAACGCCATCCCGCAAGACCGACAGCGGACACCTTCGCCGAGCATCCCGGAGCGGATCCGGCCACGGCGGGCCTCCATCAGCCCAGTCTTGAGGAATCGTGCGAATGGATCACGCCGGGCCTTGGCGTGTACTTTTGAAAAAAACCGCTTTCCCTGATTTCTTTCCTGGAGGAGCCATGAACATTCTCTCATCCCGCAAAATTTTCATATACGCAGCGATGTCGGCCGTACTGACCCTGATCTTGGCCTGCTCGCACACTCCGTTCAACGAACGCTACCAGCCCGGAGCCGAGACGATTTTCCTGTGGCGGGACGAACCCATCCCCCTGGAACCGGAGTGGAGATATCTTGACGAGGCGAAGGTCTTCGTACGCGGCGAAATCCAGGATTCCATCCTGACCCCGGTGGATGAGGTCAGGTCCCTCATCTTTGTGCGTGAAGGGCAGGAGCCTCCCGCGATCCTGATCCTGTCCCGGGTGATCAAGACCAGCCAGGTCGACATTTTCCGTTACCTTGGCGGGAACAAGAAGGACATCGAGGGCTACCCCTACCGCGAAGCCGCCTATGGACTGAGTTCTGATTCGACCGATCCGGAATACGGACAGTATTTTGAAAAAATCCGCGCGGCAGGCCTCACTCCGGCGCCGGAGTACAGGGTTCGGGTTCTGGACAGGCTGCCCGTGGACACGACGCTGGTCCGCATCATGGAACTCACCCCCGGAAAAGCGCACCTCACCCTGCCCGCGTATGGCAAGCTGTATCCTCAGGAGCGCCGGGAATTGTTCCATCCCCGACCATTCTAGATACGAAACCTGTTGGAAATGAAGTGGAAAACTACATGGTTGACAGTCCGCCTCCCTTTCCATAAAAGCGCTTTCTGGCTCTTGTTCCCCGGTAGCTCAGCTGGCAGAGCAGGTGGCTGTTAACCACCGTGTCGGCAGTTCAAATCTGTCCCGGGGAGCCACGAATTTCCCGCCCATACGGCGACAAAACCCCTTGAATTCTCAAGGGGTTTTTTGTTGGCCGTGTCACATGTCCGCCAGGATCAGGCCCACTGCCTTCCAGACTTTCGTTCCCGATTCTTGCAACCGCCACCACATGGGCAAACACTGTCGTCCTCACAAACGCCTGCCTGCGTCGCCATAAAATCCCGCAAGGAGCGGCTAGCCAAAAAAAACGGCGCAAAGCCGAAGCCCGCGCCGTTAAGCGTGCCTTGTCCGTACCGCTATTTGCGTGCAGCCTGGGCTTTCCGCGCTTCCACATAGTGAGCGGCGGCCAGCGCAGCCACGCAGCCGTCGGCCGCGGCCAGGACGATCTGGTTGGCGTACTTCTGGCGCAGGTCGCCCACGGCGAAGATGCCGGGCAGGCTGGTTTCGCATTTCTCGTCGGTTACGACGTAACCGGCAGCGTTCATCTTGACGCCCGCAGGGACAAGGGCGTTGTTGGGCATAAAGCCCACAAAGATGAACACGCCGTCGGTGGCGATCTTATGGGTCTCCTCGGTCTTAACGTTCTTGACGGTCACTCCGGTCACGCCCTGATCATCGGCCGCGATGTCGTCCAGCACGGAATCAAGCACCAGGGTGATACGCGGCTCGGCGAAAACGCGCTGCTGCAGGATCCGGCTGCCGCGAAATTCGTCACGGCGATGCACCAGATAGACCTTGGCGCAAATCTTGGACAGGTAGAGGGCGTCTTCAAGGGCCGTGTCTCCGCCGCCAACCACGACAACGATCTTGCCGCGAAAGAAGAACCCGTCGCAGGTGGCGCAATAGGACACACCCTTTCCGTACTGCTCCATCTCGCCAGGCACGCCCAGCTTGCGGGCCGATCCGCCTGGAGCAAGAATGACCGAGTGCGCGTGCAGGCGCGTGCCGTCGCTCAGGACCACCTCATGGTAATCCACCCCCGGCTCGACCCGGGCGACTTCGTTTTCCCGAATTTCCAGATCGTACCGCTTGGCGTGGTTCAGGAATTTCTCGCACAACTCAAAACCGCCGACCTCTTCAATGCCAGGATAGTTTTCCACATCCTTGGTCAGGGCGATCTGGCCGCCCGGCATGCCTTTTTCTATCAGAACCGTGTGCAAAGCCGCGCGCATGGCGTAGATTCCCGCGGAGAGCCCGGCCGGGCCACCGCCGACAATAACCAGATCATACATTTCGTTTTCCAAGACATTCTCCTTCAAGGTTGGCCCCAAGGTTGCCCCCTGGTCAGGCCTGTTCCTGTTTATCTTCCTGCTTGCCGAATTTTGCCATGCCCTCGGCCAGTTCTTTAAGCCGCTGGTCCGCAAGGGCGTAAATGCTGCCCTTGGGATAGGAGCCATCCTTTCTGCGTGTGCCGGCCTTTTTGCCGGTCAAAAGTCCGATGCCTTCCTCGATATTGGCCACGGACCAGATGTTGAAGCGATCCTGGCGCACGGCCTCGACCACTTCCGCCTTGAGCATGAGATCCGGGATATTGGCCTTTGGAATGATCACGCCTTGCGTTCCGGTCAGCCCCTTGGCCTTGCAACAGGCGAAAAACCCCTCGATCTTGTGATTGACGCCACCTATGGCCTGCACCTCGCCGTTCTGATTCACGGAACCGGTCACGGCGATGCCCTGCTTGATTGGCACCCCCGAAAGACTGGAGAGCAGCGCGTACATCTCGGTGGAGGAGGCGCTGTCGCCGTCCACGCCGGAATAGCTCTGCTCGAAGGCAACGGATGCGCTGACGGCCAGGGGTTTGTCCTGGGCGAACATCTTGCGCAGGTATCCGCCAAGGATGAGCACGCCCTTGTTGTGGGTGCTTCCCGAAAGATCGGCTTCCCGCTCTATGTTGATGATTCCAGCCTTGCCCATGGACGTGGCGGCGGTGATGCGGCTGGGTTTCCCGAACATCACGTCACCCATGTTGTACACGGCCAGGCCGTTGATTTGCCCGACCTTGGCCCCGTCGGTATCGATCATGATCGAGCCGCGGTCAATCATGTCCTGGATTTTTTCCTCGATGAGGCTCGACCGATGAATGCGGGCCTCGATGGCCCGGACAACGTCGTCGCGAAGCACCGTCTCGCGGCCGTCCTGCCCGGCGAAATAATCGGCTTCCATGAGCAGGTCGGTCAGCTTCGGAAAGGTTGCGGCCATCTTTTCCTGTCGCCCGCCCATGCGCACGGCCTCTTCCACCAAAGCGGCTACGGCGGAGCGGTCGAAGGCCCGCAGGCCATGCTCCCCGGACTGGGTGTGGATGAAGCGTGCAAAGCGGAGCACGGACTCGCCGGTCTTGTCCATGGTGGAGTCGAAATCCGCCCGAACCTTGAAAATCTTGGGTACATCGTCGTCATGATGCTGCAGCAGATGGTACAGATAAGTGTCGGCCAGAACTATGACCTTGATGTCCATCTCGATGGGCTCGGGCTTCATGGATGAGGTGGTGAACAGATAGAAAGGGTCGTAGGTCTGAATCTCCATCTTGCGGCTTTTGAGCGCCCGCTTGAGAGACTGCCACACGCCCGGTTCCATGATGGCATCAAGCAGGTTCAGAACCAGATATCCGCCGTTGGCGCGCACGAAGGAGCCGGCCTTGATGCGGGAAAAGTCCGTGCGCCAGACTCCGCTGCGATCCACGATGCGTTCGATGCTGCCGAAAAGATTGCGGTAGGTGGGATACTCCTCGATGATGACCGGCGGGCCCTGCTGCTCGCCGTTGTCGACCAGCACGTTGACCGAATACTGCTCGAAAGGGTCACCCACGGGCATGTGCGGCGGGCGTTCCTGGTTGAAGAAGATGGCGATGTTGTCGACCATGTCGTCGATCATGTGCCGGAAATAGGCATCAAGCTCGGCGCAGGCGAATTCGGCTTTGAGCGGCGCGATGAGGTCGCCTGCAAGGTTTGAGAACATGAGCTTGTCGGCCTGCCGGTTCTTCTCCTGGATTTCCTTCTGCAAAACGCGGATCTGCAGAAAAATGGAATCTATCTCGGTCTTGATCTCGACATGCTTGGCCTTGATGCGGTCGAATTCTTCCCTGGGAAAACGCCCCTTTTCAACCATCTGTTCAAGCTTCAGGATCGGGGTGGGCTCGCCGTCGACGATGGGCATGACCTCCGGCTGCTGCCCCTGCCGGCCCTGAAAGGTGACCAGCGCAAAGCCAGCCTCCTTGACCTGCTTTTCGAGGTTCATGAAGAAACTGGCGGTCTTTTTCTCGTAAACCTCGTTGATCTCGTTCTTGCGCGCCAGATATTCCGAACTCTCGAAGAGCTTGGGCACCTCTTTTTTGAGCTCCTCGACCAGCTGCTGCATGTTTTTCTTCAGTCTCGCCCCAAAGCCCGGGCCCAGACGCACCAGAATGGGCGCCTCGGGGTCCTTGAAGTTATTCAGATAGCAGAGATCGCCGGGGATTTCCCCGTCCTGCACGACCTTGGCGAGAACCTTCTTCACCGCATCCATGCGTCCGGTGCGCGGAGCTCCGGTGACCAGGATGTTGTAGCCCGGGCGCTTGATACCGATGCCGAACCTGAGCGCGTCCACGCCCCGATCCTGCCCCAAAATTTCATCCAGGGGTTCGAGCTCGTCCGTCGTGGCAAAAGGCAGGGTGGAGGTGTCGAGGGTCCACCGCAGCTCATCAGGCGTCAATCGTAAGGATTCACTCATTCCTACCTCGCTCGTGTTCTTCCGTACTCACCTGTACGGGCGTGCAGTCCTTGCATTTGGGCAAGACAACGCGCAGCACGCCACCCGAATAACTGGCGCGGACCTGATCCGTCTGCACTGGCGCGGGCAGGCGCACCGAGCTTGAAAATCCCTGATGGGAAATGCTCAGCCCCCGCCCGTCCCGGACCTCCTCGATCTTTTCTCCGGCCAGGGACAATTGATGGCCGGTGATCGAAACCTTGATGGATTGCGGATCAAGGCCTGGAACATGCGCCGAGACGATGACGGCATCCTTTTCGTTGAGCACGCGCACATCCGGCTCGTGACGCAGCAGCCGCAGGTCCATGGGACTGCAGAAATCGCGCACAAAGGAATCGAAAAGCTCCTCCATGTCCTGTTTGAGCTTGCCGAGTTCGGTGCGGTGCCACAAATGCAGATCGGACATATTTCCCTCCGCAAAAAAGTGGGCCAATCAAATGCCGGAAAACAAGGTAGTGTACGAAATGTTTCCGGCGTCGCCAATGCAGTGAATATCACCCCGGGCGGCGGTGTGGTCAAGTCCGACTTCGAGATCGGCGCGCAAGGACGGCAATCCGCCAAGACGCTGGGCATGATCGAAATCGACGATCAGCAGACGGACACGGGGATGGATGACGGGATTCCCGGCGAAACGATACCGTTTCAAGTGCGGCGTTTCAAGTGCTCGGGAACGTTCAAGGAAATCATGAAACCAGGAGTCCATGACCGGTTTGTCAGCGAGGAGGCGACCGAGCTCGTGCATGCGCCAGACGATTCCGCCTCGCCCCGCAAGACGCAGATCACCGTCCTGGTAACGGCGAAGCAGAAAAAAAACGGCCGTGCCCCTGGGAGAGAGAACGACCAGGTCGGCCCGTCCCGAAGGCAAGGCGGCGTCCACGGCCAGGACGCAGGAATGTCTCAGAAAGAGCCGGTCGAGGATGGCCGCCCGCCGATCTTCATGCCGGCAGACCCGGCGCCGCACGCGGTCATGGAACCGGGCGAGATCGGCCAGGCACTCGACCTGCCTTTGACGAGGCACGGCGTCGGTATCGCCAAGCACGGCCCTCGTCCCGGGATGCGACAGAAGCAGATGCTCCGGCGCAATGCGACACTGCAACGCCGGGCCGTGAAGGCATACTTCCGCAAAGACGTTGCCGCGCAGACGCACGGTGATCCCGGTTTCATCCACACGCGGAACCGTCTCGGCATCCCCGACGATCCGCGCCCACCAGCTCCGGGGATCCCGGCGCAGTTCGTTGCAGCGGCGGCACAGTTCCCGCCATTGCGCTTCGAGGGCTTTTTCTTGAGACTCCGAATGCGCCGTGTTCCCGTCCCTTTCTTCCTGACTCGTGTTCATGCGGTCTCGGACATCCGGCCCGGGCAGTCCAAAAAACACTCCACGGCGGAAGACGGTATGTCGACACGTACCAAGGCCCCGATCTCAAGACCTGCCCCCCAAAATTCCTTCAATGCCATCTGCACATGCAGCGGCCTGCCCAAATCAACGCTCAGGCTGACCATGTCGCCTTCAAGCCGGATCCGGGTCAATATCCCACGGTTCGGCCCTGGCTCCCTGGCCACTCCCAGACGCACCGCGCCCGGCTCAATGACCACCCGAGCCCGGCCCGGTCCGCACTGTGGAACCGGCACGCGAAAGCCCGCGGCGATTCGACACCAGGTCTGGCCGTTTTCATCCGCGAACTGTCCGGCGTAGGAGTTGCTCAGGGGACGGGCGGCAAGGCGGCCGTCCTCCAGATAAATGACCTCGGGGCACAGAGCCGCGGCCTGGGATCGATTGTGAGTGCAGAGCACGATGGTGGTGTCGCCCCGGTCGCGCAGATCGGCCACGATCTGCTCGATGATGACCCGGTTCTGCGTGTCGACGCTGGCTGTGGGCTCGTCCAGAAGCAGAACCTTGGGACGACTAGCCAGGGCGCGGGCAATGGCCACGCGCTGCGTTTCTCCCCCGGACAGGCGCGGAGCATGGCTGTCGGCCAGATGGGCAAGGCCCACAAGGTCCAGGGCCTCGTGGACCAGATGTTCGCGTCGGCCCTTCTCCACTCCCCGGATGGCGAGCCCGTAGCCCACATTTTCGCGTACGCTTCGGCTGAACATGACCGGATGCTGCTCGACCAGGCCGACATTGCGGCGCAGGGAGCGAAGCGCGGTTTCTTTCCAGACCACGGGCTTGCCCTCGAAGCGGATCTGCCCCTGATGCGGAGCATTCAAGAAGGAAAGGATGCCGAGCAGGGTCGACTTTCCGGCACCGTTGGGCCCTTGCAGGGAATAGGCCTCGCCCTCCTTGATACACAGCCCCGGCAGATCGAGCACTACCCGGCCGTCGTAGACAACGCGCACATCGTGCAGTTCGAAAAGACTCATCGCTGGGTCCTCCCCTGTGCGTAGCCCATCAGTACGTTCACGGCCAGGCTGATGGCCAGCAGCACAATGCCCAGCCCCAGGGCGAGGACGAATTCGCCCTTGTCGTATTCCAGGGCCATGGCCGTGGTCATGGTCCGGGTGAAACCCTTGGCGTTGCCGCCGAGCATCATGGAGATGCCTATCTCCGAAATGACCCGGCCAAAGGCGGCCACAATGGCGGCCATGATGCTGAAACGCGCCTCGCGCAGGATCACCAGCGCGACCTGCCATGGTGAAGCGCCCAGCGTCAGGGCCGTACGGCGATAGCGGTCATCGATGCGGCCCACGGCGGCAATGGTGAAGGCAATGACAATGGGAGTAATGAGGATGATCTGACCGAAGATCATGGCCTTTTGCGTGTACAGCCAGCCAAGGGAGCCCAGAACGCCGCGCCGCGAAAGCAGGGAATAGACCAAAAGGCCGATGACCACGGTGGGCAGGGCCAGCATGGTGTTGAAAAAGGTGATGACGGCCTGTTTGGCGCGAAAACGCCCGACCCCGATCAGAAATCCCGCAGGGACTCCAAGAATGCACGCGGCCGCCGTGGACCAGAAACTCACGTTCAGGGACACGCCGACGATATGCAGGAGTTCGGCATCGAACTCGAGCAGCAGCCTGAGCGCGGCCCAAAGACTGTCCAGAAAAAACATGCAGCCCCCGAATCAAGAAGGCGTTGAAAAAAAGGCCCGCTGTCGGAGCGGGCCGTCTCAAACCTCACGTTGAGCACCCCCAAGACTCAAAAAAAACGGCCCGGGGTCGACTCTTCACATCCGCTCGAAGCTACTTTGCGTCCGGAAAGAAGAGCTGCTTGTCAAGGAGTTTGTAATCACCAATGACCTTCTGGCCGCGTTCGGACACCAGCCACTTGGCGAAGGTGTCGGCCAGGTCGAAACGGACATGGGGGTGTTTTTCCGGATTGACCGGGATAACGCCGTACGGATTGAAGAGGGTCTTGTCGCCTTCACTTATGGGCACAAGCTGCAAGCCCTCGGGGCGGCCATACTTATACTGAACGTAGGTGCCGCGATCCGTGATGGTATAGCCTTGCTTCTCCTCGGCGAAGGTAAGCGTCTTGCCCATGCCCTGACCTATGGACATGTAGTTCTTCATCCCTTCCGGATGGACGGTCTTGAAGGTCACTTCCTTGGTCTTGGACTTGAAAACGGTATCCTCTTCCTTCAAGGCCAAGCCGCTGGATTTCCAAAGATCCTGTTCCTTGGCGTGGGTGCCGCTGTCATCGCCACGGGAAACGAACACTGCTTCCGACATGGCAATCTTCTTCATGGCCAAAGTCGCGTCGCCACTCTTGGCCCCAGCCGGGTCCGCCTCGGGGCCGATGATCAAAAAGTCGTTGTACATGACATAGTAACGCTTGGTCCCGAAGCCATCGGCCACGAATTTTTCCTCGCGGGCCGGATCATGCACGAAAATCACGTCCACATTTCCGTCCACGCCATCCCGTATGGCCGCGCCCGTCCCCTTGGCCAGGACCTTGACCTCGATTCCCGTGTCCTTCTTGAACTCCGGAAGCAGAATATCAAGCAGGCCGGAAGACTGCGTGCTGGTCGTGGTGGACATGCTCAGCACCTTGTCTTGGGCAAGCCCCACGCACGGCAAGACCATTAAAACAAACAACACCAGGAATTTCTTCATACTTCCTCCTATTAAGTGAAAAGCGACATATCGGAACTCCCATATGTCAAACATGACACCAGGACAAGAAGGAAGGACCTACTTATTCTTCAATCGAGACTGGTTTTGACGGAAGGTCGAGCCGCGCTCCCGCCTCCGTCATTTTTTTTCGGACGCACATACGGCAGGGTGAAATCCGAAGAGGCCAGAGCCACCCCATCGCCCGTGCGCAGCACTCTTGCGTTGACGTAAATTTGGCGTTCGATGACCGTATAGGTTCCGACCAGCACTGAATAGGCGGGCACATCGGTGTTGATCCGCGACAAGTCCCGGGAGAGCGCGAGCACTCCGCCTTCGGGCAGCACCCGCAACTCGTCGGAACGCAGCTGGACTTCCGTCACGGAATATCCGAGCTGGCTCAACCGGGACGAAACCTGCTCCGAGAGAAGCCGCCCAAGATCATTGGTGTTTTCCACATTGGTGGAATCGACAAAGGACGCCGCAAGCATCGGATACCCCGCGACCCCGCTCCCGGAAAGCTGCCGGTGAAGGTGATCGCCCGCCTTGTAGGACAAGGGGATGAGCGGCGGCGTCTTGGTACGCGAACCCACCTCGTAAAAGGGGGGCAGTTGCACGCAGCCGCCGATGAAAACGCAAAAAAGCAGGACATAGAGCTTGGACATTGCCGATCCTCCGGAGAAAAATGCCGACTGCAGAATGCGAAGCATGCCGCGTGCCAACATTTCCCCAAACGGCCTTAAGTTTTCCAGACCGCGGCCGATAATCTGATCATGGAAAGAATCAACATCAAGGACCACGCCATGCGCATCGCAGCCCTGCTCACACTGATAACACTTGGCCTCGTGACCGGCTGCTCTTCGGTCAGCGTCAATTCCGACCAATCCTCCCAGCTGGTCACGGCTCAGGCGCCCATTTCAAGCGGCTACCTGCTCAGCACCCAGCCCAAGATGCAGGCCATGGCCCATTGGGACCTGCTGGCCGACAAGGTAGCGCGAAACTGCGGCAAAGCTCTTGATCACTTCTTTCCCGAGCAAGATGTACGCGTGTATGTCGCGCCTCTTGGCACGACGCCCTTCGCCAAGGCCTACAGGGAAGCGCTGCTGACCCACCTCATTGACTACGGCGTCCCGGTGGCTTTTGCCCCGGAAGGAGCCGCCGTGCTAGAGGCCAATCTGGGCCTCGTCACGCACCGACGAGTCCTCGACAAAACGTCCAAGGGTTTGCGGCGTGCTCCGGAGCCGGGCTTCAGACAGGCCAAAAACAGTGCCGGGCACTACGTGCCCGTACCGGAAATCGGGGAGGAAAGCGGTTATTTTGACGCACCTACTCCGGACTCGGAAGTCCAGATCAATTCGGCCCTGGTCCATCAGGGCGCCTATCTGTACCGCGACTCAAGCATTTTCTACGTCAGCAGCCCCGACTGGGCCCACTACCAGCCGCAGACGCCGCAGGGCGGCGTGGAACTCAAACGCTACTCCCTGGTGAACTGATGATCCGCCCGGCAATCTTCCTGGCCCTTCTCCTGTGCGTCTTCCCCATTTCAGGGCAGGCGCAGTGTGGAGCGTCGCGCATCGACATGCTCTGCGACTCCCTGGCCGCGGAGCTGGTCTCCAACCTGCAGGTCAGGCTGGACCGCTCCGGGCTGATCATGACCGCCCCCTTCGCCGACCTGCATGACGTCAAGAGTACTTCCCCCCTGGGCCGGATTCTGGCCGAAGAACTGGGCAACGCGCTCACCCTCCACGGATACCGTTTGGCGGACACCCGCGTGTTCATGCCTACGCCCTATTCGCTGAAGGAACAGGGCGAGACGGCCCTTTCCGCGGAACCCGATCAGGCCGGAGCCACGGCCGGACTGCACACCATGCTGACCGGCACCTATGCCATGGCCGATGGAGGCTTGCGCATCTCCGCACGCCTGGTCCAGCCCACGGATCACGCCGTTCTCGCCACCGCCAGTTGCCGCTTGCGTTTGTCGGAGGAAATCCGAAGCCTGCTTGCGACAGTCGAGCCCACGCCCGCCGCTTTGACCCTGCCCGCCGTGCTCCTGGACCTCAAGGTTAAGGCCGACGCCAAGCGCGTACAACATGCCCTGGCCGCCCAGGGGCTCTACAAAGGCAAAGTCGACGGCATCTGGGGCAAAAGATCCAAGGCCGCCCTGACACGCTTCCGCGCCTCCCTGGCCATGCCGGCCACTGCCGAATGGGATTCGGCCACCCAGGCCGCCCTGCTGCCCGCTTCCTGACCCCGCGCCAGCCCCTGCCGAAAAAATTAATCCACAAGAAATAATCGTCAGCATTTTGCTTGACGAACAGACTTTTCGCGCCTAGCTAGCTTTCGTTTCAAAACGAAGTTCGTAGAATTTGCCATATTTCCGAATATAGAGGTACGCCATGCGTGAAATCACATTGTTTTTGCATTCCCAAAAAATCCAGCGCCCGAAACCGATCATCTCCACCGCGATCATGAGCCTGGCCGGCGGCCTGCGCTCGGCGCTCGGCGTCCTGAACGGGCTGCGCAGATCGGCGCTCGGAAAATAAGACCACCCACGCCCTGAAGTCGCAAAAAAAACGGCCGGATTGCATCGCAGTCCGGCCGTTTTGGCGTTAAAAGCCTCTCCCCCCTATTGCCCGAAGCAGGAGGCCTGGGAGTATTCCACTCGATCCTTGTATTCCGCCTGTTTCCCGCGATTCCACATCTTGACCGGACGGTAGTAGCCCACCACGCGGGTATACACTTCCGTTTCCTGGCCGCAGTGCGGGCAGGTGATCTGCTCGCCTGTCAGATAGCCGTGATCCTTGCAGATCGAAAAGGTCGGCGTGATGGACACGTAGGGAATCTTGGTCTCGGTCAGGGCGCGCACCAAAAAACTCTTCAGGGCCTGCGTGTCCGGCACGGATTCACCGAGGAAGCTATGGAAAACGGTGCCGCCGGTGTACATGGGCTGCAGCCGGTTCTGGTGCTCCAGGGCGGAAAAGATATCCGTGGTGTGCCCAACGGGAAGCAGGGTCGAGTTGGTATAGTAGGGCACCCCGTTTCCGGAGGCCTGGATGTCCGCATAAAGCTTCTTGTCGATCTTGGCCAAACGGTAGCTGGTCCCTTCCGCCGGAGTGGCTTCAAGGTTGTAGAGGCTGCCCGTCTCCTCCTGAAAGCGCACCGTGATCTCTCGCAGATGTTCAAGGGTCCGGACCATGAGTCGCGTCCCGGCCTCGGTATCGATGCCCTTGCCGAGCAGATTCAGGCAGGCTTCGTGCCCACCCAGAATGCCGATGGTGCTGAAATGACTGCGGAAGCCGTTTTTGAGATAGCGGCTGGAAAAGGGGAACATGCCCTTGTCCATGTTGTCGGTGACCATCTTGCGCTTGAACTCAAGGGAATCCTTGGCCAGGGAGGCATATTCGCCCACCAGGTCCAGAAAGTCTTCCTCGCCCTGGGCCAGATAGGCCAGCTTGGGCAGATTGAGCGTTACGACACCGATGGATCCCGTCAGATCCCCCGCGCCAAAAAGGCCGCCGGTGCGCTTGCGCAGCTCGCGCAGGTCCATCTGCAGACGGCAGCACATGGAACGGACGTCCTCGGGCTTCAGGTCGGAGTTGATGAAGTTCTGAAAATACGGGACGCCGTACTTGGCCGTGAGCTTGAGGAGCAGCTCGCCAACCTCCGTCTCCCAGGGAAAGTCCGGGGTGATGTTGTAGGTTGGAATGGGGAAGGAAAAAATCCGCCCGTGATAATCGCCGACCAACATGACTTCAAGGAAGGCCCGATTGATCATCTCCATCTCGGCCGCGTATTCGCCGTAGGTGCTGTCCTGAAGCTTGCCGCCGATGATGACGGCCTCCGAGGCAATGTGCGTGGGCGGGGCCAGGTCGAAGGTCAGGTTGGTGAACGGGCTCTGCCCGCCCCAGCGCGAGGTCGTATTCAGGTTGAACACGAACTTCTGCATGGCCTGCTTGACCTCTTCGTAGGTCAGATTGTCATGGCGGACGAGCGGGGCCAGATAGGTGTCCACGTTGTTGAAGGCCTGCGCACCGGCCCATTCGTTCTGCAGCGTGCCCAGAAAATTGACCATCTGTCCAAGGGCCGCGTCAAAATGCTTGGGCGGGCCGGACGAGCAGCGCCCTTCGAGATTGAACCCCTCAAGCAAGAGGTCGCGCAGGGACCAACCGGCGCAATACCCGGCCAGGCCAAAAGAAAGATCATGGATGTGAAAATAGCCGTGCTCATGGGCCTGCCGGACTTCCTCGGGATATTTCTCAAGGGAATAGCGGGCCTGAACGGAGCCGGACAGATGCAGCATCAGGCCCTGAAAGGAATGAGCCATGTTGGCGTTCTCGCTGACACGCCAGTCAGACTTGTCCAGATAGCTGTCGATGGTCTCGGTCACGTCCAGGAAGGTTTCGGTCTGGCTGCGGATCGTGCGACGCTTTTCGCGGTACACGATGTAGCGCCTTGCGACCTGATAAAGCCTGGACTCCATGAGCACCTGCTCGACGGTGTCCTGAACCAGCTCCTGCTCGGGCATGACCTCGGCTTCGAGTTTGGACTCGACCTTTCCGGCCAGACGCTTGGCCAGGATGGGATCCTTGATGCCGCTGGCGTTGAGGGATTTCAAAATTGCCTGGGCTATCCGGTCCACGGACCAGGATTCAACACGGCCATCACGTTTCACAATCTGCTGAGGCATGAATACTCCAATAAAGTTCGGTCGAATTGAGAATCAGGAAAAATCATCATCGCTTCGAGGCGGCACAAATTCCTGAAAATGCAAGGACAGGCCTTGCGGCATCTGGGCCCGGGTCGTCTCCAGATCTTCGGGGGTCAGGCTCGGGACCTTGGTACAGCGAAAATAGACGCGTCCGGGATACGCGCGGGCCAGGCCAAAAACCTCTTCCAGCGCGTCGCGGGCCGTATCGGTCGCCAGAGCCTGCCCGGTCAGCTCCGGATACATCGACCAGGGTCCCTTGACGTCAACGGCCACGGCCTGGACAAGCCCCGCCGCTAGCACGCGCTCCAGGACATCCGGGGCGGAGCCGTTGGAATCAAGCTTGACCGGCAGGCCGGTCGAGGAAAGATCCTCAAGCAGCCCGTCCAGATCCGCCAGGCAGGTCGGCTCTCCACCGGACAGGGTGATCCCGTCCAGCCAGCGCTTGCGGCGGCGCAGGTCAGACAGGACAATGTCCCGGTCGAGACTCGGCAACAAGGCCCATTTCCAGGCCAGGGATGCGTTGTGGCAGGTCGGGCAGCGCAAATTGCAGCCGCCGGCAAAAAGCACGCACGTGATTTTGCCCGGCCAGTCGCAAAGACTCACCGGCACCATGCCGCGCACGCGTTCCCATGAAGGAATCGTGTCAGTCATGTTCGCTCGAAGTTGTGATGACGTTTTTCTGAACAACTCAACGCCCTGCATCCGCGTGCAGAGGGTTAAGAGAATTGCTTCAGGCAGGTTTTCTGGCTTGCCCCCGCACGCGGCGTCTCCCTTTGCGGGATCAGCCTTTAACGCGCGAAATCGGGATTACAGTGGCGGGACCGCCCCGGACTCGCACCGGGTTCCCTTGCTCCTGAAGTAGTTTCGCAGAACAGGTCGAGTATTAGGACATCGAGACATCGGGATCAACCAAAACCTTTTCCACAGGGGCGTCTTTACCGTGTGGAAGAAGAATTCAGGTCAATGAATGCGAGCGGTTATGGCGTAAAAAATTCAGTCCTGCCACGGGAAGAGCCAGCGAAAAAAATACGGCCAGTACAAGGAAGGTCGTTGACAGACCGAAGCTGTCGGCAAGCAAACCTACCAGCGGGCCGGTGGCCACGAACCCCGTTCGGAAGGCCAGGCTGTGCAACGACAGAATGCTGGCCCTGTTCGCCCGGCTGCTCAAGGCCTGCAACCGCGAGCGCATGAGCGGCCCTTGCAGCCCTCGCATGGCCGTAAGCAGATAATAGAACAAAAAACCTCCCACGGCCGTGACGGTTCCAAGTCCAAGATACGCCACGACGATCAGCACGAAAAAGAGCGTCTGCATGCCGCCCGCGCCCAGCTTGCCCTCGACCCGATGGCTGTTTGCGGCAGCCAGGGCCACAACCAGATTGGCCCCGGCCCAGGCCGGACCGAACCATGTCACGGGAACCAGGCATTCCTGCATATAGGGCTGAATGAGCCAAACCATGTAGAAGGAAGCCAGCCCCAGAAGCATGCCGTTCATGATGGTCGCCCGGATGGCCGAGCTTTCCCGAAAGGCGAATCTGCAAACGCCCAAAGCTTCGGCCAGATGCGATACCACCGGCCCGCCGCTTTCCGCCTTGGGCTCTTTCAAGGTCAGGCACAAACCCAGGGCCAGGGTCCAGATCCCGATCTGGGCGACGAAGGGCAACAGCGGCCAGTGCGCGTACATGAGTCCGGCAAAGAGCGCGCCCGCGGCCTCTCCCCCTTGGGCCCATCCGACCATGCGCCCGTCGCAGCGGGTGTAGAGGTCCACCCGGTCCTTGGCGCGCAAGGTCTCGAAAAGCAGCGCCGTATCCGATCCGCTGATGAAGGCGTAGGAGACGCCCAGCAGCAACTCGGCGACAAGCACTCCCCAGAAGGTCGCCGCGACCAGATACCAGCCCCACCCGACAATGCCGAAAACGCAGGCCGTGATCAGCGCCCACCGATAGCCCAGGCGGTCGCTGACGTATCCGGACGGATATTCCATGATCACGCTGGCCAGCGAGAAAAACACCTGAAGAGTCAGGATCTCGGTCAGGGTCAGGCCGATCTCGTCCTTCCAGAACAAGGTGATGATGGCCATGGGGAAAAGGGTCATCTTCAGCGCCGCGAAGACGTTGAGGGTCAGCAGCGTGCGCCGCAGTCCATCCTCGCTGTCCTGCCCATGGCCGTTCCCCGTCCTGCCACGCAAGAGCACGAGCCTCTACTCCCTGATCAGAGGGCCAAAGAAACGACCCGCCGTACGAGGCTTGCCCACCAGCTGAGGCAAGGCATGGTTGAGTGCGTGAATGATCGGAAGGCTGAGTCCAAAGCTCACGAGCGTCACCAGGACACTCACTAGAAATACGCTCCAGCCATCCGGAGGAAGATTGGCAACGCTCCACGCGGCAACGGGAGGATTGACAAAATGATAGAACACCCCGTTCAAACCGAGCAATATGATGGCATTGCGCCCAAAAAAAGCGAGCAGGGAGACGTTGTGCAGCACACGCCCCAACGCCATGATCATGGCGGTTCCGGCCAAGGCGGTGAAAGGAAACCACAGGAAATGCCCATGCCCCGAAAGCAGGATGATCACGGCCTGCAGGTACCTGAACGGGCCTTGGTTGAGGTCATAGGTGAAATGAACCGCAGCCAGCGCCACCACGAAAATCGCCGCTGCCGCACCCACCGAAACGCGACCCGGAAGTCCACTCCTGCCAAGCAGCACACCCACGAGATAGAACGCATACACCACGGGGACTTCATGCATGAGCCAGAAGCTCAAGTTCTGGCCGAAAAAGAAATACTGCTCATTGAGGGCGAAACCGCCGACATAACAGACAAGGGCAACCGCCATGATCCGCGAGGGAGAATCCAGATACGGCTGTAAAAGGCGATGCAGGCACTCCACGCTGACCAGACAAGCCACGAACCACAGTGGGATGTTGAAGAGGGGGAAGCCCAGGGCCGTGGACACGGCGGCCTTGAAGTAACCAAGCACGCCGGAGAGATCGAGCATGGGGAACCAGCCCGAGAACACCAGCGACAAGGCCGCCAGCGTGATGCTGAAAAAAAGGTAAGGCGCGATCCTCCCGGCCAAGGTCGTTTGCACGAATTTCCGAATGGGCGGAACACTTGGCCGCGCGCCCTTAACCCACCCTGAAAGGACAAAAAAGAGAATCATGTGGAACGAATAGATCCACTTGTAATGCACGGCGGCGGCAGGATTCTTCAGATACATGATCTGTTCGACGAAGTGTCCGTAATAGACAAGCAAGAGTCCAAGCGCCCTGGCAACATCGATGGCGACCTGGCGCCCGTTTTCCGCATCCTTCATGACAACTCCTTGAGGCTGCCGCCTCATGTCCGGTCCATCAAATTTCGACAGCACACAGGTAATGAACACAGATGCCAAGCATTTGTCATCCCCCAAAAAAAAAGGCCCCGAAGGGCCTTTTTCTTGTGACAACCATCTCTACTTATTGAGCTTCACTTCCTGCGGGAAGATCGGCAGATAGCGGTAGGAGATACTCATGACCAGGAATCCGTAGGCGACGATCATGAGCGAGGTGGACCATTCTGCCCAGTTGGGTACGTACGTGGTCCAACGGTCGAAAGGCATGACCGGGATGGCCAGGGCCTGAACCGTGAAGACGAAACGGTTGATGGTGACGCCGATGGCGGCCATGACGACAGCGCTGTACATGAGCCACGGACGATTGCGCACTGCAGGAGTGACCAGCAACGCGGCCGGAATCACGCCGAACCAGAAGAGTTCGAGCCACAGCAAGATCTTGCCGTACCCGTGCTCGCTGCTGAACATCTCGTCAAAGGTCAGACCCATGCCGGGCAGGATGCCCTTGGCCCAAGCGTAGGTGTCGATGATCTTGAAGAAGATGTAGACGCACAGAAGCAGACCGGAGATCTTGCCGAGGAGCTTCTTGGTGTCATAGCTGACAAGCTTGCGCCCGGTGATGCCTTCCATCATCGCGGCACACAGCATGGTGAAACCGGGTCCGGCGGCGATGGCCGAAGAGATGAACAGGAAGAAGGTCCAGGGCCAGATGAAGAAGCCTTCACGGAACACGAACGGACGGCCGAAGAGCACGCCGTACATGCCGCCCAGGGAACCCTGGTGGAAGAAGGACAGGAAAGTGCCGATGCCGGCGAAAAGCGGCATGTAGACATGGAAGTTGTGAGCAAGATGATGACAGAACCTGTTCTGGTTGATCTTGCGGTTTTCCAGGACGATCGGCACATATTCGATGATCAGCACCGTGCAGTAGCAGGTGATGCAGAAGATGACTTCCGTCAGCATGGAGTGAACGTTGGGATGCCAGTAGCCAAACCAGGCCCTGAGCGGCTGGCCGATGTCGAGCACCAGAATCAGCATGGCGCCGGAGTAGCAAAGGAATCCGACGATGACAGCCAGGTTGATGACGTTCTTGAGTTCGTCGATACGGACGATATACCGCAGAAATCCGGAGAAAAAGGCTCCGGCGCCCAGGGCGATGACCGCCAAGTCAAAGGTGATCCACAGGCCGAACCCGAAATAGTTGTCCAGGCCCGTCACGCCGATACCGGTTCCCAGGACCTTGAACGCGCCGTACCCTCCCCACGCGAGGAAGATGCTGATCACGCCCAACCAGGCCAGGAACTTCCCAACAGAACAACGCTCCACCCCTTCGGGCCAGTACGCTCTATCAGACATGTTCGCCCCCCTTGGCATTCTTCAGGTAATTGTCCCCGAGCTTCCTCACCCATTCACGCTTGGAATAATAATAGACCTGCGGATCGGTGCCGAGTTTCTCCAGCAGGCGGAAAGCGTACTTGCTTGCGGCCAGCTTGCTGACTTCATGCTCGGGATTCTTCAGATTCCCGAATTTGATCGCACCCGTCGGGCAAATCTCGGCACAGGCGGGGATGTATGCGTCCTCGGCCAATTCCGTCGGATCCTCGCCGTTCATGCGAGCCTGCTCCTTGGCAGCCATGAATCGATGGTGACAGAACGTGCACTTCTCGACAACGCCGCGCGGACGGGCCGAAGCATAAGGAGTCAGGACCTTTTCCATGCCTTCGGGCCAGATTGGATCGAACCAGTTGAAATAACGTGCATGGTAAGGACAGGCCGCCATGCAGTACCGGCAACCGATACAGCGGGGATAGACCTGGCTGACGATGCCGCCTTCCTCGTCCTTGAGGGTGGCCACTACCGGGCAGACCGTGGAGCAGGACGGATGACCGCACTGCATGCATGGCCGAGGCAGATAGGCGACCTCATGGTCGGGGAAAGGCTTCTCGTTGGACAGTTCGTATATGTTCATCCAGTCGTTGGTGCGCAGTTTGTTGGCTGCGTCGGCCTCGGGGGGAAGGTTGTTTTCCGCCCGGCAGGCCACGGTGCAGGCACCGCACCCGGTACACTTGTCAAGGTCGACAAGCATGCCCCATTTTACTTTGAATTCTTTTGCTTGCATTGTGAATATCCTCTTATTTTCTCCAGGTGCCCAAAGGAAGTGCTACGCCTTGCTGACAGTGACACGCACCGTTGCGAACCGGGACAGCCCGGACTCTGCTTCGGTATCGGCAGCCAGCAGTTTGTAAACGTTATCTCCCTTGTCTCTGGAAAAAGCGTCCCAGGCGGTATGGCCAAGACCCAGGGGGGCCACGACGGTATCATTCATCACGCCTTCAAAAATGCGCACACGGGCTTTGCATTCCCCGCCGGAACTGGCGATTTTGACGGCATCGTCCTTTTTCAACCCAAGGTTCTTCGCCGTGGCCGCGTTGAGCAGTACGTACATGTCGTTGCCGAGCATTTCGTCAAAGCGGATGGCATTGGTGTTGAAAGGAGGAATGGCTATCTTGGCGCTGCCAATCTTGAGCCGCTGCACAGGAGCGAGGGCCAGGCTCTTGCCGTCCTTGGCCGCAACGGCCAGTTCCTGCAGAGGAGTCGTCCACAACGCCAGGTCCTGAGCCGGAAACTCTTCCGAAACCCAGGCCGCGCCCTCGACCATCTCGTCGAAGTCCGCGCCCAGCGCTTCGGCCTTGGCCTTGACCACGTCTTCAAAAGACTCGAAGCCCAGGTCCAGCTCGGCCTTGGCGGCCACGGCCAGGAGAACGTCGCCGGCGGGTCTTGTGTCAAAAACCGGCTTGATGACAGGTGCTACCACGGTATAGTTGGGCTGGCCCGAACCATACGGGGAATAGGCGTCGTCAAGGCGTTCAAAGGCGTAGCTGTCAGGCATGATCAGGTCGGCCATGGCCGCCGTTTCATCCATGAACGAACTGAAGGAAACCACGAAGCCGGCCTTGTCCATGGCGGCCTGCGCCTTGGTCAGATTCGGCAGGGCGTAGGCTGGGTTGGCGCCATAGACCATGAGCAGCGCGGGAGCTTCGGCGCCGCCGTCGGCCACGGAGCTCAGGTATGCGACAAGATCATTGGCGAACATTGTCTTTCTGTCCGCGGCAGCCTCGACCACCTTGGGGGCCCAGGGCAAAATCCGAACGCCGCCGACCGCGTTGACGCGCTGCAAAAGCATGTTCAGGCTCATCCCGGCGGCAAGCTCGAACGCACCGAGGCCCTGTCCGGCCTCGGCGGCCGTCAGAACCAGCGGCCGTCCGGCCCGGACCAGTTCCTGAGCCAAGCCAGTGATGACCGCCGCCTTGACACCGGTGATTTCGGCCACCTTATCCAGCGGATAGGCCGTCTGCACAAATTTTGCGAAAGAGGCAAAACCGGGCCAGGACGAACGGTCACGGCTCGTGCCGGCTATGACAGCCGCAATTCCCAGCGCCAGGACCGGCTCGGTGCCTGCATTGCAGGGAACCCAGCTGTCGGCCACGGCGGAGGTGCCGTTCTGGGCAGGCCCGACGTACACGAATTTGACGCCCTTTTCGCGACTGGCGGAAAATGCCTTGCCGTTGCGGGCCACATTGCCCCAGGAACCCAGCGCGTCAGCGCCGAGCAGAAGCACGTAATTCGCGTTTTCGATGTCGTAGCCGACCTGGCCGTCACCACCGAGCATGGCCAGGGCCGCTGCCGCCGGGGCGCTCTCGCCGGGCATGAAAAAAGATTTATCCGAACCGGCCTTGCCGACCAAACCGGACAGCACATCCGTCACGGAACCGGTCTCGTCACCGCTGATCATGGCCACGTTCGATCCAGCTTCCCTGATCTTCCCGGTAAGCAGTTCTTCGGCTTCGTCCCAAGTGATGTCCTTGAAGGAAGAGCCGTCCTTGAGCTTGGGGTTCTTGACCCGGGAAGGGCTGTAAAGAAGATGCACGCTGGCCGCGCCCAGAGGGCAGATGCCGCCGAGGCTCAACGGATGATCCGGATTGCCTTCGGCCGTGACGGGCCTTCCGCCCACGGTCTTGACCTTGACGCCGTAGGCGTCCGAGCCCAGCTTGCACAGCGCGGGAAACGTCAGTTCCTCGCCATACTGCAGCCGCGGAATCCAGGGCCAGTTCTGTGTCCAGATGGACACGTCATCCAGGGTTTTCCATATTACGGGAGTGAAGAGGCTGCCCGCTACACCGCCAGCCACCAAAGAAATAAAGCTTCTTCTGTCGAGTCCCATCGTAAATCCACTCCTCTCTTATTTGTGGCAGACAAAACAGGCGTTGCTGGCGCCACTTTGGGCATGGCACTCTTCGCATTGCCACATCTTCATGGTGTCCTTGCTGTAGCCCGAAAGCCTGTTTTCATAATAGACAGGCGGGGTGCTCATGTTGGCCACGTCCGGATGACATGATGTGCAGTCAAGTTCCTTGTGCGCGATGTGAGAGAAGTACACATTGTCCGGCTGTTTCTGATAACCAAGCCATTCAACTTCCTTTTCCTGCTGCACATACTCGGCCACGTAGCGAGCTTCATCAGGATCTTCCCCCTGAACATCCTCATGGCATCCGACACAGTTCGCGTTGGTGGGCATGCCGGCGTAAGAGCCATCATCCCGAAACGCATGACAATCTTCACATGCCATGGCCTGATCTTCCACATGCACGACGTGATCGAACCGGATGGGTTGGGTCTTCTGACTGTACAGGACTTTGGGAAAGCCCCACCAACCAAGCACGATCGATGCCACCAAACCGACCAGGAATGGCAACACCACGCAGCTTTTGCATTTTGCCACAGTCCTCTCCTCCTACCGCGTTGAGATGAAATTTGAAAAAAACAGACACGGAATAATTGCCAACCTGTATTCAAGAGGGTCATCCTGTGTCAAGAGATAATGAAAAAAATCACGATCTTCCATCGCAAGCTAACCCCCTCGCAATACATGAAAATTCACGGCCGGCGCGGGTATTACCATACCAATCCGCTCGGCAATCGCTCAGCGCCCTACATGGAGAACGGAGAATCAAAATCCGCAAAACGCGGCAATCGCAGATCCTTGTCCGACATGATCGGCGCAAGACCGGGCCAATCAATGCCCAGATCCGGGTCCAGGCATGAGATCCCGCCATCATGCTCGGGCGAGTAAAACTGGTCGACCTTGTAGAGAAATTGCGTGTCCGCCTCCAGGGTCATGTACCCGTGGGCGAACCCCGCCGGAATGAACAACTGCAGAAAATTGGCTGCGCTGAGAGTGAACCCCTGCCATTGGCCAAAGGTCGGCGAGCCCTTGCGCATATCGACCACCACGTCATAGACGGCGCCCCGCCCCACCCGAACCAGCTTTGTCTGGGTCATGGGCGGAGCCTGGAAGTGCAGTCCGCGCAACACCCCGGCCTGAGCGGAAAAAGCCTCGTTGTCCTGCACGAAGTCGACATCCAACCCATGCGCGGCAAACTGGCGACGGCTGTAGGTTTCGCAAAAATAACCTCGGTGATCGCCAAAAACCTTGGGCTCAAAAAGCAGCACTCCTGGAATCTTCGTCCGGGTCACATCCATAATACGGCCATCCTTGTCGTCGGAGATTGAGAGCTTTTTGAAGTATCGCAAGCGCAACCGGAAAACAATGCCATCCAGGATCGCAACCCCGCACGTCAAAACCCGAAACTCACAGACAGGCCGACAAAAAAAGACGGACGCCAAAAAATACGCGTATCAAGCGCCTTGTCCAGCATCGGCCAAAACGGACTCACCGAATTTTCACCCCAGAAACAGGAAAAGGCCCGGCTGCAAAGCCGAACCTTTTATCAATTTATCAATTGGACGAGAAACCAAATAAAAAACCGCCGAAATCATTGGGATTCCAGCGGAACAAGTGCAAATGGCGGAGGGTTAGGGATTCGAACCCCAGATGCCCGCAAAGGCATGCCGGTTTTCAAGACCGGTGCAATCAACCAGCTCTGCCAACCCTCCAGGGGATGGCGGAGAGGGAGGGATTTGAACCCTCGATAGAGGTTTAAGCCCCTATACTCGCTTAGCAGGCGAGCGCCTTCAGCCTAGCTCGGCCACCTCTCCGTCCGTTGAAGAAGTGGCTAGTTATCCAAAAGCACATGGGGCGTCAACAAAAAATGACCCGACTTCGCACCTTTGTCATTTTGACAGCGCGTGAAGGATGCGGCAAATAGCTTTTTTTGGCTCCACAATCTTTTTCTCAATGCTACGGCGTGGAGGAATTCCTTGAAAGACTCTGTCATCCATCTCGGCTTGGCCGGCCTTGGCACCGTTGGTTCCGGGCTCATAAAGATCATCCAGGAAAACAACGACTGGATCGAACGCAGACTTGGCAAAACCCTGAAGGTCAAAACCATCATGGTCCGCGATCTGGACAAAGCCAGAAACGTCATCCCATCCCCGGACACGACCTTCACGACCAGCATGGACGATCTGATAAACGATCCCGAAATCGACATCATCGTCGAGCTGGCCGGTGGCATCGAATTTCCGCGCACCCTGATCACCCGCGCCCTCGGCAGCGGCAAATCCGTGGTCACGGCCAACAAGGCGCTTCTGGCCGAACACGGCCCGGAACTTTTCGAGCTGGCTGCCGCCAAAAACCTCGGCCTCTATTACGAGGCCAGCGTCGCGGGCGGCATTCCCATCATCCAGACCCTCAAGGAGAGCCTGGCCGGGAACCGCATCAAGGCACTGACCGGCATACTGAACGGCACGGCCAACTTCATCATGTCCGAAATGTCCGAGAAGGGAGAGGACTTCGCCACGGTCCTGGGCAAGGCGCAGGCCAAGGGCTACGCCGAGGCCGATCCGACCCTGGACGTCGAAGGCATCGACGCGGCCCACAAACTGGTCATCCTCATCCGGCTGGCCTACGGCCAGGACTACCCCATGAGCAAGCTCACGGTGGAAGGCATCTCCAAGGTCGAGCAGTTCGACATCATCCTGGCCAAGGAATTCGGCTACCGCTTAAAACTCCTGGCCCAGGTCCGCGACAAGTCCGGCATGCTGCACGCCGGGGTCTACCCGGCCCTGCTGCGCCAGGATCACATCCTGGCCAAGGTCGACGGCCCCTTCAATTCCATCCTGCTCGAAGGCAACGCCGTGGGACCGGTCATGCTCTATGGACAGGGCGCGGGCGATCTACCCACGGGCAGCGCGGTCCTGGCCGACATTCTGGCCCTGGCCCGCACCAACTGCGTACCCAACAACACGGGCTTCCTGGAGACCAGGCTGCCCCAGGCGCAGATTCTGGCCCCCGAACTGACCGTGTTCCGCCACTATTTCCGCTTCACGGTGGTCGATCGTCCCGGTGTCATGGCCTCCATCGCCGGGGTCATGGGCGAGTACAACATCAGCATCGCCCAGGTCGTGCAGCGCCAGTACGCGCCCAACGACGGCGTTCCGATAGTGTTCATCAGCCATTCGGCGCAGATGCAGAATGTGACCGCGGCCCTGGACACCATCAAGAAATTCAGCTTCGTGCTCGACCCGCCGGTGCACTACAGGATCATCTGATGTCAAAAACCGTTTTTCTGGTGGCCGACGGCATGGCCGGTTGGCCCCTCGACATTCTGGGAGGGCGCACCTCCCTGCAGGCCGCGAGCACCCCGACGCTCGACCTTCTTGCGCCCAAATCCCGCTGCGGCCTCTGCCAGACCGTTCCCCAGGGTATGCCGCCCGGCTCCGACGTGGCCAACATGAGCCTGCTGGGCTACGACCCGCGAACGCATCACACCGGACGCGGGCCCATCGAAGCCGCCGCCCAGGGACTGACCCTCGACCCAAACGACCTGGTCTGGCGCATGAACCTGGTTCGCCTGACTGAACTCGCAGGCGAAGGCGTGATGCAGGACTATTCATCCGGACATATAAACACCGCCACGGCCGCCCCCCTGGTCGCCCGACTGGCGACAATGGCCGAAGGCGGCTCTTTCCAGCCGGTGCAGGGCATCCAGTACCGCCATCTTCTGGTGCAACGGGGCGGAGCGCTGACGAATGCGGCGGATCTGGCCATTCGTCCGCCACACGACATCTTGGACCAGAACATCGCCCAGGACCTTGATGCGTACGCATCCTTCCCGGAAATGCTTGAATTCATGCGGTCGGCTCACGAATATCTGCGCGCCGACACGACCTCCCAAGCCACATCGATCTGGCCATGGGGACAGGGACGGCCGCTGACCCTGCCCGCCTTTGCCGACCGGTTCGGCCTGCGCGGGGCGGTGGTCTCGGCCGTGGATCTGGTCAAGGGACTTGGACGGGCCGCAGGCATGGATGTTCTTGAAGTCGAGGGCGCAAACGGCCTCATCGACACCAATTACGAGGGCAAGGTCGAGGCTGCGCTGAATTTTCTGAAGCACGGCGACTTTGTCTATCTGCACGTCGAGGCCCCGGACGAATGCGGACACATGGGCGACGCGGAATTGAAAAAACGCGCCATCGAGCTTTTCGACCAGCGCATCGTGGCCCCGGTTCTGGCCGCCCTTGCGCATGAGGACGCGACCATCGTGGTCACCTGCGATCATTTCACCCCCGTCGTCCGCCGGACGCACACCGAGGATGCCGTGCCCTTCCTGGTCTACAGGACACAGACGCCAAGGACCGACGGACCCGCCGTCTTCAATGAGGACACGGCGCAGGGCGCGGGCCTTTTTCTGAAGGAAGGCCGCGATCTGCTGAACTTCTGCCTGGAACCCGGCGCATGAAGGCTGATTTTCCACAGCCTTCGTGCTGGCTCGCCCACCGCGTCTCTTACGGTGAAACCGACGCCATGGGCGTGGTCTACTACGCCAATTACCTGCATCTCTTCGAGCGCGGCCGGGGAGAACTGATCCGGGGCCTTGGTTTCAGCTACGCAACCGTGGAGGAACGCGGCATCTTCCTGCCGGTACGCGACGCCACGTGCCGTTATCTCGCTCCCGCCCGCTACGACGAGATCATCCACATCCGCACCGGTCTGGCTGGTCAGTCACGGGCCAGCCTGAACTTTGTCTATGAAATCACCAATGCGGACCAGAGCGCGGTCCTGACCCGTGGCTCGACCCAGCATGCGGTGGTCAACGCCCAGGGCAGGCCTGTCCGCATTCCGGACTGGCTCTCGGCCCTGTTCGGCTAGCGGCGCATGGTCGACTGCCACACCCATGTGTTCCCGCCGAAGATTGCGCCCAAGCTTGCCGCGGCCATTGGCCACGAGTTTGGAACACACCCGGCCGGAGACGGCTCGGCAGAGGATCTCCTCAAGCACCTGGACCGCGCCGGGTTGTCCCATGCTCTGTGCTTCACCGCCGCACTGCGCCCGGACCAGCTGATTCCGGCCAATTCATGGATGCTTTCCCTGCGCCGCGCGCACTCCCGGCTCATTCCCCTCGGCACCGTGCACCCGGACCATCCGTCCTGGGAAACCGAACTGGACCGGCTGGAACGAAACGGCATCCGGGGCCTCAAGATCCACCCCGACCTCTGCGGCATCGCGCTGGATTCTCCACGCTGGAATCCTGTCTGGGAAGCCGCGCAAGGGCGGTTCCTGCTCATGATCCACATGGGCCCGATCAGGGAGAACGGCGCGACCCTGTCCCGCCCCCGCGACCTGGCCGTGATCTTGAAACGCTTCCCCGGCCTTGCGGTCATCGCCGCGCACCTGGGCGGACTTTACCTTTGGGAAGAGACTCTCGCCCACCTCGCCGGTCTCGACCTGTACATGGACACGTCCTGCTGCCCGGGGGTGGTTCCCGAACCGGCATTCGCGGCAATCCTGAAGCGGCATGATCCCGAACGGATTCTTTTCGGCAGCGATTACCCACTCTTCGCCCCCGATAAGCAGCAGGCAGCCCTGGGTCGACTTTTGGCGAAGATCGGCATGCCCTCCGAAAAGGTCTTCAGAAACGGCGCAAGCCTGGCAAGGAGACTCCAAACCGGCGGATTTCCAGATCTAGCGCCACCTCCCGGGCATTGACTTTTCTTGACGATAGGTCCAATTTCCAATACCCGAATTTGTTTGTTTGACGCTATCATTCCCGAAACGGAGACTTTCCTTGACAAAAGACCAGACCAATGCCCCGAGCGAGAAGCAACTGCTGCGCCACCGCAAGGAAAAGGCGCAGTTTCTGCTTGATGCGGGCATTCCCTTATATCCCAATGATTTTCGCCGTTCCGCGGAAATTGGCGACGTTCTCGAAGCGCACGGCGAAAAGGACGAGAGCGTCCTTGAACAGGAAGGACTGACCTTTGCCCTGAGCGGCCGGATCATGGCCCATCGCTCCTTTGGCAAGGCGACATTCTTCCATGTTCAGGATACCAGCGGCAAGATTCAGGTCTACGCCCAGCGTGATGATCTGGGAGTCGAGCAGTACGGCGTATTCAAGAAATTCGAGATCGGCGACATCGTCGGTGTCACCGGCGCCCTTTTCCGCACCAAGACCGGGGAACTGACTATCAAGTCCTCCGAGGTGCGGCTGCTTTCCAAGTCCATGCGTCCTCTGCCGGAAAAATACCACGGCCTGAAGGATGTAGAGACGAGGTATCGCCAGCGCTACGTGGACCTGCTGGTGAATGACCGGGCTCGCGACATCTTCCGCAAACGCACGGCTATAGTGCAGTTCATCCGCGACTTCCTGAACGAACGCAGGTTCCTGGAAGTGGAGACGCCCATGATGCAGCCCATCGCCGGCGGCGCCACGGCCAAGCCCTTCCGCACGCACCACAACGCGCTCGACATGGACCTTTTTCTGCGCATCGCTCCCGAGCTTTACCTCAAGCGCCTGCTTGTGGGCGGATTTGACCGCGTCTACGAGATCAACCGCAACTTCCGCAACGAAGGCATCGACACCCGCCACAATCCCGAATTCACCATGATCGAATTCTACTGGGCGTATGCAACCTTCGTCGACCTCATGGACCTGACCCAGGAACTCCTTTGCGGCCTGGCCAAGTCCGTCTGCGGGACGCATCTGGTTGAATACCAGGGCAATGTCATCGATCTTCAGGATGGCTGGGTGCGCATGCCCTTTCATGAATCCCTGGAAACCATCGGCGGCGTATCCCCGGAAATCTACCTCGATTACGGCAAGTGCAAGGATCTGGCCCAGAAGCTCGGCGAGGCCGTGCACCCCAAGGAGAAGCTCGGCAAACTCCAGGCCAAGCTCTTTGACAATCTGGTCGAGCCCAAGCTGATCCAGCCCCATTTCATTTATCATTACCCGACAGACATATCCCCCCTGTCCCGCAAGAACGACCAGAATCCCGAAATCACGGACCGATTCGAACTGTTCATCTGCGGGCAAGAAATGGCCAATGCCTTTTCCGAGCTGAACGATCCGTACGACCAGAAGGATCGCTTCGAGGAACAGGTGCGGGAAAAAGCCGCCGGCGATGACGAGGCCCACGCCATGGACGAAGACTATATCCGCGCCCTGGAATACGGCATGCCTCCGGCAGCCGGACAGGGTATCGGCATTGACCGTTTGGTCATGCTGCTGACGGACTCTCCGTCCATCCGGGAAGTCATTCTCTTCCCGCTGCTACGGCCTGAAATCGTCGGCTAGATCCGACCTGGCCTGGGCGCGGTGTGGCACCGGTCTTTCAGAGCGAGAACCCATGCACTTTGAATTGTTCGTTTCCCTGCGGTATCTCCTGGCCCGGCGCAAGCAGGCCTTCATTTCCGTCATCTCGCTCATCTCCGTGCTGGGCGTGGCCATTGGCGTGGCCTCGCTGATCGTGGTCCTCGGGGTCATGAACGGCTTCAGCGACAACCTGCGCGACAAGATTCTGGGCATCAACTCCCACCTCATCCTCGGCTCGGTCAAACAGACCATCGGCGATTACGATCGTCTGGTGCAAAAAAGCCTGAAGGTCGAGGGCGTCGTCGCCGCCACGCCATTCATCTACTACGAAGTCATGCTCTCCACTCCCTCGGGGGTCAAAGGCGTCGTGCTGCGTGGCGTGGACCCGCAAAGCGCCGGGACGGTCCTGACCGTCGAAAAGGATCTGATCAGCGGCAGCCTCGCGGATTTGGGCAACACGGGCGACATCCCGGGCATCGTCATCGGCAAGGAACTGGCTTCACGGCTGGGCCTGACCATCGGCAGCAGGGTAAGTCTGCTTGCGCCGAGCGGAAAGAAATCGGCCGCCGGATTTTCTCCGAAGATCGTTTTCTTCAACGTGGTCGGCATCTTCAGTTCCGGCATGTTCGAATACGACTCGTCGCTGGCTTTCGTGTCCATCCCCGAGGCACAGAGAATCCTGGGCTTTGACGGAGATTTCGTGACCGGGATCGAATACAAGGTTTCGGACATAGACGGCGTGCAGAAGATCGGCGAAGCGCTGGTCCGCGCGCTGGGCGGATTTCCCCTTTATTCGCGCAACTGGATAGAGATGAACCAGAACCTCTTTGCGGCGCTGAAGCTTGAAAAGACGGCCATGGCGGTCATCCTGATCATGATCGTGCTGGTCGGCTCCTTTTCCATCATCACCACCCTGGTCATGATGGTCATGGAGAAGACCAAGGACATCGCCGTGCTCATGGCTCTTGGCGCGACGCCCCCCCAGATCCGCAACATCTTCATCCTGCAGGGCTCGCTCATAGGTGCCGTAGGGACGAGCATCGGATTCGGGCTGGGACTTGCCATCTGCTCCCTGCTCCAGAAGTACCAGTTCATCAAACTTCCCGCGGATGTCTATTATCTGGACCATCTGCCCGTGAAAATAGAATTTCTCGACATGTCCCTCATCGCCGTCGCGGCCATGGCGCTATGCTTCCTGGCCACGTTGTACCCGGCCAGGCAGGCCGCGAAAATGCATCCGACAGAGGCGCTGCGCTATGAGTGAAGTCTACCGTCTGCAAGGCGTCGGCAAGGCCTATGAACAGGGCGAGGAAACCATCACCGTCCTTTCCGGCGTCGACCTCACTGTGCTCGGCGGAGATTCCCTGGCCATCGTCGGAGCCTCGGGATCGGGCAAGAGCACTCTGCTGCAGCTCATGGGCACGCTTGACGTGCCATCGAGCGGCTCCATCCTTTTCAACGGGGCGGACATCTCAACCCTTGGCTGGAAGGAACGGGCCCGTATCCGCAACAGGAACATGGGCTTTGTTTTCCAGTTCCACCATCTGCTTCCCGAATTCTCGACTCGCGAAAACGTGGCCATGCCGGGCATCATCGGCGGCATGGCCAGAAGCCTGGCCCTTGAAAAGGCCGATGCGGCTTTGTCCCGGGTGGGGCTTGCGCATCGACGCCATCACAGGGTAACCACCCTGTCCGGGGGAGAGAGACAAAGGGCGGCCATTGCCCGGGCCATTCTGCTTGAACCCGCCGTGGTGCTTGCCGACGAACCTACCGGGAACCTTGATGAACGGACAGGCCGGGAAGTCAATGATCTTTTATTGCATCTGAACAAGGATCAGGGAGTCACCCTGGTCATCGTTACCCACAATGCTGAACTTGCCCAATGCATGCACCGCACATTGGAGCTGCGTTCCGGAGAATTGTATGAAGCGTAATGCCCTGCTGTGTCTGATCGTCATCCTGAGTCTCTTCTGTACCCTTCCCGGGTTCGCCGAACCGACGAAAAAGGTCATCGTGCTTCCGTTTGCCGTGAACGCGGCGCCGGATCTGGCCTATCTGGAGGAGAGCCTGCCCAAGCTGCTTCAGGATCGCCTGGTGGCCCTGGGCCTGGAAGTGATTCCGCAAGAGGAAACCACGCGTCTCCTCCAGGAACAGCAGGTCGAGTACCTGGATCTTGGAGTCGCCAGGGACATGGCGCTGCTCTCCGGCGCGGCTTACGCCGTCTACGGCAGCTTCAGCCAGGTCGGAGAGACCATCAGCATCGACACCAGGCTTGTGGAAGCCTACGGCGTCCGTGAGCCGAAACCGTTTTTCGTGGTCAAGGAGGGTGTGATCAACATCCTGCCGGCCATTGAAGACACGGCGGCCAAAATCCAGACCGGCGTGCAGCAAAAAGACAGGATCGCGTCCATCGACGTCCGCGGAAACGAAATCCTCGACGACGACGTGGTCCTGATGCGGCTCAAGATCCAGCCCGGTGACGTCTACGACCCCAAAGCCGTCAACACGGAGCTCAAGAGCCTCTACGAACTTGGATATTTCGACGACATCGCCATCGCGCTGGAAGACACGGCCGAAGGCAAGCGCCTGATCATAACCGTCAAGGAAAAACCGCTCATCTCGGCCATCAGCGTCGAGGGTGCGGAAGAGCTTGACGCCGACGACCTGCTGGCCACCATCGCCACCAAGACCGGCGCGGTGCTCAACCCCCGGGTCCTGGCTGACGACATGGGCAAGATACGCGAACTGTATCGCAAAGACGGCTTCTACAACGCCGAGATCGACTACACCTTGACCCAGGCCGACGCCAAGCGCGCACGGCTCAACATCCTCGTCAAGGAAGGCAAGAAGCTCTACGTGACGGACATCGTCATTCAGGGTGCCAAGCAGCTCGATCCTTCCGACCTCAAGGACGAACTGGCCTTGACCGAACGCGGCATGCTTTCCTGGATGACAGGGACGGGCGTGCTGCGCGAGGAAATCCTGGACCGCGACGCGGCGGCCCTGGAAGCCTATTACGGCAACCGCGGCTTCCTGAACGCCAAGGTGGGGCAGCCCGAAGTCAGCTACCTGGACGACGGCATCACCGTCACCTTCCAGGTCGAGGAAGGCGAGCGCTACACGGTGGCTTCCGTCAAATATGAAGGGGAGATGATCGCCACCCCTGAAGACCTGAACAGCGTCATCGCCCTGGACGATCTGGCCGCCGAAAATGAATTTTTCGACCGCTCGGTTCTGCGCTCCGACATGCAGAAGCTCGTGGAACACTACTCCAACTTTGGATACGCCTTCGCCGAAGCCGATGTGAACATGGCCCGCAACGAAGAAGAAAAGAAGTTGGACATCACCTACATATTGTCCAAGGGCAACAAGATCTCCATCAACCGTGTCCTGATCGAGGGCAACACCAAGACCAGGGACAACGTCATCCGCCGCGAGATGCGTCTCGTCGACGGCGACCTCTTTGATGGATCACTGCTGCGCAGGTCCAATGCCCGCCTCAACAGGCTCGACTTCTTCGAGACCGTCGAGATCACCCCGGAACCCACGGCCAATCCCAGCGCCCTCAACCTGCGCGTCAAGGTCAAGGAGAAACCCACAGGGCAGTTTTCCGCGGGCGTAGGCTATTCCAGCTATTCGCAGGTGTTCTTCTCGGGTCAGGTGCTGGAGCGCAATCTCTTCGGCATGGGTTACCAACTTGGTTTCAAGGGAACCATCAGCGCAAAGTCTGCCGATTACACCGCCACGTTCTGGAACCCCCATTACGACGACACGGACCTTGGCGTCGGCATGAGCCTCTACAACACGATGAACGAGTACTCCGATTACGACAAGCAGGCCATGGGAGCCAGGCTGCTCTTCGGATACCCGCTCGGGGAATACACCAACCTGTCCTGGAACTACCGACTTGAGCGCTACACCATCGAAAACGTCGACGATGACGCCGACAAGGTCATCAAAGACATCGAAGGGCAGAACTGGGCCAGTGCGCTGTTCGCATCCATCAAGCGCGACACGACCGACAGGCGCATCAATCCCTCCAAGGGCGTCACCCACCAATTTTCCGTGGAATACGCCGGCGGCCTGATTGGAGGCGATGACGATTTCGTCAAATACATTGCCGACGCCAATCACTATTTTCCGATCTTCCTGGAAACCATCATCCACCTGCATGCACAGGCCGGATACGTGATGCAGAACGGCAGCGACCGCATTCCGCCCTTCGAGCGTTTCTACCTTGGAGGCATGAATTCGGTACGCGGCTACAAGGAACGCACCATCTCCCCCGTCTATGACCAAAAGGAAGGGCAGGACGGCTATGATGAAGGTGATGAGAAAGGCGGAAACAAGAGCTTCTTCTTCAACGCAGAATATCTGGTGCCACTGCACAAGGAGATGGGCATCGTGGGGCTGGTCTTCTTTGATGCCGGAAACACGTGGGACGATGACGAATCCATTGACATGGATCTCTACAAGAGCGTCGGTGCCGGCGTGCGCTGGTACTCGCCTCTGGGACCGTTGCGTCTGGAGTATGGATATCCTCTGGACACGGTCGAAGTTGATGATGATAAAAAGGGTCGCTTTGAATTTTCCGTTGGACAGTTCTTTTAACATCAAGTCAAATTACACATTATTGGTGAGGAGTTTTACATGCGTGCATTTATCCTGACAATTTTTCTCGTATTTTGCATGGCCCTGACGGCTGGAGCGGAAACCAAAATCGGTTTTATCGATATGAAGGCGGTTATCGCCAAGTCCGAGCCCGGTTCCAAGGCCATGGAGCAGCTCAAGTCCCAATTCAAGGACATGAAGGACAATCTCGACACCCAGAAAAAGGCCCTGGATACACTGAAGGACGAACTTCAGAAACAGTCCATGATGCTCAGCCAGGAAGCCAAAATGGACAAGGAAACCCAGTACAAGCGCAAAGTGCGCGACTTCCAGGACATGGGCCAAAGCTACCAGCGCAAGCTGCAGCAGGCCGAGCAGAGCCTCTCAAAGCCCATCATCGACAAGCTCCTTGAAGTCATTGAGAGCTACGGAAAGAAAAACGGATACACGGCCATTTTCGACAAGCAGGCCAGTGGAGTGATTTACGGGCAGGACAGCGTTGACCTCACAAATGCGATCCTTGCGGAACTCAACAAAGCCATGCGCGGCAAATAACAGGGCCCGCAATGCTTCTTTCCGAAATCGCATCCCGTCTGGGTATATCCTTAAAGGGCAGTGACATGGAGATCTCCGGGGTCAACACCCTGGCCGAGGCTTCAGAATCCGAACTGTCCTTTCTGGCCAATCCCAAATACGCGCCGCAGCTCGAAACGACCGGCGCAGGTGCAGTCCTCGTCAGCGCTGATCAGGCCCCGGATTCCAAATCCTGCCTGATCAGCGCCAATCCGTATCTTGATTTTGCGCGCGCCGTTCAGCTTTTTGCCAAGCCGCAGGGCTCTTTTGAAGGCATGAGCCCCCTGGCCTTTGTGCATGAAGATGCAAGCATTGACCCAAGTGCCGCCATCGCCCCTTTTGTTTTCATCGGCAGAGGGGCAAGGGTCGGCGCGAGGGTTCGCGTATTCAGCGGCTCGTACATCGGCGAAGACTGCGTGGTCGACGAAGACGCCATAATCTATCCCAACTGCTCGCTCATGGCCGGCACGCTGGTCGGAAAACGTGTCATTCTGCATGCCGGAACGGTTCTGGGCAGCGACGGATTCGGATTCGCCCAGGCGGCCTCGGGGATGACCAAATTTCCCCAGATTGGCCGTACCGTGATCGAGGACGATGTGGAAATCGGGGCAAACACGACCATAGATCGTGCGGCCCTGGGAGAAACCCGTGTGGGGCAAGGGACCAAGATCGACAATCTGGTTCAGCTTGGCCACAATGTACGGGTCGGACGAAACTGTATCATCGTGTCGCAAGTCGGCATCGCAGGATCGACCACCCTGGGCAACGGGGTAGTTCTGGCCGGGCAGGTCGGTGTCGCCGGCCACATCAATCTTGGCGACGGATGCCGAATCGGCGCCAAATCCGGAGTGGGCAAGGATGTACCGCCGGGCCAGGACCTGAGCGGCATTCCAGTCATGTCCCACGGAGCATTCCTTCGGACCTCGGCCATCATGCCCAAGCTGCCGGAAATGAAGCGACGGCTTGGCAAACTTGAAAAGGAACTGGCCGCACTCCGGGAAGAACTTGCGAACAAAGGAAAATGATATGATCAACAAACCTGAGAATGGCGAAATCGTAAGCCGTGACATTTTGGATCTGCTTCCACATCGCTATCCTTTCCTGCTGGTTGACCGGGTGCTCTCCTTCGAGCCCATGAAATCTGTGCACGCCATCAAAAGCGTATCCATCAACGAACCTTTTTTTCAGGGTCACTTCCCGTCCTATCCGGTCATGCCCGGAGTGCTCATTCTTGAAGCACTGGCCCAGGCTGGTGGAATCATGGTCATAAAGAGTCTTCCTCCGGCGGACACCGTGGGCAAGATTTTTCTGTTCACCGGAATGGAGAAAGTTCGCTTCCGCCGCCCCGTGTTTCCCGGTGACCAGCTGCACCTGCACGTCACCTACGAACGTCACAAGATGAGCATGTGGAAAACCAACGGCAAGGCCATGGTCGACGGAAAGGTCGTGGCTGAGGGCATCCTGACCGCTTCCGTGGTTCCGAGGGAAGACTGATGCAAACAAACATACACCCTTCAGCGGTAGTTCATCCGGATGCGTACCTTGGCACCGGAGTCACGGTCGGCCCTTTTGCCGTTATCGAAGACGGGGTTCACATAGGTGACGAGACAGTCATCGACGCCGGAGCCCAGATCAAGCGCTTTACTACCCTGGGCACGAAAAATCATGTCCATTCCATGGCCTGCGTCGGCGGTGAGCCACAGGATCTCAAATTCGGCGGAGAAGAGAGCAGGCTCGTCATCGGGGACCGCAACAGAATCCGCGAATTTTCAACCATCCACCGTGGCACGGAAGGTGGCGGCGGAATAACCCAGGTCGGGTCGGACAACCTGATGATGGCCTACTCCCACATCGCGCACGACTGCGTGGTTGGTGACAACAACGTCCTGGCCAACGCCGCGACCCTTGCCGGTCATGTCGTCGTAGGCAATGAAGTGGTCGTGGGCGGCCTTTCGGCCGTGCACCAGTTCGTGAACATCGGTGACTTCGCATTCATCGGCGGGAAAACCGGTGTCGCCCAGGATGTACCGCCCTTCATGCTGGCCGTTGGCGAGCGCGCCACATTGCGCGGACTCAACCTCATCGGTTTGCGCAGGCACGGGTTTTCCTCCGAGGAGATTCACGCCTTGAAGTCCGCATACAAGCTGATCTGGCGCTCCAACCAGGAACGCAACGAAGTCATGCAGCAGGTCGAGACGGAGCTTGGCAACTTCTCCCAGGTCATGAAGCTCCTCGACTTCATCCGCAGCAGCAAACGAGGCACGATAACGCCTGAACGCATCTAGACAGGCCATGACCAGAACGCTTGGCATCATCGCGGGCGGCGGCTCATTTCCCATCACCGTGGCCAATACGGCTAAAGAACGCGGCGAACGCGTCATCGGTGTCGGCTTCGCATCCGACACCGACCCTGCCTTTAGAGCCCACTGCGACAATTTCTCCTGGCTCAAACTTGGCCAGCTTGGCAAACTCATCGATTTCTTCACCGCTAACCACGTCACGCACGTGGTCATGGCAGGTCCCATCAACAAACCAAGGGCTCTTGATCTTCGGCCCGACTGGCGAGCGGCACGGCTTCTTTTTTCCATCAAGACCCGCGGGGATGACGTCCTGCTGCGCGCGCTCACTGCCGAACTTGAACGCGAAGGCCTCGCTGTCGTCGCGCCTCATCACTACTCGCCGGACCTGCTCGCTCCCGAAGGGGTGCTAACCAAGAGAAAACCCACGCAGGCCGAACGCGAGGATGTGGAATTCGCATGGAAACTGGCCCAATCCCTGGGACAGTTCGACATCGGCCAGTGCCTGGTCGTGCGGGAAAAAATCGTTCTTGCCGTCGAGGCCATTGAAGGCACCGATGCAGCCATACGACGCGGTGGCCAACTCGGGGGCCCCGGCGCGGTGGTCGTAAAGCGGCCAAAGCCGACCCAGGATAAAAGGCTCGACCTTCCGGCTTTTGGCCTGAAGACGCTGCAAGCCATGGCCGATGTCGGCGCGACGTGCCTGGCCTTTGAGGCTGGCGGGTGCATCTTTTTCGAACAGGACCAGGCCCTGGCTTTTGCCAACGCTCGCGGCATCGCCCTGCTCGGCCTTCCGCCTGGAATCTAGCGCAGATACGCTTACCTCAAAAAAAATGGCCGGTTACGCACACCGGCCATTTTTTGTTTTCGAGCGTTTCAGACACACGCCGTCATTTTTTGTCGAGCCCCAGTATGCCGACCACATTCTGGGCGGCCTGAACCGTAAACGCATCCTCGGACAGACGCGCCTTCTCATCCTGATCAATGACCAGGCGCGGCACATTGGCCAGTTTTCTGTCCGGCGTGATCTCGAATTCGGGACCAAAGCCATCATGAAAATACATGTCCTGAAATCCGGCGAACTTCAAAGCGTGCGCCGTGGCGTCAAGCACGGCAAGCTCGCCTTCTTCCATGAGTCCGAGTTCCTTGGCCTTCAGGAGTCCGGCCAAGCATTCGCCGCCCTGGGTGCAGGCGATGTGGCCATGCCGGTTGGCAAGCAGCATGGACTCAATGATGCGCTGTTCGCTGACCTGCACGACCTGGAACGAACCCGCGCCACCCAGCTTTTGGTACTGCTCGGCCAGATACGCCACCCGGGGAAACGACACCGGATTGCCGATCATTGCCGCCTGGGCAACCGACGGTCGTACCTTCACCGCCTCAAACCGGCGCTGCGCCGCCTCCTGGGCATAGTACCTGAAAACCGGATCCGCATGTTCGGACTGTACTCCGACGATGCGGGGCAGGGTCTCTATGATCCCAAGCCGCAGGAGTTTCAGGAAGCCGCTCATGATGGCCGTGATGTTTCCGGCATTGCCGATGGGCACGAAAATAACCTTGCCGCGCAGATCCCAATCATACCACTGCGCCACTTCAAAGGCATAGCTCTCCTGCCCGAGGATGCGCCAGGCGTTCTTGGAATTGAGGAGCGCCACCCGATAATGATCGGCCAGATATTCGACCACCTTCATGCAGTCGTCAAAAACGCCGGGGATTTCGAGCACTTTCGCCCCACTGCCCAGAGGCTGGGACAGTTGCTGTGCGGTGACCTTGCCCTGCGGCAAAAGCACGACCGAGGTCAAAGGCTCCCCCACATACGCCGCATAGAGCGCCGCAGCGGCCGAGGTGTCGCCGGTGGAGGCGCAGATGGTCAGAACATTGTCCCAGTCGTGTCTGGCAACCAGATGGCGCAGGTACGAATAGGCGCAGGCCATGCCGCGATCCTTGAATGATGCGGACGGATTCTGTCCGTCATTCTTGAAGGCCATGGGTTGCCCCACCAGACGCTCCAGGGCGGACGAGGAGCGGGTCACAGGGGTGTTACCCTCCCCGAGGTAGACAATGTCCTCTTCGCCCACGACAGGGGCCATCAGCTCGTAAAACCGGAAGATGCCACGCAGGGCTGGATTCTTTGTCGCCGCGCGCAGGTCGAAGATATCGCGCCAGGCAGTGCCGGGTGTCTTTTCCAACTCGGAAAAGCGTGTATCCTCCAGCAGAAAAACACCCTTGCAGCTGGGACACGTGTAATGCAATTCGTCGATGGGGTACCTAGCCTTACAACCGAGGCAGACATATTCCATTTCCCCTCTGTAGGTGGGAAAAACGTTGGCTTCGCGCATGAGATGCTCCCTGAAGATTAATTACCCAAGCGTCGTGTCGATGACCGCGCCCGCAAACAAGAAAACCGCTACAAAACCGTTCAAGGTGAAAAAAGCCAGGTTGACCCTGCTCAGGTCATCGGCACTTATCAGGCGGTGCTCGAAAAGCAGGATCACTGCCACGACCAGGCAAAAACCCGCATAAACAAGCCCGGCCCCGGCAGACCAGCCGGCCAGAAGAAAAAAGAGGGCTGTTGTCACATGGCTGAAGGTCGAAAGAGCCAGCGCGATCGGCACCCCCTTGCCTGCCGGCAAGGAATGCAGGCCCTCGGCCCGATCGAATTCGGCGTCCTGACAGGCGTAAAGGATATCAAATCCGGCCACCCAGAATGTCACTCCAAGGCCCAAAAGGACGGGAGCAAGCGCAATCTCCGGAGACACGGCGAGCCATCCCGCCAGGGGTGCAAGCCCAAGCACCGTGCCCAGAAAAAAATGGCACAGAAAGGTGAACCGTTTGGTAAAGCTGTAGAGTGCGGACCAGACCAGTGCCAAGGGAGAAAGCGCCAGACAGAGGGCGTTGAGCTGCCAGCACGCCCCGACGAAGACAAGGGCGCTGACGGCTATGAAAACCAGCGTTTCAGAAACCTTGAGTTCGCCCGTCACCAAGGGCCGGGTCAGGGTGCGCGGGTTTTTGGAATCAATGGGAAGATCCGCAAGGCGATTGACGGCCATGGCGAAGGAGCGCACGGCCACCATGGCCACGGTCAGGGCCAGAAATATCTTCCAGCCCGGCCAGCCATCCGCAGCCCAGAGCATCCCGAGATAGGCGAACGGCAGGGCAAAGATCGAATGTTCTATCTTGACCATGCGCGCCAGCAGAACGGTTTTACGCCAGATCGAAAACATCAGACTGCCCCCTTAAGCCGCCACGAGCTTCAGGAATCTTTTCTTGCCGATCTTCAGCACATATTCCCCCGGCGCGAATGCGAAGGAAGCGTCGTCTTCCTTGCGTCCGTCAATGGTCACGGCGTTTTGCTTGCACATCCGGCGGGCATCGCCCTTGGAAGAGCACACGCCGCTCTCGCTCAGAACATCCACCAGCAGCGCCCCGGCCTGAACCGTGAAAACCTCGATGTCCTCAGGAATGCCCTGCTTGGCGAAAACGGCGTTGAAAGCCTCCCGCGCTGCCGCCCCGGCCGTTGCCCCGTGAAACCGTGTCGTGATCTCCTGGGCCAGATCCTCCTTGGCGGTCTTGGGATGCAGGGCCCCGGAGGCAACCTGCTCCCGCAGGGTAGAAATCCGGTCCAGGGAACTGTCGGAAAGCAACTCGTAATAACGCCACATGAGCTCATCGGAGATGGACATCAGCTTGCCGAACATGTCGCCCGGAGCCTCGTCTATGCCAATGTAGTTGCCAAGCGACTTGCTCATTTTCTGGACTCCGTCGAGGCCTTCCAGAATAGGCATGGTCAAAACGATCTGCGATGCCTGACCGTGCTCACGCTGCAGGTGGCGGCCCATGAGCAGATTGAACTTCTGGTCCGTCCCGCCAAGCTCCACATCGGCCCTGAGGGCCACGGAGTCGTATCCCTGGACCAGCGGGTACAGGAATTCGTGGATGGAGATGGGCTGGTTACCCTTGAAGCGCTTCTCGAAATCATCGCGCTCAAGCATGCGGGCCACAGTGTAACGCGAGCAGAGCTCAATGAAATCCGCAGCGGAAAACGTGTCCATCCAGGTGGAGTTAAAAGCGATTTCGGTTCGTTCCTGATCCAGGATCTTGAAAATCTGCTTCTTGTAGGTTTCGGCGTTGCGGAGAACCTCTTCGCGGGTCAATTTCTTGCGCGTTTCGGATTTTCCGGAGGGATCACCGATCATGCCGGTGAAATCACCGATCAGAAAAATGACCTGATGTCCGAGTTCCTGAAAATGCTTGAGCTTCTGGATCAGTACCGTATGCCCAAGGTGCAGGTCCGGAGCGGTGGGGTCAAAACCGGCCTTGATCCGCAGCGGAGTGCCGCTGCGCAGTTTTGTGATCAGTTCCTCTTCATTGATGATCTCGACGCTTCCGCGCCGGATCTGCTCAAGCTGCCGAGCAAGCTCCATATCTGTCATGACGGTTCCTGTTCTTTAAGATGCCCTGTATTGCCATGCCGAAATGCCGCGGCAATGGCCGTTATCCACTTCCATAAGCGCCCCGTTCAGCATGCACGGCCCCTTGGCCAGTTCAAAACGCTGGGGTAGTCCTGTCCGAAATCTGCGCAAAATTATGTCGTTGTCCATGCCCAGGCAGGAGTCTTCCGGACCGCACATCCCAAGATCGGAGATGTAGCCGGTCATTCCGTCCAAAATTCGTGCGTCATTGGTCTGAACATGGGTGTGCGTGCCGACCACTGCCTGAACCCGCCCGCGCAGCAGATGGGCCAGTGCGCGCTTCTCCGAGGTGGCTTCGGCATGCATGTCGACCACGATCACGGCCTCGGGCGGAGCCTTTGCGACCAGAGTCTCGGCAACCGCGAACGGGCAGTCGATGGCTTCCATGAAGGTCCGGCCTTGCAGATTGACGACCATGAGCGGCGGCAGGTTTTCACCCAGTTCGTAAACGCCCGCGCCACGTCCCGGCGCCACTGCGGGATAATTGCCCGGACGCAGCAGCCACGGTTCATTCTCAAGCGCTGGGCGGATGTCGGGAAATTTCCAGACATGGTTGCCGGTGGTCAGGACATCAACGCCGCATCTGTGCAGCTCCTGGGCGCTTTTGGCCGAGAGCCCAAGTCCGCCGGAAGCGTTCTCGCCGTTGGCCAGGACCACGTCCAGCTCCAATTCCCGACGCAAACGCGGCAGATGATCCTTGACCATCTGCCGCCCGCTATTTCCTACGATGTCACCAAGAAAGAGAATCCGCATTCGGGAACTATTTGGCAATGCCAACGGCCCTCTTTTCGCGGATGACCGTAACCCGGATCTGACCGGGGTAGGTCATCTTTTCCTCTATCTGCTTGGCGATATCCTTGCTCAGCATGTAGATCTGGTCGTCGTTGACCGCCTCGCAATCCACCATGACGCGAACTTCGCGGCCGGCCTGAATGGCGAAGGCCCTGCTCACGCCGGTAAATCCGGTGGCGATCCCTTCGAGCTCCTCAAGGCGCTTCACGTAGCTCTCCAAAAGCTCCTTGCGCGCTCCGGGGCGTGCTCCGGAGAGGCTATCAGCGGCCTGGACCAGCACGGCATAGACGGACTTTGGCGGGACATCCTCATGGTGCGCGGCGATGGCGTGCACGATTTCGGCGGACTCGTTGTACTTCTTGGCCAGATCGGCACCGATGAGCGCATGCGGGCCCTCGACTTCGTGGTCCACGGCCTTGCCCAGATCATGCAGCAGGCCGGCCCGCTTGGCCTTCTTGATGTCCAGCCCAAGCTCGGCGGCCATGATTCCGCACAAAAAAGCAACCTCAAGTGAATGCTGCAGAACATTCTGGGTAAAACTGGTGCGGAAGCGCAGCTGCCCCAGCAGGCGGACAATCTCGGGATGAATTCCGTGCACGCCGAGATCGAAAGTGGCCTGCTCGCCGATTTCACGGATCTGGACATCCATCTCCTTTTCGACCTTCTTGACGATATCCTCGATACGCGCGGGATGAATGCGGCCATCGCTGATCAGCCTCTCCAGCGAACGCTTGGCCACCTCGCGGCGCAACGGGTTGTATGCGGACAAAATGACCGTTTCCGGCGTGTCGTCGATAATCAGGTCCACACCCGTAGCCGCTTCAATGGCCCGAATATTGCGACCTTCACGGCCGATAATGCGGCCCTTCATGTCTTCACTGGGCAACTCCACCGAACTGACCGTATGCTCGGAGACATAATCGCCTGCGTAGCGCTGAACCGCGCTGGCAATGATCATCTGCGCCTTGCGATGCGCGGTCTCCTGCGCCTCGACCTCGATCACCCGCACCATCTTGGCCGCCTCATGGCGAGCCTTGCTCTCAATTTCCTGCATGAGGCGGGCGCGTGCCTCTTCGGCGGTCAATCCGGAAATTTCCTCCAGGCGAGTCTGCTGGGCAACGATCAGCTCCTGCAGCCCCTCCTCCTTCTCCTCGACGGCGCGCTCCTGCTTGGCAACCTTCTTTTCAAGGCTGACCAGCTCGCTTTCCTTCAAGGCCAGGGACTCCACCTTCTTTTCCAGACGCTCTTCCTTGGCCTGCAGCCTGGCCTCGTTCTTTTTCAGCTCGCGCTCACGGTCCTTGGCATCCTGTTCGACTTCCTTCTTCAGGGCAAAAACCTCGTCCTGGGCCTGGAGCAAAACCTCTTTCTTGTGCGCCTGCGCATCTTTCTTGGCTTCATCCAGAATCCGCTCGGACAATTTGCGAGCGTCGTCGTTCTCTTGATCGGTGATGTATTTTTTGAACAAAAAACCCGCAACCGCACCGATTCCGGTGCAAATGAAAGCGGTGATTATGATCTGGCTGGTCATGGAAACTCCTTGGCACAATATATTTAAGATGGCTGCGCAACGACCATGATACGTCGTCCCTGTCCTTAAATCGGACTGACGAGACAACAGCGCGAGCGCTTAATTACGATCGGCAAGGAGTGTATGAGAGACTGGCTGTTGGAAGGGGCGAACCAGATAAAAGCCCCGGAAGGCAGTGTTGGGAATCATTTTGAACCTCTTAAGTTAAGAGGGGGTTGGCTACAGCCCATCAGGCTTCTTCGGCTGCCCGAAGCGTGCACACAAGACCGTTGTAAGCTACCCGTATTGCGCTTTATTGGCTCAAAAACGCATCACCAATCACTGACCCTCCAGGGTACTTGTTCACTATTCTTCAGGACTATCTATCTTCGAAAGAAGCTGCTGCAACGTGCCTTCAAGTTGCGACATCTTCCCTTGATCATGTAAATAATCGTCGGCCAGACTCAACGCCAGGTATGTCAGAAGCCGCTCCTTGCTCATGTGACTGACCCGCCCTTCGAGATCCTTGTAGCGCTGATGAACCAGGTCAACAGCTTTATGAATCCGCTCGGGCGAGACGTCGGCCGCGAAGGAAAGATCGAGGCCGAGCACTGTCAAATTGTATCCTGGCATTACTTAGTTTCTATCAACCTCTTGCAGGCTGTTCAAGATATTTTCCACCCTGGACAGAACGGCCTCCTTGGTCTGCCGCTCCTGCTCAAGGGACTCCTTTAATTGCATATTCTCAAGTTTCAAGGCTTCCTGGCGCTCCAGTAGGAGGGTTATCTTCTCTGTCAACTGATTAAGAATATCCATAAGTTATCCTAGGATTGAAGTGATTTTTTCTTGCGGTCCAAATTCGACTGTCTGGCCCTGGCCACGCACAGGGCACCATCCGGAACATTTTTAGTAACCACTGAACCGGCGGCGACAAGAGCGCCGACTCCCACGACCACGGGAGCGACCAACGCCGTGTTGCTGCCGATAAAGGCGTTTTCATGAATTTCGGTGCGATGTTTCTTCGCGCCGTCATAATTGCAGGTGATGGTTCCCGCGCCGATATTCACTCCAGGACCGATATCGCTGTCGCCCAGGTAGGAAAGATGCCCAGCCTTGGCGCCGGCATGGAGCACGGATTTCTTGACTTCGACGAAATTGCCCACGCGCGCGTCCTCTCCGATATCGGAGCCGGGTCTGATCCGACCGTACGGGCCAACACTCGCTCCCGCCCGGATGTGAGATCCTTCAATATGAGAAAAGGATTTCACTTGGCAAGGACCAAGAATCGAATCCTTGATCCAGCAATGAGAAGAGATAAACGCGCCGCGCTCGATTCGCGAACAGCCGTAAATTTCGCATGGCCCCATTATTTCGGCACCGGGAGCGACGGCAACGTCGGGCCCGATGAAAATTGTCTCGCAATTACGAAGGATGACTCCTGAATCGAGCAAGCCTTCCACGATCTGGCGACGCAGGGAATCTTCAAAACGAACCAGCTCTCGTGGCGAATTGATCCCCCGCAAAAGGTCCGAGCTGCCAAACGGCAATCCCGCGACCGGCAACCCTGCGGCAGCGCAGATGGCGATCATCTGGGTCAGATAATATTCCTGCTGGGCATTGTTGCGGTCCATCTTTTCCAGCAGAGGCCCACAGCGCATAACGTCGAACACATAGACCCCTGAATTGACCTCAAAAACCTCACCGCCATGATCCGCTGCACAGAAATCCTTTTCTTCCACCACCCGCTCCACGCAGCCCTCGGCATTGCGGATGACTCGGCCGTACCCAAAGGGATTTTCAAGCCGCAAGGTCAACATACCCATGCCCGCGTTTTGGGCAGCGCATAATTCAACCAAATCGGCTATGGCATCAACCGGAACGTGCGGGGTGTCTCCGTTGAGTACGCAAAGATATGAAATGCCGGAGGCGGCAACGCGCTCCCACGAGAGAATGACCGCATGTCCCGTGCCCAGTTGCTGCTCCTGCAGGACAAACTGTCCCTTTTGCCCCGGAAAGCAGTCTTCAACCTTTGCGGACTGAAAACCGACCACGGTCCAGACCTGAGCCGCAGGCACGTGCGTCAAGGCGTCATATACATAGCCAAGAAGCGGCTTTCCCAAAACCTGCTGCAAAACCTTTGGGGAATCGGAATGCATGCGCGTTCCCTTGCCCGCGGCCAAGATGACGTATCCCAGTTCTGGCTTCATGATTTTCCTCGAAAAAGTATTCGGCTCTGTCCTTTCAAATAATGCTCTCGCAGGCGTTGGAGCCACGCAACCAACAAAAAAGCGCTCAATGCCAAAGTTCCCTGAGAGCCCATTTCTCGATAACTGTCCAAAAATTCTTAATCTTTGATATCGGTATATTATATTATTCTCAAGATTGAATAGTCGTAAAAAAAAGCAGGCTCCGAAGAGCCTGCTTTCTAGATACCGTGATTGTCGGTCATTACATGCGGCAAGTGCCTTCACTTACAGCTGTCTGCCGGCATTTCATGCGATGAAGTGCTCTGGCCAATGCAGCCTGCACGGCTGCGTGATCCAATTTCTCCTGTTGCTGCTTGGCGCGCTGCTCGGCTCTGTCCTGAGCTCTGCGAGCTCTTTCCAGATCGATGTCTTCAGCTCTTTCCGCAACTTCGGCAAGAACCGTCACCTTTGCAGGGGAGACTTCGGCAAAACCGCCGGCAACAAAAACGAAGTACTTCTTGCCGTTGAGTTTGTAGTAAAGGCTCCCGATACCAAGTGCAGAGAGAAACGGGATATGATTGGGCAGGACACCGAATTCGCCATTGATGCCGGGAGCGCCGACATAATCGACCTCTTCCTTGAGCACCATCTTGTCTGGTGTCACTATTTCAAGCGTAATTGTTTTAGCCATATCAATACCCCAGAGCAAGAATTACTGTTTCTTGGCGTTTTCCAATGCCTCTTCAAGTCCGCCTACCATGTAGAAGCAGGACTCCGGAACAGAATCGTGCTTGCCTTCAATGATTTCCTTGAAGCTCTTGATGGTCTCTTCAAGCTTAACATAGCGGCCTTCCTTGCCGGTAAACTGGGCGGCAACGAAGAACGGCTGGGACAGGAAACGCTGAATCTTGCGCGCTCTGGAGACGGACAGCTTGTCTTCGTCAGACAGCTCGTCCATGCCCAGGATCGCGATGATGTCCTGCAGATCCTTGTATTTCTGGAGCAGACGCTGCACGGCACGGGCAGTCATGTAGTGGTCCATGCCGATGACGTTGGGATCCAGAATGCGGGAGGTGGAGTCAAGAGGATCCACCGCAGGATAAATGCCAAGCTCCGCGATCTGACGGGACAGAACGATGGTTCCGTCAAGATGCGAGAAGGTCGTTGCAGGTGCGGGGTCGGTCAAGTCGTCAGCAGGGACGTAAACGGCCTGAACCGAGGTAATGGAACCCGTTTTGGTAGAGGTGATGCGTTCCTGCAGTTCACCAAGGTCGGTACCCAGCGTCGGCTGGTAACCAACAGCGGAAGGCATGCGGCCAAGAAGCGCGGAGACTTCGGAGCCTGCCTGGGTGAAACGGAAGATGTTGTCGACGAACAGCAGCACGTCCTGGTTTTCTTCGTCACGGAAATATTCCGCAGCGGCCAGAGCGGTCAGCGCAACGCGTGAACGGGCTCCCGGAGGTTCGTTCATCTGACCGTAGACGAGGCAGGCTTTATCCAGAACGCCAGCTTCTATCATTTCATGGTAAAGGTCGTTTCCTTCGCGTGTGCGCTCACCAACACCGGCGAACACGGAGATGCCACCGTGGTTCTTGGCGATGTTGTTGATCATTTCCATGAGAATAACGGTCTTGCCGACGCCGGCACCACCGAACATGCCCATCTTTCCACCCTTGGGAAAGGGAACGAGCAGGTCAATAACCTTGACGCCGGTCTCCAGCACTTCAATCTTGGTGGACTGCTCCGTGAAACCGGGAGCAGGACGATGGATGGGGTACATCTTCTCGGAGGAGATGGGACCCTTTTCATCCACGGGGCGACCAACGACGTTCAGGATTCGTCCCAGGGAAGCCTTGCCGACGGGCACCTGAATGGGCTTGCCCGTGTCCTTGCCGATCTGACCGCGAACAAGACCATCGGTGTTGTCCATGGCGATGCAGCGGACGACGCTGTTGCCAAGATGCTGCGCGACTTCGACAACCAAGTTGTCTTCCTCGGCGTCAATGGTCGGGTTCGTAATGAGAACAGCGTTCAAAATACTCGGAAGATTGCCTTCGGCAAACTCCAAGTCAACAACAGGTCCGATGACCTGCACTATTTTACCGGTATTAACAGCACTCATGCGTTATGCCCCCTTATCCTTTCAGTGCCTCGGCACCGCCTACGATGTCCATTAATTGGGTGGTGATACTTGCCTGGCGCGCCTTGTTGTAGACTTTGGTCAGGCTGCCGACCATTTCGTCGCAGTTCTTTGTCGCGTTATCCATGGCCGACATGCGAGCTGCGTGCTCACTGGCCGACGTGTCGAGCAGGCCGCGATACATCTGAACTTTGACATACCTAGGCAGCAGTTCGGCCAAAAGGCCTTCCACTGACGGTTCAAAGATGTATTCGCTCGAAGCACCGGCCGTAGCCTCAACTTCTGGCGTTTCGGCGGGGAGAATCTGCGACCATGTCGCTTCCTGCTTCGCGATGTTTACGAACTTTCCGTAAACAATGTGCACTTCGTCAAACTGTCCAGAGAGGTATCCGTCAATGACGAGATTTCCTGTTTCGCTTGCCAACTGAAAATCAAAATGAGTCATGTTTTCAGCGTAAGCAGTAGTAATCTCGAATTTTGTCTTGCGGATGAAGTCTCTGCCTTTCTTTCCAATGCAGATAAACTTGACCGTCTTGCCTTCTGCTTCCTTCTGCTTGGCCAGCCTGTTGGCGGCATTGCACAAGTTCGCGTTGAAACTGCCGCACAGCCCTTTGTCCGAAGTCACCAGTACAATTCCGATGTTCTGAATGACCTCGCGCTTTTCAAGCAAGGGATGCGCGCTGGCGTCGGCGCGGGAAGCCAGATCGATAAGAATGTCATTGAACTTATCAGCATAGGGACGAAAGCGCTCGATGCGGCTCTGAGCACCGCGCAGCTTTGCGGAAGCGACCATGTTCATCGCTTTCGTAATCTGCTTGGTCTTCTTTACACCGACGATTTTGTTCTGAATGTCCCTGAGTGATGCCATTTACGACTCCTTAAACGATCCTAGGCTTTGAAACCGGCTTTGAACTCATTGATCGCATCAGCCAGCTTCTTTTCGGTTTCACTGCCAAGGTCCTTGGTCTGAACGATTTCAGCCAGGACGTCGGATTTCTGGTTGCGCATGAAGTCAACCAGTTCGGCACCGAAGCGGATGGCGTCGGTCACTGCGATGTCATCGAGGAAACCGCGGGTACCGGCGTAAAGAACTGCAACCTGCTCTTCGACGGGCATTGGCTGGTACTGAGGCTGCTTGAGCAGTTCAACCAGACGCTCGCCACGGGTCAGCTTGGTCTTGGTGGATTTGTCCAGGTCGGAACCGAACTGCGCGAAAGCGGCAAGTTCGCGATACTGGGCCAGATCGAGACGCAGCGTGCCAGCAACCTTCTTCATGGCCTTGATCTGTGCGGCGCCGCCAACTCGGGATACGGACAGACCGACGTTGATGGCGGGGCGGATGCCGGCCATGAACAGGTTGGGCTCAAGGTAGACCTGACCGTCGGTGATGGAGATAACGTTGGTCGGAATGTACGCCGAAACGTCACCGGCCTGGGTTTCAATTACAGGCAGGGCGGTCAGGGAACCGGCGCCCAGGCTGTCGTTGACCTTGCAGGAGCGCTCCAGAAGTCTGGAGTGGAGATAGAAAACGTCGCCGGGGAAAGCTTCGCGTCCCGGAGGGCGGCGCAGAAGCAGTGACATCTGCCGGTAAGCGACGGCCTGCTTGGAAAGATCGTCATAAACGATCAGGGCATGCTTGCCGTTGTCACGGTAGAATTCCGCCATGGTGCAACCGCAGTAGGCAGCGATGAACTGCAGCGGAGCCGGCTCGGAGGCGGTGGAGGAAATGACGGTGGTGTATTCCAGGGCGCCGTTCTGACGAAGGGCTTCAACCACCTGGGCGACAGTGGAACGCTTCTGGCCGATGGCGACGTAGAAACAGTGAATGTCACTGTTCTTCTGCGCGATGATGGCGTCAACGCCAACCGCGGTCTTGCCGACCTGACGGTCGCCGATGATGAGTTCGCGCTGGCCGCGGCCGATGGGCGTCATGGCGTCGATGGCCTTCAGACCCGTGTACATGGGCTCATGTACGGATTTACGGGCGATGATGCCGGGAGCCTTGATTTCAACGTTACGGAACTGATCCGTCTGGATCGGTCCGAGACCGTCGATGGGGTTGCCCAGAGGGTCGATGACCCGGCCCTGGACAGCGTCACCGACGGGAACCTGGAAAATCCGGCCCGTACGTTTGACGATGTCGCCTTCCTTGATGTGCTCCGTCTCGCCGAGCAGGGCGACACCTACGGAATCTTCTTCAAGGTTAAGGACCATTCCCATGACGTTACCGGGGAACTCGAGGAGTTCCATTGCCATCGCGTTTTCGCAGCCGTAAACGCGGGCGATACCGTCACCCACTGACAAGACCACGCCAGTTTCGCTCATCTCAACCTTTTTCTCGTAATTCTTGATCTGGCCTTCGATGATCTGGCTAATTTCTTCTGCTTTAATCTGCATAGCCTCTACTCACCCCTTTTGATATTTTCTTTCAAAATTTGCAGCTGAGCGCGAATACTGGCGTCAAGGATCTTGTCACCGATCTTGAGCATAAGCCCGCCAATAATCTCCTGATCCACTTCGTAATCAAGGACCACTTGCTGGCCCGACTCGCGTTGCAATTTATCGACAACGTTCTTCTGCACAACATCGGAAAGCTTTACAGCCGTCACCAGCTTGCCGCGAAGAACACCCTGGGCTGAATCCAAAAGCGTTCCATAGGATGCGTTGATCTCGGGGAGAAAAGACAATCTGTTTTTGTCCGCGAGCAGCAGACAAAAATTCCGAACCATGGCGCAGGGCGCCACCTTGTCCAGAATCTTGATGATTACCCCTCTCTTTTCTTCCACACCAAAAATGGGGTTGCGGAAGATCTTCGTGAGCTCAGGCGCATTCCCCAGGAGTCCAGCCAGCCTGGCCAAGTCGTCACCGTATTTCGCCATCGCACCCTTGTCGGACTGCGCTTGCGCAACGGCGAACAAAGCCTTGGCATACCGTCTTGCTACGATATTCCCAGTCAATTGAGCACCACCTTTTTAAGATATTCGTTGACCAAATCTTCGTGATCTTTCTTTTTGAGCTGCTTCTTGACAAGATCTTCAGCGGCAGTGGTAATCTTTTCGGCCAGTTCTTCACGGATGGCGTCGATAGCCAACTTGGCTTCCTGGGCCGCCGATACTTCAGCCTGAGCCCTGATCTGAGTAGCCTGGGCCTCCGCTTTGTCGATAATCGCCTGACGCATGGCCTCACCCTGAGCCTTTGCATCATCCAGAATCTTGGCTTTTTCCGCCTCAAGATTCGCGATACTCGCCTCAACTTCAAGCAAACGCTTTTCGGCATCTTCCTTGCGTTCGTCGAGATCGGCAAGGTCCGTCTCGATCTGCTTGGTGCGCCCGGACAGCAGGTCCGCGATACGCTTGCCCGCGAACTTATAGATCAAGAACGCGACAATGCCGAAATTGATTACGCGATAGAGAAGGTCGAGCAGCTTGTTGTGCCCCCCGCCATCTCCCTCGCTGGCGAAAGCTATCGCCGCGCAGAGAACCAGTGCTGCCGTCACCAATCCGACAGTCTTGAACTTTTTCAAAATTCCGCCCTCCTTATATGAAAAAGTAAATCTATGACACATAAGAAAATCCCGAACCTATCAAGCCTTGCTCAACACCTTGTTGGCGACGTTCTTGGCATAGGTGGCGACTTCTTGGCGCAGAGCCTTGAGGGCTGTCTGCTTCTGACCGTCGATCTCCTTTCGGGCGGCGGCAATCTTTTCGGCGGCTTCGGCTCCGGCCTCGGCCAAAACGGAAGACTCCACCGCGACGCCTTCAGCCTTCAGGGCTACCCGCATCTGCTGAGCTTCAACACGGGCTCCGCTCAGTGCGACCTTGTAGCTCTCAAGCTTGGCCTCCGCCTTGGCGGCGAAATCCTCGATGGATCCCAGCTTCTGGCTCATGACCTCGGCCCGTTTCTTGATGATCCCTCGGATGGGACGATACAAGATCAAATTCAAGACCGTCAGGATGACCATAAAGTTCACGAGCTGAACAAAAAAAGTGTAATCTAGATCAATCATGCCGCCCCCTAAAAAGTATGTGAATTTTTGTTCAAAGTCACAGGGCCTCTATCTGATTCCCATTTTCGTGTCAAAATCTTTTTGGACAAAGCATCAGCAAAATGATTGGCATGGCATGGGTTTTCGTAGTTTGTTCGGAATTTCACGTGTCTAGCTCGCGCTTTTCTTTTCGAAAAAAAAGTGGGTCGCTCACGTCGCGTCCACGCCTTCTTTCGGATTGGCGGCCAAAAAAAATCTGGCCGCATGAAAACACCAAAAACTGTCAGCCTTTTTTGAAAACGAAACGGCGCATGGCCACATTGAGAACGAGTCCGACCATGCAAAAGTTGACCACGGATGCACTGCCTCCATAGCTGATGAAGGGCAGTGGAATTCCGACGACAGGCATGATCCCGAGCACCATGCCGATATTGATGAGGATCTGCCAAAAGAAATAAAAGAAGACCCCGGCCGCGAGGTAGCTCCCGAAATCGTCCTTGGCTTCCATGGTGACGATGTAAATCTGATAGAGAAAGGAACAGAATAGAATGAGCAGCATAATGGACCCGAAGAAGCCCCACTCCTCGCCGAACACGGCAAAAGCGAAGTCCGTATGCTTTTCCGGCAGGAAGCGCAGCTGACTCTGGGTGCCTTCCAAAAAGCCCTTGCCCCAGAACCCTCCTGAGCCAATCGCAATCTGGGACTGGATGATGTGGTAACCGGCTCCGAGCGGATCATTACCCGGGTCAAGAAAAGTCATTATGCGCTGCTTCTGGTAGTCGTGCAGAAAAAACCAGCCAAATGGGATCATGATCGGCAGCACGACAACCAGCACCTTGAACACGGAGCCGGTGACTCCCTTGAAAAGGATCATGCCCCCCAGAATGAGCAGGATGTTCAAGGCCGACCCGAGGTCAGGCTGCTTGACCACCAGGACAGCAGGCACCAGCCCGACAAGGAGCGCCTTACCCAGGTTGAGCCAGCCCAGCTTGCCTTCCATACGCGCCATCAGTCTGGCGCCAAGGATCAAGACCGCGATTTTTGTCAGCTCCGTGGGCTGGAGATTGAAAAACCCGAGATCAAGCCATCTCTTGGCTCCGTAGATGGTTTTCCCGGCAACACTGACTCCGAGCAGCAGAACCAGGCAAAGGATGAAATACGGCCACGAAACAGATTTCAGATGACGATAGTCTATCAGCACCAACGCAGTCATCACGCACAGGCCGACCCCGCCCCAAAGCAGTTGCTTGTTGAAATACGTGTCGATTTCAAGGCCGGAAGCAAGGCGCAGGGTGCTGGCCGAATAGAGGTTCATGACCCCGACAAGAAAAAGGAGCGCCGTCAGGATCAAAAGACCCCAATTGATATGAAATATGAGTCGTCTATCGAACATTTTCTTTCCTGGTCAGTCCCCTGATCGCACATCCAGAAGCACATCGAGCACTGCCCCGGCCACCGGCCCCGCGTCCGAGCCTCCATGACCGCCATGTTCCACCATGGCCACGACCACAAAACGCTTTCCGTCCTTTTCACCAAAACTGGCCATCCAGGCGTGATCCCTGTATTTGTAGGGGATCTCCTGGGTCTTTTTCTTCTCGTATTTTTCCTGCAGTTTCACGACCTGGGCCGTGCCGGTCTTGCCTCCGACTCTCAGGCCGGGCCTGCGAAGAACCCGGGCAGTGCCCCGTTCTTCCTCCACCGTGGCCACCATGGCGTCGAGAACCAGCTTCCTGGTCGCGGGTCGCATGGGCAGTTCACCCAGCACGTCAGGCTCTTCGGACAAAAGGAGCGTCGGCCGCAAAATTTTCCCGTCGTTAACCAGCGCCGCAACAAATCTGGCCACCTGCAGGGGGGTGGTCAAGGTGTATCCCTGGCCGATGGCGAAGTTCAAGGTCTCGCCGCCCTGCCACTTCTCTCCGAAGCGGTTCAACTTCCATTCCGGGGTGGGCATGTTGCCGGCCCGCTCGTGGGGCAACTCCACGCCGGTCTTGGCCCCGAACCCACAGCGGGTCGCAAAATCGCTGATAGCCTCCACCCCGAGCTGTTCTCCCAACTGGTAATAATAGACGTCGCAGGACTCGCGCAGAGATTTCTTGAAATCTGTGGTTCCATGCCCGCCCTTGTTCCAGCACCTGAAGACACGCTTGCCGAGCTTGTAGCTGCCGGAACAAAACACCGTCGAGGAAGGCTTGACCGTGCCACTCTCAAGCCCAAGCCCGCCCACTGCGAGCTTGAAGATAGAGCCGGGCGGATAGGTGCTTTGCACCGGCCGGTTCTGCAGGGGATGCAAAGGATCCTCCAGCAGCTCCTTCCATTTCGCATGGCTGATGCCGACAACAAACTCGTTGGGATCGTAGCTGGGCAGGCTGACCAACGCCAGCACCTCGCCTGTGTCGGCGTCCATGGCCACGACCGATCCGGCCCGGCCGTCCAGCGCCTTGGTCGCGACTTCCTGCAAGGGCAAAGAGATGCTCAGATTGAGGTCCTCGCCCATCACCGGCGAAGAAACAATCCGCGAGGACAGCACTCGGCCCGAGGCATCGACTTCAAACTCTTGAAGCCCCTTGGTCCCGCGCAACCTGCGTTCGAGCATCAGCTCCACGCCCTGCTTGCCGACGTTGTCGCCCAGTTGCAGATCAGGGTCGTTGTTGAGTTCTTCTTCGTTGGCCCGAGCCACATATCCAAGGACATGCGCCAGGGTCTCCCCATGGGCGTAGGAACGCTTGGGCCGCACGGCAATGACAAGCCCGGGCCAGTCCTGCCGGTGCGCCTCGACCAGGGCCACCAGCTCAAACGGAATGTTGGGCACGATGACCTGTTCGTCGAAATGCTTGACCCGCTTGCGGCCGATCTCGAAGGCTTTTTGCAGTTCGTCCCGGGGCTGACCGGTCCAGCGGCTGATCTGGTCCAGGGTTTTAGGAATGTCCGGACAGTCCTCGCGCACCAGCGCCAGGGCGTAGGCGGGATTGTTTTCCGCCAGCAGCACTCCGGTACGGTCCCGGATGATGCCTCTTGGGGAAAACATGGTGCTTTGTCTGGTTCTGTTCTCTTGGGCGCGTCCCTGATAGAAATCACTCTTGTAAATCTGCAGGTACCACAGCCGGATACCGAAGATGCAAAAGAGGATCACCAGAAAAACGAGCAACAGCGGCGGGCCGGAAAATATCTGGGGCCGCTCCGGGGAGTTAAACGCGCCCATTTCTGCCTCCGCGCCTGTAAATCAAGAGGGCCGTACCCCAGAAAAACACGTATGCGGCCCACTGCCTGGCAATCCAGGACCAGGGAGAATACGGCCGGGCCGGCAGTTCCTGAAAGCTGATCGCCCCGCTGAGCACCACCCAGGACCAGCAGGCCAGCAGCAAGGAAAACAGGATTATGAAAAGAGGATTCTCCGGCTCAAGGAGCCATTTCGAAAGCAGAAAAAAGACCAACATACCGGCATAAAATAGAATGCTCACGCCAAAAACCAGATTTCCCCCTCCCTCCTGAACAAGAACCCACAGCGCCCCCATCCAGAGCGCGGTCCACCACTGTCCGGTTTGCAGGCAAATAAGCACGCCGGGAGAAAGGAAATCAAGTCCACCGGACAGTTCCTGCGCCCAAAGGGCGATGATCAGAAAGTCTGTCCACCAGATGATCGCGGGGATTTGACCCTTTTTAGAAGTCGAGGGATGCGCGGCTGAGAGTCTCACGGCTTCTTGCGCACAGGGTGCCGGGTAATGGTGGAAGGCTCCGGGACGGGCGGAGGCGTCACAGACGGACCGGCCGCGGGAGGAGCTTGGGCAGCGGGCTTGTCTTCCGGGCTCTTTTCGTCCGCCGGGGGAACATCCGGGGAGGACGCATTGGTCACGGCCGGAGTCATGACGGGCTGGCCGGCATCGAATCCGTCGGTGCGGCTCAGGACCAGCAGTTCCTCGTAATAGCGCAGGGCGAGAAGAGGTTCGGCGTAGACCCTTTGAAACAGGGAGACATCCGCCGGAGTGACTTCCACCACCCGGGCCACGGGTATGCCCTTGGGAAAGACACCGCCCAGCCCGGAGCTGAGCAATATCTCCCCGGGGCTGACCGGATCGTTGCGGGGGATGAACTTGACTTCAAGGAAAGCTCCGGCGCCCTGCCCCTGCACGATGGCCGGGACACGCCCCTCGCTGGTGATCACGGGAATCCGGCTGGAAGGATCGGATAGGAGAACCACGGAGGAAAAATGAAGACCCGGCTTGGCGATTCTTCCGACAACGCCCTTGGGCGAGATGACCGGGTCGTTGAGTCCCACGCCGTGGCGCAGCCCCACATCGACAAGTATGGTTTCAAGAATGGCGTTGGGACCGAGCTTCTGGCCGATGACCCGCCCTCCGCGCATCTCCCAGGAGGCCTCGGGGCTGAAACGCAAAAGCGAGGTCAGGCGATCGGCGGACTTGGCCTTCTCGGAAACGCGGGTCAGCTCCTGTTCGAGCTCCCGCACCCGCAAGACCAGGTCCTCGTTCTCCTGACGCACTCCGACCAGATAGACGTAGCGCGACCAGAATTCATCGACGTTGTTTTGCAGCCATCTCCCCGGGGCCAGGACCCATCCGGTCAACTCCAGCCCGGTCAAGGCCGCCAGGCGATCGAGGTAGCCCGTCTTCCAGTTCCATGTGTACATGGAAAAATAGAGAAACAGGGGGAGGAAGAAAAACAGGACCAGACGTTTGAAGCGAGGGGACATCACTCTACTCGATGGTTACCTCGCGCAGGACATCCAGATTGTCCAAGACCTTGCCGGAACCCAGCGCCACTGTGGACAGGGGATCATCGACCACGGTGATGGGCAGGGAGGTTTCCTCGCGCAGCAGGCTGTCGAGCCCTTTAAGGAGAGCGCCGCCGCCGGTCAGCACGATGCCCCGGTCGACGATGTCCGCCGCCAGTTCGGGCGGGGTCTGCTCCAGAGCGATGCGCACGGCCTGAACTATGGAATCGACGGGTTCGGAAATGGCCTTGCGGACCTCCTCCGAGGTGATGGTGATGTTCTGGGGGATGCCTGAAACCAGGTCGCGGCCCTTGACGTCCATGACCAATTCCGGGTCCATGGGATACGCGGAACCGATGGTCGTCTTGATGTCCTCGGCGGAACTCTCGCCGATGAGCATATTGTATTTGCGTTTGACGTGCTGAAGAATCGCCTCGTCCATCTTGTCGCCACCGATGCGCACGGATTTGGAATAGACGATGCCTGCCAGGGAGATGACCGCCACTTCGGTGGTTCCACCGCCGATGTCGACGACCATGTTCGAGGTCGGCTCGGTGATGGGCAGATCCGCGCCGATGGCCGCGGCCATGGGCTCCTCGATCAGGAAAACTTCACGCGCGCCAGCGCTCTGGGCGGATTCGCGGACGGCCCGCTTTTCGACCTGGGTGATTCCGGTGGGCACGCAGATGACTATGCGGGGCCGCACCAGCCGCCGGCTGTTGTGCACCTTGGATATGAAATGGCGAAGCATTGCTTCCGTGACTTCGAAATCGGCGATGACTCCGTCCTTCATGGGACGGATGGCCACGATGTTGCCGGGGGTACGGCCGAGCATCCGCTTGGCTTCGCTGCCCACGGCCAAAACCTTGTTGTTGCCCCGATTGTCGCGCTTGACGGCGACCACGGACGGTTCCCTCAGGACGATCCCCTTGCCCTTGACGTATACGCAGGTGTTGGCGGTGCCGAGATCGATCGCCAGATCGTTCGAAAAGAACCCCAAAATCTTATCCAAAATCCTGGACATATAGTTCCTCTTTTATCATGTTCAGCGCTGTAGGCTGGAAAAAGCGTCGCCCGTTCCGGAGCACGGACCACCACGGGACACGGATGGAGCGATCCCGAAAAAGATGTGTAATGAGCCGCACTGTTTATCTGAATTTCAACGCGCAGGCAACCCGCACCGCGACCATGCACAAACCTCAATCATACCAAGCATGTCTCCATACAGATTCTACCGACTGTCTCTCTACTTCAAGCAACGCTTCGGTCAGCGAATCCGCAAAATACCGCTGGACGCCGGCAGTTCGTGCCCAAACCGGGACGGCACCCTTTCCCGGAGCGGTTGCGCTTTCTGCAACCAGAAAGGAACCGGGACGGGCCTTGCCGAAACCGGCATGTCCTTGCGAGAGCAGTACTTCGCGTACCGGGAATTATCCAGGGACCGCGACACAGGCACGCGTTTTCTGGGGTATCTCCAGTCCTTCTCCAACACTCACGGACCCGCCGCGCGACTGCGGACGCTGCTGGAGGAATTGGCGGAAGTCCCGGACCTCATCGGACTGGCCATCGGTACCCGGCCGGATTGTCTCGATGAGGAAAAACTCGACATCCTGCAAAATTCGCCCTTCGAGGAAATCTGGCTGGACCTGGGACTTCAGTCGGCCCATGACGCCACCCTGAAACGCATCAACCGGGGGCATGACGCAGAGTGCTTTGCAACCTGGGCACGAAAAGCCGCGGAGCGGGGGATCAAGGTCTGCGCCCATGTCATCACGGGCTTGCCGGGCGAGAATTTGGCGGACTTCGAACAAACCATTCTCTTTGTCAACAGTCTGCCCGTGTCCGGCATAAAAATACATAATCTGTACGTCTGCCGGGACACGCCGCTGGAATCAGCCTGGCGCGCCGGGAAGATCGAACTCCTCTCGCAGGAAGAATCCCAGACCTGGCTCGTGCGCGGACTGGCCCTCCTGCGACAGGACGTGGTCGTCCATCGCATCAACAGCGACCCCGAGCACGACGAACTGCTCGCCCCGGCATGGGCCAACAAAAAAACCGCGTATCTGAACGCGGTCACACAGTTCCTGCATGACACGGACACATGGCAAGGCAAGGCTCTGGGGCAAGATCGCCCGGAATGGATGAACCCCCCGAAGAAACGGAAACAACCATGAACGATTTTTCAGAAACCTTTGCAAACCGTTGGTTTTCGGTCACCTTCGTCTGGAAGGACGGGCTTCTGGTCCAGACAGACCTGAACGCCGAACTCAAGGCCGCCACCCCGCCAAAATCACCCTACGGAAGCGTATTGGAGCGAATAGTGACCCAGTACGGAGACCTTCATGTCGACGAATGGCCGGACCTGCCCCTGGACAGCCGAAACTTGAGCGAATTCACCATGAAGGTGCTGGACAACCTGCGCCTGCACGCGCCCAGAGGGATTGTCATGACCTATGGGCAACTGGCCGCCCTCTGCGGCTCGCCCCGGGCGGCGCGAGCTGTTGGCGGGGTCATGGCCAGAAACCCGTGGCCCCTGCTTTATCCCTGCCATCGGGTGCTGGCGGCCAATCTGGGGCTTGGCGGATTCGGCCCCGGCATCGAACTGAAAAAGACCCTGCTCACTCTGGAAAAGGTTCCTCTTCCGACTTGAACGCAGGGCGACGCAACTCCTCGTCGACCTGATCCGCATCTTCGGCGTAGAGCCTGACCAGATTGCGCAGATGCGCGAAGCTCGTCTCGTCCATGCTGATGAAATCGATGGCCCCGTCCTGTCCGGCACGGATGATTCGCCCATGGATGTGCATGCGCAATCCAGACTCAAGTTCCAGGGTGATATCGCATTCCTTGCCCGGCAGAATCCACTCTTCCGTGGAACACGAGAGGCCCTTCAGACTCAAATCGTGAACCTTCCCCCGGACTCTTTTGCCCTCAAATGCTATTGTCAGCGGAAATTCAAGGCTGACCCGGCTTCGTTTACGTCGCTCTTCTGACATGCTCCCTCCCGCCCATGCATGAACCATCTCTAAAAATCCGGATTTGTCGGCCGCGAATGCGGCAATTTCCGCTGAATCATCGCGGACAACACCATAAGCCAATTACGCGAATTTAAACTCCTCGTCGACACCCAACCCCGAGCCTCGCGCAACTGCCAACAAGGATGACCGCACGACCGGTCGCACCAGCCGCGCAGGCCCCCAAAAGAAAGCCCCGGAGCTTGGCCGGGGCTGACGTTTATTCCAGGAATATCTTTTTCTTGGGCCTGGGCGGCTCGGTCTTGGCCTCGGCCGGTTTCTTGCGACTTGGGCGTGGGACCTCCCTGGTCCGCGAGGCGCCTTCTTCGGCCGGAGCATCCGCAGGTCTCGGCCTTGGTTCCGCTCGTGGTGGGCGAGGAGTCTGCGCGGGAGCTACCGGAGCCGGCGCAACGCTTGGCGCAGCGGCGGGAGTCCCGGAGGATGAGCCCGCATCAGCCGCGACATCATTGCCACCCTCGGGCTTTGCAGCGGCGGGCTTGCGCGGACGGCGGCGACGACGCTTCTTGGGTGCGGCCGCCGGCTGCTCGTCTCCAGCCACATTTTCGGTGGCCGCGACAGGCGCCGGGGAGTCCTCCGCCGGAGCCTCGTCCTTGGGTTCCACCCGAGCGGGCGCAGGCTGCATAGCGGGCTTCGGCGGCCGGGGAGTCCGGGGGGCCTGGCTCTTTTCCGGGCGGGCTTCCGGCGCAGAGGGCGCAGGCTCAGCGGTCAGCTCGGGAGCAACCGCAGGAGCCGAGACAGGCGCGGAGGGCACCACCGGCTCGGAGGCCGTCACGGGTTCAGAGGCCGCCACCGGCTCGGATGAAGTCTGCCGAACTCCCGGCGCTTCCGATGACTTCTCAGGACGGGCCTGATCGCGCAGGGCGGCATCAGCGGCACCGGCCGGTTTCTTGCGGGACCGCTTGCGTCGGCGCTTCTCGCCTTCTGGCCGAACGCCCTCGGCCGGCAGAACGGCTTCATCTCCGGGCTGCTCGGCCTGGACAGCCTCGTCCCGCAACTGCGGCTGGGGAGCGGGCTGCCTAGGCGCTCTGGGCGCGGCAGGCTGGGCAGGGCGGGATTGGGGCCTGGCGGGACGTACCATGTCGACCAGTTTTTCCGAGGGCTGCTCCAGCGGGGCATGAAATGTACCCTGATAGAATTCATCCACCAGCATGGCTAACAGTGCGCGGGATTCCTCATTGGCGGCAAGCTCGCCCACGGTGCGCATGAACCGCTGCATCCGCTCCTTTTGGATATTGTCGGCCTTGCGCAGACGGGCTTCAAGCAGGAACACGGCCCGCTGAGAGATGAGCGCTTCAAGCTCCTCGTCGGCGGGCAGGGGCTGCTCGATCATCGGGATGGAGAATTTCTTGGCGATCTGCTCAAGCTCAATCTCTTCCATACCCGACACAAAAGATATCGCGACCCCGGCGGCGCCGGCCCGTCCGGTGCGACCGGTGCGGTGCACATAGGCCTCGTGATCCTGGGGCGGCTGATACTGAAAGACATGGGACAGCTCGTGGATGTCGATACCTCGTGCGGCAACATCCGTGGCCACCAGGAACTTGAGCTTGTTCAGGCGCAGTTTCTCAAGCACCTCTTCCCGCGCGGCCTGGGTCAGGTCGGCGCTGATCTCGCCCACGTCGTATCCGAACCGCCGCAGCACCGTGGAGACAAAATGCACGTCCGCCTTGGTGTTGCAGAAGATGATGGCCGAGGCCGGGTTCTCCTGCTCGATGATCTTGACCAGGATGCGGCTCTTCTGCATGGCCGGAACCTTGTAAACCACATGCAGGACGTCGCTGACATGAACCTGGGACTGGCTCAGGGACACGAAGATCGGATCCTTCAGGAACTGCTGGGCCAGACGTTTCACGTGCCCGGGATAGGTCGCCGAGAACATGGTCGACTGCAGCCCGCGCGGCAGGTAGCGCTGAAGCTGTTTCATGTCCGGATAAAAACCCATGGACAGCATGCGGTCGGCCTCGTCGAAGACCAGGATTTTCAACCGGTCCAGATTGAGGTTCCCTTTGAGCAGATGATCCAGGATGCGGCCGGGCGTGCCTATGATGAGCTGCGCCCCGTCTTCCAGTCCCTGGATCTGGCCCTTGTAGCCCACGCCGCCGTAAATGGAGAGCGGCTTGATGCCCGCTTCCCGGCCCAGTTCCTCGGCATCGCGAGTGACCTGCACGGCCAATTCGCGGGTGGGAACCAGGACCAGGGCCTGCGGCGCGCCAAGACCGGTGTCGATGCGGTCCAGAATGGGCAGCAAGAAGGCCCCTGTCTTCCCGCTGCCGGTCTGGGACTGGACCATGACGTCCTGTCCGCCAAGCATGTGCGGAATGGTTTGCACCTGCACCGGCATGAGCTCGGCCCAGTTCAAACGGGTCGCGGCAGCCTGCAGTGTCTGCGGCAGGTCGGCCATGGAAAATGCCTTGCCTTCGAAATTCTCGGCTTGGGAGCCCTCGTTTTGGGCGTCACCAAAATCATTGTTGTCTGTCATACGTGTCCTACACAGTGTCTGCGTGCATGCGATCCAAAACTCCTAGCACCATTTCGATGACGGAATTACTGACCAGCATGCCCTTACGTGTCAGTTGAAGATGACCGGTCCGGAGGCGAACCAACCCGCTGGAGCGCAATTGCTCGACAGCCGGGTGGCGCCACGGAAATTCCGTTCCGGTCGTTGCCTTAAATTTATCCAGGTCAAGCCCGGCGCCCGTGCGCAGGGTCAGCATGACCATTTCCAGCCGGCGGGTCAGCGCCGACAAAACCTCCACCTCGTCTCGCGCCTCGCCCTTGGCCACAACCTCTGCATACTCTTCAAACGCCGAAGGGTTCGACCATCTGCGGCCCCCAATGGTGGAAACCGCCGCAGGGCCAAGCCCCAGATAGTCACGCCCGGCCCAATAGCCTTGGTTGTGGCGGCTCTCACGGCCCGGACGGGCATGGCTTGAAATTTCGTAGTGAGCGTATCCGCTCGATTCCAGAAATTCCGATCCGTCAAGATACATCCGGGCTCCAGTCTCTTCGTCCGGCAGGACCAGCGCCCCATCCTCGACCTTGCGCGTCAGAGCCGTGCCGTCCTCCAGGCTCAGCCCATAACAGGAGAGATGCTCGGGTGCCAACTCCACGACCGCAGCCAGATCGTTCATCCAGCGATCCAGAGTCTGACCGGGCAGGCCCCAGATCAGGTCAAGGCTCAGGTTCGAGAAACCGGCAGCCCTGGCGGCGTGCACGGCACGACGCGCCTGCGCGCTGTCGTGTGGACGTCCGAGCATCGCCAGCAGATCGTCCTGCAGGCTCTGCACCCCGAGACTGAGCCTGTTCACTCCAAGGCTCCGCACGCTGTCCAGAAATCCGGGCCGAAGCGCTGAATCCGGGTTGGCCTCCAGCGTGATTTCAGCCCCTGAACTCAGTTCAAAACAGGTATCGGCCGCACGCAGCAGGGCCTCGATCTGTCCGGACTCCAGAAGCGATGGCGTCCCGCCCCCGATATAGACCGACTCAAGTCGAACCCGGCCCAGACTCCGCCCCCAGCCCTCCATCTCCTGCAGAACCTGCCCTACATATAATTTCGCCGCCTCCCGGGAAAACGGGCCGGAATGGAAGGCGCAGTAACCGCATTTGCGCACGCAAAAAGGCACGTGAACGTAAAGCAGCATGGTCTAGACGCGCCTGCCAAGCTCCGAGGAGTAGCGCTCGAATTCGCTGTAAAGGCAGCCGCAGTACTGCTGCCGGCACATCCCCCAATCCTTCGACTGGGCAATGCCCTCCGACCAGCCTGAACGAAAATCCTGATAGTGAAACGCCACTCCCGAACCCTCGGCCAGATCATGGCCCAAAGTCCGAATCTGTTCGTGCTTCTGGAATTTACTGTAAAGGAGCGTGGAGGTGAAGGCGTCGAAGCCACCGCGCCGGGCGATGGACAGGGTCCGCTCCAGCCGCAGGGAATAACACGGCAGACAGCGGTTCGGCTCACGATAGGTCACCGCCCGAAAATAGGCCTTGGGGTCGTACTCGTCATCCTTGAAGATGACCGGGATATCCAGGCGTTCGGCCATCTGGACCACGCCTTCCCGGCGACGCAGGTATTCCTGCAGGGGATGAATGTTGGGATTGTAATATAGGCCTGTCACACCCATCCCGGCCTCAAGCAAGGCCCGGACGGGTGTGATGGCGCACGGCCCACAGCAGATGTGAACCAAAATCTTCATGGAAGAACCTAGCAAAATGCGCAGTTGGGCGTTTCCGTGGGCATGACGAAGATCTTGCGACCGAATGTCTGCTCGAATTCCATGAGCTTTTCCCGCTTGCGGTTGACAAGGTACTGCATGAGATCCGCGTCGGTCTTGTAGGTGAACGTCTCGGAGCTCTTGTCCTTGCGCAGTTCGCGGTAGATGTCCTTGAGGGCCTGCATGGAGCGCCATTCCAGATTGCGGCGGGTGCCTGCCCCGGAGCAGTGCGGGCAGGGCTCCAGGCTTCCGGAAAGGGCCGAGGTGCCAAGACGCTGGCGGACGATCTCAAGCAGGCCGAATTTGGAGATGCGGCCTATGTCCGTGCGTGCGCGATCGACCTTGAGAGCCTGACGCAGCACCTTCTCCACCTCGCGGATGTGCTTGCCGTCCTTCATTTCGATGAAGTCGACCACGATCTGGCCGCCTATGTCGCGCAGCATGAGCTGGTTGGGGATTTCCTGCGCGGCCTCGATATTGGTCCGCAGGGCCATCTCCTTGAAATTCTTCTCTCCTCCGATCTTTCCGGAGTTGATATCAATGGCGGTCAGGGCCTCGGTGTGGTCAATGACCAGCTGTCCGCCGCTGGGCAGGTTGACGCTGCGGCTGAAAATCTTCTGCAGCTGCGCCTCGATGCGAAAACGCTCGTAAAGGGTCCGTTCGGTCTCGGAGTGAACCTTTATGAAGGTCTTGCGGCGGGGAAAAATAAGGGCTGCGAAATCCGTGATCTGCTTGGCGGTCTCGTCGTCATCGACCCAGCATTCGGCGATATCGGGAGTGAGGTAGTCGCGGATGGCCCGAAAGGCCAGATCCTTTTCCTCATAGATAAGGGCCGGAGACTCGGAGGAGATGCCCTTCTTGCGGATGTCCTTCCACAGGCGCTTCAGGAACTGCAGATCACGGGACAGGCTGCTCTTGCTCTGGGATTCGCTGACCGTACGCACGATGACGCCCAGGCCCTCGTCGAGCTTGAGCTCCTCGACGACTTCCTTGAGGCGGTCGCGCTCCTTTTCGTCTTCGATCTTGCGGGAAATACCGAGCTGTTCGCGCCCGGGGGTGAGCACAAAATAGCGTCCGGGGATGGACAGATAGGTCGTCAGGAAGGCGCCCTTGGAACCGGTAGGTTCCTTGACCACCTGCACCAGCACTTCCTGGCCTGGCTTCAGGACCTTCTGCAGGGGCGGATACTTGCCCCGGCTGGGCACGTCGCCCTGGTAGTATTCGGGATGGACCTCGTCGACCTGAAGAAATCCGTTCTTGTCCGCCCCGTAGTTGATGAAGGCGGCCTGCAGGGCCTGATCGACGTTGTGAATCTTGCCCTTGTAGATGTTGCCCTTGGTCTTGCTCTGATGGAGCATTTCAACATAATATTCGCACACCACGCCATCTTCCATGATGGCTACTTCCACCTGTTCACCAGGCAGCACGCTGATGAACATCTTGCGTTTCTGCTTCTCGCCCATAGATATCCTCAAATGAAAAAAGTTTCCGGCAAAGCCGGGGAAAAATAAAAATTTGCGTATCAAGAAACCGGAAAAAATTTGTGAAAACGAAGCGTGTGGCGCAGAAAACAGGACAATGACCGGACTCTGCCGGACGCACAGCACGCCGAGTATCAAGTATGTTCTTTAACCGGCCAACGGAGCTATAGCAAGAAAAACCATCTTCAGAGCCAGGGGGATTGCTTGACATACCATTATGCCGTGGCTACTCCCGCCTACGCACTTTACAGGAGGCCACATGCTCGAACCGGGACAGCTGGTAATGCTGCTCAACGCAAACGACAAGCGATATTTTGTTACTGCCCAGGAAGGGCAGGTAATGCATACAAATGAAGGACTTCTGCACCTTGACGAAGTCCGCGCCGCAGGCTGGGGACAACAGGTCATGACGCACAAGGGCTATCCCTTCACCGTCATGCGCCCCACCCTCTACGATCTGGTCAAGTCGGTGAAACGCCGCACCCAGATCATTTATCCCAAGGAAATCGGCTACATTGTCATGAAGCTGGGCATCGGGCCCGGTTGCCGCATCGTCGAGGCCGGCTGCGGCTCCGGCGGTCTGACCACGGCTCTGGCCTGGCTGGTCGGCGACACGGGCAAGGTCTACACCTACGAACGCCGTGAAGAATTCTACACGCTCTGCCGCCAGAATCTGGAGCGCATCGGCCTCTCCCACCGCGTGGAGCAGTTTCATCACGACATCGCCGAAGGTTTCCAGCCTCACGCCGCCGACGCCCTCTTTCTGGATGTGCGCGAACCTTGCGATTATATCCATCATATTCCGAACGCGGTTGTGCCCGGCGCGCCTGTCGGTTTCCTGCTGCCGACCACCAATCAGGTCCAGGATCTGCTGAAGTCACTGCAGGACGGCCCCTTCAGGCAGATCGAGGTGGTGGAGATATTCCTGCGCCACTACAAGCCGGTGCCCGAGCGTCTGCGCCCCGAGGACCGCATGGTTGCCCATACCGGCTTCCTGGTTTTCGCCCGCACCTTTGCCCAGCTTGACACGCCTGAAACCGAGGAGCCACAAGCCCTCCCGCAGGAAGACATGCCGCAGGAGCCTTTGACCGAAGATTGATCAGTCTTTAATTCATCTTCAATTTCAAGGATTTGCAAGTACCCACTTGCAAATCCTTTTTTTATTCCTGTATAAGACCTTTTTCCCCACCTTTTAACCCCGACCCCACGGCCGGACCCTGCCACCGCAAGGAGGAGTGCTGATGACCCGCAAGGATCGCACTGAAGGCATTTTCAGCCGACGCGAAGTTCTGGATGCCACGGAACGCCAGAAATACTACCAGATCCAGCTCAAAGAGCTGCTCTCTTATGCGTATAGATATTCCGAAGACGTAAAGAAGCGCTTTGACCGCGCCCAGTTTTCCGTGGAAAAATTCCGCGATCTCATCGACCTCAAACATGTCCCCATCCTCAAGAAAAAGGAACTCATCTTCCTGCAGTCCATGGGCCCGCGCCTGGGCGGCCTTCTGACCAAGGACCTGGGCGAATTGCGCCGCGTCTTCCTGTCCCCCGGCCCGATCTTCGACCCCGAGGACAGAGGGGACGACTACTGGGGCTGGACCGAAAGCTTCTACGCCGCGGGCTTCCGTTCCGGCGACCTGGTCCAGAACACCTTCAACTACCACATGACCCCGGCCGGCCTGATGTTCGAGGAGCCCCTGCGCCAGCTGAGCTGCGCCGTGGTGCCCACGGGCCCCGGCAACACCGGCAGCCAGCTCGACATCATGAAGAAGCTGCGCGTCACCGGCTACGTGGGCACGCCCAGCTACCTCATGCACCTGGCCCAGAAGGGCGAGGAGAAGGGCCTCAACCTGCGCAAGGACCTGTACCTGGAAGTGGCCTTCGTCACCGGCGAAAAATTCTCCGAGAAGCTGCGCTCCACCCTTGAAAAGAAATTCGACCTGATCATGCGCCAGGGCTACGGCACCGCCGACGTGGGCTGCATCGGCTACGAATGCTTCCACAAGAACGGCCTGCACATCGCCAACCGCGCCTACGTGGAGATCTGCCACCCCGACACGGGCATCCCGCTCAAGGACGGCGAAGTGGGCGAGATCGTGGTCACGGCCTTCAACAAGACCTACCCGCTGATCCGCCTGGCCACCGGCGACCTGTCCTACATCGACCGCGCGTCCTGCCCCTGCGGCCGCACGTCCCCGCGCCTTGGAACCATTGTCGGCCGCGTGGACACCACCGCCCGCATCAAGGGCATGTTCGTCTACCCGCACCAGGTCGAGCAAGTCATCTCCAGTTTCGAAGAGATCAAGAGATGGCAGATCGAAGTCACCAACCCAGGCGGCATCGACGAGATGACACTCTTGATCGAGACCTCGGGCTTCAAGCGGGAAGAGGAGCTGCTGCACATGTTCCGCGAGAAGATCAAGATCCGGCCGGCGCTGAAGATCCTCACCCCCGGCACCCTGCCTCCGCAGATCCGGTTCATCGAGGACAAGCGCAATTGGGATTGATGAGAATGGGATTAACGAGAATTGGATTGGCGAGAAGCCTCATCCTGCCCCTCCTGCTGGCCATGCTTGCCGGATGCGCAAAACCGGCGGCGGTGACTCCCCCATGGGTCTCCCCGTCGCCGGGATCCTTTCTCTCGGCCAAGGCTGAGCCCCTGAGCGACGCAGACGTCGTGAAACGGGCCCGGCCCGCCGACTTCATCCTCATGGGCGAAAGCCACACCAACCCTTGCGACCACACCGTCCAGGCACGCCTCATCGAAGCCCTGGCACAAAGCGGACATCGCTTCTCCATCGGCCTTGAGATGCTGCCGGTCACGACGCAAACCGTTCTGGACGAATTCAACGCACGGCGCATCGCTGCCGCCGATCTGGGCGAAGCGGTGAACTGGGAAAAGATCTGGGGCTACCCCTACGCTCTCTACAAACCCATTTTTGAATTGGCCGAAGAATTCGACCTTCCCGTAATCGGCCTGAACATCCCGCGACAAACGCTGGTCACCTTCCGCGACAAAGGCAACGAGGCCTTGAGCGAGGCCGACAGAAACGCCCTGCCACGCCGGATCATCCCGGCCAGTCCGGCCCAGAAGGCAGCCCTGGAGATGCAGGTCGGACTGCATCAGAGCATGCGTACGGCCACCGCGCCCGGCTCCGATGCCACGGACACGCCGGCCAAGGATGCCAAGGCGTCCAAAGCCATGCCCGGCAAGGTCCCTTCCATGAACGCCATGGCCGAAAAATTCTACCTCGTGCAGGCCCTGTGGGATTCCATGATGGCCGAACAGGCCCTGCTCTCCCGGGAAAGGCTGAACCGGCCCATGCTGATCCTGGCCGGGAGCGGACATGTGGAGCACGGCTGGGGCATCGAATACCGGCTGCGCACCCTTGAACCCGAAGCCGCCTGTCTCTCCGTCATGCCCGTGCGCGATGCAGAGGATTTCAAGGCCCAGGCCGACACATCGCAGCGCCCCATGCCTGCGGAGCAGGTCTATTTCCACTGCGCGGCCCAGCACAAAAGCCGCCTCGGCATGAATATCCTTTTCGAGGAAAAGGCCATGCGCGTCGAGAGCGTGGAACCCGGCTCAAAGGCCGAATCGGCAGGACTCATGGCCGGAGATGTACTGGTCGAGGCCGCAGGTCGTCCCCTGACCGAAGCCATGGATCTGCACTTCGCGGCCATGGCCGCTTCCCGTCAGAACAAGCCGCTTAAACTCACCGTCAAGCGTGCCGGGCAGACCATAAGCCTGACCATCCCCTTGGCCGCCCCTCAAGACTGATGCCCGAACTGCCCGAAGTCGAAACCATCGCCCGTGGCCTGTACACCCTGGTCCAGGGGCGTCGCATCCTCGAAGCGCATCTGCTCACGCCGAGCGTGTTGCGGGCAGGACACCCGGACTCCCTGCCGGGCAGGACCATCACCCATGTCTCGCGCCGGGCCAAGCTTCTCCTCGTCCATCTGGACCAGGGCGAGTGTCTGGCCTTTCACCTCAAAATGACCGGACGGGTCTGGATAGCAAGCCCGGGCCAGGAACTGCCCAGACACACACATCTGGTCTGCGACCTTGAAGGCCGGGACCGCCTGATCTTCGAGGATACGCGGCGTTTCGGATTTTTCGGAATATATAAGCCGCAAGACCTTGAGACCTGGAGCTTTTACCGCTCCCTCGGCCCCGAACCGCTGGAGAGTTCCTCCGAGGAACTGGCGGAACGCATCGGCACGCGTCGGGCCTGCGTCAAGGGCCTGCTTCTCAATCAGACCATCCTGGCCGGAATCGGCAACATCTATGCCGACGAATCCCTTTTTGCGGCCCGCATCCATCCGGCCAGCCTCGCCTCAAGCATCCCTCCGGAACGGCGTATCGTCCTTTGCAGTGAACTGCGCCGCATCCTGCTTGAGGCCATCGCGGCCGGAGGCAGCACCATCAGCGACTACCGCAACGCCTACGGCAAAAGCGGCATCTTCCAGGACAGCTTCGCGGTCTACGGCAAGAAGGGCGAGCCCTGCCCGGCCTGCAAAAAGCCCTTGCAGGCCGCAAAGATCGCCGGACGGACGTCGACGCACTGCGTTACGTGTCAGAAAAAATATTAAAAGTGATTTTTTTGGATCGCAAAGAACGGCAGGGGCAAGAGCCTCAATGTGATGAGAAGTGCTTGAAAGGCCCTTCCCAGAGCTGTCAACGCCATGCGGAATGTCTGGTCGGGAATCACTTTCCCTGAAAAAAAGCCGGGGCGGCGTAACGCGGCCCCGGCGCTTGGCAATTTTTCAAATCAGCGCTTGTTGTCAGGGAGGGTCACGTTGAATTCCAGGACCTCGCAATCGCCGTCCCTGTTCACGTCCACCCGGATGTCATCAAGTTCCACATGCACATATTTCTGCACCACCTGCATGAGCTCCTGACGCAGACGGGGCAGAAATTCGTACCCGCCGTTTTGGGCCCGCTCGTGGGCCACGATGATCTGCAGCCGGTTCTTGGCCACCTCAGCCGTGTTTTTCTTGGTGCGGAAATAACTGAAGATACCCATGTCAGCCTCCAAAAATCCGGGCGAAAAAACCCTTCTTGCGCGAAGTCAGGAAACGATGCGGCAGATCCTCGCCCATCAATCGGGACACCGCGTCCTCGTAGGCCTGTCCCGCGTCGCTTCCGTCGTCGAGAATGACCGGCTCGCCGGAATTGGAGGCGGCCAGCACAGACTTGGATTCCGGGATCACCCCCAGCAGCGGGATGGCAAGGATCTCCTCCACGTCGGCCACGCTGAGCATCTCGCCCCGCTCGACCCGCTCGGGATCGTAGCGTGTAAGAAGCAGATGTTCCCGTATATTCCCGCCATTCTTGGCCTTTCTGGTCTTGCTCTGCAAAAGGCCCAGCACCCGGTCGGAATCGCGCACCGAGGACACCTCCGGATTGGTCACGACCACGGCCTCGTCGGCGAAATGCATGGCCATGAGCGCCCCGTGCTCTATGCCCGCCGGCGAATCGCAGATGACGAAGTCGAAACGGGCCGAAAGCTCGTCCAGCACCTTCTCCACACCGTCCATGCGCAGGGCGTCCTTGTCCTTGGTCTGGGACGCGGGAAGTATGAAAAGATTTTCGACCCGCTTGTCGCGGATCATGGCCTGATGCAAGGTTGCATCACCCTGGATGACGTTGACGAAATCATAGACCACCCGGCGCTCGCAGCCCATGATCAGATCAAGGTTGCGCAGGCCTACGTCGAAATCAAGCACCGCGACCTGCATGCCTCGACGGGCCAGGCCCGTGGCCAGGGAAGCGCTGGAAGTGGTCTTGCCGACCCCGCCCTTGCCCGAAGTAACAACAATAATTTTACCCACAGTCCCTCCTGGTCCTGTCAAAGAGATTCAATCAAAAGCTGACGCCCGCTCAGACGGATCTGAGCCGAAGCGCCATGCAGGTTTTCGGGCAAATCCTCGCTGACCCGGTACAGCCCGGCGACAGAGATCAGTTCCGCCCGCAGTTCCTTGCAAAAGATCCGCGCCCCTTCGAAACCCATGACCCCGGCCAGGGCCCGGCCGCGCAGCGGCGCGTAGATATGGATATTGCCGTCGGCGATGACCTCGGAGCCCTGTCCCACGGGAGCCAGCACCACAAGATCGCGGCCCTTGGCATAGATCTGCTGGCCGGAACGCACGGGCTTGTCCACGACCATGGCCGCTGCATCTCCAAAAGGAGCACTCGCCCCGCCATTGGCCGCCCGTCCCGGAGCAGGCTTGCTCTCCGGAAAAACGCCCAGATGAAGATTGGGTGCCAGCCGCTCATGATACTCGTTCCCGCCCTGGATGCCCACGGGCATCATGCCCTGATCCCGCAGCAGCCTCACCAGGCCGTTCAGGTCAAGCCCGTTGCGCATCTCGCCCAAAGCGGAAAGGTCCACTATGACTGCCATGTTGCGGAAAAATTCGGGAGTCTGCCCCAGACGTTCTTCAACATCAGCGCCCAGATCGGCCAAATCGACCGTCAAGGGCCTGAAAAGTGTGCAAGGCGCGACTTTTCCCTTTATTTCAAAGGACGACACATCAATGTCCTTAAGGAGTTAAGCGTTAAGATCCGGGGAATGCCCCGAGGATGAACGGCGGCTTTACCTTGGCCTGATGCCGAACACAAGCCTACCCAGCCCCCCTTCTTGGATCCACCCCTTCTCGGAACCGCCCCTTGACGGGCCCCCCGGTCTTGCACATGAAAATGCATCACGTCACATCAAATCCGAGGTGCTTCATGGATATTCGGCACGTCATCGAGCAGGAAATTCCCTACGACCGCTTTCTGGGCCTTCTGGTGGAGGAAATCCGGCCCGGCTATGCCCGGCTGCGCATGCCCTACCGCCCGGAATTCATCGGCGACCCAAGGCGCCCGGCGCTGCACGGCGGTCTCATCTCCATGCTCGTGGACACCTGCGGCGGCTCGGCGGTGTGGGCGGCCTGCTCGGTGCGCGACCGGGTTTCGACCATCGACATGCGCGTGGACTACCTGCGCCCGGCCGACCCGGCGGATCTCATCGCCATCGGCGAGGTCAAGCTGCTGGGCAACAGGGTCGGCAACGCCACCGTGCAGATTTTCTCCGCCAATAATCTTGATGTAGTCATTGCCGAAGGGCGGGCCGTGTATAATATTCGAAAGGCAGGGGCAAAGGCTCCGGACAACATGTGCATCCCGATCAGCAATCCATGACAGCCCGCGAGGAGGCATCCATGAAAGAATCAAGACTGGTTTTCGTTTTGACAGCGCTTGTCTTCCTATGCATAACGCCCGCCCTGGCGGGAACCATTGTCGAAGAATGGAACACGGTAACGCCTCCCACGCCCGTTGAACTCAAGGCTGCGACGGTCAGCCCGGCGAATACGGCTTTTCTTGTACTCGATATCGAAGAACGAACCTGCAACACGCAGGCGCGGCCGCGCTGCGTGAAGTCCGCGCCCCGCATCGGGGCCTTCCTGGCCAGGGTCAGGGCGGCGGGAATGCCTGTGGTACACAGTCTGACCAGCAAAGGCACGCCTGAAACCATTCTTCCCGAGGCCAGGCCCCTGCCCGGAGAGCCCATTGTCCAGTCATCGGTGGACAAGTTCTTCAACACCGAGCTGGAGGCGATCCTGAAAAAGCTGGGCGTCAGCAACGTCATCATCACCGGCACCACCGCCGAAGGAGCGGTCCTGCACACCGCCACCGGAGCCGCCATGCGCGGCTTGAACGTCATAGTACCCGTGGACGGGATGTCGGCAGGAACCCTCTATGCAGAGCAGTACACGGCCTGGCATCTGCTGAACGCTCCCGGCACGCGCGCCCGGGCCAGTCTGACCAGGCTGGACATGATCGACATCACCTCGAAGTAATCGGCCGGAAACTTCCTCGGCCAGGAATGAACATATGCACCTCATGAACCCCGAACATATCCAGCTGCTCGACGCCCTGAGTCAGGGAGCGGTCATCCTCCGAGACGGCAGGATTTCCCATGCCAACCTCTGCTTTGCCGCGATCTGCAACGCCGGGCGCGAGACCCTGCTCGACAGGTCCTTTTGCGACTTCGTCATCCCCAAGCATCACGACCGGGTCGAGAAATACCTGAGCCGCATTCCGGACGAGCCGAGCTGCTCCCAAAAGCCGATCGAGTTCACCCTGCTGGATGCAAACGGAGCGGAATCGTTCGTCGAAATGCAGGCCAGAAAGATCAGCTACCAGGGCAGGCCGGCGATGCTCTGCTCCCTGACCGACATCACCCAGAAGACCAAGACCAGCCAGAAACTCAAGCGCATTCTCGATTCCATCCCCGAAGTGATCATGGCCTTCGACCGCGAGCACTCGCGCATAGAGTCGGCCAACAGCGCCACGGAAGGACTCTACGGACTTCCTGCCGACCAGTTTGTCGGGAACATCTTTCACCCCATAGACCTGGTTTTCCCCGAGGACGCCGCGAAGGTTCAAGCCTTCTATGCGGGCCTGATAGAAAAGGAGATCGACCGCATCGAATATCGCATCGTGCACGCCAACGGCGACATCCGCTGGGTTCGCGACGAGGGAGAGGTGATCTACAAGGAGCAGGGCCTGGGCAGGATCCAGCAGATCTACCATTTCATCAAGGACATCACGGACCGCAAGAACGACGAGGAAAAACTGCGCGTCAACGAACAGAAATACCGGCGCATCTTCCAGTACTCCACCGACCCGATCTTCGTGGCCATGCCGGACGGAAGCTTCGTGGACATAAATCAGGCCGCCATCTCGCTTTTTGGGTACGAAAGCCGCGAGCACGCGCTGAAGGGCAACGTCATCGACCACTTCACGGACGAAGACGAACGAAAGGCCATCATGTCCACGATCATCCAGGACGGCAGCATCACCGACCACCCGACCAGGCTAAAAACCCTGACCGGGGAAACCGTGGAAGTCGTGGTCACGGGGGGCTGCAGAAAAAACCGCAACTCGGGCCTGTTGGAAAGCTACCAGATCATCCTGCACGACATGCGCGCGGTCATCGAACGCACGGAACTGGAAACCTACCGCCGGACCATGGGCGGCCTCTCGGACCGGCTGAACAACATCGTGCAGGCCCAGGCCATGCAGTACGGACTGATGTCGGATTACATCGAAGCCCTGAAATCCATCGAGGATGGCCCGCGCAAGGAGCAGCTCCTTGCACGCCTGCTGGGCAAGGTGAGCGATTCGAAGCGATCCCTGGAGGACCTGCGCGTGCTCGGCGAGAAAATCCGCAAGATCTACCATGCACCGGAACCGCCCGTACCGGTTCCAGACGGAACAGGCGGCATTCTGTTCGACCTGAAGTAAGGGCCGGCCCTGTCAGGCCGAATCACCAGGTGGCAAGACCCTGTCGCCAGAGCCTTTAACAAACGGGAGCTCCACATGACACCAGAGATCTTCGCACCCTTCGCACTCGGCACGTACACATTGAAGAACCGACTTGGCGTGGCACCCATGACCCGCATGTCCGCAGGCCGGGAAGCCATTCCTCGTCAGGATGTACTGGATTTTCTGGTGCGCCGTGCCCAAAACGGCGCGGGACTGATCTTCACCGAGGCCATCGTCACGGACTACGAGAGCGCCCAGGGCTATCCCGGCCAAGCCAGAATCCTGACCCAGCCCCAGATCGAAGCCTGGAAACCCGTCACCGAGGCGATTCGTGCGCACGGGGCCGTGTCCATCATGCAGATGTTCCACTGCGGACGAATGGCCTGGCCGGAGATCAACCCTGCCGGCCGTTCCATCGCGCCCAGCCCCGTCACGCCCAGGCAGCTCAATCCACTCACTGGCCAGCCCTACCCCGTGCCCGACGCCATGAGTCATTTTGACATCGCGCATGTCGTCAACGGATTCGTGGAGACAGCCAAGGGAGCCGTGGCCGCCGGGTTTGACGGAGTGGAGATCCATGGTGCCCACGGCTACCTGATCAGCCAGTTCCTCTCCAGCTATTCGAACCACCGCACTGACGAATACGGAGGCACCCTGGCCAACCGCTTCCGCCTGGCCCGGATGATCATCCGTGCAGTGCGCGAAGTCCTGCCCAAAGACACGCTGCTCACATTTCGCGTCTCCAACTGGGGCATTGCCGACATGGACGTATCCTTGTGCAAGGGTGCCCGTGAGTGGGAAGAGCTCATCGACCTCATCGATTCCGAACCCATCGACGCCCTGTCCCTCTCGACCTACGACTTCAAGGCCCGCGCTTTTGACACGGAGCAAACCATGTCCGGCCTGACACGTTCCCGGACCACCAAGCCGCTCATGATCTGCGGCAAGATTCATGACCGCAGGACAGCGCAGCAGGCACTCACCGAGGCGGACATTGTCCTGTCCGGCAAGTCCATCCTGCTCAACCCGGACTTCGTGGAGGATGTCCGCCAGGGCAAGGAATTGCCCCTTTATTCCTCCGAAGCGGCAAACGTGGCCTACACCACCGACCCCCTGCCCTGAATTCCCACGCAAACAAGCCCTGGGCCGGCGGAACTCGCGCCGAACCAGGGCTTGAATTTGCAATACCCGACAAAATACGATCAGGACCCGGCAGCCTCGGCAAATCCGGCGCGGGCTTCGCGCACGAAAGCCCGGACCAGCACCGGGTCCTTGGTGCCGTCCGGAGCTTCAACGCCCGTGTGCACATCGACCGCGGCCGGACGCACCGTCCTTATGGCCTGGCGCACATTGGCCGGGTTCAGGCCTCCGGCCAGAATGACCGGACGAGGACTGTGCCGGACCAGATCCGCACTGACGCCCCAGTCGTGGACAAGGCCCGTCGCTCCGCTGGCTCCCGTCGAGGGGTCGAACGTATCGGTGATGAAGGCTTCGCAAACCGGCGAGTAAACCTGCGCGAAGCGCGCGGGCCCCAAGGATTCCCGACCCACGACATAGCTCTTGAAGATGCGCAGGGGCAGACGGCTCCTGATCCGGGCCAGGGTGTCCGCGGAAACGTCGGCATGAAGCTGTACCGTGTTCACGTTCAAAAAACGGCAGAACTCCACCAGTCGATCCGGGTCCTGCTCATAGGTGATGAGCACGCAGAACGACGGCCCAAGCTCCGCGATGATGGCGCGCGCTTCGTCCTCCGAGGTGTCCGTCGCATGCACCGGCAGGCGCAGGGGAAAACCGAGCAGGTCCGCGCCGCAATCCAACAGCATGCGCCCTTCGGCCAGGCTACCGATCCCCGCCACCTGCACCAAACCTTCAATGGTCATGCAGCCCCCGGCCCGCGTTATTTTTTCCTGGCTTCCTTGAGCAGATAACGCGCGGTTTCCACGTCGTAGATTTTCGTCGGATCGGCCTTGGAGCCACGCTCTTCGAACATCTTGGCACCGCGCCGGATGATGTCCAGATCCAGCCAGCCGTGCCGCTCCCATATTTCCGGATGATCGACATTGCTGAGCCTGAACTCGATATTGCCGTCCTGCTCCCGCACGAACATGCGGATGCGCTTGTTCTCGGGATACGGGTAGTAGAAGATTCCGTCTTTGTCCTGCACTGTTGCCTCCAAAATTGTTTGTTTCCGGGACTTTCAAAGCCCGGGACAATTGTCAATCCCTGAAAAATCCCAGCGCCGACCGCAAACGTTGACCAGCCGTGAACAGTACCACCAATGCAAAGACCAGCGCCACCTCCGGGACTCCCGACGGCCACACGGCCATAAGGGAAAAAAACAGGAACCCCTCGCTACGTTCGGCCAACCCGGCCTGATAGTGAAAACTCTTGCCCACGGACGCGGGCAGGGCCGCTGCCGCCGTCAGGAAAACCGTCAGGGACAGGATGATGGCCGCGCATAGCACCAAAAGCTCAAGCCTTGCCTCGGGAAAACGCAGCCCGAAAGCCACGATGACCAGCGCCTCCACGGCCCGATCGCAGACAATGTCCAGCATGGCCCCGGCCCTGCTTGTCAATCCGCCCTGACGGGCCAGGGTTCCGTCCACCGCGTCCAGCAGCCCTGAAAGCCACAGCAGGGCCAAGAACAGGACTGGCCAGCCCAAGGCCAGGGCTCCCGCAGCCAGCCCACCCAGAAGCGCGGCCGACAGGGTCACCGCCGCCGGCCCGATTCCCCTGCGGCCCAGAGCGTACGCCATTGTGTCAAAAAGAGGCTGAAAAAGGCGTCTGGCGTGCGTATCAAGCATGAAACATCCCTGTGCTACCGGTTCAGAAAAACCCGAAATTCAAGTTTGACAATCAAACAATATCGACATATTTGCTTGCACATCAAACAACTCGACAAACAAACAATAGCGAGCATCCCCATGCACAACCATTCATGTTCCTGCGGCCATGACCATCACCACAATCCTGATCACGGCGAACGCGGGACCCGTTTCGTTTTCTGGCTGACCGTGATCACCATGGCCGTGGAAATCTTTTCCGGCTGGATTTTCGGATCAATGGCCCTCCTGGCCGACGGCTGGCACATGGCCAGTCATGCGGGCGCCATGGCCGTGGCCTGGTTCGCCTATGTCTGGGCGCGCAAGAACGCCGACAACCCCGACTTGGTCTTTGGAGCGGGCAAGGTCAATGCCCTGGCCGGATTCGCCTCGGCGGTGGGCCTCATCCTCGTGGCTCTCTACATGGCGGGCGAATCCCTGACCCGGCTCTTCTCACCCGTGCCCATCTCCTTTGGACCGGCAACGCTGGTGGCGGTGCTGGGTCTGGCCATCAATCTGGTCAGCGCATGGTGGCTTCGCGACGAAGACCATGTACACAGTCACGACCACAACCTGAAGGCAGCCTACATGCATGTCCTGGCCGACGCCCTGACCTCGATCCTGGCCATCTTCGCCCTGCTGGGCGGAAAGTATTACGGCCTGAACTGGCTCGATCCGGCCATGGGCATCGTCGGAGCGCTGGTCATCGGGCGCTGGGCCATCGGCCTCATGCGTGAAACCGGCTGGATCCTCCTCGATCGTCGCGCGGACAAGGATCTGCATGCCGACATCCTGCGCCGCATCGAGCAGGGAGGAGAGATCCGGGTCCGCGACCTATATGCCTGGAACGTTGGACCTCGCCGCCTGGCGGCCCACGTCACCGTGGAAGACGCGAGTCCCCGTCCGCCCGAATTCTACAAGGATCTTCTGGCCGAGGTCGCGCATCTGGAGCATGTCACCGTGGAAGTGCACTCCTGCCCGTGTCCGGCGGAAAGCCGGGACCAGGTCTGCCCGGAGGCCGATCATGCATGATCTTGAACAACTAAGCGATCTGATCATCGAATTCTACGAAAAACTCTCTTCCTGGGAACAGGCCGTGGTCCGTGACTCGGCCATCACCTTGCCGCAGATGCACACCCTTGAAATCCTGGGTCAACAGTCCCCCCTGCGCATGAAGGAGCTCGCGGCCAAGATGGGCGTTACCACCGGAACCCTGACCGTGGGGGTGGACCGCCTGGAAAAACTGGGCCTGGTGGCGCGCATCCCGCACGAGACGGACCGCCGCTCCATCCTCGTGACCCTGACCGAGGCCGGGCAGGAACTTTATCGCGAGCACCACGCCCATCACCTGCACCTGACCCGGGATCTGCAATCGGCCCTGACCCCGGAAGAGACGGCGCAGCTGCGCGCCATCCTGCCCAAGCTGACACAGGCGCTATGATGCCCGGGCCGGAGGAGAACCATTGAAAAACATCTGGAAGCCCGGGACCTCTTGAGCTAACGTGCGCGGGCACGAAACACGAAGGGGCAGGAGTGCCGCGGCCCCTCAAACCCCATCCCGGTAGCTTTTGCATGAACATCAAATCTCTCAGCGATCCGTACCATACCCCTGAAATTCAGATCGGCCCGTTTTCACGGCTTTTTCCCAGCGCCGCCTTTTATGCGCGAATATTGTCCATAGTCTGCGAGGCTGCGTGGCGAACCAGGGGAGGCGGCTATTCCATGGAGAAATGGGCCATGGACAGCCTGACCGTCATGCGCAGGGCCGAAGCCAGCGGTCTGCGCTTTCACATCGAAAACGCCTCCGCCGTCACGAACCTGCCCGGGCCCTGCGTGGTCGTGGCCAACCACATGTCCACCCTGGAAACCTTCTGCATGCCGGCCATCCTGGCCACCCATCGACCCATCGCCTTTGTGATCAAACGCAGCCTGACGACCTATCCAATCTTCCAGCGGATAGTTAACGCCGTCGAACCCATCGCCGTCGACCGCGTCAACCCCCGGGACGACTTCAAGACCGTCATGGAGCAGGGACAGGAGCGCCTCGCGCGGGGCATTTCCGTCATCGTCTTTCCCCAGACGACACGCACCCTGAATCTTGACCGCAAGGCCTTCAACTCCATCGGCATCAAGCTGGCCAAGAAGGCGGGAGTTCCGGTCGTGCCCCTGGCCCTCAAGACCGATGCCTGGGGCCTTGGCACGCTGAGCAAGGATTATGGGGCCATCCGGCCGGAGATTCCGGCCCGCTTCTGTTTTGGCGACCCCATGATCATCCGGGGCGCGGGTAAAAACGAGCACGAGGAGATCATGGAGTTTATCCATTGGAAGCTCACGGCCTGGAGCGCCTCGTGAAAAAAAAGGTCTGCATCCTCTACACGGGCGGGACCATCGGCATGAAGCCGACGCCGCAGGGATACGCGCCGGAGGCGGGATACCTGGGCCGCGTCATGGCATCCATGCCGGATTTTTCAAGCCCGGAAATGCCCGACTACGTCATTTGCGAATATGCGCCACTGCTCGATTCCTCCAACATGGGTCCCAGACACTGGCTGGCCATCGCCCGCGACATAGCCGACAAATACCACGAATTCGACGGATTCATCGTCATTCACGGCACGGACACCATGGCCTACACGGCATCTGCCCTGCCGTTCATGCTTGAGGGACTGGCCAAGCCCGTGGTCCTGACCGGATCCCAGATCCCCCTGTGCAGGGTCAGGAGCGACGGCCGGGACAATCTGGTCACGGCGCTCATGGTCATCGCCCTGACGCCGGTGCCTGAGGTCTGCCTGTGCTTCGGCAACCGTCTCCTGCGCGGCTGCCGCACGACCAAGGTCGACGCCGCCGGATTCCAGGCCTTTGATTCCCCAAATTACCCGGACCTGGGACATATCGGCGTGACCATCCGCCCCCATCCCGAACTGCTTCTCCCAAAGCGCCCCGTGAACGGCCTGACCGTGCACCCGCTGTCCGACGCCAAGGTCGGAGCGCTCAGACTTTTCCCGGGCATCTCGGCCGAGCTTGTGGCCAATGTGCTGCGCTCGCCGTTGCAGGGGCTCGTGCTTGAAACCTACGGGCTCGGCAACGGCCCATCCAACGACGCAGAATTGATGGACGTTCTGGCCGAGGCATGCGCGCGCGGCGTGGTCATCGTCAACTGCACCCAATGCCTGCGCGGCACGGTGGACCAGAGCGGCTACCAGGCCGGGTCGGCTCTTGCCCGCGCGGGAGTGGTCTCGGGCGCGGACATGACGGCCGAAGCGGCCCTGACCAAGATGATCTATCTCTTCAGCCTGGGCCTCACGCCGGAGGAAATCCGGGAGCGCATACCGAGGAACCTCCGCGGTGAGCTGACCGAAAACAATGCCTGAACCTGAAATCGCGGAAATTCCGGTACTGTACCGGGACGAGCACTTCGTCGCCGTGCACAAACCGGCCGGATTGCTGGTGCACCGCAACGCCCATGCCGGACGCGAACCCTTCCTGCTGCAGATGCTGCGCGACCAGCTCGGACAGCGCCTGTATCCGGTACATCGCCTGGATCGCCCCACCTCGGGCCTCATGATCATGGCCTTCTCGTCACAGACCGCCCATCTCCTGGCCCTCCAGTTTGCGGGACAGGAAGTGGGCAAGACCTATCTTGCCGTGACGAGGGGCTTCACACCTCTTCAAGGTCTCATCGACGACCCGCTCAAATCCGATTCCGGCAACCTGCAAGAGGCCCGGACCGAATTCACGCGCCTGGCCACGGCGGAAATCCCGCATCCGGTCGGCCCCAACCCAACGGCCCGCTACAGTCTGGTCCGGGTCAGCCCCAAAACCGGCCGCACCCACCAGATCCGCCGTCACTTCGCCCACATCCGCCACCCGCTCATCGGCGACGTGCTGCGCGGCGACGGCCGCCAGAACCGCTTCTTCCGCGAGCATTTCGGAGTGCACCGCCTCTTGCTGGCCAGCGTGGAACTCACCTTTCGCCACCCCGAAGACAACAGTCCCCTGACCCTGACCTGCCCCCCGGCTCAAGAGCTCCTCGATCTTTTCGGCCGGCTCGGATGGAGCGCCGCCCAGCCCCTCTGGGCACCCGATTCCGACAATCTCCGCATCCCGTAGGGGCAGGCCTGTGTGCCTGCCCTCTTCGGGCCGCAGGGTGCAGGACGTCACGGGGAGGGCGGCCACGCAGGGCCGCCCCTACGCCGATTGGATGCCCCCGTGGCTCGCAAGCCGTGCATCCTGATTCCGCGATTGACCTCCCACCCGAAGTCCATAATGTATAATACCGATCAACATTCAAACCAGGAGCGGACAATGGCGGCCCCCGAAGAGATTTACCAGTGCCAGACAGTCAATTGCGGCTACATGTACAATCCGGACAAGGGAGACAGGAAGGGAAAGATCCCGGCAGGGGTGAAGTTTGAAGACCTGCCGGAAGATTGGCGCTGCCCCATATGCGGGGGCACGAAAAGATGCTTCCGGCCCCTGGTCGGACCCGGTTCCACCAAAGACGCAGGCTGCGAACTGCCTACCAGGGATTGAAGAAATTTGGCCACAAAAAAGCGCGCCCTGACAGGAACTGTCCGGACGCGCTTTTTTATGATTCATGCAGTCTTAAAAACGCCCAAAACACCAGGCGTTCTGACCCAGGCGATCTTATCCGGCCTGAATCTCTATGCGGCGCGGCTTGAAGCGGGCCGCCTTGGGCAAGTAGACCTCAAGCAGACCCTTCTTCAGGCTGGCACGGATTCCTTCCCGGTCCACGCCATCGGAGATGGTGAAGGTGCGAACATATTCCCCGTCCCCAAATTCCACGTGCAAGGCCTTGGCTTTTTCCTCTCGCGGATAGACCGCCTTGCCGCGAATCTCCAGTTCGTTGTCTCTCAGGTCGATGGACAAGCCTTCCTTGCCCACTCCGGGCATGTCCACAAAAATGTGGAATCCGTCTTCACGCTCCAGCACGTCTGTGTTGGGGCGGAACCGGGGCAGGGCCGGAGCCGTCTTTTTTTCCATATCGTTAGTCATGGGCTCTTCTCCTCCTTGCAACACTTACTGGGCATCAATGGCGATGGTCAGCGGATGGCTTTCCTTGGCCTTGGGCAGGACCACCCGCAGCACCCCATCCTTCATGGATGCCTTGATCGCCTCCGCGCGCACGGGAACATTCAGGCTGATGATCCGCTGGAAACTCCCGGTCGGACGCTCCTGTCTGTAATAATTGCCGACCTCGTTCTTTTTTGTGCCCCGGATGACCAGGCTCTTTTCATTCAAGGTCAGCTCGATGTCTTCCGTATCCATTCCAGGAATTTCCGACGTGACGACAATTTCATCTTCTCCCTCGCTGATGTTGACAGGCGGGTAGGAGATGCGTCTCTGGCTCAATGTACTCGGCCTCCACAACTCTTCGAAAAAACTGTCCACGTTGCGCGGTAAATCATAGTATGTACTGAAATCGATAACCATACGGCATACCTCCAATCATTACGATGGCAACTAAATAAACACGATCGCACGAGCGTCAAGACCAATGACTAGCCGGACAAGGTTGAGCAAAGGTGCTAAAAAATCGCCAAGTTATCACTTATCAAGAATGACTCTCATTAATTTGACAGATAAATTTTACCCTGATAAACGCAGGTCACATTTCAACCATGGAGGATTTATGTCGAAATCTCTGAAAGGAACACAGACCGAAAAAAATATCCTGACCGCTTTTGCCGGCGAATCCCAGGCCCGCAATCGTTACAACTATTTTGCCAAACAGGCCCGCAAAGAGGGATTTGTCCAGATTTCCGATATTTTTGCCGAAACGGCGGACCAGGAAATGGCCCACGCCAAGAGACTGTTCAATCTGCTTGAAGGAGGAGAGGTTGAGATCACCGCCTCCTTCCCGGCAGGTCGTATCGGCACCACCCTGGAAAATCTGCGCGAAGCCGCCGGTGGCGAAAACCACGAATGGGAACACATGTACCCCGAGTTCGCCAAGACCGCCAAAGAGGAAGGTTTTCCGGAAATCGCAGCCATCATGTTGTCCATCGCCGTGGCCGAAAAGGAACACGAGCGGCGCTATCTGGCGCTGGCCAAAAACATCAAGGAAGGGCGTGTTTTCAAGCGGGCAAACAAGATCACGTGGCGCTGCCGCAATTGCGGCTACGTGCATGCCGCTGAAAAGGCCGCCGAACTCTGTCCGGCCTGCGCCCATCCCCAGGCCCATTTCGAGGAACTTGCCGAAAACTGGTAAGCCGCCCGCAATAAAAGGGAGCCCTTGGAGGCTCCCTTTTATTGCACCACGAGATTACGTCGGCAAGGCCGCGAGACTCCGCTTCGACGGCGTCATCCGCAGGGCAGACCCTTGGTCCGCTTCCCCGGCACGAAGGTGGATCGCAAAAATCTGGGATGAAAGAAAATGAAGGGATTGGCCACGATGGCGTCAGGCAGGACGTGGTACCAGCGATACCCGAGCTCCCGGAAAACATGCCTCGCCTGAGCGCGGCAGCCAGTTTCCCGGGCAGCCAGCAGCGCGGCGTCGCGCTGGCAGCGGGAAGCCGCCACCAGCCGAAAGAGTCCGGGCCTGAATCCATAGCGCCGCAGCAACCGACGGAGCCTCTTGAACTCCCGGTAACGAGAAAAAGCATCCGCCTGGCACAGAACCACGCCCCAGGCAAAAAGGCCGGTCAGCCCAATCCAGACCCATGCCGCCCAGGAAAACTCCGGCTGCTCAAGAAAAAGCCATGCCTCGCAACCCGACAAGGCCGCCAGGGCCGAAACCTTGAGCGTTGTCAGATGCGGAAACGGAGCCACCCGCAGATAGCGGAAAAGTTCAGATAACGTCGAACGCCACATGAGTTCGCTTTGGCCGCTCCCGATCCTTTCGTCAAGCCTGGCCGGACAGACCAATCGGCACCCCCTTCCTTGCAAGGATCATCGGCGCGGCTTTCCCTCTGGCCGGGGGCATGCGCTCCTCTGCACCATGCGCGGATGCGTCATCTTCATGGGATCGAGAGCGTCTTCAAGCTCTTCGATAGTCATGAGCTTCTTCTCCAGCACCAGGTCATACACCGTTCTTCCGGTCGCCACCGACTCCTTGGCGATGGCCGAGGCCTCGTCGTAGCCAAGATAGGGCACGAGCACGGTCACGATCCCGGCGGACATGCGCACCAACTGGGCGCAGCGCTCCCGGTTGGCGGTGATGCCGACGATGCAGCGATCCTTAAGGATGCGCATGGCCCGCAGCAGCATGTCCATGGTCTGGAAAAGGTTAAAGGCGATGATGGGCTCGAAGACGTTGAGTTCGAGCTGTCCGTGCTCTGCGGCAATGGTCACGGTCAGATCGTTGCCGATGGCCTGAAAGCAGACCTGGTTGACCATTTCCGGAATGACCGGGTTGACCTTCCCGGGCATGATGGAGGAGCCTGGCTGCCTCGGTGGCAGGTTGATCTCTCCAAGGCCGGCGTAGGGGCCCGAGGAAAGCAGGCGCAGGTCGTTGCATATCTTTGACAGCTTCACCGCCACCCGCTTGAAAACGCCCGAGAGCTGCACGAAGGCCCCCGTGTCCGAAGTGGCCTCCACCAGGTTTGGCGACTTGGTCAAGGGCAGGCCGGTGATGTGCGCCAGCTTTTCGCAAACAAACGCGGCGTAGGCCGGCACGGTGTTGATGCCCGTGCCGATGGCCGTCGCCCCCATGTTGATCTCCATGAGAAGCTTGCGACAGTCCTGAACGCGATCGATGTCCTCGCCCACGGTCACCGCCCAGGCCGCGAACTCCTGTCCGAGCGTCATGGGCACGGCATCCTGCAACTGGGTCCGGCCCATCTTGAGCACATCGGCGAACTCTTCGCCCTTGCACGCCAGGGCATCGACCAGATCCCCCATGGCGCTCACCAGTTCCCTGATCTTCCAGATGGCCGTAATTCGAAGCGACGTGGGGTACACGTCGTTGGTGGACTGGGACAGATTGACGTGGTTGTTGGGATGACAGAAGCCGTATTCGCCCTTGGCGTGGCCCATCAGTTCCAGCGCCCGATTGGCGACAACCTCGTTCATGTTCATGTTGACCGAAGTCCCGGCCCCGCCTTGAATGACGTCAACCACGAAATGATCGTTCAGCTTCCCCTCGCGCACCTCCCGGCAGGCGCCAAGGATGGCGTCGGCAATGTCCGCATCGAGCAGCCCAAGCTCCAGATTGGCCAGGGCCGCCGCCTGCTTGATGCACGCCAGGGCCTCGATGTGCAGTGGATAATGGGAAATGGGAATCCCCGTGACCTGAAAGTTCTCCATGGCCCGCACGGTCTGCACGCCATAATAGGCGTGTTCCGGCACTTTGCGTTCTCCAAGAGAGTCCTTCTCGACTCGGTAGTTCATAATGCCCTCTTTACTCGTGATTCAGTTGCGGTCTAGAATACCTTGGTCATCAATTAATCGGAGACAACTCAATGAGAAAGCACTTTTTTCTGCTCACCCTGCTTTTATTTTTGACAACCCCGGCCCAGGCCGCGGATCTTCGCTGCCAGGGCGATCTCATGACCCCCGGCACCATCATCACCAAGGTCCGCCAAAAATGCGGCGATCCCCGGTGGGAAGACCGCATCGGTGAGGTCACGAGGACAAACCGCGGCGGAGAACGCCTCCTCTACATCACTCAGCTGACCTATGAGGCCAGCGGCGGATATTACGTCCTGACCTTCGAAGGCGGCGAGCTCAAGCAAACGGAGTTCTTTCAGAAATGACCACCATGACGCACGGGAGCGACTCAATGCAGATACAAATCGTCTACTGCGGTTTGTGAATGGGCTATGAAGCACGCGCCGCAAGTCTTGCGGAAAAATTGCGCTCTGATGCAGGAGCCACCGTATCCCTTACGCGCGGGAGCAGAGGCGACTTCGAAATTCTGCTTGGCGACACACTGATATATTCCAAACAGCAAACCAGACGCATCCCAAGTTCCGATCAGATCCTGGGGCTTTTGCGACAAACTTGACCTGCAATAATTTTTTGTCTGAGAACCCCTTGCCAGGCAAATATCGCTTTCAAGATTTTCACCCTTGTCGTATGGTGCAGCATAATCCGGAGTTCCTTTCTCAGGAATCCCGGGGAGTCAGTCCGGACCGATTCCACGCAACGCATGCACCAACAAGGGGATGCCATGAACCACCTGATCATTTTCTGCCACCCCAGCGCCACAAGCTTCAACCGTGCCATCGCCGATTCGGTGCAGGCCGTTTCCGAAGCGCTGGGGCACGACACATGTTGTCGAGATTTGTACGGAATCGCCTTCAATCCGGTATTGTCGAAAATGGATGTGGACAGCCCTGCGGAAATGGCTCCACAGGACGTCAGGCAGGAGCAGGAATTCATCGCCTGGGCCGACTTGCTGACCTTTGTCTACCCGGTATGGTGGGCCGGAATGCCGGCCATGCTCAAAGGCTATGTCGATCGGGTCTTTTGTCAGGAATTTGCCTACTCCCTGCAAGGGGATACCGCGAAAGGACTGCTGAACGGAAAGAGAGTCCTCATTTTCAACACGACAGGGCTGCCCAGTCCGTTCTACACATCCCAAGGCATGCACGAAGCCATGTCTTTGACCACGAACACGGGCATCTTCGAACTTTGCGGAATGGAAGTCCTGCACCATGCATTTTTCGGCAGTCTGGACGTAGTCAGCGATGAGACCCGAAAATCCTATCTTGGCGAAGTCGTATCCATAACATCAAGATATCTTTAAAAAACGCGGAGCCAGCCTATGGATTTCCTGTTCGAGCGACTCACCTACATATTCGATCCCCTGCATCATTTCTGGGAGCATGAGCGCATGCACCGCCGTTTTGCGCTCGGACTCATCGTCGTGTTCCTGGGCTCGCTCGTCAGCATAGAACTGAACCGGCAGGGCCTTCTCCCTGCCTCTCTGGCCGCACACACGCCCACCAACCATTTCCATGCCGTGAACCTGGCGTTCACACTGGTGCTGATCCTTGAAGTCGTGAGTCTCATCTTCACCCTGCCCTGCTCCTTTTCCAAATCCGTGGGCAAGCAGTTCGAGATTCTATCACTCATTCTGCTGCGGGACGCCTTCAAGGAATTGTCCTACTTCGCCGAACCCATCACCGTGGGCACGGAATTGACTCCCGTCTTGCACATTCTTGGCTATGGGTTCGGAGCCCTGGTCATTTTCGCCCTGCTTGGCGTCTATTATCGTATCCAGCCGGGCAAGAAGCAGGACATGGGACTGCCGCACGATCTGTTTCGGTTCGTGGCCGCGAAAAAAGGCATCGCCCTGTTGATCCTCGCCACCTTCTTCATCCTGGGCCTTGGCAACCTTTACAACAAAGTCGCGGGTCTGCCGCACATCGATTTCTTTCCGGTCTTCTACACCCTGCTCATATTCACCGACATTCTGGTGGTGCTCATCTCCCAATGCTTTAGGCCCTCGTTCCATGCGGTTTTCCGCAACTCCGGCTACGCCCTCTCGACGCTCTTCATCCGTCTGGCCCTGGCCGCTCCGCCCATGTACGACGTGGCTCTGGGCATCGTCGCCGCCCTCTTCTCCATCGCCCTGACCCTGACCTGGACCCGGGTCTTCACCACAACCAACGCATAAAGGTTCCCATGAGCATGCCCGCATTGTTCGTCGGCCACGGCAACCCCATGAACGCCATCGAAGACAACGAATTCAGCCGAACCTGGACGGAACTGGGCAAATCAATGCCGCGCCCCAACGGTGTAGTCTGCATTTCCGCGCACTGGGAAACGGACGGCACCTGCGTTACGGCCATGGAGCACCCAGCGACCATCCATGATTTCACCGGATTTCCGGCAGCCCTCGAAAACATGGTCTACCCGGCGCCAGGCTCGCCGGAATTGGCGGAACGGGTGCGCGCCACGGCACGCTCTACACGCATCAGGCCAGACCGCTCCTGGGGCTTGGATCACGGCGCGTGGTCCGTGCTCTGCCGCATGTACCCGCCCGCGGACATCCCCGTGGTGCAAGTCAGCCTGGACATGAGCGCGCCTCCGGCCTTTCACTATGAACTGGGCAAGGAGATGGGCGAATTGAGGAAGGAGGGCATACTGATTCTGGGCAGCGGCAACATGGCCCACAATCTGCGGAACATGGCCTGGCAGCAAGGAGGCTTCGACTGGGCGATGCAGAGCGATGCCGCCATGGCGGACCTGATCGTCGCAGCCAACCACCAGGCCCTGATCGACTATCCGAACTTGCCGAACGCCCGGCAGGCCATCCCCACGGAAGAACACTATCTGCCCCTGCTTTATGTATTGGGCGCCGCAGGCGCGGATAATTCCCCGACGTTCTTCAATGACCGGGTGACGTTGGGCTCGATTTCCATGCGCTGCGTTCGTTTTGGGCAATAAAGCGGCTCGCGCGGCTGATGATTGCTCCAGACGACGAAGCCGCGGCCTTCATGACACCGCCCTGAACCAGCTCCGCTCCCCGAAAGCGGCCAAAAGCTGCCTTGAACTTGGCCGATCCCGAGATTCGAACGACAATCCACGTCGAAGCCACTTCCATTGTCGGCCCGGCAAACATGCCGGCCGCAACGGTTCGAGTTTCCGTGTCGCCGCCTGATCCGCAGGCATCATTTTGAAGGGGTGCTCTCCCGAAAGCATTTCATACACGGTACAGCTGGCTGAAAAGACATCACAGCTGGGCGAAGGCGGAGCGCCCCAAAGCATCTGAGGACTGGAATGAAGGCGACTGTAGGCAGAAACGCGCAGGGACTTCTCCAGGCCACGAGACATCGCGGCGCTGGCCAGCCCGGGCCTCGCGCTGAATTGAGTGATATTGAAATCAAGGAGCACAAGCCGCCCGTCCTGTTCCAAGACAATATTGGCGGGCTTCACATCTCCATGAGTAACGCCATGTGCGTGCAGATAGTCCAAGATGTCGAAAATCTTCCGTCCTGCGACAATCCCGGACTTTCCCATCCCCGAGGGGTGCTCGCCAAGCATCGAATACGCCGATGCCCCTTCCAGCAATTCCATGCTGAAACAAATGCCCCAATGCTCCCTGTGCAGATCGAACACGCGCACAACGCCGGGATGCGTCAGATGGCGCAAGATGAAAAACTCCCGGGCAAGAGCCAGCTGTGCCTTGCGGTTGTCGACCAGACTGGGCAGCAAACGCTTCACCGCCACGACGGGACGCGGATCTCCACACTCCATCCGCCGCAGGTCAATGGCAGAACAAACCTCGCACATGCCTCCCACCCCAAGGCTGGATTGGAGGGCGAAGCGTCCCGGGCCACCAGTCCTCAACACCCAGGTTTTGGAAACACGATCCAGGGCCGAACTGTTCTTGCCCCCAGCTTGACGCTGCCGCTTTTTCCTCCCGCCCATCATTATTATCCTGAAAGGAAAACGGTCACAAAAGTTGCGTCATCCGGCTGTTCCTTTCCATCCAGCGTCTCTGCAATGCCCAAGGCGGCGTCCCTGGCCCGAGGCCTGCCAAGATGCGTGGCAAGAGCTTCAGGAGAAACACTGTCCGAAAGCCCGTCAGAACAGAGCAGGAACCTGTCGCCACGGCGCAGGGACAAACGTGTTGTCTCCAGACGGAGCGTGTCCCGAACCCCAACGGCGTTGGTGACCACATTGCCACGCACCATGCGTTCGGCTTCATGATGCGTAAGCTCATCGCGTTCTATTGTGCGTTGGCGCGCAGTGTGGTCTCGCGTGCACTGATAGAGTGTCCTCTCGCGCAACAGATAGCACCGGCTGTCTCCCGACCACACGCAGGCCGCGCCGCCACCATGAATCAACAACACGACGACGGTACTGGCGGCATCGCCCAGACCGCCCTGACGAAGCTCCCGGTTGGATCGCGCCAGAAGACGGGTGACGTTTTCGACGTGGCCGTCCAAGGATGGCGGAGCCGGAGTGCGCATCAGGTAGCGCACCAGAAGCCGGCTTGCCGACGCCCCGTTGCCGCTGCCCCCGACTCCATCCGCCACGCCCCAGAGCAAATGCTCCGGCCAGTTCAAAAACGCATCCTGATTTTCATGGCAAGCGTGCCCCCGCCTGGTCATGCCCCAGGATTCGACCGTGAGGGCGGCTGCCGGTGAAGCCGATTTCATGAACCCACCCCTTTCACTGCATCCTTCTGCCAATCATGGTGCCCCGTCCTGCAACGCCACCTCATTCTCATGGCGGATCCGTGTATCCGCATTCCGGGGCAAGTGACCACCGCATGTCCCGTCACATGCATCGTCGCTCCTGGACCGACACCCCGCAATATTCACCAGGCCGGACATGACCCGAACCGCACCGACAAATTTCGGCACATACTCCAGCGTTTCGCGGGCCAGAACACCGGACGCGGATTCTTCCATGCGACATATCTCGATCAACTCCGGAAGCGTTCCCGCTCCTGTTTGCATGAGCGCCCGGGACAGAGCGCCCTCCCCGCAATTATAGGCGGCCAGAGCCAACGGCCAATCCTTGAACCGTTTATGCAAGGCCGCCAGATAAGCTGCTGCCGCATAGGTCGATTTGCGCACATCAAAACGCTCATCATCACTTTCGGTGATCTTGAGCCCAAACCTGAACGCCGTGTCCGGCATGATCTGCCACAGGCCAGCCGCGCCGGCAGAGGAAACCGCTTGAGTCTCGAACCGACTTTCGACCAGCGGTAAAAATGCCAGCTCCCGAGGAAGATCGTACTTTTCAAGAACATCGAGGATCACGGGCAGATACTGCCGGGCCCTGCTCAAAATGAATGCGCCCGCCCCTTTTCCTCCATGCAGGTCGTGCACAAAACGCTGCATGGTTTCAGTCTCTTCCGGCGGCAACCAGCCCAGCACAGCCGACTCTCCTTCATGAATGGCCGGTGCTCGGGATGAGCCAGTCGGCGTTGGCAACGCGGATGAACCCCACAGCTCCTGGGATGCGACCACTGATCGCGAAGATCCGGCGACAATATCCCGAGCCGGCTCAAGAACTGTACGGCTGACCAAGACAGCCCGCGATACCACGGGACCAGCTGCGTCCATGCCTGCGCCCTTTTTCCAGGCGCAACCCGTCATGAAAAGAAGACACAGACTGACCATGAACAAAACGCTGCCCGATATTCTTCTTTTCACATTCAGGCCAACGCAGTTGTCATTGACCATTGAACATGCAAGAAGTAGCAACCCCCTCATGAAGATCAGAACAGCGTTTCGGGCAAAGAAAAGCTGCATACCTCAGGATCGAATGGGTTTGCCTTGTTTCGGAACTGGATAAGAAACTGCGCCCATTTTCCGTTTTCGTACAATTCAACAATGCACTTATTTCCTTCCATCAGCTTGACTTTCCCGTTCTGCAGAAGGCGAAAAAAAGCCCAATCCCCACGCATCTCCTTGAATGCCCTGACTGCGTGAACATCCGTCATGGCCAAAGAGGCCTCGGGAGACTGACCCGCATCGAGCGGCCAGACAAAATTCGCGCCCTGGACCGGCCCGTGCCAATAGCTCAGCATCTTGCTCCCATGGGAAAGTTCAACTTGTTTGAGTTTTACGTCGAGAGCATACGGTTCAATGAGGAAGCTGATGCCTAAATCATTATCGGAAACAAAGAAGGCATCCTGAATCTTGCGAACCCGCTGCAATTGCTCAATTGATTCTTTCGAAATTGGCAGCGAACAACCCAGAACAGGACGAATTTCTCCATTTTTTGAGACGAATGGCCGGATATAGGTGTCATGAAATACGTCGAATACTCCCGCTTTTTTGAAAAAATTTGTAAATTCAACAAGATTTGCATCCAGCTCGCTATCTATGCGTAGCGGATAAAGGTCCTTCAATCCTGCATTGTACACATGCAATACAGAATCATGATAGACGGAATCGATGATCGATGCAGCTTCTGCAAGCATCTGTTTCAAGCCACCCGTGGACACTGTGGAGTACCATTTTCGAACAGGCGCGGGCAGCCTTTCCGCAGCACTGCTGAGCGAATGCAAGGTGTCGTCCCGGTCTTCGGCGATATCCTGCAAGGCAGCAAGCAACTGTTTGCTTCTGTTGTTGCTGTCATTGATCCTTCGAAAAAGAAGGCCGGCGTCCCTCATGGCGTCATGAACCCCCTTGAGAGCCGGAGCAGGATTTCCTTCTGCATCAATGAGACTGTCAAGATGCTTGAAAGACTGAGTGACCAGCTGCGCGTCCCGTAGCGCCTCCCGGGCAACCTTGGTTCGTGCCTGCGCCACAACGTCCAAAACGCTTTCGGTGGCAGCCTTGGCAAGCGCTGTTCCGGCCACGCCCGCCAATTTCCTGGTTCCCCGTTTGGCCGCCTGATCCTCCACGGCACTCTCCAATCCGCTTTCTTGTTCTTCCCGCGCGACAAAAGTCGTATTTTTGCGCAATTCTCGCAGCATCAGCACCACCGGGGATACTCCGGAACCAAGCTGCTCCGCGAGGTCAGCAGCACCGACCAAGCTCCTGGGAGTAAAAACACGAAGTTCCTGCAAGGCCTGATTCCAGTGGCGCGCATAGTCTTTAAAATACAGGACTCTGACGTCCTTGGAAATTTTCTCCACGTCGAGGGCGCTGAAAAGCATGGACTTGGGCCCGAATACCCAGCTGTCTTCAGTCAATTCCTTGATGATTTCGGGGCAGCGTTCCATGATATATTCGTGAAAGCCTTCAAGAGTATACAGATACGGAATGGCGTACGTGTCCCCGGAGAATGCGGAGATGCGGCCTCCGAAAACTCCATGAAATGTAAATGCCGAGTTCCCGCCCTCGGAGGCTTCTTCTTTCATCTGCTGGTAGGCCAGATGCGAAAGCGGCTTTTTGAGCAAGGCCGTTCTCGCTTTGGCAAGGGTCTCTTCGTCTGGAGATACCGGAGAAATCCCCTCTTCAATCAGGAAGGACATATGCCGCATCAGCATGCGCTGGTCCGCCACTCCTTCGGGATAAAGCTCGGCCCATCGCGTCTCCAGCCACTCCTTGAGAAACCTTTCGCTCAGCTTTTCGGGCTGACAGAGCATCAAATAGGCCCGAAGGGCCGACTTCAGAGCTCCCAGATCGTCCAGGGATTCACCCATGGTATTCACGGCCATTTCTCGCACTCGCGGCAGGAGGCGCGCGTTCAAAACCCCGGTATAGGCGCGTCTGGTCGCCCCCTCGAAAACATCACCCTGATACAAGCCCATCCTACGCGAAAGGAATGGATCCTGGTGGCGGTCATAAACCGTCAAAGCCTTCTCCAAAGGCGCGAGTTCGGGCAAGATTTTCAGAGCGTCTCCAGCCTCAAGGTGTGCCTGCTGTTCCCGTTTGAAATCATTGGACATGACCTCCAGTAATTCCATCCGGCGAAAATTGTCCTTGAAACTGAACGCAAGAAGAGACACGCCCGCAATGAGCACAATCCCTGCCGCCAACTGCGTGCCGAAGCGGCGAAAACGCAGCATCCAGATGTGCTCCCGGTCGGCGTCCGCCAGGCCGGCCTCCGGAATGACGAACCCTTCAAGCAATCGCAGCAGGAAAAAACCCTTGGCGTAATCGCCCAAAAAGGATTGAAAACCGCTCTGATAAGCGAGCTCTCCTTCGCGGGCGGCGCCAGTCATCACATCCGAGGAAGACAGGGCGCTCGAAAAGAAAAAACCACGAAACATGACCGGCCGGTGATAGCGGGATGGCCCAAACGCTTCGAAAATAAGATCCTCGATCCTGGAACCCAACGCAGCCAGTTCCTGTGGAAAACGAAACATCCTGGCCCGAGCGAGGCAATCCCTCTCCTGATGTATCTTCGTGATTATCTGGGCGTTCAAGGTCTGCATCAGTTCATGAAGTTCCTGACGCGTCGCGTCCAAGTCCATGGCGCTTGAACGAGCCGGGCAACCGAATATCTGCTCGCGCTCGTTCCGGGACAAATGCGCAAAGAACTGCGCGAAGCCTGGAACCGCGTCACACTTGGTGAACACGAGATATACGGGCGTGTAGGAGCGCAAATTTTTCAGCACTTCGCCCAACCGTGTCCGAATCGTCCGGGCCAGATGCTCGCGACGGGCGGTATCACCATCGAGCATGTCGCGCATGCTTACACAAACGATGATGCCGTTCAGCGCCTTGGCCGGACGCTCCCTGAACAAGCGCCGAAGCAGATAGGTCCAAAGTCCGTGCTCCCTGGATTCCTGATTGCACTGGGCATAGAATCCAGGGGTATCTATGAACACGGCCTGATTGGCAAAAAGGACCTCGATCTTACCGGTACTCTTCAGCTTGTAGAGATGCCTGTCGGCCTGCTCGTTCAAGGGAAACTGCAATCCGGAATTCAGTAAAAGCGACGTCTTGCCGCAGTTCTCAGGCCCCAGGACCATATACCACGGCAGGGCATAGCGTGAGCGGCTCGTGGGTCCATAAAAATTCGAGGTTGTAACGGTCTTGATGGCCGTCTTGATGGTGTGCCTTATGTGCCGGAAGTCCTCGCGAAGGCGATCCTGTAAAGCCGCATCCTTCTCTTTGCGAGTCGCAATTTCGGGATCTGCCGCCTCTCTTCTGCGCTGCCGCGAAGACAGTATCGCCACCATGAGCCCCCAGATGAACACAATCACGAGCGTGCCCACCAGACGGGATGTCGTGCTCTCGAAAAAGACATGCCCAGCCACGGCTACCAGCGGCCCGGCCACCCATAGCACCATAACAAGAAGCAACGCGCAAATCAGTCCCTGTACCCAGGGTGTCTTCAGAGTTTTCAGCAGGAAATTACAACAACGACGGATCATTTGCCTTCCCTCCCGCTTGCAGAAGAACTGATCGCGAACTGATGCAAAAGAGGTTCTGCGCGATTATCGAGAATGTGAAAAAAAGACGCGTAAGTGGCGGCCAGACAAGTAACAACGAAGATGACCAGAAGATAAAGGGGAACGTATGTATAGATTTTGTTCTTGTAATTCCCGTCCGGCAATTTCTTGCACAAATCCTGAGCGGGCTCTCCACGAAGTATGCGGATTTGCCGGTATATCCGTTCACGCAACAACTCCAATTCTATCGGTCCGCGGGATTGTAGCTTGTAACGCCCCTCGAAACCGAGGCTGAGCAAAAGATATATCAGTTCAAGAAGATAAAGATTGCGCGCCGGTTGCTGTATGCACCTGTCTATAATCTGAAAAAACTTCTCTCCTCCCCATGTTTCGTTGTGAAAGGTGCTCAAGAGAGCCTTGCGCGACCAGCCCCCCTGAGCACCTTGCGGCGAGGTGCTCACGCTCTCGTCAAGAGCCGTGCACAACACGTAGCGCGCCGCCAGTACTTGCGAATGATCGATCTCGCTTCCCAGCGCCCTGTTCTCGAAACCACGAATCTCGGCTTCAAGACGGTTTCTGAGGTCATCCAATCCGAGTTCTTCATCTCGGGTTTCACCCTCACCCTGCGACTTCACCGTTTCAGAACCCAACGCCCTCAAACGCACCATCTCAAGCAACAAGCCGGAAGCACAGTTGACCAGCGGGTTCAACCCTGGAGTATAATCTTCCAGGGATGCCTGTTGCGCAATATAGACCGCGGAACGCGAGCCATGCTCCCCGGGCGTCACGTGCACTTCCTCATCCGGAAGCCGCGACTTTTCGGGCGAGTGCGCCTCCCCTTCAAACTTTGTCTTGTCGTCATCTCTGGATTGCATGCCTACTCCTTGATGGCCCAGAATTGCAGATGAATGCCTGGAAATGTTCCGGAAACGTGCAGTGCGAAGCCACCGGAAAGTTCAAGCTGCGCCAGTTCTTCAGAGGTTATCTCCAGCTTGAAGTATGTCTTGCCGGCATGAAAGGGTATTTGACGCGGCGCAACGGGCAGGACCCGAACCTTGATCCCGGGCAACTGCAGCCGAACCATGTCGCGAATTCGTTCCACGGAACTGATCTTGAGTTGCCTTGGCATCGTGGCCCGGATGGTTTCGGAATCCATGTCCGCGCGCACGGCCAGAACGAAAGTCGCGGTGCTGAGCAGGTTGCGATCGTGGATCGGCGATACGAGGATGCCATACTTGCGCTCCTGCAAGGGCAACTCCACGGCATGCTGCTCCAGCACCATGCTCAAGGCTTGCCGGGCATGACTCATCAAGTTGGAAAAAACCGCGTCCTGGGCGCTGTGATCATACGGCATCAATTCCCCAGGCCTCTTCCGGGATTCCGCAAAGGAGGACAATTCACCAACGAGACCGAGCAGCCGCACATAAAACTCCTCCGGGTGCAGCCCCGGAGTCTGTCCCAAATGCCGAAACACGGGTTCCACACGGTTGATGCACTGAAGAAGCCAGAAATCGGCGGCTTCGGCCGTGCCCGTCTGTCCTGCGCTGCTCACCCGCAAGGCCAGCTGATCGCCCCGATGTGAAAGCAGGCCGACTATTTCCCGCAGGTATCCGGACAAAAGCGGAGAGGCCGCAAGATGCAGAAAGGTCGGCATGAAATCCTTGTCGAGCAGGACAGTCCTATCCGGCTTGCACTCCAGGATCTGCAGGACAGGCATGCTGATATATCCCTTAACCTCTGTATCCTCTTCGAGCATGAGCCTCAGATCCAATCGGCAGCAGGCGATCTCCATCTCCTTGTGGCTGCCCGCGACACTGTCTCTGATGGAAACCCGATGGGCCACATACGGAGTCGAGATGCCCTGGGTCCCCTCTTGGCGAACCTCTGAAGTTCCCTCCGCCGCCAACGGCAGGGCCAACACTACGCGCCGATTGGTGATGCCCGACGGGATGTCCAGGGCCAAGGCCTCTTGCCCCTGCCCCACATCGAACACCGTGCCGTCGGGCAAGAATCCCTTGGCCCTGTTCAACACCACTTTGCCAAGAGCCAGATATTGCTCGTCGATGGAAAAATCCATGAATCCCCAACCATGGTGAACATGCGCAAGGATCCGCATTCGAATCTGGGAATTTACATACCGGTCTTGCTGCTGAAAATGCTGCGGAGCCACGGCCATGCCCTCGAACCAAAATATTTTCTCGGAAAGCATAAAGTCCCCCCGGCCGTTATCTGTCGCCCAGAGCGGACCCGTCACGCCCACGTCCAGCGGAAGATTCACCGGCATCGGAGGCAGACGGTTCCGCCGATACGCCTTCATCCATGGCAGCAGCGTTCTCCCCTGTGGGATTGTGGAACTTGTACACCGCCTGCAAGGGATCCCAATCAGCAACCTCTTCGCCGGGGATGAGTATCAGCGTTGCGTCACGGATTTCTATTCCAACGGTGTTCACCTCTTCGAAATCGACGGGGGAGACGACCTTCCATTTGGCCCGCTCCACCTGACGAAACCCGGCCAGCAATCCCAGAAATCGTGTCCCCTCAACAGGCTCGTAAGTAATTCGCCGGACCTCTCCCGGAACGAGCACCAGTTCGTCCGCCGCGAGAAGATCGGCCCCGAGGACCTGGACCGGGGTCTCGAAGAGAGGACGGAAATCCGATTGGCTGAACGCCAGATCGGATCGCAGCTCGTAAACCTTGACGATGACCGGAGATGGCCGCCCCGTATGGTCGGGATTGGAGTTGATCTGGCTGGCCACGGCAAGGTCGATCCGGGGTTTGGCACATCCTCCGAGAAAACCAAGCACCGACAGCATGAATAAAACAAGGGCGTAACGCATCATGAATCTCCTTTGAAAGCAGAGCGCTCCGTCAACGGGTTGAGCGTCCTCACCTGCATGTCGTAAGCGCGGGCAAAATCATGCAAAAATAGAGCGGCAAAGCCCTCATGATCATCCAGAAGCGCCTGATGCATTTTCTGAAACAAATGCCAAAGTCTGGCCTTTTGCCAAAAATAAACAGGGCCATTGTATTCCAGACGCGCCTCCACGGACTTGGGGGATATTTTTTCGAGGACGGCCCGGATGGATGCCCGGGCTCCCGCCACGAGTCCCAGGTGATGCCCGTGCAACGCGTTGAAGCCGGAGAGCATGGCCTTTCCTGCCGGAAGCATGCCCTCCCGCGTGGGGCCAAGCAGATGCTCCAGGGCGACCTTGGAAGTGGGAGTGAAGTTGAGAGGGTTGTTGTCGGACAGCCGCATCGTGGTCACGGGAAGGCGCAGATCGGCCTTGCATTCGGCCTGATTTCGCAAACAGTGATGTAGTCCGTCCACCGCCGCGAGTATGATTTCAGCCGCCTGACCGAGCATGCGTGCCCGTTCCTGCGGCGAATCGGGGATTTGGGAAAAACCGAGCATCCTGAAAAAAACATCGGTTTCCGGTACTGGAGCGCGATCCTGCGTGGGAGGACCATGCTCGACGGCAGGTGGCGCTGCGGGAACGGCGGGTGACGCTGCCGGAGCGACCGCCGACAAGGCGCTGTCAGTGTCATCGTCCCAATCTTCTGGCAGTTCAATAACCTCGGATTCGGGAATCATGTCGACATGGCACAGACTGTCCGTGGCCACGCTGTTGTGATCAGCGGGAGAGTCCCCCTGTGTCTGCATGGCTTCACCGAGCAGGTCGTCATAGTAACCCAGACGCCGCTTGACCTCGAAATTCTCCTGCTGCTCCAAGGCAACCAGGGGATCGGAGGACAGCATGTTGTCGGCCGGGAGCAGAAAATTCCCGCCCGCTCGCGGCTCGATATACGCGTCTGGGCGATGGAGCAGGCGAGCCTGGAAGGAATAGACGCCTATAGTGTAGCTGTTCCCATGCTCGATCTTGTGCTGCGCGCCCCTTTCCAGCGGCATCGTGCCCGGTTGCGTAAAAATTCCGTTGCGACTGACGTCCTCGATATAGAACGCATGCCCATCGCAACTGATTATTGCGTGTTTTCGAGAGATGCGCCTTCCTCTGTCGGGAAGTATCCATTCACACTCGTCTGAGCGCCCAATAAATCCGCCCGCCTCACTGAAAACGTGAGTGGTAGGAAAATTTGCCGAAAATTTTTGTCGGCTTATGATTTCAAACATCAATTCCACGGCTACTCCAGAGAAACATATTGCACTGAATACACGTTATGAATAGCTGCGATCAACAATACGCCGAAGCTTGTGATTAAGTGTACGAATCGGTATCCCAAGAGACTGCGACACATCCTTCTTTCTGTTTTCATAAAACTTCATGAATTCGAGGATAACGGACGATTCATACGTATTGACAAGTTCATGCAGCTTCATTCTTCCGTACTTACAGGTAGAATATTCACCAATAATACCTTCTGCGGAGATAACGGTCGCGTCCTTATGCATCATGATCACCGCCCGTTCCAGCTTGGAAAAAAATTCTCGAACGTTTCCGCGATAAGGCAATGATCGCAGTGCTGCCCAGGCTTCGGGCGCTATGCTCAAGCCAGGCCGCTGATATCGAACCGAAAGCTGCGCCAGACAATGCCGGGCAAGAATTGGCAGATCCCCCAAACGCTCGCGCAGCGGCGGAAGCTTCAGATGAAACAGGGCCAACCTGTGAAAAAGATCGCGACGAAAGACGCCTTGCTCCACGGCCTCTTCCATATCCCGGTTGGTAGCCGCCAAGACACGGATGTTCACGGCGTGCGAACGAACGTCCCCCACGGGGCGCACGGTGTGCTCCTGCAGCACCCGGAGCAGCTTGGACTGGACATTGACCGGCATGTCCCCAATCTCGTCCAGCAGGACCGTCCCTCCGGTGGCGCTACGCAACAGACCCGCATGATCGGCCTCCGCTCCGCTGAAAGCGCCCTTGCGGTGCCCGAACAGCTCGCTCTCCAGGAGATTGGATGGCAAGGCCGCGCAGTTGATCTGCACGAAGGGACCCTGGCGACGACTGCTTGCATTGTGGATTGCCGTAGCCACAACCTCCTTGCCCGTACCCGTTTCGCCGGTAATGAGAACCGGCACGTCGCTGGCCGAAATGTTCACGACCATCGACCGGATCTCCTCCATGGATTCGCTCTGCCCGAGAATGCTCTTCTCTGGCCGCAGACGGGCCTCCTGGGCTTCGCGTTCAAGTCGGACGCAGTCTTCGCTCAAACCGTTCACGATGGAATGATGCCGCCCCTTGAGCATGACCACATCCAATACGGCAGCGGCGTAATCGAGCACGATCCGCACATGGTCGGCCAGGATATCCGGCCTGCTCCGGAAGGCCATGACGACTCCGCCAAGGACAACATTCCCCGGCGCCGTCAGGGGTTCCACCACCGCGCATCGGATGTGCCCTTCGATGTCGGCGCAGAGCTGTTCAAGGGACGGGGGAAGCCCCGCGTACAATTCCGATTCAACCCGACAGGCCTTGCCGCAGTGCACGCTGAAGGCCAGGGGGTCGTCCAGTTCCCACGCAGGAATGGCGGACAACTCGCTGAAGACTGCCGCATCGCAGGGATGGCGGCCCGCCAGCAGCAGGGACTGTCTGCCCTGATCGAAAAGAAAGACGCCGACCGCACAAGCCCTTGTTTCGATCAGGGAGGCCACGGCGCTAGCCAGACAGCGAGCCACCTCATCGGGCCTGGAGCAGCCACGCAGACGTTCGCCCCACTCCTTCAGGGCCAGAACATCCGTCACGACCGCCCCCCCAGTTCGAATGTGAACGAGCCGTCCGTTCTGTTCAGCCCCATGCGCAACTCGCCGCAGGGATTCCCGTTTTCGCTAAGAGCTCCGAGAAGCGTGGTGGCGATGCCGGGCAACAACGATGTTCCGATGATGTGGTCGATATTGCGCGCCCCGGTCTCCACCGCCGTGCAGCTGGCCATGATGGAGGCTGCCACCTCCTCTTCCCAGCGCAGGTTGATCCGATGCCTCCCGGCCAGGCGCGACTTGACCTTGGCCAGCTTCATCTCGACGAGCTCTCTTAAGGTTTCGCCCCCAATGGTGGTGTAGGGCACGACAGTCATGCGACCGAGCAGCGCCGGCTGAAAATGCCGAAGCAGAGCCGGACGCAGGGCTTCCTTGAGCGCTTCCGGATCGGGGGTTTCATCCTCTTCGCAAAGGGCCGAAACAATGTCGCCGCCGATATTCGAGGTCATGAAGATGACGCAGTTGCGAAAATCCACCTCTCGCCCTTCGCCATCTGCAAGCATACCCTTGTCGAAGATCTGGTAGAAGAGATTCAGCACCTCGGGGTGCGCCTTCTCCACTTCATCGAAGAGCACGGCGCAGTAGGGCTGCCTCCGTACGGCCTCGGTCAGGCGCCCGCCCTCGCCAAAACCCACGTAACCCGGAGGCGATCCGATGAGACGCGAGACCGTATGCTTCTCCTGGAATTCAGACATGTTGATGCAGACCAGCATATGGGAGCCCCCGAACAGCGCGTCGGCCACGGCCAGAGCCGTTTCGGTCTTGCCGACACCAGAGGGTCCCACCAGCAAAAATATGCCCGTGGGCCTGGTCGGGCTGTTGAGTCCGACCTGGGCGGCCAGGACTGTCCGCTCGATGGTCTGCAGAGCGAAATCCTGGCCGCGGACCCGTCGGCGCAAATCCTCTCCCAGCCGCTCGATCACTCCGGCTCCGTCGCCACCGAGTTTCGACACGGGAATTCCCGTCCATTCGGAGACAATGCCGCGCACCAGGGGCGGAGTGACTTCATGGAACACGAGGGGTCGGCCGGCTTGTTCAATACGCAATTCGTCCACCAGACCTCTTGTATCCTCCCCCATGCTCCTGCAATCCTGCCCCCCGGGCTGATTGCGCTGCCTGAGGAGGGACTCGACGAGGCCTCGTTCCCTGGTCCAGCGCTCGGCAAGGACCTCCATGTCCCGGACAAGCTGGTCGACCCGCCCGCGCAGGCCCGCGTGTCTGTCTCCGTCAGGCAGATCGGCGGTTTTAAGACCGCAGGTCACGCAGTCACGCTCCAGTGCGTCGAGTTCCCTGCGGACCGAGGCCAACTCCTCTTCCAGAGCCTCAAGGGCTGGCGGCTTGGCGCCAAGACTCACCCGCACCCTGGCGCAGGCCGTGTCCAGGACGTCGATGGCCTTGTCGGGCAAACGGCGGCCGCTCAGATAGCGGCATGAGAGTTCCGCCGTGCACAGAATCGCGTCGTCGCGGATATAGACATTGTGGGTCTTCTCGTAATGGGGGACGATGCCGCGCAGGATGGTCACCGTTTCCTCCACGGACGGCTCATCCAGCTTGACCAGCTGGAAACGGCGGGCCAGGGCCGCGTCCTTCTCGAAATATTTCTTGTACTCGCTCCAGGTTGTGGCCGCGATGGTTCGCATCTCGCCCCGAGCCAGGGCGGGCTTGAGCAGATTCGCCCCGTCGCCCGCCCCCGGGGCATTACCGGCCCCCACCAGGGTATGCGCCTCGTCGATGAAGAGAATGGTCGGAACGGGCGCGGCCTTGACCTCGTCAATGACGCCCTTGAGCCGCTTTTCAAACTCCCCCTTCACGCTGGCTCCCGCCTGCAAACGCCCCATGTCCAGTCCGACGATGCGCACTCCGGCCAGGGCATCGGGCACCTGCCCTTCGACGACACGCAGAGCCAGACCTTCCACCACGGCGGTCTTGCCCACGCCCGGATCGCCCACCAGAATGGGGTTGTTCTTGCGGCGCCGCGTCAGGATGTCGATCATCATGCGTATTTCGGGCCCTCTGGCAAAAACCGGGTCCGTGCGCCCCGCCCTGGCGTCGGCGGTGAAATCCGTGGCGTACTTTTCCAGGAATCCTCCGCCTCCGCTTGTCTCCCGGCTGCCGGCAGGTCCGCTCCGCCCTTCCCGCAACCCGTCCAACAGGCGGCGCAGGGCGTCGCCGGGGATCTGCCCGAGTTCCTGATAGAAGGGCATGGCCCCATAGCGCGCAGGGTTGAGCAGAAGGGCCAGGACCAGTTCGCCGACCCCGACCTTGTCCCGACGCAGTTCGAGACTCGCCAGCAGATAAGCCTCCTGCAGGAACCCGATGAGAAGCGGCGAAAAGACCGGCCGTGACGTGAAAGCCTCCCGTCGCACGGTCCGGGCGAGCAGTCCGCGCATGGTGTCGAGGCTGCGGTCGAACTGCGTGAAGATGTCCGTCATCTCCTGCGTTGCGAGCAGTTTTTCCATGTAATCGTCGATACCTATCTCGAAGCCGCCCCGGCTCACGCAGGCACCGGCCGCCTCCTCAAGAGCCTCGCGACATGCTTCGTCAAGGGCACCGACAAGAGAAGAAAGATTCATTGAGATCATAAGTTAGTCCACATACCTGCTGTCTGTTTCAAGCACGATAACCCCATCACCCCCGACTCCCGCCCAGGTTGTCCAGCCAAGACGGCAAGGGCTGGCCTGGCCGATGATGAATTCGGGAATCTCCGAAGGACGAAGCCTGAGCTCCACGTCAAAGCCAAGCCGCGAACGGAGCACGAACCGCACCAGGGTCTGCAGTTCCGAAAAGAGGCTCCCCCCGGGCAGAAAGTCCGTGAATCGTTTCCAGGAAAGGTTGTCGAAAAGCACGCGGAATTTGCCGGTCTGGTCGAGCACCTTGCTGCCCAGCAGAAAATCCACGGACAATCTGCAGTTGGCCAGTCCCAGGGAACATTGCTGGTCCGCAGGGATAGGCACCAGGCGGCGAATGCAGGGGATGATGTGCACAAGGGGGTGCCCGAAGTAATGACGCAGAATACTCTCCAGTGAACCGGCGGCCTCTCCGCTGAATGCGATGAGGCCCATGTACGAAAGAAGCCGTTCGCGTCGAAGGCTGCTGCTGCCCTGCAATTCCTTGTGCCCAAGGCCGATGAAACTGAAAAAATGCCTTGAGTTGATGTCTGTCCCGTTGTCGCGAAACTGGAGATAATAGCGGTATTTGTTCCAGATTCCGTAGAAGAGCGAGATGAGGTGATGGTTGATCACGTCGAAAAAATCGCGCAACGCATCCGGCTCGTCCTGGTGCTGCGCGACATGCTCGGTGAAATAGGCGGGAAGCGGCGAAGCCGCCCCGTGCAATCCCATCAGGTTGAGCACGAACCAGACGCGCCCGTCTTTGCCGTCATCATCACTGCGCGTCGCGCCGTGGATGTCGCTGGGCGGAAAGGACAGGTTCGGGTTGACCTTGAACCGCAGCCAATCTTCCGGAGGATGCTTGTCGTCGCCTACGCGCAGCAGGAGTTCAACCGCCCTGGAAAAGGCGTAGTTCCCGGAGATGCGGGCCGCAGCCTCCGTCATTGAGAGAGCTACGGACTTCTTGGGATCTTTCACGGGATCAGTTTCCTCCCGAGCCTTGCCGGCCATTGGTATTCCTCTCCCCGCCTCGCATCGACGACCACGAGCTGATGAAAACTGTTGACCGTGGCATACAGCGCCAGAAACTCATTAATGACCGATGCAAAGAGGTACATGTCGCCCTCGCAGCTGAACCCCCCGCGGTCCAGGGTCAGCCGCGTCACCGCGCCGCGCACCGGCAGACCCTGATAGATCCGATCCGTCTCCTTCGATTCGATGCCCGTCATGCCCCCCAGCATCTTGTTCAGAATCCGCGCCCTGTTGCGGTCATGCAGTGCCCGAAAGTCATAGCTTGCGATGAGGGCCCGCATGGCATGCACGTTGCTTAAGGGCAGGTAGTTGAGGGACATGTTGGAAATGAGCCGCCAGAGCAGGTCGCCCTCCAGGGGGGGCGTGTAGGGTGGGGTGACCGGAGTGATGTTGCCCAGAGTCACGGTGTCCGGCGTGTCATCGGCATGGGTGTTGATGTCCCCGACGATCAATCGGGACGGCAGGAGGCGGTTGGTGCACGTCAGTTCCAGGGAAATGATCTCCTCGTCCTGAGCCGCAGGCGAAGCCTGGGAGTGCACGATGGAAATATAGGTTTCCGTGCTATCGTCGTTGAGAGCGGGCCTCAGTCGAAGACGGTAGTAGGCCGCGTCGGTATCCGGGGAACTCCCGTGTTCAAAGGACTCGAAGGCTCTGTACTCGCGCCGGAACTTGCCGTTGCTCCCCCATCTGCGCACCCGTTCCACGCTGTACACGGCATAGTGGTCCGGAAGCCTCGGATCGGGCACGATGCGGTATTCGGACTGACGGTGGTCCACGGTCAGGGGAGTGGCATCCATGGGGAAGAGGTTGACCACGGGAGTGCAGAACAGCTGGATGTTGTCCCGCCGCCAGGATTCGTACTGCTCGGGGAATTCCGACAGCACAAAATGCAGTACGAATTCATCGGCCCCCTCCACAGCATCTTTTCCGGCCGCGACGCAGGTATCGAGACCTGAAATTTCCGCGAACAGAAATTTCTCGCTGAAGCAGAAATATTCCTGGATGATGCGATATCCGGGAAACGTGTTGGCCGGGTAGGGATACAGGCCCTCGTCCTCCCGGAAACCGACAGGGCGGATCATTTCCGGCGAAAGAGCATGGACCGGTTTGTATGCCCCCTGCTCCCCCCGCAACAGAAAACGTATCTCGCGAACGCTACGCGTCAGGGTGAAGTACAGGGAATGAGCGATCGCCGGCTCGCCAGTGAAAAACAGGCGCAACCTGGAAAGCGGAATGTTCTCAAGGCTAGAGCCGATGATCCCGAAACGAAGAGCCAGAATGATCTGCCCGTCGTGCTCGAAAACGGTCTGCTCATTAAGCCGAACGGGTAACACCTGGTTTTCGTAAACCGTGCGGAAGAGGCATTTGGTGCCCTCCACTTCCGCCGACTCAACCATGGTCCCGCGCGGAATCGTCACGGCCCAGGTCAGATTGGCCGCCGGCTCATAACGCACGATGCTACAGGACGGGATGGTGCGCAGATAGTTGGGCCAGAGCAGACTGAACAGGGCGTGAGTGATTTCTGGCAACTCATCGTCCAGCTTCTGCCGCAGGCGCCCGCACAGAAAGGCCACGCCCTCCAGGATGCGCTCCACGTCCGGATCACGATGAGGGGTATCGAAAAAAGGTGCCAGGGACGGGTTGTTCCTGGAATATTCGCGCCCAAGTTCTCGCAACGAAACGAGTTCGTCCAGATAGTACCGGTTGAACGAGCTCACGCCGTCTCCTTCACCTGGTCGCCATCCATGACCACGGACCAGCGCCACGGTATCTGCCTGCCTTCGCAGTCCACCCGCATGGCCTCGATGCGAAAGGCCATGACGAACTGATCTTCCTCAAGATGCACATATCCGACCTTCGCGCCATGAAGCCTCGGTTCGTATCCGGCGATGCATTTTTCGATGGCCAAGCAACACCGCCTGATCACCTCGGCCCTGGAGAGGCGCAGATCGTTGAGGTCGGGGAGCCCGTAGTCCGGCAGCGCCTGCACCGCGCCCTGACGCGTCGTCAGCATGCGCAGAAGATGCCTGCGGATGGACTCGTCCTCATCCATCCGCAGGCCCGCTTCGCCACGCGTCAATCGGTCGAACAGACTCCCCGCCATGACGCTACTCCTTGTCCAATTTGCCGACCAGAGACAGGGTGAAATACGCACCCATGTACTTGAAATGTGGACGCACGCTCAAAGAAACCCTGTACCAGCCCGGATCGCCTTCGATGTCTTCCACAATGATACGAGCGTCCCGCAACGGCCGACGGCTCCTGGTGTCGGAACTGGGGTTTTCCTGATCGGCAACATACTGACGAATCCAGGTGTTCAATTCCCGCTCAAGGTCCGTACGCTCCTTCCAGGAGCCGATGTGTTCGCGTTGCAGCACCTTTATGTAATGCGCCAACCTGCTCACTATGAACAGGTATGGTAACTGGGCTCCAAGGCGGTAGTTCAGCTCGGCCGCGCGCCCCTCGGCGGAAGTGCCAAAAAACTTGGGCTTCTGACAGGAATTGGCTGAAAAGAACGCCGCGTTGTCCGAGCCCTTGCGCATGGTCAGGGCGATGAACCCCTGCTCGGCCAGTTCATATTCGCGGCGGTCGGAGATGAGAATCTCGGTGGGAATCTTCATCTCGATATCGCCGAGGCTTTCGTAATGATGCACGGGCAAATCTTCCACCGCACCGCCAGAACGGGGACCGATGATGTTCGCGGCCCATCGATACTTGGAAAAACTGTCCGTGATGCGGGAAGCGAAGGCAAAAGCGGCGTTGCCCCACAAGAAATTCTCGTGATTGTCGTCGACACTTTCCTTGTAAACGAAAGCCCTGACGGGATTCTCTTCGGGGTCGTAGGGCTGACGGAGGAGGAAGCGCGGCACGGCTAAACCAACGTATCGGGAGTCTTCCGAGTCGCGGAAGGCTTGCCATTTTGCATAGCGGGTACTGCTGAAGATATCCTGCAGATCCTTCAAAGCAGGCAAACGCTCAAAACTGTTCAAGCCGAAAAAGGAAGGCCCTGCGGAAGCAATGAAGGGCGCGTGTGCCATGGCCGAAACGCTGGCCAGACTCTGCACCAGACGCATGTCCATAGCCGTGGGTTCAAGATAGTAGTTGCCTATGATGGCCCCCAGGGGCTTACCCCCGAACTGCCCATACTCAGCGGTGTAGACAAGCTTGTAGAGACTGGATTGGGAAATCTCCGACGCATCGAGAAAGTCATCCAGTAATTCGTCCTTGCTGGCATGCAGCATCTCAATACTGATATTCTCCCGAAAATCGGTTCGGTCCACAAACAACTTGATGCCACGCCAGGCGGACTCCAGTTCCTGAAACTGCCTGTGATGCAGAATCTCGTCGGTCTGAGCGCTAAGGCGACGGTCCAGCTCCGCGATCATGCGATCGACAGTGATTTTTTTGACCTGCTCCCCCGCATAGGACGGCTTGAGCATCTCTTCGATAAATGCGCTGATGCCAAGTCTTGCGGCCTCGTAACCTTCGTCCTGCGGATCAAGATTCGTTTCCTGTATGATTTGTTCAAGAAGTGAGCCTGTGCGCTGTGATTCCAGCACGACATCTTGCTTTTGGTTCATTGGCAGATCTCCTTTGTGGCTGAATTTCAATTCTTCTTCTGCGGGGCACGGGGCGTGTCTTTGGACTCGGTCGTTTCGCCTCCAGGAACATCCTTTTTCAACAGGTTGCGCACCTCGGCATCATTCATTCCCAGCTCTTTCATGATCATCTCGCGCTGGCGGTCATCAGCTAGCACCTCCTCAATGGCCTTTCGAAATGCCGGGATGTTGCCCATCGGGCCCTTCAGGGAAACCAGAGCGTCACGCAACTGCAAAAGCTTGCGCATTTCAGGGATTTGCTCCGCTATTCCAGCTGGTTCAAAATCTTTCATTGCCTTAAATTCAAGACTAACAGGAATGTCCGTATCCGCTGCGTTGTCGAGCAACCTGTTTGGCACAGATATCTGCAATGATAATTCCTGCTTTGCGAGCACCTCCTCAAAATTCTGCTTGTTGATGGATACGGGATTGCGGTCACAGAGGTTTCGAGGATCATGCCTTTGCATGAAATCACCCACGACCATGACCTTCATTGGCAGCTCAATTTCTTCCAAGGCCCCGCCTGTTGCGGGTTTGAAAGTGACGTTGATGCGCTCTTTTGGTGCAATTGACGAATCTTTGGCCATTTTAGTCTCCGTTCAGATTGAATTTACGATTCTTTGAAACTGCCCACTGCCGCTCCGAGATGTAGCCAATGCAATCGGCTCAGCATGATCTCCGCCCCAGGACCTCTCTCCTTGGGCTGCGAAGAGATCAAAAGCGAAATTATGTCGGCACTGAGTTCAGGCTCCCAGTCCAACAACTCCCATTTTTCCAACTGCGCATAGAGTGCTTGCAATAAGCGAACACCCGCCTTTTTATTCCTGGCAGCAATGCAATACCGAGCAAGCAGCACCCCTTGCCGCACGGAGGCGCGACTGCGTCCCGCTGGAATCCGTTCCAGATGTGACAGGCCAGCCTGAAAGCCTCTCTCCGCCCAAATGGCCAGACTTTCGTCCAAAAGCTCCTGCTCACGCACGGCACCCGCACCGCTTGATGAGTTGCGGGGCGCGGCGTGGGCGGATAGCGGGGATTCAAGTGACTCAAGCCACTGAGATGTTCGCGGGGAGGCGAAAGGAGTGCCGTCCTGAAATTTGTAACGGAGCAATTCAGGAAAACTTTGCAGAAATTGGGCGATAATGGCGCGCAGGACTACCAGAGAAGAAACTACGCCCAGCCCTTCAAGGCAGCGGGCAACCAGGTGATGCCCATCGAACCAGAATGGTGCTTGAGCGACGGAACGTTCCAGCTGCGGAAGAACCTCCATGTAGCGCTTGTTTTCAACCGCCACCGAGTACAATTGCGCTCTGTCGGAAGGGATTGAACGCAACATTGTCACGCCGGCCGCGTCCGCTTGGGGAAGCTGGGTGACAGTGCACCACAACGCCGCACGATGAAGAAGTATCACTCGCCAATCCAAGGGGTCGCAGGAAGCGAAATGCGTTGCCAACTGTCGGCACTGGTCTTGAGTGCTTCGCAGTAGACGAGGCAGCACTGCGGCTGAAACCCGCCCGTCACCATCGATGGCCGCGAGGAGATCGTCGGCGCATGAATGAGGAAAAGCGGAAGGGCAAGATGTCTGGGGAATATTTCCGGAAGGAGAGCACTGCGAGGAGCCAAGAGGTGCTTTGTCTCTGATCTCTTCGGCAGGCAGTTGCAAGAGGTTGGCAAAGGCAGGGGCTTTGTCACCTATCTTTGAGTCAAGAATTGTCTGGAGTCCGATCAGTTCCTTTTTAAGTGCAATAATGGCAGCCTTTTCATTTTCATGCACCACGGCCGAAATCTTTGCCTCAAAACGTGATGCGAGCCACCTTAGCGGAGCAATTCTCCTCTGAATGCGCACAGGCTTGGGATGCAGTTCATCCCAACAGGAATCAAGAAGCGCCGAAAGCGCCGAAAGCGCTGCCGCACAACACACAAACCCCTGCGTTTCGTGCGCCGCCACCACTCCATAACACAATACCCACAAATCTTTACTTTTCTTTCCGAGAATCTGAGTCGCCATGCGCAGGACAAAAGCCCAGTCAGTGCTCTGTCCTCCGTGCAGAGAGACTTCTTTCTCCACTTCTTCCTTGAGAGATTCGAACCCATCGGAAAAACTAATATCCTCGCCGCACGGAAATTCTTCGCTAACAGGGGCGAGCCATGTTTGAAATATTGGGTCGGGAAGCGAAGGAAGCAAATCTTGCTTTGCTGAAATAATTCCTGAATTTTCCATGCGTTCTCTTAATGAGACACATAGATTTCAATCAATTCGGGAAACAAATTATAATTTAAATAAAAATTAAGTTTTTTCGCTGACTAAAGCTCTCATATTTTAAATATTGACACGTAGTATCGATACATATTTTATACACATATAAGAAAAAAAGAGAAAATTCTCGACTAAACAGATATTAATAATATTTATTTTTATTAAATACAAAATCGAACTATTTTAATATTCACACTTATATTTATGAAAATTATATTTCATAAACAAAATCTATATTTTTTTACATATTAAAAAAATAATTTTTCGATATGATCATTTTTTGAATAATTATAAACAATAAAATTTAGTCAAAACATGCTTCAAATACTCCATTGCATTTAGAATAATCTTAATATGCGTTTAGAGATTTGCTCACTCAAATTTTCAGAAAAACACGACCTACTGGACCCCCTCCGGCAAATTATTACTCATATTTTACTCCAATATTTTATATTGTTGCGACTAAATCAAAAAGAAACATCCAAGAAACCAGGCAACACCTTGCCAATACAAGCCACCGAAATTTAAGATTTTCCCAAAAAAACTGCATCTGCGATGAAGTACAAGCAAGACCTTGCCAAATTCAGCTCGACAAAAAACAAGCAACCACTTGATATTTAATGTATTATTTAGAGGGCACGGATGTTGCCTTACATGCTGGCATTATCAACCTTTAACGTGGAGAATATCATGCCAGTACCCGCCTACATCAGCATCACCGGAGAGCGTCAGGGCCTCATTACCGCCGGAAACTTCACCGAGGCATCTGTCGGCAACATCTTTCAGGAAGGTCACGAGGACGAAAGTCTGGTGGAAGCCTTCGAACACCAGATCATCCTCCCCCGCGACCCTCAATCCGGCCAGCCCACTGGCCAGCGCGTGCACAAGCCCCTCAAGATCACCAAAGTCATGGACAAGGCATCACCCCTGCTTTTCCGGTCACTGGTCAGTGGCGAGCGCCTTCCCAAGGTCGCGATGAAGTTCTACCGCACCTCGGCATCGGGAACCATGGAACACTACTTCACCATCCAACTCGAAGACGCCATCATCGTGGACATCCAAGCCTACATGCCCAACTGCCAAGACCCTGGACAAGCGCATTTCACCCATCTTGAAGACGTCTACATGACCTACCGCAAAATCATCAAAACGCACGAAATCGCCAGCACGTCTGAAAGCGACGACTGGAGGACCATGTCCGCATCCGCCTAAGCAAACGGGGGCCTGCAAAAACTCTGCGGGCCCCCGTTTACACATTGTGTCGAATTAACTTTTTGAAAATGGCGCCATTCATCTGGAAAGAAACAAGCGGCAGCGTGCTTGATCGACAAGGCTGTTCCCGCCGACCTCAACGCACCGATTTCGCGGGCCGCTAACAGACAGACGTATCTCAATAATAACAAGCCATTAAATATCATTCATGGAGATCTCATGCCCCCAATTTGCAGAGTCGGAGACAAGGCACACTGCCCGAGTGATTCCCACGGCAGCGCCTGCTGCTCCCACCGCGTCAGCGGACCAGCCGTGAGCGGCTCTCCTGACGTCTTGATCAACGGACGCCCGGTGCTTCGCATTGGCGACCCAGGAAGGCACCGCAAATGCTGCGGCCCCAACACATGGACCGCCTCCGAAGGCAGCGCCTCGGTTTTTGTGAACGGCATCCCGGCGACACGCATTGGCGACGCCACAAAACACTGCGGCGGCAAAGGAAAGATGATCGAAGCAAGTTCAGATGTCCAAATGGGATAGCCCAAGCGCTACATGCTCCCTGAATGGGATCGTAATCTTCGGCTGTTGGATGAAATGGAGTGATCGGATTGGAACCAACGAAGAGGGTCTACCTCGAGGGCGATACTTAGCTATAAATTGGAACTCGGAAGACCCCTATGCACCCCCTTCCTATTCTTTTCTAGGTAAAATTTCTGACCATTCCCTGTAACAAAAGCCCGCAGATCGCACAGTAGAGTATGTAACCAGACATATCGTTAAAAAAACGGACTTCGCGTCAGAACATGCAGTCTGAAATCCCCACACGAACTTAAACTAAGACTTGGGAACGATTGCGAAATAATATTCTGCATCTCGATTCAACTTGTAGTTGGAAACGTATTCTCGTGCTTTTGCAATACTTCGAGATACGAAGGCCGACTTGGATTCATTCTCCCCTCGGTCACAATACCAATTATCATAGTTTGATTGCAGGTTTTCTCTTTGCATCTCGTACACATCACCACCCAAGATGGCGATTCCTTCAGTTTCTAATTGATCCAAAGCCATTAAGGTCTCTTCCTTGGTCAATGCCCAGTTGCAAACACCAACATCTTTAAGGGAACGACCAACTTTTAAAATAGCATCGGATTCTTTTGACCAAATCGTGTCCATACTTATTGCCCCAGATTTGGACGGAAGAAACGGTGATTAATCGTACCATCCGCCTCCTTTATAAATTCAAAAACTCCTTCTTTACCCTTGTAGGTACCTTGTATTTTGAGTATTTCCCGTATTTCACCATCATCTCCGATAATTTTAGTTACTTTTCCGGAACTTTGGAATCCCTCCACGCTTTTTGGAAAAGAATGAAAGTCACCTTGCTCCATCTGATTAAGAACTTTGTTTGTAAATTTCGTGTTAGCAAAAAAATCGTCTGTGACATTGGTTACGCTCTTTGAAGCAATCTCAACAACCCCATCCCCAGCCTTCGCAACCCTCGCCGCCTCCGCAGCCTCCACTGTCGCAGCGAACTTCGGGGCTGCGGATTTCAGCCCGCTCATGATGCTCTTCGCAACCCCTTGGCCCGCGATGAACAGCATGCTTATCTGGTAGTAGAACTCTCCGTACAGCCTGCCGGCTTCGTAATAATCATCCGCTTCGAAGGCTGTCAGATAGTCATTCCACTTCTTCTCCAATCCGGCGACAATGGCCGGGCCAACCTCATCTGCGTGCTGAACCAGATATCCAATACCATTGACGAAGTCATTTACAGTATTGGTGTAATTACGGGCCTCCTGTTGATACAGGTAGCCCCCGCTTACTTTGTTCAGCATGTAGCCGGACATGTCGTTGAGAAAGAAAAGCGCCGACTTCGCGTCGGAACCTGCGGCCTCAAGGCCACCCATGACCGCTCCGAGTACAAACTTGCCGCTGCCTATCACAATCCCCATCGAATCAGAGAGGCTGTCATCCGAAGACGCCACCAGCGTCACAAAGCGCGAATCCCTCATCAACGAATCTAGGAACTCCTGCGCCTCGACGTCCGTCAGGTTGTCCCAACCGCCTTTCGCATCGACCAGCTTGCCGATCTCCCCAAGCAAGTCCGCATACAAGGCATACTTCTGGACCAAAGCCTCAGCTTCTTCGGCCGACTTCCCGGACTCGATGAGCTTTTCCTTGAGGGACAACTGATTGGCCACGCTATCCCTGAGGCGGGCGTTATCGGGAAAGACCTTTTTCACCAGTTCGCCCAGCGTCTCCAGATTGCCCCGGATTCCCTCAAAACCGCTCGCGATTTCCCGGATCGCCGAACTGTCGACATACACGACAACCGAAGTCTGTTCGTCCCTGGTGATTTCCTGGGCTCTCCTCAAGTTCCGATTCAACCCCTCCAGCCCAGTGGCGGGGTCGGAGCGGATGGTGATCTCGCCCTCGCCGATGGTGGCGCGATTGACTTGGCGGCGATCCGAGGAGCCATAACTGCCGTCGAAAGTGGGACCCGTGTTGTCCCCGCCGGAGGAGTAAGAACCTGACAGGCTGACCTGGAAGTTCTTGGATTTGTCGTGATCCTTGATATCCCCGTAGGTCAGGGTGCCCGTATCCAGCTTGAGGTTCCCGTTCTTGGCGGCGATGACCGCGCCCTCGACATGCGTGTTCTTCTCGGTGCGGATATCGACCTCTTCCTGGCCGATGACCGAGGTCTGCCTGTTCACCCAGGCGGAATCAGCCGAACTCTTGCCCATGCCAAGATGAGCATCTGCAGAAAACCCGTAGCCAAAGGTGACAGAACCGCCAGCGTTCCAGTTGGACCCAGCGGCGGCACGTTTGTCTTGCTCGCTTTTCACAAGCAGATCCCCACCTACATCCATGGCGACCTTTCTGCCTTCCAGATTGGCCCCGGCAAGCGTCGTATCCGCACCGGACTTCACCGAAAGCGTCTCACCGGCCGCAACTACGGAATTCGCATGCGTCTGAGCCCGGGACGTATTCTCGGAGCCTGCGGCCTCGGCCTGCACCCGTATGCCTGCGGCGGCCCCACCCTGTGCGCTGTAGCTGGCCCCGACTCCGACGCTGGCCGAGGCGGAAAAGGAATCCGCGCCGGCGCTGTAGGTGTTGGTGGCCGATGTGATGGCCACATCCCGGCCGGCCGGAAGAGCTCTCCGATGCCAGTACCTCCTAGCCGGCAATGCCTACATCGGAGGCCGGACGGAGTTCACGCCCGGCGCAGATGGAAGAGGAACGACATCGGCCGAATCCATGAAAGAAGTGCTTTGAAGACAACACTTACTAGCAGTGACGAATGAAGAATCTGTAACCCCAGGAAAGCATCGTCAAAAGAAGGTCTAACCCTATGTATTTTCAGGTCGATTACAATTGAATATTTATAACATGTCTTCAGTAACGATACATCATTAATCATAAAGTTCCAGATTATAAATCAAATTATCGTTTCTGATGGCATGAAATACATCCTTTCTTAGCTGTGTAAAATTCATTCTAAGCATCCTTCCATTTCTGGAGCAATGCTCCATGAATCAGAAATGACCTCAAAACAACCATCGCTTTCAAAATATATCATATAATGATTTAGTTTCCACGAATTCTTCAGATCATCTGGAGCATTGCTTTTCAGATCACTAGCCCAAGTAGAATTTAGAATTTCGACTAATGTATCATAGCTGGATTCAATCTTCCATGCTGGACAATAAATTTCAGCTTCATGACGGTGCGCCCGAACCTTATCGAATTGAATAGTGCTTTTGTAGATTATTCCGTCTTTATCATAGTCAAATTGGAGTTTTAAAATGTCTCCAGGAAATGTCAGCTTAACTCCTGAGATGGTAGAAGTGGACGGAGCAGCAAGTGCAAAATGCTTTTTGATATTGTACTTCATTATCTTCCCCCTGTTTGCCTGACCGTTGAAATCCCTTTGGAAGTCAGATTGTTTCGAGTTAATTGTCCCGTTAACCTGGCTTCATATGCCGCTTGCCCTGTCCTATTAATTGCATTCCATTGAGATCGAGGGATTCCTGCATTAGTGAGGGCTTGAGCTGAACGAGTGTTTAAAATTAAGGCGTTACCATCACGGACTATATAGTCGATAGGCACTTCGGAAGGATTCAGTTTACCAGCGCGGAGGGCAGCAGCAACATCATCCACACTTTGGCCAGCAAATTTACCAGCCTTGCTAAACATATTACCGATAGTTTTCTGAGCATAATTCGCTTCCTCCAGTACACTCTTTACCGCTACTCCAAAAACTTTATCCCCAACCTTCGCAACCCTCGCCGCCTCCGCAGCCTCCACCGTCGCAGCGAACTTCGGGGCTGCGGATTTCAGCCCGCTCATCAAACTTTTCGCAGTTCCTATGGCCGTGACGAGAACCGTGCCTACTTCGTAATAGAATTCTCCATACAGGTTGCCTGCGCGATAATAGTCCCCATCCCCGACAGCCAGCAAGTAATCATTCCACTTTTTTTCTAGCCCTTCAACTACGGCTGGGCCAACCTCATCGATGTGTTGCGACAAGTATACAACTGCATCTGTGAAATCATGCACGGTATTTGTGAAATTGATGGCATTCTCTTGAAACAAAAGTCCGCCGCTCGCACTGTATAACATGTAACCTGACATGTCGTTGAGAAAGAGCAAAACTGACTTCGTGTCGGAACCTGCAGTCTGAAGGCCGCCAGTGACAGTACCGACTAGGTATTTTCCACTATTTATAGTGATTGCTTGCGAATCAGAAACAATATTATCGGAGGATGCCAACAACGTAACGAAGCGCGAATCTCTCTGGAGCGAATCAACGAAAGCCTGCGCCTCGGTTTCTGTCAGATTGCTCCAACCACCCTTCGCATCGACTAACTTACCGATCTCACCCATCAAGTCGGCGTACAGGGCATACTTCTGAAGCATCGCATCTGCCTGCTCATCGGTCATTCCCTTTTCAATGAGCTTACCCCGGATGGACAGCTGGTTATCCACACTGTCCTGGAGACGTTGATCGTCAGGTAGCGCCTGTTTCACCAGTTCGCCCAGCGTCTCCAGATTGCCCCGGATTCCCGCAAAACCGCTCGCGATTTCCTGGATCGCCGCACTGTCGAAATACACGACAACCGAGGTCTGTTCGTCCCTGGTGATTTCCTGGGCTCTCCTCAAGTTCCGATTCAACCCCTCCAGCCCGGTGGCGGGGTCGGAGCGGATGATGATCTCGCCCTCGCCGATGGTGGCGCGATTGACTTGGCGGCGATCCGAGGAGCCATAACTGCCGTCGAAAGTGGGACCCGTGTTGTCCCCGCCGGAGGAGTAGGAGCCGGACAGGTTGGCCTGAAAGCCCTTGGACGTGTCCTTGTCCTTGATATCCCCATAAGTCAGGGTGCCCGTATCCAGCTTGAGGTTCCCGTTCTTGGCGGCGATGACCGCGCCCTCGACATGCGTGTTCTTCTCGGTGCGGATATCGACCTCTTCCTGGCCGATGACCGAGGTCTGCCTGTTCACCCAGGCGGAATCAGCCGAACTCTTGCCCATGCCAAGATGAGCATCTGCAGAAAACCCGTAGCCAAAGGTGACAGAACCGCCAGCGTTCCAGTTGGACCCAGCGGCGGCACGTTTGTCTTGCTCGCTTTTCACAAGCAGATCCCCACCTACATCCATGGCGACCTTTCTGCCTTCCAGATTGGCCCCGGCAAGCGTCGTATCCGCACCGGACTTCACCGAAAGCGTCTCACCGGCCGCAACTACGGAATTCGCATGCGTCTGAGCCCGGGACGTATTCTCGGAGCCTGCGGCCTCGGCCTGCACCCGTATGCCTGCGGCGGCCCCACCCCGTGCGCTGTAGCTGGCCCCGACGCCGACGCCGGCCGAAGCGAAGAAGGAATCCGCGCCGACGCTGTAGGTGTTGGTGGCGGACTTGATCTCGACATCACGCCCCGCCTGGATGGCGATATCTTCTTCCGCCAGCACCATTGCCCCCGAGACCCTGACGTCACGGTCCGCATCAAGCTCCGCATCACGGCCTGCCCGAATGGAAGAGGCAACCGCGTCAGCCGCATCCATGAAGGATCTGCTCTGGGAAACGGACGCACCAGCGGTGATGGAGGCAGAAGCGCCGACATTGGTCAACTGCTGCGCGGCCGACACGCCGCGCAGGATGGCGCTGGCGGCCGTTATGCCTTTGGCCGCGTCGCTGCCTTCGCCGGCCGCCATGTTCCCGGGAGTGTCCGCCAGAGTGCGAGCCGCCGTGGTGACGCTCTGCCTGGCCGATGCGGTCACGCCGATCTGGATCTCCCGAGCATAATTCTCCATGTGCTCGACGTCCTGATCGGCATCGATATTGACATCGTTGCCGGATTTGAGCTTCACGTCACGGCCAGCTTCAATGCCCGATGAAAACTGATTGACGTTATTTCCGGCCTCGATGCTGACATCATTGCCTGCGCTGACAACGGAACCGGCATTGTAATCACCGGTAAATTTGCTGCCGCTTTCTGTCTTGGTAACGCCTGCAAACCCTTTGATTTCGTTTTCAGAAATGGAAAGGGACGAGAAGCCAATGCTCTTCTCTTTGATTCTGCGCTCGCTGATCTGGGCAGTCAGACCGGGAATGATGTTGCTGTCCCTGACGGCGCTGATATTGACATCATTGCCTGCTGCAACGCTGGAACCGATCATGACCGCATCACGCGCCGATTCCAGATCTATATTGTTTCCTGCGGTTATGAGAGAACCGAAGTTGGATGATGCGGTATTTTTCCCCTCTTTCATCTTCGAACTGTAAAACTCCACTCCGCCACCAACCAATATGGCCAGTGGAATCTCCAGCGGCGCAGACAGGTTCCAACCACTCTTCTTTTCATAGCGGTACCCCGATACTGTATTCTGGGCACCGGAGACGATAAGATCACTTTCAGCGCTTTTAATGTCGACATCGTGACCCGCATGGATTTGACTTGCGGATACGGCGACATTCTTGGCTTCCGCTTTAAGATCGTTGCCTGCGACGATCTCGCTGCCCACCTGGGTTACGTGAGCATCTCCAGAGGCTTTTGATTTTCCGCTGAACAGCGTTGATCTGCTCGAAGCGGAGATCATGGATTCGCTCTCTTGAGCCGAAGAGACGAGGATGCCATCCTCGGCCTTGAGGCTCATATCCCCGCCCGAGCGCACCTTACTGCCCACGACCGCCAGATCTCCGGCACCACCCTGACCCGCCGCCACATGCACATCACCACCCGCCGTGATGGCGGAAGCCACGTTGGTCGTGACTTTGCCCGTGTGCATCTCGGAGCTTGAGCCGCCGAAGAATCCGCCCTTGCTTTTCTGTTTGAAGTGATAGTCGTAGCCGTCGGTGGCGGAGGTAATGGAGACGTCGCGGCCCGCTTCGATGTTCACGTCCGCTCCGGCCGACACGCTGCTGCCGTGAACTGCCACATCCTGGCCCGCGCTGATGCTTACCGAACCGCCAGCTTCGACGGTGGCCGCCTTGCTGGTCTGCGTATTGAAGGTGCTTTTGGATTTCCCGGTCTTGCCAAAGTTGTGCGACTCCAGCTCCTGGGCCGCGATAATCACGTCGCGACCGGCGGAAAACGTCGCATCGCCCCCGGCCTTCACGTCGCTCCCGATGATCCCGATATCCCGCCCGGCCTGCATGGACAGATCGCCCGTGGCCTCGATGGCGCCCCGCTGGCCGAC
>NZ_FOTO01000023.1:0-24898 GCF_900114595.1 Desulfomicrobium norvegicum | reverse complement strand
GCCTCAAATTCCTTGGACACGTACTTCGACCTAATGTTCAGCCGCTACAGGTTTGTGCCTGACGTGGCGTTTTAACAGTTTTTCAGGATCGACTAATTAGGATCGCCCCGGTCGAGTCTGACGGCTGTTGACTGCGAATCGAGAGCATTAGCTCAGGGTTCTGGTTAGAGGCCAGAGCCCTGATTGTTTATTGCGCATGTGAAGAATATCAATCGTCAAAAAATTAATAATCGGTAATCATATCAAGGGTAGCGCTGCATGAATGTCCACATACTGCAACATGTTTTTTTGAAGGCATTGGAAGTATCGACAAATGGTTAAACCAGCGCAACGCGAACGTGTCATATTCGCGTTTTTACGAGTCGAATGATCTGCCTGCTTTGTCTGAAATAGACATTGTTATCATCATGGGCGGTCCCATGAGCGTCCATGACGAATCGGAGTTTCCTTGGCTGGTTGAAGAAAAAAGATTTTTACGAGAAGCAATCAGTGCTGGGATTCCTATACTTGGAATTTGTTTAGGAGCCCAATTGCTGGCAAGTGCGCTCGGGGCCAAAATTTACAAAAATTCCCAAAAAGAAATCGGCTGGTTTGACATAACCAAGGTGCCGAATCCAGGTTTTCAATTTCCAGATACGATTAAAGTTTTTCATTGGCACGGCGAAACATTCACCTTGCCCCCAGGAGCCGTGCATCTAGCACGAAGTGCTGCTTGCGAACAACAAGCATTCCAGTACGGAGAAAATATAATCGGATTACAGTTCCATCTTGAAACAACTCAAGAAACCATAAATTCGCTGATAAAAAACTGCAATGATGAACTGATTTCTGATATTTATATTCAACCAGAGACATCCATTAAATATGAAAAAATCGAAAATTTTGGAAAAATAAATAATTTAATGTCATTGATATTGAACTATATAACAAAAATCAACTCATATAAATCATAACAAAAATGAAATTTGTGATACTGTACTAACCCTGGCAAATATTCTTTCTCTACCATTGAAAGAAAAATGCGTCGCAGCGACTTTCTCATCCCCTTTGGCAAGGAGCACAGCCTTCCTGCACATGCTAAGCCGCCACGTGTTCGATGCGACAATGAGACTATCTGGCTTCACGACGGGCGACAATATAACCCCACGACAGTACTCACAATCATTGCGTCATGAAACAGGCGCACGGAAATTGGGATACAACAGAAACGACCATGCGCCGCGCACCGTTCTCACTGAAGAGCCGATCCAGGAGGAAATGTCTCCATGCCACATGCCGTGCTTATCAGTGATTTCGATGGGACTATGACAGCCAACGATTTCTACAAGCTCATCGCTGAACGCCTGCCTCCAGACGCCCTGACGACATGGGAGGACTACCGTAAGGGGAGCATCACCCATTTCGAGGCGTTACGCCGTATTTTCGGGCGGTTGCGGGCTAGCCCCGAGGCGCTGGATGCCATCCTGAACGAGACATGCAGCCAGATCCAGAACTCGCGACAGCCATGGCACGGCTTCGGGCAGCAGGCTGGGAGGTAGTGGTGGCTTCCGCCGGGTGCGATTGGTACATCCGCCGCATTTTAGCCGAGGCAGGAGTGAAGGTGGAGGTCCATGCCAACCCAGGGGTGCACGTGCTGCCAGAGGGCTCCCTGCGCATGAACTTTCCTGAAGATTCGCCCTTTCAATGCCTGGAGACGGGCGTTGACAAGGCGAGCATCGTCCGGCTCCATCGCGATGGCGGGGCACGGGTGGCCTTCGCCGGTGACGGATTCGCCGACCTGCCCATCACCCACGAAGACAACCTTGCCGCTGCGCAGGTCCATCACGAGGGTCAGATACTTGTGACCTTTGCGGACGTTGATCTCGTCAATGACGATGCACTCAAGGCCGGTCAGTTTCGATTTGGCAAATCGTCTGTGCAGATGCTGCTTGAGGATATCTTTGACAACAAGAAATCTGACTGCCAACCAGATCCGGCAGATCACCGCACACGGTGTTCGATGAAATCACGCGTTGGCCTGCTTCAATGCAGAGTGAAAAGGAGTGAGACATGTCGAATTCGCAGAACGCCTACAACAGCGCCAATACCAGCTTTACCCTGGGCCTGCCTGACTGGGCCGTCGAGGAACTAAATGCCCTGCCGAAATACCTCGCGAGCGTGGAGGAGCGGATGGCGGCGGTGATAGAATTTTCGCGCCGGAATTTTCAGCGCAATACCGGAGGGCCCTTTGCGGCAGGCATTTTTGAACGCGACTCGGGTAGAGTCGTGGTGATCGGAGTCAACCGGGTGATGCCCTTTCAGTGTTCCTCGGCGCATGCGGAGGTCATGGCCATTTCCCTGGCGCAGAAACTTCTGGGAGTCTATGACTTGGGCGCCCCTGGGCTGCCGGCCTACCAACTGGTGGTGAACTGGCGGCCCTGCGCCATGTGTTTCGGCGCGGTGCTGTGGTCGGGTGTCCGCTCGCTGGTGATTGCGGGCGAGGGGCCCGAGCTGGAGGAGATCACCGGTTTCGACGAAGGCCCAATCCACCCCGACTGGCGTGCCGAGCTGTCGCGACGCGGAATAGAAGTCGTGGAGGATGTTTTGCGGGCGGAAGCCCTGGAAGCCTACCGGGAATTCGCTGCCAGCCAGTCGTTTGTCTATAATGCCCGGCTCGGGGTGGACTGAGAATCCGCTCCCTGACCGCGTGACTCATCACTGCGAGATCCTCGAAACAGGAAACGAGATATGGAGGCTGAGGCAAAAGACTTCCGACCAGTAACGCTTACGGGGCACGTTCGGGTATTCAGTGCTCCAAATGGTTATGACAGCTCATCAAGCATAGACTCATCTTTCCACCAGATCATTGATAGCACCAAATCGCCATAGCCCTTTATGCTGTGCTCGTATACGTCATGGTCGTAAGCGTTTCGGGTGTCGAACCAGTAACTGGCATCAATCCGCTTAGGCCCGCCTGAGTCAGTCGATTTTCCACATAGCACTTCCATTGCATATGTTTCATGGTGTAGCTGCTCATGCGGCCAGATAAAAGAAGGGACTTCCGGCCAACGCACACAACTAATACGGCTTCCATTTTTTGCGTCGTACCACGCAAATATTGCTGGGAATGACCCGAATCGGGTCAACCTAATTGCCGTCGCCATTATGCTTGTCTGGAAGAGCTTGGCAAGCTTTCTCACGGAGTTAAAACTCATCTCCATATCTACTGCCGCTGGTTTAAACAAGAACTCAGGCATTAATAAATCAGCAGCATACCTATTAGCTCTTGCCTCAACTCCTTTTTGAAAAATCTTATGACCGCCAATGTCTTCAGCTTTACAACTAAAACGAGGAGTCCCACGATCAAGCATCCAATGCCCCAGCTCATGACCGATGCAAAATCGTTGTCGTGATATACTCACCGCATTAGACACAAAAATCGTTGCGCTGTCTTTTACCCCAACGATGTACCCTTCGCACCCAGTGAGCATTCGATACTGGACAGTAGCGTCACATCCTTTTGAAAGAATATCTAAGCAGATATCCTTAGGATCAGTGACTCCGAAGTATTTCAGATAGTCATACGGGTTTTTGAAACGATTCAAAATCAATCATCCTCAATTTTGATATCACCATGCTCATGCAAAGCTTCGATCAAAAGTTCAATATCCTCTTCTGTGACATCTTCCATATTTCTGTATTGTAGCGTCAGATCAGAAGGCATACTGGCATTATTTAAAAAACCTTCAACAAAAAAGTTTTTTAGTGTGCCATACTTCTTTTTTACCAATTCTAGGACTTCATGACTAGATTTGGTGTCTTGCCGATCTGAAATCAATCGAGCTGCAATCTCTCTTTTTTGAGCAGACAGAACCCTAGTAAACATTGACTGAATCATATTCACTCTGTTCTTTGACTCTTCGCCAAAAGCAGCTTTATGTTCCTCGCTTATCTCTTGATCAGTAAGAGTCAACAAATTATCCATATACTCATCGGAGATGCTACAAAGTGTCTGGAGATAGGAAATGTTTTTGTTACTCATTTCTGCTCCCCCTAGGATAGTTTGCATTGCGGTATCTGCTCAGCCTTTTCAAAGCTGCATCATATTGTTGTCTAGACATATTCTCTTGGTCTCGTATTTCTTCGCCCGTATGCCCTTCAGCTTTGCCCATGATTATGGCCAGCACATTTTCATCTTCAGAAAAGTAATCAAGGGTCTTTTCAATAACTTGCTTTGCCCATTCCTCATTATCTTGACGTTCTAGCATTTCGTCAGGGGGAACAGGGTATGCCTCAAGATATGTGTAATAACAGTCGATCGCTCCAGGCAAATTCTTGCATACTTCACTTCGAATGCTTTTCATCACGCCACACAAGAAGTTCCGAAATGGGGTTGGGTTATTGGGAGGCCATTTACGTGTCCCGTTCGAAATTCTTTTTAGCGATTCCTCCAACAGCCACATAGGGTCAATGGCCACGTCGTTTGCGAAGTTAATCGCTGCCAAATCAATAGCCTCCCAGTCCGCCAGGGTAAGGCTTTGAACTTCAAGCTCAATGAAATTTACATAATGGAGATCTTTTTTGGGGTCACTCATCAGCACTTGTCCCTTAGCTGTAAAAATCGATCTGTTTCTGCCTGACCAGGCCCCTCTTCAAACTATGCGCCTAACAATGGGGGGGCCGGACATTATTTTGTCCGAGGAGGAGATCCTGTGCGCATAGAGAGTTGTGAGCGGAAACAGCATGCGCAACGCACTACGTGCACGCGAAGCAAAATGTCATATGGGCAGTGTCCTGCCAAGGAGAAACCAATGAGTAAGAGTTTTCAGGTCAAGATTGATGGGGAAATCTTCAGCTTTGACGATCCCATCGTAACAGGCACTCAACTTCTGAATGCCGCTGGTAAACGACCGCTGGATGAATACCTTCTTTTCCAACGGTTGAAAGACGGGCAGTTCGAGGAAATTCGCCTCGAAGAAAGCGTGGATTTAACCCTACCTGGACTGGAACGGTTCAAAACTTTTCGGAGTGGTGAGTCATTTCGACTGACTGTGGATGGTCGTCGATTCGAATGGGGAGCCCCTGAGATAACCGGACGCAGATTGAAAATGTTCGCAGACGTTGACCCGGATGGTTTCGATGTATGGCTGGAGATTCGCGGCCAGGAAGCTGATGTGATTATTGCCGACAAGGAAACCACTCGGCTTGATACCCCCGGCATTGAGAGGTTCTATACTGCTGAAATAAGCATCACGATTGTCGTGAACGGGCGGCCAAGAACAGTCCACAAACGTTCTTTGTCCTTCACTGAACTGGTGAAAATTGCCTTCCCTGACACACAGCCAGCCCCGAACACCATTTTTACGATGGTCTTCAAGAATGGGCCGGATGAAAATCCGCAGGGGAGCCTTGTCGAGGGCCAAAGTGTAGCACTTAACGATAGGATGATTATCAATGTCACAAAAACTGATAAGTCGTAGTCCCGACCTCAAGAAACTACGAGATGATGGGTATGAGATTGAGATCAGACATGGGCACCTCCTGATCCACTCGATTCCTTATGTTAACGCGGAAAGGAAAGTACAGAGGGGTACTCTCGTTTCAGATTTATCTCTGGCAGGCGACAGAACGGTAACGCCCCATACCCATGTAATCTTCTTTCAGGGGGAATATCCGTGTTCAAACGAAGGAGTTCCACTTGAGCAAATTCGACATGCCAGCGAGAAAAAGAACATCGCAGGCGACATTGCTATCGACCACTCCTTCTCAAATAAACCGAGCGGAGGATACGCCAATTACTACGAAAAAATGACCCAGTATATTAAGATCATTTCTCATCCGGCTAAAGCCCTAGACGATAACGTAGACCCAAGGACATTTAAACCTATCGAAACAACTTCAGAGGAGTCAGTTTTTAGATACGTCGATACTGCTTCAAGTCGAGCCGGAATCCAGGTCGTCTCAGATAAGGTGGCCTCACAACGCATAGCAATAGTGGGCCTCGGAGGGACCGGATCATACGTATTGGATTTTGTGGCAAAGACGCCTGTCCGCGAAATCCACCTCTTCGATGGAGATGATTTCCAGTCGCATAACGCCTTCCGAGCCCCAGGAGCCGCCTCGCTCGAAGATTTATGCCAAAGGAAAATGAAAGTGGCGTATCTTGCTGATAAATATTCTCGCATGCATACGAGAATCACGGCGCATCCTCAGATGATCACAAAAGAGACAGTCAATGATTTGCAAGGGTTTGATTACGTCTTTCTTTGTGTCGACAAAGGAAGCTGTAAAAAGGCCGTTATTGATGCTCTTGCGACAAGTGACACTGTTGTCATTGACGCCGGCATGGATGTACAGCTTGTGGACGAGACACTTCTGGGGACTTGCCGAGTCACAACCTGTACGAAAACCAAAAATGATCACGCTACCAGTCGGATTTCAATGAGTGACAATATGGAAGACGCAGAGTACTCCAGTAACATTCAAATCGTTGAACTCAATGCCCTTAATGCATGCCATGCGGTGATAAAGTGGAAACAACTCAGCGGATTTTATCAAGACTTAGAGCATGAGCATCATCTTATATATTCAACCAACTGCGCTCTTCTAGACGCTAGCGAGTGCGATCATGTCAATAAGCAAATTTAAAGTACTATTTACAGAGTTTATTCCCGAAAAACTCGATGATGGAATTTTTTACGTTTCTATGGAATGTGCAACTGCGTCTCATAAATGCGCATGTGGCTGTGGAAACGAAGTCGTTACGCCATTTTCACCGACAGACTGGAAGTTGATTTATGATGGCGAAACTATCACACTCACTCCATCCATCGGAAACTGGAGTTACCCGTGTCGGTCACACTACCTTATACAAAAAAACACGGTTGTCTGGGCTGGCACCATGTCCCTAAAAGCTATTGAAAGTGGCAGAAATCGAGATAAGGCCCGCAAAGCGATACATTACGGTAATGCCAATCATACAACGCCAAGCCAGGACGATATCAAGGTCAACTCCCAGCCTCAAAACACGTTTAGCAACTCCGACGGGCTACTCAACACCATTTTGCGTTTCTTAGGGTTCAAAAAGTAGCCATGCGCCCGCATACCCCCGAAATGTTCACACCCGGTTCACCGGCAGGGTTACCGCAAAAGAGGCCTGGTTATCTTGAAGGATAACCAGGCCAATTCGCGAGATATTTTCTGGTGAGACTGAGGATGACTGAACTCCTGACCTCATAAACCAGATCATAACAATAAAACGAAGGGCTAATTGAAACTAAAAATATCCTTCTCTGATTGATGCAGGCAACATCATTCTGTACTTTCTCTTTGCTTTATTTAAAGAAAATTCTAAATTATTTTTTCTAGCTAGCAAATACTCAGTCCATATAGACATTATTACAATTCGCTCAGGAAGATATTGTGCATGATTATATATCCCTCTAATTTCATCTTTTTCAACGTGCATTAATTGGCGCTCAATTGCGTCTGCTTTCAAATTCATCTCGTTTAATATCGTACTCGCTGTTTTTCTGAATCCATGCGCTGTACTATCTACACCTAATCTATTCAAAGCTTGCAATATAGCACCTTCCGACATCGGGCGATATTTATCTCGCGCATTAGGAAATATATACCTACCACTACCTGTATGCATATATATGTCATCAAAAACTGACATGACGTAATCAGAAAGTGGAACAAGAAAAACTTGCCCCTTTTCTAAATTCTTGATTTTTTCACCTTTTATACGCAATAATTTTGATTCTTTTTTATATTCAGACCACTCTAATTTTCGCAATTCTCCAGGCCTTAAAAATAAAAATGGTGTTAGCTTTAAAGCACACTGCACGACATACGTTCCTTTGAACTTTTCAATCATCTGCATGACTTCAGGGATTTCGTCGCGCTCAACAATACATCTAAATCCTTTTTTGTTTTTTTTCTTTTCAGATGGCAAATAGCCTTTTAGATCAGGACATGGGTTATACTCAACATACTCCATTATTCTTGCATATTGGAATATTGCATTTATTTTCTGCAAATGTCGACGAGCTTGCTCTAACGCTCCCCTGTTTCGAACTCGATCAATTACCTCTCTTACATCTGTAGCTCGAATTTTAGAAATTGGCACTTTTCCAATAACTGGACTAATGTCTCTCTCCATCCTGTAAAGAGTATCCTTCTTAACACTTTCGGATGCTTCAAATTGTGTTTCATACCATTGACTCATCACGAAATCAAATGTCGCTCGCTCTTCTCTTTCAACTTTCTTTTCAATCTTCTTTTTTTCTTTTAACAGCCTTAATTCTTCTTCTCTTTCTATTTTTTCTTTTTTTCGTATCAGTGAAGGATTTTGGTTGTTAGCAAGCATTGACCTAATTTCTGCGCATTTACCCCTTGCTTGTTTCAGAGAAACCGTTGGATAAATACCAAGGCTCAATCTATACTCTGTTCCATCAAACCAATATCTTATTCGCCATCTTTTATTACCCTTAACTGGAATCTCTAAATATAGACCATTTGAATCTTGAACAGTATATAGTTTATCGCTTGGTTTTAAATTTTTAATTTCCATTTCGGTCAATGCGGCCATAGCTCCCCCCTCGCAATGATCATAATAAAAGTTCTCAGCAATCCATTCTGGCAGCTCGAACCAAAGACTGGACCTCAGCAAAAATTACGAATCGAACACCACATTGATCGTATGAAAATGACCAAGGGCCACGGCGATGTCTGGCATAACTTCGAGCACGGATTCGACATAGACAGCGCCCATCTCCTTCGCCACTGCCTGTATCCTCGCCCAGGATCGCTTCAAGCTTTCCCAGAAGGCATCAGCGAGGATTTCTTCGACCGTCACCCACGAAGCCAACCGCGTCCTTCGCAGGACCTTCACCTTGACAAAAAAACCTGTCAGCGTTGCGGATACCGATATCGCCAATGGAGACCAAACTAACCGGACAACTTTTCCAAAAAATTACCAAAAAAAAACGGACAACCCCTCATTCAAGAAGTTGTCCGGTTAGTTATCCGGGAAAATCATCGGTTTCAAGCAATCTTTAGTGGACCAATCTGGATGAAGCGCAAGCCCAATTTTGGCCTATAGTATTGATTTTAAGAGAAAATCTGGACTTAACCCGACTGCGTTGGACTTAAAAATGGCGGAGAGGGTGGGATTCGAACCCACGTACCGGGGATTAGCCGGTAACTCGATTTCGAGTCGAGCGCGTTACGGCCGGACTTCGCTACCTCTCCGCGAGGTTTTTTGAAATTTTCTTTTCCTGGCGGCGCTGTTTGAAAAAACCGCTCAGTTTTGCGCTGCATTCCTGTTCCAGAACTCCGCCCAGAGACCAGAAATGGTGGTTGCTCCAGGGCAGCGCCGTACCGTCCATGCGGCTGACCAGGCATCCGGCCTTGGAGTCCGCGGCGGCGTAGACCACTCCGGCCAGGCGGGCCTGGATGACCGCACCCAGACACATGATGCAGGGTTCAAGGGTCACCACCAGCACGGCGTCGGTCAGACGATGATTCCCCACCTTGGCGCCGGCTTCGCGCAGGGCCAGGATTTCGGCGTGAGCCGTGGGGTCGTTTTCAAATATCGTTCTGTTCTCGCCCCGGCCCAGAATCTGGCCGTTGCCGTCGATGACCACCGCGCCCACGGGCACGTCTCCCCGCCCTTCCGCCAGACATGCAAGCTGCAGGGCTTCGTTCATGTAGGGCTCCCAGGCCAGCAGGTCATCCGGTCCCGGCGTCGGGGAAGGCGCACAGTAGAAAGTCATGGGGGTGCTGTCAATGATCTTTGCATCCTCTTTGGACACGTTTTCAAGCCGCCCTATCTGGCCTTCAGGTATTCGATCCCGCCCTTGAGCAGTTCCGTGCCCAGCGTGGAGGTCTCACCCCTGGTCCAACGCGGGTGATTGGTGGGATGGTTGTAGGCCTCGGGATGGGGCATGAGCCCGAGGATGCGGCCTGAAGGATCGGTCAGCCCGGCGATGCCAAGCGGCGAACCATTGGGATTGGCCGGATACTCCTGGGTCACCTCCCGGGTCTGCGGATCCACGTATTGCAGGGCGATGAGATTCTGCTCATGCAGGCGGGAGAGGGTCGTGTCGTCACCGGGCACGAGTTTGCCCTCGCCATGACGGACGGGAACGTAAAGATAATCGAGCCCCTTGGTGAAGACGCAGGGAGACTCCGCGTTGATCTTCAGCGTCACCCAGCGGTCCTCGTACTTGGCCGAGTCGTTGTGGCTGAGCGAGACTTGGCGGGTGAAGTAGGCGCCATCAAGAGCGGGAAGAAGACCCAGCTTGACCAGCAACTGAAAGCCGTTACAGATGCCGAGGATGAGGCCGCCCGCGTCAAGGAAGCGCTTGAGCTCCTCCATGAGGGACTTGCCGCTCTTGGTCAGCATGTGCCGCCAGCGCAACGCGGCGGCCTGGGCCGAGCCCAGATCGTCGCCGTCGAGAAAACCTCCGGGCAGGATCAGAAAATTGTAGTCGGTCAAACTGATCTTGTCCGCCGTCAGATCGGAAAAATAAGCGATGGTGGTCTGGTCCGAACCAGCCTGATCCGCCGCAAAGGCGCATTCCCGCTCGCAATTCGTCCCGTAGCCGGTAATTACCAATGTTTTGACCTGAGCCATCACCCCTCCAAAATCGGCCGTAGCCGTGCTGTTTGATTAAGTACCCAAGCCCATTACAGTCCAAGCAAAACAGGCGCAAGCCTGAAAATCGCCCTTTCGGACTGTTTGCACTCGGCGTTCTTTCTGCTATTGAACCCAAGGTGTTTACAGGACACCAGGGGCCGCTTGACAAGCAGGAAGTCCGCTGCCAAATGTTCCGGCGGACATACGGATGTCAATTTTCGGGCTGCCGACAGGTGGCCCATTTGTTTTGTGGACCATGTCTGGCCGCGCCAAGCGCGGATTCAGACCGAAGAAATATTCAGGTGAGCGAGGCAGCGATGAACACCAAATTCATTTTTGTGACCGGCGGGGTATTGTCCTCTCTGGGTAAAGGACTGGCCGCCGCATCCATCGCGGCTCTTCTCAAGGCGCGGGGGCTTCGGGTATCCATCCAGAAGCTTGACCCGTACATCAACGTCGACCCGGGCACCATGAACCCCTTCCAGCACGGCGAAGTCTACGTCACCGACGACGGCGCCGAAACGGATCTGGATCTTGGGCACTACGAGCGCTATCTCGGCACCCACCTGAGCCAGCGCAACAACTACACGTCCGGGCGCATCTACAATACCGTCATCACCAAGGAACGTCGCGGCGACTACCTGGGCGGCACGGTACAGGTCATCCCGCACATCACCGACGAGATAAAGTCGTCCATCCTGAGCCTCGCCAGCGACGACCTGGACGTGACCCTGGTCGAGATAGGCGGCACTGTGGGCGACATCGAGGGACTGCCGTTCCTTGAAGCCATCCGTCAATTGCGGGCCGACCTCGGCAAGGACAACGTCCTCTACATCCACCTCACGCTGGTCCCCTACATCAAGACCGCCGGCGAGCTCAAAACCAAGCCCACCCAGCACTCCGTCAAGGAACTGCGCAGCCTCGGCATCCAGCCGGACATCATCCTCTGCCGCTCCGAAGTGGACCTTGGCGACGACATCAAACGCAAGATTTCGCTGTTCTGCAATGTGGACCGGGACGCGGTCTTCACCGCCATCGACGTAAACCACATCTACGAACTGCCCCTGACCCTTTATAATGAAGGTGTTGACCAGAAAATCGCCATCCTCCTGCGCCTGGCCGCCAAGAATCCGGACCTGCAGGAGTGGAAGAATCTCGTCTACAACCTGCACCATCCAACGTCAGAGGTCACCATTGCCATCGTCGGCAAGTACGTGGACCTGAAGGAAGCCTACAAGAGCCTGCATGAAGCCCTGACCCACGGCGGCGTGGCCAACAACGCAGCCATCCGCTTCCTGTACGTCAACTCCGAGGAAATCACCGCCGAAAACGTGGCCGAGAGCCTCGCCGAGGCCGACGGCATCCTCGTCCCCGGCGGCTTCGGCATCCGCGGCGTGGAAGGTAAGATCGCGGCCATCACCCATGCCCGCGAAAACAGGATCCCCTTCTTCGGCATCTGCCTTGGCATGCAGTGCGCGGTCATCGAGTACGCCAGAAGCGTCATGGGCCTGACCAAGGCCAACTCCGAGGAGTTCGACCTGACCACGCCGGATCCGGTCATCTATCTGATGAAAGAATGGTTCGATTTCCGCAAGAAGTGCGTGCAGCGCCGCGACATGACGAGCGAAAAAGGCGGAACCATGCGCCTTGGCGCCTACCCCTGCGTGATCGAGAAAGACACCCGCGCCTATGAAGCCTACGGTGCGGTCGAGGTTTCGGAACGTCATCGCCACCGCTACGAATTCAACAGCGCCTACCAGAGCCGTTTCGAGGAGGCCGGACTGACCATCAGCGGCCTGTCCCCGGACAAGAGCCTGGTCGAGATAGTGGAGATCAAGGATCATCCGTGGTTCCTGGGTTGCCAGTTCCATCCGGAGTTCACCTCCACCCCCATGCAGCCGCATCCGCTGTTCCGCGAATTCATTCGCGCGGCCGTGGCCAACAAGAAAACCGAGTAAAAAACATGATTGACTGCTCCACCCTGGTCGCCGGACGCCCCTTTCTCATCGCCGGACCCTGCGTCCTCGAAAGCCTGGATCTGGCCATGACCGTGGCCGTAGAGTTGCAGGCCATCGCGCGTGATCTGAACCTGCCGCTCATATTCAAGAGTTCCTATGACAAGGCCAACCGCACGGCCGGAGCGAGCTTCCGCGGACCAGGACTGGACATGGGGCTCGATTGGCTGGCCCAGATCAAGAGCCGCACCGGGCTGCCCGTGATCACGGACATCCACGAGCCGCGCCAGGCCTCCCTGGTGGCCGAGGTGGCCGACGTGCTGCAGATCCCGGCCTTCCTCTGCCGCCAGACCGATCTGCTGCTCGCCGCCGCGCGCACCGAGCGCATCGTGAACATCAAGAAAGGACAGTTCATGGCACCCTGGGACATGCAGGGGCCGGTGGAGAAAATCCGATCCGAAGGATTCGACCGCATCTGGCTGACCGAGCGCGGTTCCATGTTCGGCTACAACAATCTGGTCGTTGATTTCCGCTCCCTGGTCATCATGAAGCAGTTCGGCTGCCCCGTGATCTTCGACGCCACCCACTCGGTGCAGTTGCCCGGCGGACAGGGCATGTCCTCCGGCGGCCAGCGCGAGTTCGTGCCGCCGCTGGCCCGGGCCGCCGTGGCCTGCGGCTGTCAGGGCCTCTTCATGGAGATCCACCCGGACCCGGACAAGGCTCTCTGCGACGGCCCCAATTCCTGGCCCCTGGCCAAGGCCCGCACTCTTCTTTCGGAGCTTGCGGCCATCTGGAGCATCCCGAATGAATGCTGAACTGCTCGCCCGGGACGTGCGCCTGATCATCCTGGATGTGGACGGGGTGCTCACCGACGGCGGCCTCTATTATGACGAATCGGGCTGCGTAATGAAACGCTTCAACGTCCAGGACGGGCTGGCCATCAAGATGGCCCCGCAGGTCGGCATCGAGTTCGCGGTCATTACCGGCCTTGATTCCCCGGCAGTGCGCAGGCGGGTCACGGAGCTTGGCATCAGCCATTACTATCCCGGCCATCACCGCAAGGCCCCGATCCTGCGCCGGATTTCCGAAGAAACGGGCATCCCCTTGGCGCAGATGGCCTATGTCGGTGACGACTGGGTCGACGCGGCGCCCATGTCCCTGGTCGGACTGCCCATCGCCGTCCCCAACGCCCGCCCCGAGATACTCAAGCTCGCGGCCTGGACAACCAGATCCATGGGCGGCCAGGGCGCCGTGCGCGAAGCCATAGATTTCATCCTGCGCGCCCAGGGCAAACTCGAAGCTCTTTGGCAGGACTGGGTCCGGGAATGAAGCGGCTGCTGGTCGGGCTTTTGACCCTTGTCGTTCTGGCTGGAATCGCAATGCTCGGAAAACGGCTGCTCTGGCCCGAGCGCCTGGACAACCCGACGATCCGGAATCTGGATGTGGACTTGAGCCTCAAAGGCGTGAACCTGAGCCAGGGCAAGGACGGCAAGAAGCTCTGGAACCTCAGCGCCACCGGCGCCGACTACTCCGAAAACGGCGATGAACTCACCCTCGCCGCCCCGATCATCGTCTACTGGGGCGAGGAAGGCGGGGAACCCATCGAGGTTCGGGCGCCCAGGGGCCAGGTCTGGCAAAAAGAGGACCGGGCCAGAATGTGGGACGGGGTCAACGGCACCCAGGGCCAATACGTGATGCGCTCCGAGACCCTTGACTACACAGGACAAAACCGGACACTCGTTCTCGGCGGCACGGTTGAACTGACTGGCGAATCCATGCAGGGCCGCTCGGACACCCTGACATATTTTCTGGACACAGGGGACTTCCTGGCCCAAGGCAACGTCCAGGTCATCATGAACTGACAAGCGGGTTACCAAATGCGTTCACTCATACTTCTTCTCTTCCTCGCCTGTGCGACGCCTCTCTGGGCGGCCGAGACCGTCCCGGTCAAGATCACTTCCGACACCATGACCTACACCCAGAAAGGGGACCAGGTGATCTTCACCGGCTCCGTGTACGTCATTCGCCAGGACATCCAGCTCTGGTCCGACACGCTGACCGTGCTGCTGGAAAAAAAGGACGGCGCCAAGAACGCCACCCAGGGCGTGCCCGACGAGCAGGGAGCCATCAAGAAAATCATCGCCAAGGGCAACGTGCGCATAAAAGCGGACAAGGGTCGCACCGGCACCTGCGGAAAGGCCACCTATGAAGCCGACAAGGACCTTCTGACCATGGAAGACAGCCCCATGCTCATGGAAGGCGCCAACAAGATCCAGGGCGAGGTCATTAAGCTCTACATCAAGGAAAACCGCAGCGAAGTACTGGGCGGCAAGGGACGGGTCGAGGCCATCTTCAACACTCCCGCCGGCAAGCAGGGGCTTGGGCAGTGACCACCCTGACCGGGCAGAATCTGGCCAAGCGCTACGGAGCCAGGGATGTCGTGCGCGACATTGAACTTGACGTGAGCCAGGGCGAAGTGGTTGGCGTCCTGGGGCCCAACGGGGCAGGCAAGACGACCACATTCTACATGCTCGCGGGCATCGTGCGGCCCACGCGAGGGCAGGTCCTTCTGGACGGCCAGGACATAACCCGCTGGCCCCTGCACAGACGGGCCCGCGCGGGCATGAGCTATCTGCCGCAGGAAAGCTCCATCTTTCGCAAACTGACCGTGCGTCAGAACCTGCAACTGATTCTCGAATTTTCGGGATTCTCGCGGGAAGAGCAAAAGCGCACGGCGGACAGGCTGCTCGATGAACTGGGGATCACCCGCCTTGAAGGGCAGCTGGCCGCCTTTCTGTCCGGCGGAGAACGCCGCAGGCTGGAAATTGCCCGCGCCCTGATCCAGAATCCGAAATTCATCCTCCTGGACGAACCCTTCGCCGGCATCGATCCCCTGGCCGTGGACGACATCCAGGCCATCATCCGGGACCTTCGTGACAAGAACATCGGCGTGCTCATCTCCGACCACAATGTTCGCGAAACGCTCCAGATCTGCGACCGTGCATACCTTGTCCACGACGGCCGCATCATCCTGAACGGCAGCCCGGAAGAGATCGTCGCCGACCCGGGTGCGCGCAAGGTTTACCTCGGTGAAGGATTCAGCCTCTAGCGGACACGATTTTCCAAGGATTGCCAGGGCCTAAGCTTTATGGCAGATTCGTTACTGGGTAGTTTTTTAGCCTGCAATCCTCTGACACGGTGAAACCAAATCAATTATGGGCCTTGAACTCCGACAAAACCTCAAGCTGACGCAGCAGCTAGTCATGACACCGCAGCTGCAGCAGGCCATCAAGCTGCTTCAGCTCTCCAGATTCGAGCTTCTCGAAGCCGTTCAGCAGGAGCTGCTTGAGAACCCTATGCTTGAGGAGGGGGTCAAGGAAATTTCCGAGGAGCACGAAATCCAGGCTCCGGCCGAAACACGCCCGGAAGTCTCCTACGAAGACGCGGAACTGATGCGCAACGCGGACTGGGAAAACTACCTCGGCGATTTTTCAAGCACCGCCAAGCAAGTGCAGTTCAAGGAGACCGAGGCCCTGGAGGAGATGATGTCCTACGAGGCCAGGCTCTCGGGCAAGCCCTCCCTGGACGGTCATCTGCTGTGGCAGCTGTGTCTGTCCAACATCACCGAAGAAGAGGAGATGATCGGCGAGGCCATCATCGGCAACCTCGATTCCCAAGGCTACCTGATGAGCACCGCCGAGGACATCGCCTCCGAGACGCTCTCTCCCCTGGCCCTGGTGGAGTCCATGCTGCATCGTCTGCAGCGCTTCGATCCCGTGGGCGTGGCCGCGCGGTCTCCACGGGAATGCCTGCTCATCCAGCTGGAAATGCTGGGCCAGGACGATCCCATCCTGCTTTCCCTGGTGGGGGATCATCTCGAAGACATCGAGAAGCGACGCTACAAACCGCTCCTGCGCAAGTTCAAGATTCAGATGGAGGACCTCAAGGCCTATCTGGACATAATCCAGTCCCTGGACCCCATGCCGGGAGCCAGTTACGGCAGCGAGAGCACCATATATGTCAGCCCGGATGTCTTCGTGTACGAATACGAAGGGGATTTCGTCATCGTCATGAACGACGACGGCCTGCCCAAGCTGCAGCTGAGCCCCTACTACATGGACGACATGCACCTCGCGGTCAAAGGCCCGGACCGTGAATACCTGCATGACAAGATGCGCTCTGCCATGTGGCTCATGAAGAGCTTGCACCAAAGGCAAAGAACATTATACAAAGTGGTTGAAAGCATTGTCAGGTTTCAGCGGGGGTTTTTCGAACACGGCGTGACCAAGCTCAAACCGCTCATCCTCAAGGATGTGGCCGACGACATTGAAATGCACGAATCCACGGTCAGCCGGATCACCACGAACAAATACGTGGCCACCCCGCACGGCATCGTGGAACTGAAATTTTTCTTCAATTCCGCGCTGGAAATGGATGATGGAACTCAGGTCGGATCCGAATCGGTCAAGGCCATCATCAAGAAAATGGTCAGCGAGGAAGACCCGAAGCACCCCTACAGCGACGAAAAAATCGCCGCGGTGCTGAAAGAACGGCTGGACGTGAACATCGCCCGGCGAACAGTGGCCAAATATCGCGCAGTGCTGGGGATCGATTCCTCATCCAAGCGCAAACAGGTTTTTTGACATCCCGCCCTTTGGGCCGCCCCTTCCGGACGGCAAAAAGGGCTGACCCTCAACAATCGAGGAGGCTTCCATGAGGATTACCTTCAATTTCAAAAACTTCGATCCTTCCGACCATCTGCGCAAATACGCCAAAGACCGCTTCGGCAAGCTCGCCAAATTCACGGCCGGCACCCCCGACGCTGAACTGCAGGTCAATCTCGAAGTGGAGAAATTCCGGCATATCGCCGATATAGTGCTGACGGGGAAGAACGTACATATCTCCGCCCGCGAAGACAGCGAGGACATGTACTCCACCGTCGACCTCGTCTGGGACAAGCTTGAGGCCCAGATGCGCAAGGTCCGCGACAAGGACAAGAGCCGACGCAAAGGCGGCAGCGACAGCACCCGCATGGACGCCGGGAGTTTCGAGGACGACGCGGATGCAAAGCGCAAGCCGGTCATCCAAAAGACCGACGACTTCTCGCCCAAACCCATGATCGTTGAAGAAGCCGCGCTGCAGCTTGAAAGCACGGACAACGAATTCCTCGTGTTCCTCAACGCCGAAAGCGAAAGGATCAATGTCATTTACCGACGCAAAACCGGCGACTTCGGTTTGATCGACCCCGGGGTATAGGGAATGAAGCTTGCTGAATACCTGGACAAGGATTTGATCATCTCCGACCTCTCGGCCAGGACCAAAACCGAGGTCCTGGCCGAACTCGTTTCGACGCTGTCGGCCAAATATCCCGATCTTGACCCCAAACGCGTGGCCCAGGTCCTCATGGACCGGGAAATGCTCGGGACCACCGGCATCGGAGACGGCATCGCCATCCCTCATGGCAAGCTGGACAGCATCGATCAGGTTCTGGTCATCGTCGGCCGCAGCCACGAAGGCGTGGATTTTGCCAGCCTGGACCACAAGCCGGCCAGCATCTTTTTCACGGTGCTGGCTCCCTCAAGCGTGGTGGGCCTGCATTTGAAACTCCTGGCCACGGTTTCCCGCCTGCTCAAAGACGGATCGTTCCGTCAGGCCTTTGCCGACTCCCCCGGTCAGGACGGGTTGTGGCAGCTGCTGCAGACCGTCTAGCAAGAACGTATTCGGAGAACTCCCATGCAGCCTCAACCTGAACAGAAAAACGTGGTCATTGTCTCCGGCATGTCCGGTTCAGGCAAAAGCACGGCGCTCAAGGTCTTCGAAGACATGGGCTTCTTCTGCGTGGACGGACTTCCGGCGCGCATGGCTCCGGCGCTCATCGAACTGTTCTTCAACTCCTCCGCCAAAGACTACCCCGGGCTGGCCATGGGCATGGACCTGCGCCAGCCCGACTTCGTGGGTCAGTGGAAGGAAGTGCTGCTTGATGTCCAGAAGTTTTCCGTGCGGCCGACCATCCTTTTCACGGATTCTTCCAACCAGATCCTGCTGCGCAGATATGCCACCACGCGCCGTCCGCATCCTCTGGCCTCGGGCAACCTGGGACTGGAGGGGGCGCTGGAACGGGAGCGGGAAATACTGGAACCCATCCGCGCGCAGGCTGATCTGGTCATCGACACGTCGCATTATTCAGTGCACGATCTCAGACGGGTCATTCAGGACAAGTGGGAGAGCCTTTCTTCCCGCAGCCAGGGCATGCGTGTGCATCTCATCTCTTTTGGCTTCAAGTACGGGGCCCCGGCCGAGGCGGACATGGTCACGGACCTGCGCTTTCTGCCCAACCCCTATTTCGACGAGGCCCTGCGCCCCATGTCCGGAAAAGACGAAGCCATCGCCCGGTACGTGCTGGACAGCAACCCCGGGCACGAATACCTGCGTCGGCTTTTGGAATTTCTTGATTTCACCCTGCCGCTTTATGCGTCGGAAGGGCGTTACCGCCTGACCATGGCTTTCGGATGCACGGGCGGCCGCCACAGGTCCGTGGCCGTGACCGAGGCCGTTCTGGCACATCTGCGCGAACAGGGCTTCAACGTATCTGTCGAACATCGGCATTTCAGTCTTGGATAATCTTTGGAGGAGTAATGGTTGGAGTGATCGTGGTGACCCATGGCCAGTTTGGCAAATATCTGCTTGAAGCGGCCCAGACGATTTTGGGGCCGCAGGAACAGTGCGCCCACATAGCCGTGGAAGGAACCGTGGAAATGAGCGCCCTGCTTTCGGACCTCAAATACACGGTCAAGCAGATGGAAACGGGTGACGGTGTCATCATCCTGACCGACATGTTCGGCGGTACACCGTCCAACATCAGCCTGTCTCTGCTCCAGCCGGGCAAGGTCGATGTCCTGTCCGGAGCGAACCTGCCCATGCTGCTCAGGGTTCTGGGCATGCGCACCCAGGATCTGTCCAAGCTCGCCCAAGACGCCAAGAACGCGGCCATTCAAGGCATCGTTGTCGCCGGTGAAGTATTGACCCGTAAAATCACCGAGGCCTAGCCGTGATCTGGTTCCGCATCGACAACCGCCTCGTGCACGGCCAGATCATCGAAGCCTGGCTTCCGCACATCAGGGCCAAGACCCTGCTGGTCGCCAACGACGACCTCGCCGCCGACGAATTGCGGCAGGAAATCATGAGCCTGGCAGTGCCAAGCGGCATCTCCTTTATGTGCTGCCAAGTCTCGGAGGTCGCTTCGATGCTGCGCAACGTCCGCAAGAGCGATCCGGATCAGCATGTCCTGATCCTCTTTTCCGACTGCGCCGATGCCAAGGCCGCGCACATGACCGGGCTGTCCTTTTCCCTGGTCAACATCGGCAATCTGCATTACGGACCGGGCAAGGAGCAGGTGTGCGAACACATCGCCCTGGGGGCGGAAGACCGCTCCTGCCTGAAATATTTCAAAGAGCACGGCGTGGAGATCGATTTCCGCTGCGTGCCTTCGGCAACGACCAAAATCAACTTGTGATGAATACTTCTCGAACCAAATCGGCATGATCGACACTCACGATCTCATCCTGCTGGCCGGAGGAAGTTTTTTTTTGCCCTCCTGTCCCTGACCCGGGTCGCCATAGACCTCGGCTTCGTTCATCGTCCGCTTTTCGCCGCCCTGCTCTGGGCGGGACTGAGCTTCAAACTCCAGCCGGCCTTGAGCGCGGGCATTTTTTTCGAGCTGCTCTGGCTTGATCTGTTTCCGGCCGGAACCTACATTCCGCCCCAGGCCCTTCTCTCGCTGATCGCCACCCTGACCATTCTGGCCTGCCTGCCGGATGCCGACATGCGCACCACAGTGCTTGTCGTCATCGCGACCCTGCCCCTGGCCTACCTTGGCGCGTGGATCGAACAACTCTACCGCAAACGGCAGAATGCCGGCTACAACCAACTTTTGACCTGGAACCGCAAGGGCAACATAAACACCTTCGCACCGCACCGGCTCACCGCCAGGGCCCTGGCCGAAATCCTGCTGCTCAATTTTTCAGTCCTCGCGCTCTGCCTGGTGCCGCTTCTGGCCGGGTTGAAAGCAATTCAACCCTGGATTTCAGGCGGCCCGCAGCCGACCTGGACCATGCTCTGGATAGCCGCCTGCGCCGGAGCCATTCTCGCCCTGCGTGTACGCAAGGCCTACGCTCTGGCCGCCGTCAGCGTGGTCCTTGGCGTCATCTTTGGCCTGTGACCTCCAATGTTCTCTCTTGGCAGCCGCGAATAATTGTGATATTTCGCACAATGTCTTTGTTCGCCAATAAACCCTTGTAGGAGGAATACCATGTCCGTTTATGTTTTTGGTCACAAGAATCCCGATTCCGATACCGTTTGCAGCGCCATCGCGCTGGCCGACCTGAAGAGCAAGCTCGGCGTAGCCTGCACCCCGACCGCCCAGGGCGAACTGGCCCCCGAGACCAAGTTCATCCTCGACAAGTTCGGCGTTGCCGCTCCTGCCGTGAAGACCGAATATGCCGGTGAAAAAGTTTTCCTGGTCGACACCTCCGACCTGGCTCAGCTGCCTGACGACATCAAGCAGGCTGAAGTCCTGGGCATCGTCGATCACCACAAGCTGGGTGATCTGACCACCTCCAGCCCCCTGGAATGCTGGATCTGGCCCGTTGGCTGCACCGCCACCGTCCTGACCGCCATGTACAAGTTCCACGGCATCGAAGTTCCCAAGAACATCGCCGGCATCATGCTCTGCGCCATCCTGAGCGACACCGTCATCTTCAAGTCCCCGACCTGCACCCCGGCCGACAAGGAAGCAGCTGCCGAACTGGGCAAGATCGCCGGTATCGCCGACCTGGCCGCCCTGGGCATGGAAATGTTCAAGGTCAAGTCCGCCGTTGAAGGCACCCCGGCCCGCGAGCTGGTTCTGCGCGACTACAAGGACTTCAACATGAACGGCACCAAGGTTGGCATCGGCCAGCTGGAAGTGGTCGACCTGTCCATCCTCGACGCCGTCAAGGGCGACCTGGCCGCCGACATCGCCGCACTGAAGGCCGAGAAGGGCAACCACTCCATCTTCCTGCTGCTGACCGACATCATGAAGGAAGGCTCCGAGATCCTGATCGCCTCCGACGACGCCTCCGTGGTCGAGAAGGCCTTCGGCGTCAAGCCCGTGGACGGAAAGGCATGGCTGCCCAAGGTCATGTCCCGCAAAAAGGACGTAGTGCCCAAGTTCGAAAAGGCTTTCGCCTAAGTCTTGGCTCTTTGAATGAAAGAAGCCCGTCCAGGTTCGCCTGGGCGGGCTTCTTGATTTCGGGCTGCTGTTTCGTTCCGTATTGGTGCGCGCAGAGGCGCGGCCGAAAGGCATTCATTCGCGGGCGACACGGACGGTCAAGAGAGGACCGCGGATCTGCGCGTCATTCCCGCGAAGGAGTCACTGCGGGGTGTGGCGGTTGGCCCGGACAGGGGGCGCCGACTGTCTGACTGAGCCAGGCATCGTTTGTTGAATCAGCGCTGGCCGCTTGAAAATCGGTGTGTGTCCGACAGCAGAGATGATTCAACTCTACGAGGCCCGCGAAGGAGTTTCGGCGGCCCCTGTCCGGGCCAACCGTCACACCCCGCTTCCGACCCAGGCTCACTACTGTACTTTCTCCCCGCCCACATCCGCCCGCAGGGCCGCGACCTTTCCGCGCAAATATTCCGCCACCAGATCGCCCATGTCGTCCGCGCCGGAATGCTTGCGTGCGTACTCCCGCAGATCGTCCTCGGTCTGCTTCTCCATGCGCTCCGATTCCATGAACATGAGAAAAACCAGGCCCAGGGCGGCGTTGTTTTCCACAGTGCCGTCGCACAGGTGCTGCAGCTGTTCATCAGGCACCGTCTCGAAAAGGCGCTCGGCAAACTCACCGATCCATTTGGAATACAGCTCGGGCATGAGATCCGGGATCAGCTCCGCCAGACGGCGCGCCGCGTCCTCCGGGACGTTGGGCATGGTCACCATGAAATACTCGGCCAGGGCTTCCTGGCGTCGTTCGGCACTGCCGGAGAATTTATCGAGGATGATCAGATAGATATGGGCCCGCATCTGGGCCTGGGACAAAGACATGTGTTCTCCTATCAGGCTGCCCCAAAACGGCGATCTGCTTCGTCACTGCTGAAAATCCAGACCCTCACGTATGAAAAATACGCTTCGGCCCTGGATTTTCTTTGTTCCTCGCATCTCACCATTTTGGAACAGCCTGAACATTTTGAATTTATCGACAGTCAGCTATACTCCGAAAGGAGCCAGACAGCGGGGATTCTGCGCCACGGCGGCCATGACAATGCGGGCGCAGGCCTCGGCGTCGGACCCGGCATGGTGATGATTGAGGTCAAGCCCCAGATAGCGGCACACGTCCGGCAATTTGGTCGGGCGCAGGTTCCACTGGTTGCGGGCCAGATCCACGGTACAAACAAAAGGCAGGCTCGGGGCGGGCAAACCGGCCATGGTGCAGCACGCGCCGAGCACCGAGCGATCGAAGCTGGCGTTGTGCGCGGCCAGAAAATCCGCATCCTCCAGAAACTGGGCATGCTCAATCCAGAATTCCCGGAAAGGCGGAGCGTCCTTTACGTCGGACCATTGGATGCCGTGCACGTTCACGCAAAACGGCGAAAAGCGCGAACGCGGCGGGCGGATCAGGCCATAGAGCCTGTCCACGATCTCGCCGCCGCGGACCTTGGTCAGGCCCACGGCGCAGGCGCTGTCGCGACGCGAATCCGCCGTTTCGAAGTCGATGGCCACGTAGGCCGGGAAAGCGTTCATATCAGCAGATGCGCGGCAACTGTTCGCCTTCGAGCATATCCATGAGCCGGGTTCCGCCGAGGGGCGTTTCCAGCACGACCTTTCCGGGGTGTTCGCTGCGGACGTTGCCGATCTGCACCGCGTCCGCGCCGAGCGGATCGGAACGCATGATGGCCAGGGCCGCCTCGGCGTGCTCCTGGGGCAGGATGCAGATGAACTTGCCCTCGTTGGCCAGATACAGCGGATCAAGGCCCAAAAAGGAGCAACCGCCGCTGACCTCGGGGCGAACCGGAATCTGCGATTCGAAAATCCGACACTCCACGCCCGACTGTCCGGCGATTTCGTTGAGGGTCGTGGCCAGACCGCCCCGGGTGGGGTCGCGCAGCACATGCACCTCGGGAATGGCCTCGAGCAGACGCACGATGAGGTGATTGAGCGAGGCGCAGTCCGAAAGCACGGGAGCCTCGAAGGTCAGCCCTTCGCGTTTGGACAGGATGGCCAGGCCATGATCGCCCATGAAGCCGCTGATCAGGATCGCATCCCCGGGCGCCGCCCGGTGTCCGCTCGGAGCCTCGGCCACGAAGATTTCGCCAATGCCCGTGGTGTTGATGAAAATCTTGTCCACCGTACCCTTGGGCACGACCTTGGTGTCGCCCGAAACCACCAGGACTCCAGCCTCGCGGGCGGCATTTCCCATGGATTCGACGATGCGTTCCAGATCGGCCATGGGCAGACCCTCTTCGATGATGAATCCGCAGGTCATGTATTTCGGACGCGCGCCGAGCATGGCCACGTCATTGACCGTGCCGTGCACGGCCAGAGAGCCGATATCGCCGCCGGGGAAAAAGATGGGATCCACGGTGAAGGTGTCGGTGCTCATGGAGATGGGACTGCCGACCTGCAGAAAGGCCGCGTCATCGAGGCGGTCAAGAATCTCGTTGCCCAGATATTTGAGAAAAAGCTCACCGATGAGCCGGTGCGAAGCCTTGCCGCCACTGCCGTAATCAAGAAGAACCCTTTCCACTCGCTTCCCCCTTGCATGACGCGTTTTCAACCACTGATCCTAGTAAAAAAACAACTGAAGATTCGAAATTTATGGGCACGAGGCATACGGCATGAGGCATGCTGCATACGGTACGCGGTACGTTGTCGGCATGGCCCTCGGCCCCGCCGGAACTCCTTCACGGGCCTCGTAGAGTTGAATCGTTGTGTGCCGAACGAAAAATCCGGGCAGCACGCCGGGCAACGATTCAACAAACGATGCCTGGCTCAGTCAGACAGCCGACGAGGCCGAGGGCCATGCCGACAACGAGCCTTGAGGCACTGACGGGAGTACTTTTCTGCTTCTCGCCGAGCCATCCCCTTGAAGCAAAGGACCTATTCCTTGTAATTACTTGAAAAGAATGAGTTCCCGCCGCAAAAGCTCGTCATCCCCTTGAAGAAGGGGATCCATCTTTTAACTACTTAGTCGATCCTGAAAAACTGTTAAAACGCCACGTCAGGCACAAACCTGTAGCGGCTGAACATTAGGTCGAAGTACGTGTCCAAGGAATTTGAGGC
>NZ_FOTO01000025.1:0-11504 GCF_900114595.1 Desulfomicrobium norvegicum | reverse complement strand
TCGTCATTCTCTGCTCCCTAATCATTTGCGTTTGAAGGGGTCGGGACTAGCAGAGTTCCCACCTAAAGGCTTGTGCAAATTTCCGGGGCCACTTCACCTCACTTGCTCGCACTGAGACGGAACTTGCTCGGCTGAACGAAGCCCACGCCAAAACCGAGGAAGCGCTGGCCGCTGAGAACACATCACGTTCTAATTTCCAGGCTAAAGCGGCGGAATTGACAGCGGAGGTCAGGGCTCTGAACAACCAAATTGCGGCCAGCGAGCGAAGGCTCACCGAGTACCATGGTATTGTTTTGAACCTTAAACAAGCCGTAGAGTCTGAAACGAATGCCCGAATCTTTGCGGAACAAGTCTACGCGGTCGCCCAGGCCCAACTCGAAGCCGCAAACTTGTCCCGAAAAACTGAACCTCCTTCTACTCGGGAAGTTAGTCAGAATTCTGAGGTTACTCGGGGCGAGGATGAAATCCCGGATATCAAATTGCGTGACAGATCTCACTCTCAGCAGATCCATGGAACGCGAAACAAATCCGAGCGGAGCACTGCCAGTTAATCACATAATTATTAGCAGTGATATAAATACCTCGTAAAATCAGCACCATCGTTTATTCCAAACAGCCCCGAGTTCGATGGTTCTTAAATGGCCCTGTCCCAGTGGCCCACATCCTTAAGGATGTGGGCCACTGGGACAGGGCCATTACCATGTGTGAACAGTAAGATAGGCACCTCAGAATGGGTATAACGCTTGTGTCATACAGGCGAAATCTGTAGTGCTCCGAGAAGTTTTTGTCGAAAGGGGATAATCAGTTATACCAGCCCTTCGGCCTATTCGGAGCAAGTCAAACACTAGGATTTCTATCCCACATGAACCAGAAACTCGTATCCATCTTCATCAGTCGGTCGCCGACCTTTTTCAGTGCGTTCACAAGCAGGACAGTCCGAATGTGCAGCGTCCGCACACACCGTTCTTTGCCGTCTCACTACGCCCTAGCCACCAGCCAGCAACTTCATGAAATCATGAGTTTTCAACTACCAACGAATCTTTGCGAACAAACCTTCTTCTCAGCATCAACTATGCATGACAGGTACGGCTCGTGAAACTTACGACAGTCAGACTATCTAATTTCCAGTCCTTTGGGCCAGAACCAACTGAAATATCACTTGAAAACATCACTTACCTGATTGGCCCCAATGGCTCAGGAAAGACTGCGGTTTTACAGGCAATATCTCGTATGTTCGCATTTGACCCCACATTGCGACGAATTCGACGTTCGGACTTCCACGTACCATACAATGAGAAAGACGGAGAATCACCCGAAGAAAGGAGACTGTGGATAGAGGCGGATTTCGTTTTCCCCGAATTGGAGGATGAGGAGAACAATTCAACGGTAGCGCCGCACTTCAGCCATATGCGTCTTGATGATCCCGAAGGCCTTCCCCGAGTGCGGTATCGCCTCAGTGCTTCGATGGGGAGGGATGGGGATATTGAAGAGACATTGGTATATGTGCTGGAAGTCAATCCCGATGGTTCACCGTTGTCGATGGCGCAAGTAGCCAGAGCGGATCGTAACCACATACAAGCCCACTACCTCCCAGCGAGGCGAGATCCGGCTGACCATATCGCATATGGGGCAAATGCCCTGCTTGGTCGTCTCTTGAGAGCAGTAAATTGGGAAGGTGAACGCGAGAGGATTAAGGATTTGACAGCTCAGATCAGCGAAAGCCTGTCTGCCAATCTATCGGTTACAACCGTTAGCGAGCACCTTGAGCAAATATGGGGCACTCTTCATAAAGGAAGCTTCTTTGCCGATCCTAAAATCACCTTCGTGGCATCCGAAATCGAAGCCTTATTGCGCCACATGTCGGTATCTTTTTCACCAGGACATGGCGAAAATCTGGTCGACTTTTCCAGGTTGAGCGATGGCCAAAAATCGATGCTCTACCTGTCCCTGGTGTTGTCGTCTCAGGCGATTGGGCGTGCAGTCCTCGCAGAAGAAGATACCTCTTTTGACCCTGACAAGCTGCGTCCCCCAGTATTCACCCTGATCGCTGTCGAAGAGCCGGAGAATAGCCTGTCACCGCATTACTTAGGACGGATTGTCAGCACGCTCTCCTCAGTGACGAGCAACGAGGATGCTCAAGCTCTGATTGCGACGCACGCGCCCTCGATGCTTAAGCGTGTTGATCCTAGGCACATTAGATATTTACGACTTACCGAGGATCGAACGACACAGGTCAAGCGCGTCCTTCTGCCCAAGAAGGCAGACGAAGCCCATAAGTTCGTCCGTGAAGCCGTGCAGGCCTTTCCGGAAATCTACTTTTCCAGGCTGGTCATCTTGGGCGAGGGCGATAGCGAAGAAATCGTGTTGCCAAGAATTTTGAGGGCTAAAGGTGCTCCAGTTGACGAGTCTGCGGTGACGATTGCACCGTTGGGCGGTCGGCACGTTAACCATTTCTGGCGGCTTCTTGCCGAACTTGAAATCCCCTATGTCACCTTACTCGACTTGGACGTGGCTAGATATCAAGGAGGGTGGGGCAGAATCAAATACGTCAACAATCAATTGGCAGAATATCGACCGGATATGACGCTTCCAGAGAAATACAGAATTCCAAAGTGGGATTCCCCCGAGCACAAGGTTCGCGATTTTTTACACTACTTAGAGGCACTTGAAGAGCGGAATGTCTACTTTTCCTACCCGCTGGACCTCGACTTTGCGATGCTTCTAGCCTTTCCAAACAAGTATGACGTTGAAAGAAACGCACCAAAAGAAGCAATAGTAAAAGCGGTTCTTGGAGAAAGTCATCACGAATCCGCCCAGTATAATGTCGATGAACTTGAACTCTTCGGCACCTATCACAAACTTTTCAAGCTTGGCAGCAAACCCGCCGCTCACATCGATGCGCTGGCGCGACTAACAGACGAAGAAATGCTGGCTCACATGCCAGAATCTTTTGCAAGCTTGGCGGATGCCGTGATTGCGAGACTCGCGGAGTTACCCGAGTGATCGCGGTTGATGCTTGGCATCCCGCCGACGGCCTGACGCTTGAACCCAACGCGCTGCGGGCTGCGACGGAATTGAAACACTGCCTGGCGCTTACGGCAGGACCAGGAGCTGGCAAGACGGAAATGCTCGCGCAGCGTGCTGACTTTCTCCTACGTACGGGTAGTTGTCGTTACCCAAAACGGATTCTTGCGATTTCCTTTAAGGTGGACGCCAGTAAGAATTTGAAAGAACGCGTGCTACGTCGTTGCGGACTAGATTTAGCCTCCCGCTTTGACAGCTACACTTTCCACGCATTCGCCAAGCGTGTCATTGATCGCTTCAGACCCATACTGACAGGTCGTGATGCCCTAGACGTGGATTATAAAATTGGTGCCAGAAGGATCTCGCAAAAACAAATTGAATTTGGCGATTTGGTCCCCTTAGCAATCCAGATACTTAAAACATCCGCTATTGCGAGGAATGCCATTCGCCAAACATATTCCGATGTCTTTCTCGATGAATTCCAAGATTGTACAAACCTTCAATACCAGCTTGTTAAGCTTGCTTTCCAAGGCACGGCTATTCGCCTCACGGCTGTCGGCGACACCAAACAAAAAATCATGGGCTGGGCAGGTGCTTTGGATGGTATTTTCAAAACCTTTGCGGTGGATTTCAAAGCGCTTCCTCTCAATATGTACCGCAATTTTCGCTCTAAACCACGCCTCTTGCGCATGCAGAATGAGATTATTCGCGTACTCGATCCCGCATCTGTCATGCCCGAAGAGCAGCTTGCTGGAGAAGAAGGCGAAATTTTCACCATGTCCTTCGAAAACAGTCAGCTTGAGGCAGACAATCTAACCGAATTGATTACTGCCTGGATCAATACGGAAGAGATTCCGCCCTCTGAAATCGCTGTTCTCGTATCCAAGCAGCCAGACTTGTGTGCTGAGCATCTGATGGCGGCACTGGAAAGAAGTAAGACCCCCTTTCGCAACGAGCAGCAAATGCAGGACATTTCTGCGGAGCCTGCTGCAAGGCTTATTGTCGATTATTTGTCCTGCCTTTATGGCCAACAAGAGCCAAAGGCATGGATTCGGCTTAAGAATCAATTGGCTCCCTTCGCCGATGAAGATACTCAAGTCCTCGTCCATCAAAATTTTGAACGTTTTATCAAGGCGCAGAGAAAACGTGTCACCCTCCCTAGACCTGGAGATGAGCCATGCCTGGATTGGTGGAATGCGGCATGCAATTTTTTGGACAAAATCGGTATCGACACTCTGGTTGCGCTTTCTCCGGACTACGAATCGCATGCTCGGCTTGAAGAGGTCATCCAAGACGTGAAGACTCGCATTGAAGAGATTCTAAATCTGGAGCCTGATTTACCGACGGCGTTACATCGCTTTTCCCATGACCAAACCGTACGAATTCTGACCATTCATAAGAGCAAAGGGTTAGAATTTGATTCGGTTATTGTGCTTGGCGTCGAAGAGCAGATGTTTTGGGGAACCCAAAATGATAAGCGTTGCGCTTTTTTTGTCGGGGTATCGCGTGCCAAACGGCGACTGGTCCTAACTGCTAGCAATTTTAGGGAAAAGCCATCTGCCAACCCACCTAATTGGAAGCAACACAGAACCCCTCATGAGGAATTCTTTGGGTATGCCATGAACTTATGAAGCTAACCTGACCCTCTGATAACACATTTGATTTTAAGACAATAACTTTGCATCACAACATCGGAATCAATCATGGATAATCTCTCTCAATTCGAAGCCGACCTCTGGGCCGCAGCAGACAATCTGCGTGCCAACTCCAAGCTCACCTCCAGCGACTACTTCATGCCGGTATTAGGGATCATTTTTCTGCGCCACGCGGAAAATCGCTTCAACGCGGCCACCCAGCAGATCGCCGTGGACCAAGCCTCAGGCCGAATGCCAAAGCGCCAGATCCTTCCCGCCGATTACATCCGCCGCCGCGCTCTCTTCCTGCCGGAGGAAGCCCGCTTCGATACCATTATGGCCAAGGCAAAGACTGACCAAGCGGACCTTCCTACGCTCGTCACCAACGCCATGAACGCTATTGAGGCCGACTTCGAACCCCTTTTGAATGTACTCCCCAAGGACTACGGCATCTTTGAGTCCGATGTGTTGGAGTCGTTGATGCGCCTTTTCAACAGCGAGCAGATCAAGCGCGCCACCGGTGACATCTTCGGACGGATTTACGAATACTTCCTGGCAAAATTCTCCATTCAGAAAGCGCATGACAACGGTGAGTTTTTCACTCCGTCTTCCCTCGTTCAGCTCATCGTCAACGTCATTGAGCCGGATCATGGCACTATATTCGACCCTGCCTGCGGCTCCGGCGGCATGTTTGTTCAGACGAGTCATTTCATCGAGCATGAAGGCGGCGATACCACCAAGAAGGTTGTTTTCTATGGACAAGAAAAAAACCGCGACACAATACGCATCGCCAAGATGAACCTAGCGGTTCATGGATTGGAGGGAAAAATTAAGGAGGCCATCACCTACTATCAGGACGAGCACAATCTCGGCCCGATGGAGGCTCTCGAACCTGGCAGTTGCGACTTTGTTATGGCAAATCCACCATTCAATGTGGACTTAGTCGATGCAGAAAAGATCAAGACCGACGCACGCCTACCCTTCGGCTTGCCCGGAGTGAACAAAGACAAGCGCGTTTCCAACGGCAACTACCTCTGGATTTCCTATTTCTACAGCTACCTGAATGAAAAAGGTCGTGCAGGCTTTGTCATGTCCTCTCAGGCCTCCAGTGCAGGCAATGACGAGAAGATCGTCCGTCAAAAACTTGTTGAGACCGGAGCTGTTGATGTGATGATTTCCATCAAGGGCGGCTTCTTCTACACCCGCACAGTTCCATGCGAGTTGTGGCACTTCGACCGCGCCAAACCCACTGAGCGCCAAGATCAGGTTCTGATGCTCGACGCCCGCAGCATCGGGCAACTCATGAAAGGCTCACGCAAGGTCTACGAATTCACGTCGGAGCAGATGCGCAACCTGACCGCCATCGTTTGGCTCTATCGTGGCCAAAAAGATCGATTCCTCGGACTCGTTCATGATTATTTCAAAAGCCACATAGCTGCATGCGCCGCCTTGCCCGAGAAAATCACCACCTTCGAAATCGCTCTAGCTGACGTCGACGCCCCCTTTGGCTCGGTTGGCAAAAAGGTGCTAACCACAACCGGTCTCGACGCAGAGAAAGTGCAGGCTTTCACTGACACGCTGGCCGAACTTCAAAATGCCCGTACAGCCTTTGACACCGACGCAAAGGCATTAATAAGCAACCTCGCGACGTTCGAAAAAGAGATCGGAAATAATCCGCTCGCCACCAACGAACAGCAGCACTTGGCCCGCAAAGCTTTTGACCCTATCGCCGCACAGACCAAGGGACTCATCAAGCAGGTGGACCTGCTCTACAAGCTCGCCTCACGCGCTGCCGCGAATGCTGCCGACCTCACCGAGGCCGAAGCAGTAGCCAAGGCGTACAATCGTCGCGCCACCGGCAAACTCATCAAGCAGCTTGATGAAACCCGTCGTAAGACAGTGGAGCAACTCAAATACGCCACGTATTTCCACCGCCAAATCGTCTGGTTGCAGGATCGTTTCCCGCAGGCGGAAATTCAACCCGTACCCGGCCTAGTCAAAGTCGTCACACGAAAGGAGATCGAAACCGCCGACTGGAGCCTGACACCTGGACGCTATGTAGGTGTGGCACCTAGTGAGGTGGACGAAGATTTCGATTTTGAGCAGACAATCACCGAAATTCACGAGGAACTGGCCGGGCTGAACGCGGAGGCGTTGGAACTTGCCGCGTTGATTCAGAAAAACTTGGAGGAGTTGGGGGTATGAAATGGCCAACAACCAAGCTTGGCGAAGTTTGTAGGGTTACACCCGGCTTTGCATTTAAAAGCGAATCGTTTCAATCAATCGGTATTCCAGTTGTGAAAATTGGAAGCATCCGCGATGATTACACCGTCGACGTAACCGATGCTCAATGTTTACCGATGGACCTATTCTCAGACAAACTCCAAAAGTTTGTTCTAAAAGATAGGGACATCGTTCTTGCTATGACGGGCGCGACAGCAGGAAAATTAGGCAGAATCAGGACATCTTGCGACCTATTACTTAACCAGCGCGTCGCGAAGATCGAATCCACTAAAGCAAATCCTGACTTCATATGGTTCGCACTAAGTTCGAAAAAATATCGCGAATTGTTCTTCAGCATAGCAGGCGGTGCAGCTCAGCCAAATATGAGCGGAAGTCAAATTGAATCTGTAGAAATTCCTCTTCCCCCAATACAATCTCAGCAATGCATTGCCAGGATCCTCTCCGCTTACGATAACCTCATCGCGAACAACCAAAGTCGAATGGAACTGCTAGAAAAGGCGGCCCGCTCGATCTATGAGGAATGGTTCGTCCGCCTCCGCTTCCCCGGCCATGAGCACACACCTTTCCAAGACGACATACCAAAAAAATGGGAACGAAAGGCGCTGATCACCATCTGCCCCGATCTCCGCGAAGCAGTACTGCCTACGAACCTTGAGCCCGGCACACCCTATATAGGTCTTGAACACATGCCCCGTCGCTCTATCACGCTCTTTGAGTGGGGAACATCTGAGGATGTGACTAGTACCAAGCTCAAGTATCAGGCAGGCGATATCCTATTTGGAAAAATCCGACCCTACTTCCACAAAGTTGGGTTTGCTCTTACTGACGGCGTCACATCGTCTGACGCCATCGTTCTTCGCCCAATTGACAATCTTTATTACATCTTTTCACTCCTCACGGTTTCGAGCGATTGGTTTGTGTCGATTGTGAGCAAAACCGCAAAAGAAGGCTCAAAAATGCCTCGCGCCGACTGGAAATTGATGGAGAAGCATACGCTGTCTATTCCTCCTCGTAGCCTGCTCGAAGCTCTGAACGAGACCGTTCAGCCCATACTTGACCAACTCCGCACCCTCGCGCTCCAAAACCAAAAACTCCGCATCGCCCGTGACCTGCTGTTGCCGCGACTCATGAGCGGAGAGATAGAGGTCTAACACTATGGATTTCGCATCGGTAGCACCAACTTCCTCTGAGTGGTCAAAATGGCTCGCGGACGCTGAGCGTCGACTGCGGCAGGTTTATCTGCTCAGCCCTGAGCGATTAATCGCCGAGTATCGACGAGAAGGCGAGATCACACGAGGATATCATGGCCGTGAGATATTAGAGTTGCTCCAAAACGCAGGCGACGCCGCGCGCATATCCGGAGTTCGGGGAAAAGTTCGGCTCGTCATCACGCCTCATGGGCTAGTTATTGGGAACACCGGACACCCATTCGAAAAAGAAGGAGTCACATCCCTACAGATCGCCAATCTCAGCCCAAAACGTCAGCGCGAGGCCGTGGTGATCGGTGATAAAGGCTTGGGGTTTCGCTCGATCCTTAATTGGACGCAGTCTCCATTGATCTCTAGCGGAGAACTTGGCCTCGCCTTCCTACCCAACTACGCTTCGAATGTTCTATGTGAAATGGAAAAGGACAGCGACAAACTCGCCAAAATGGTTGCAGAACAAAAAGCAATCGCAGGAAGATTGATTGTGCCACGTCTGGCTTTTCCACAATGGGTGCCGGATTGGTCTAAGCATGACTGGCCCGAAACCGACGGAATCAGCGAGATTGCTTCCGTGTGCCAGTCTTTAAGAAACGATAATTATGACACAGCAGTGGGAATGCCTTTTTCAACGACTCGTGCTTATCAAGAGGTGGTGCAACAGGTTGATGAATTGAGACCAGAATTTCTCCTGCTGGTCGACTCCATTGATTTGCTAGAGATTCAAATTCAAGGACAACCATCTAAAATTTGGCAGTGCATCCCAACCAACGACAAATCAATTATTCGGACAGGAGACACGACGCAGAGTTCGTGGATTATATCCAACTACGAAGGAGACGTTCCACATGAATTACTTGACAATGATAATCACAACATAAATAAATTCAAAATAATATTAGCAATTTCAGATACAAAAGATAATAATCCTGGCTATCTATTCAATTATTTCCCAACAGATGTCGAAATACCGCTACCTTTACTGGTACATACCACAGTCGAGCTAGATGATACACGTAAACATGTAAACGATACGCCAGCAAATAGATACATTCTAGGCAAAGTTGCAGAACAAATCGCTGAACTAGCGGAACAGCAGCTTGAGACCGGCAAAGCAAACGCATGGGATGGATGCCGCCTGATAACCCCTAGTGGGAATTGGGGTAATGACCTAAAAAAATTTGGCGTTCCATCTATATTAAAAGAAGCCGCAAAGAAAAAGCAACTCATCCCTGTGCTTGGTGGAGGATATCGCAATGCTTTCCACGCAAAATTGCCACCTGGTGAGAATTCTTGTTATTGGCTAGACTGGATGTTTCCTGAGATGGCTGTCATCGAAGACAAGGCGCATCTCGTTTTTGCAAGGCATCTTGATGTCAGCAAGTTTTTCGTTGCAGAAATACTTGACCGACTTCTTGCCGCACAGACACTAACACCGGAAGAACGGGCACTTGCTATTACTGGGCTGGTTGAATCCAAAGAAAAACTTACTGACAATAATCTCAATTGCTTACTCTGTGATGAAGAAGAGAAGCCGATCCCTGCCGGAATCAACGCGATCCTCCAACCCACCGGTGAACTCCCGGCACTTCCACATTGGGCCGCCATTCGTTTTCTGCATGCAGAGTTGAGACAGTGGCTTGCCGATTTTCTCCCAGTATCCGACAGTCGGGAGCTGCAAAATCTTCTTCGGCCCTTCGGCGTGGTTGAATATTCATTGTCAGCGCTGATTCGCCCAGTTCTGGCGGAGGGCAATAGACAAGCCCGTAATCGACCGGATGAAGAATTTACAATACGTCAAGAGACGTTACAATTTCTATGGGAGGTACATCAGAGCGTAGGAAGTGACACCTCTTTTCCTACGGACGCCACGCTTAAGCTTCTTGACCAGAACAATGGCTGGACAGACCCAGAACACCTTTATCTTGGAGAAGGATATGGGAATGAGGGAAACGTAATCCAGGACATCTATGGTCCATGGGCCAAGCATAAGCTCGTGGCAAGCATCAACCTGCCAAATTCGGACACATCGGCTAGCCCTGAGCAGTTCGCACAATTCCTTCAGTGGCTTGGCGTGGCACGCTGGCCAGGGGAAATTGAGCTATCGGAAGTCGATGCAGAATATTTGAATGCGGTTAGGGCAAGCCTACGTTATCCAGTCTCGTTTGGAGATTGCAGGTTTGACTCGCCAAATGATCTACCTCAACTCTCGATTACTGGAGCAACGTCCATCGACGGGCTGGAGGATATTCTTCAAAATGCTTCGTCAGAAGCGGTGCTAGCTTGGCTAGCACTGGACCCTCGCGCTTCGTCTTGGGTTCATATGTCACAAGGCCGTGGAACGCTAAGCATCTATCCTCGCTACAAACAAAACAAACGCCATTATCGCGATGAGTTGCCGAGCTACATCCACTGGAGGATTGCCACCTCTGCTTGGCTTCCTGCCAATGATGGCCACAAGCAGGCACCTCGAAGATGCCTGCTTGGAGATCGCCAGTTGGAGGCGCTTTTCCCTAGCCCCCAAAAACCCAACCAAATACTGATCGACCGTTATGGTGTATCTGACAGATTACATGCGTCCTTTCGCAACGCGGGGGTAATGCCCGGCCTTTCCCAGATTGCTCGAGACGAACTTTACAGACTGCTGTTGGAAATACCAGATCTTTCGCCTGATGGAAAACCTAGCCGAGCGCTGTGTCGCTGGTTTATCTCCAATGAAAACTTTGTGCTTGGATCCGCAGGCCCTTATCAGGAGCGTTTTTTTCAGGAAGGCAGAATCTGGGGCTCAAAAGAAAGAACTTCTGATTATTTCCCAATTGCCGATCTACGGCATATTGATCAGGAAGGGTTTCCACCAGCGTTAACGGACAAGCTTCCAATTGCGGATCTTCCCAAAAGGATCGGCGCACAAAAAGTTAAGGACGTCTTAGGAGTAAAACCGCTTGATCGTTCAGAGATACACCAAGAACTCTACTCACACCGGACCAGCCCTAGAAAAGACGATCTCGCGGAATGGTTTAACGCCGCAAAGCCTTACATCAAACGCCTTCGTCACACGCAAGTAAAGCAGAAGCAAACAGTATTGGCGTTCGAGCGTTTGAATTTGATTGTCTGTGACGAACTGAGTGTTCAGATGCAATACAAGGAATTAAGCTATTACCACTCTGCGCTGGAAGGGGAATGGTTTGTGTTCTCTGACCATCTTTATGTACGGGGTGACCTCGAAGACTCGTTAGATCTCTTGGCAGACTCGGTTGGAACAGCCGTTGCTTCAGTTTTCAACATGGCAGACGGGGATGCTTTCGTGACCTGCCCGGCACTTTTCAGACCAGTCGAAACTTGAGATAGGTTCCCCCTCAACCACGAGGGAACTGATGAAAAAGGGACGATTTTCCGAAGA
>NZ_FOTO01000027.1:0-7364 GCF_900114595.1 Desulfomicrobium norvegicum | reverse complement strand
ATGACGCCAGAACATTTCTGTCGGCAGTATGGGAAAAACCTGAACCGTGGGGAAACTCTCAAGAATTGAGTGGTCCGAAGTTTCCCGGCAGGTCATTCGCTAAAATACTTTTCTGCGAACCGAAGAACCGATCAAAATTGCTCAAGCGGATGTGCGGGGATGATTTCCAGAATGAGATTGAAACAGCCGAAGCGAAGCCTCAACCAGCGTATTCAGGTCCAATTTTTCCGCCAATCGCGCCGAACCCCAATGTATCCGAGAATCCGGCAGTGGAACAGATGGCTTCTCCGAACGAACAGTCCCAAACTGACAATGGCGAGAAAGACACGAAACCTCCCGGAGTAACGCCTATCCCGCATATTCCGCAAGCGGGCCCGAAACGCCGACCTGTCGTAGTTCGAAAAGTGCAAAAGTCCCCTGCCAAGCACAATGGAACACTAACCATCGTGGACGGCGAGCGATGTGAAAGAATAGCTGAAGCTTTCGAAGAAGAAGTCACCCCAAAAAGGTTTGCGCTGGGTGTGGGGCACATCACGGGACTGGATGCACCAGGATTCGACCTAGTGAGTTTTGACTCGGAGGAAGATCGGGAATCTTATCGGAACCCAGAAACACGAGACCGGGTCAAGCCTCTGCGTTTCATCGAGGTGAAGGGTCGAGGATCTTCTTCCGCCAAAATCGAATTAAAAGGCAACGAACTCAAAGCGGCGCGCAAATATGGTGATCAATATTACCTATATCGCTTCTTCGAGGCAGATGATAATCAATTTTACGTCTCGATACTCAATAACCCGATGGCTGCCGAGGAAGCGGCCAAGGCAACAATCATTGAGGTCGATCTGGATCGAGCCACGGCTACCAAGCGGTTTGAGTTTATTGTTGAACTAGCAGGGGCTGATTCGAAAGACTAAGATACAAAACCTCAATCAACACAAATATGATTACCGATATCCACAGTGAAGACCGATTGGTGCAGGCGACATTCGCCAATCATCTCCATGATGTTCTCGGATGGGAAAGCATCTTCGCGCACAATGCGGAAACCTTCGGCCCGTCCGGTACTCTTGGCCGTGCCAATGAGCGGGAAGTCGTGCTCATCCGCGATCTTCGTGCTGCCGTCCAACGTCTCAATCCCGACTTGCCCGATTCAGTCTACGAACAGGCTGTAGAAAAGCTAACGCGGGTGGACTTCACCCGCTCACTTATACAGCACAACAAGGAATATCATACCTTCATCCGTACCGGCGTCCCAGTTGAATGGCGCGACGCTGGTGGGCAAGTCCGGCATGCTCGCGCCCGCGTCATTGATTTCCTTAATCCGGCGAACAACCGATTCCTAGCAGTGCGGGAATTAAAAATTCAAGGCCTGCGCGTGCCTCACTATAACCGTCGTGCCGATCTTGTGTGTTTTGTCAACGGGCTGCCGCTAGTCTTCATTGAACTGAAAGCGGTGTATCTGAACATGCGCGCTGGTTACGACAATAATCTGACAGATTACCTCAGCGAGACGAGCATTAACCATGCGTTCCACCACAATGCCTTTCTTATCGTGAGCAATGGCGACCGCGCCCGTTACGGCTCAATTACGAGCAAATGGGAGCACTTTGTCGAATGGAAGCGAAACGATGAAAAGGAACGTGGTAGCGTTGAGGCTGAGGTGCTGCTGAACGGAATGTTGGCAAAAGAACGCCTGCTGGACTTGGTGGAAAACTTCATTCTGTTTGACGACAGTCGGCCTGGCGGCACCCGAAAGATCGTGGCCAGAAACCATCAAGTTCTCGGCGTAAACAACGCCATATCCTCAGTAAAGAGTCAGGAACTATTGAAAGAAGAATTTCCGCTCGAACTGCGCTTGCGACACCGGGTATCAATAGAAATCGAGTCTACAGAGTCCGAAACACCCAAGCTGATAGCCACACAACAACGTAAGGCACGCGAGCGTTCTGAGTTACCCGCACTCATCGAACGGGCGCATCCCGACCTCGGACGACTCGGTGTCTTCTGGCACACGCAAGGTAGCGGCAAGTCCTACTCGATGGTAATGTTCACGGAAAAAGTTCGTCGCCATGTGCCCGGTAACTTCACCTTCGTCATCATGACTGATCGAGAGGATTTGGATGACCAGATTTGGCGGACGTTCGTCGGTTGCGGCATGGTGGACCCAAATACGACACCACGCGCAAACTCGGGGAAGGATTTGAAGACAGCCTTGGAGCAGAACCACAGCTTCGTCTTCACGTTGATCCACAAGTTCAACCAACCGGTTGACGAAAAGGAACCTTACAGCGAGCGAGACGACATCATCGTCATCTCAGATGAGGCGCACCGCACCCAATCGGGTAAATTCGCCCGTAATATGCGCTTGGCCTTGCCCAACGCCTCTTTCATCGGCTTCACCGGCACCCCGCTTTTTAAGTATGACCACCTGACCAAACGCATCTTTGGCGGCTACATCTCTCGCTACGACTTTAAGCGCTCCGAAGAAGACCAGAGTACCGTGAAACTCATCTATGAGAACCGGGGCGAAAAGCTCGGCATTGCCCGGCTCGATCTGAACGACCGTATTGCGGAAAAGATCGAACAAGCAGGATTAGACGCTGACCAAGAGGCGCTTCTGGATAAACTTCTGGGCCAAGATTACGAAGTTATCACCGCCGACGACCGGCTTGATAAATTGGCGGTCGATTTCGTCAACCATTGCTCCACTCGCTGGGAGTGCGGCAAATCCTTGCTCGTCTGTATCGACAAAATCACATGCGCTCGTATGTTCCAGCGCATCAAGCCGCGCTGGAATGCACGGCTGACAAACTTGCAGGCATTGATCCAGGCCAAAGAATGCGAACTCGCCACTACAACGGATACAGATCAAAGGGAGACTTTAACCAAGGCTTTGGAGAAACTTCGGGGACAAACGGGGTGGATGCAAAACACGATCATAGAGATCATCATCAGCGAGGCCCAGAATGAAGTGCGCGATTTCGCCAAATGGGGCTTCGACATCATTCCGCACAGGATGGTGATCAAAAACGGCTTTGAGACGCCAGACGGTAAGCGGGTTAACATAGAAGACGCATTCAAGAACGACCAGCACCCCTTCCGCATCGCGATAGTCTGCGCAATGTGGCTAACTGGCTTCGATGTCGAATGCCTACAAACGCTCTACATCGACAAACCCCTCAAGGCACACACGCTCATGCAGGCTATCGCCAGAGCAAATCGAATTTATCCAGGCAAGGATAGTGGCGTCATTGTGGACTACAACGGCATGCTCAAAAGCCTGCGTGCGGCTCTGGCGGACTATGCGCTTGGCGAAGGAGGAGAAGGCGGCGAAACGGACCCGGCCATCCCGCTGGAAGAATATGTGCCCGCGCTGGTCGAAGCCATTGAAGCGGCGGAGAAACATTTGCGCGACCTCGGCTTTGAACCCAATCGCCTGACTGGTTCAACCGGCTTCGCTCGCATTGCAGCCCTACGCGATGCCGTAGATGCACTTTACACGACGGACGAGGCCAAACGCCGTTATGAGATCATGGCGCGGGCGGTTTTCTCACGGATGAAGACGCTTATTTTGGAACCGTCCATCCGTCCTTACTACATTCGCCACGACAATATCGAAGCAATCTACAAGAAGCTCAACGAACGGCGCGACACCGCCGACGTGACGGAGGTGCTGAAAGAAATCTACAAGATCGTCAACGACGCCATCCGTACCCAGGCGCCCGGGGATGATCAAGCTGACGGGCTGACTGTGGACCTAAGCCAGATTGATTTCGAAAAGCTACGAGATGAATTCGCCAAGAAGGTTAAACGCAAGCACTCGGCCTTGCAGGCTATCCGAGAATTGGTTGAGCAAAAACTGGCTCAGATGCTGGCTCGCAACCCAACGCGCATGGACTACTATAAGCAATATCAGATGATCGTGGCTGATTATAACCGCGAGAAAGATCGTGCGACTGTGGAAGAGACTTTCGCAAAAGTTGTCAATCTGGTCGCTGGGATGGACGATGAACTCCAACGGCATGTTAGAGAGGGGCTCTCCGAGGAAGAACTCACTTTCTTCGATCTGTTACTCAAAGAGAACATCACCAAGGTCGACCGGGAAAAACTCAAGCAAGCCAGCAAGGGATTGCTGGCGTCGCTCAAGGTACACCTAGCCTCGATGCCTACTTGGACTAAAAACGTAGCAACACAGGCAGATGTAAAGATGTTCATACTGGACAACCTCTACATGTCACTTCCTCGCCCTCCATTCACTGAGGAAGAAACTAACGTTCTGGCCAATAATCTTTACAGCTTTGTTTACCAGCAAAGTGTGCGCGGACCAGTAATGGCTGCTTAAGACAAGATTTGATACTATAATAAAAAACAATAAGTAAATGTTGTTAATACCAATCCACTTACTCATCGACGATTCAAAAACCAAATTCCCTTCTTTTTTCAATGAGAAGACACTAGGTATTTCTCGTAAAACAATAGAAAACTATCTTAATAAAAAATCTAAACCAACACAAAAATCTTTAAATACAATAAGATCGACACTTTCTAATACAGATATATTAGATGATGAATCTATTGAAAAAATAATTTCTTTGTTCAAAAACTTAGATATAGATTCAAAATGGCAGCCTAAGGGCTTTCAAAATCTTACAAATGAAAGTGTCTGTAATTCTCAAAGAATATTTTTCGAGATGGTAAATTTAAACTATGCCTTTACAATGGACATCATATCACACGGAGGAATCAAAATAGAAAGAGACAAGTTCATCAGCATCCTAGACAAGTATACCAACATAGAACCAATTAATGCAATTTATAACTCATTCGATCATTTTAATTATGAGTTACATGCATCTTTGAATTTATTAAGATTTGATATTATACTATACTTCTTATCATCTTTAGATGTCGACCTAAATGAATTTTCATTAAAGAACGAATCGAAATTTAAATTCATTATTCCACGTGTCGAAAACGACATATTAGCACCTCCATACAGACTTCTCACTGACAGACTAATGAAAAGATTCAACATTCTTTCAATTAATGAATTATCACACATCCTGTGCAACAATGAAATTGAGTATGCAGATAAAAAAAGATTTATCAACAGATTAAGATCGCATGTTAAAATTTATGATCCAGAAAACAAATCTGTACTAGATGTATTTGAGAAAATATTGAATAAAGAATCAATCGAATTTAAAAAAATTAAATCTGATATAAATATTTATATTTATACGTCTAAAATTTTAAACAGATTACTTATTTGGATTAAAAAGACTGAAATATTCAAGTCCGACCAAGAAATTGCCGACTTTTTTTCTCGCTATGACATGTGGTATAATCATCACTCTTTACAGCAACAAAATCAGCCAAAAATGATGGACCAAACATCCTCCGCCAGTCTCGCCTAATCTCCCAACATCGCCCTTCATTCCATTTTTTTCTAGCCAAAGACACTCCCCGGGACACAGCCCCATGAATAGTGCTTGCCGTCATCTGATGATTGTCATCGATGACGACAACATTTTTTCCAAACGGAGTAGGAATTTATGAAAATGAGATTTCAAGGTGGCCATGGCGGCTCAGTAACTGGATCGTGTACGCTTTTTGATTATCCACGTGGTAATTGCAAATTTCTTGTGGATTGTGGCATGAACCAGGGTGTTGACCAAAATCAACACTGTGAGAAATTTGATTTTAACCCCAAAGAAATTAACTTTATTTTATTAACACATGCACATATAGATCATTGTGGTCTCATTCCCAAACTTTATAAAGAAGGATTCGAAGGCAAAGTCTACTGCACAAGTCCAACGAAAGCACTCTCTCTCATCTCTCTGTATGATACATCCAAGCTGACTAACATATATAGTGATGCCGACATCGCATCAATTAAATGGTCTTGCGTAGACTCCAGGGAAGACTTCGGTTTATCCAAGATGCTTAAAAATATTAACCCAGAACTTCTCATCGGCTTCCCGTCTACAGGGCACATCTTAGGATCAACCGGTGTTACAATTCAATGGCGAACAAATGGAAACACTGTAACTAATAAACAAATTGTGATGAGTGGTGATCTCGGGCCAAACTTTCAAAAAGAAAAATTCCACAATATTCTTGGAAAGTGTCAGGTTCCGTTCGCCTATCCAGATTACTTGTGCGTCGAAAGCACCTATGGCTCTATTTGCCGTGATCATGAAAAATTGAGTTTTAACACAAGAATTAGTGAGTTATCAAAGCACATAAGCCAATCAATCGAAGACAACTCACCTCTTATTATCCCCGCATTTTCCGTACAAAGAATTCAAGATATATTATTCGATATCGCGATTATTGCAAAATTTGGTGAATTTTCACAGAATATTAACGTTTCTATTGGATCAAAAAGCGCTACCCAAGCATGTCATGTTTTTTCACAAATGCTTTGTACACCGCAGAAAATTAAATCAAACGAGCATTTGTGGCGAAGCAAAAACGTCAGTGATGTTTTAAATTGTGATGACGACAAGTCTGACCAATTTCTCCGAGAATTATACGCTAGACAACTGCGCGGAAAATTGAACCTATTCTTCTCGCCTCAAACATTTGACTATAATAATTTCAACATCATCGTTGACAGTTCAGGAATGTGCGAGGGTGGGCCGATAACCCAACACTTAAAGAATTGCCTTCCTAAACGAAGCAAAATCATTTTGACAGGTTATATGTCGGAAAATTCAAATGGAGCGAAACTAGCGATGATTTCAAGAAATGAGAAACCAACCGCACGGGAAATACTTGGAGTTCAGATCGATTCGATTAAAGCAGAAATAGTCGACATGTCCCATTATTACTCGGGGCATGCAGACCAAGCTGGAATTCTACAATACATCTTTTCTGTTGCCGGAACTCCAAAGTATGCGCCCAAGCATGCTACCGTGTTTTTAAACCACGGCTCCCTCCACAACTTGAATCAGTTAAAAAACAAAATTGAGACATATGTCCCAGCAGAGAGCGAACGAAGTATCGACAAAGTTATTATCCCTGGAAGAAATTCTGAATGGTTTGATCTTGATAAAAACGCATTTGATCCATGTGAAAATAGGCTCAGTCAAGATATAATTAGCTTACTATCAGAATACAATATGCCACTCAGCAACGAACAACTTGATATTATAAAGCAACACAGTTTTCATTAAATTTATAATCAACAAAATAAATGCGCATCTGACATGTAATTTTGATTTTTTTACATACAGATGCGCATTGTTTCACACATTTTTTTTCAATAATTAGTCGACCCTGAAAATATGACAATATACTGAAATAAATTGAAATTTACTCGGAAATAACGTATTTCGAATAACCAGTAATGCAGTGAA
>NZ_FOTO01000028.1:0-5599 GCF_900114595.1 Desulfomicrobium norvegicum | reverse complement strand
AAATAGTCGATCCTGAAAAACTCTAAAAACGGTCCGTCAAGCACAAGCCTGTACCGACCGAACATCTGGTCGAAAAACGTGCCCAAGCAATTTGAGGCACAAAAAATACAGTATCCGGATGAACTTCCGGAAGTTGAAGGCTGCACAGGCCATGAACAGGTTCACGGAATCGCCAATCCGGCCTTTGAGGTAGTTTCGAAGCATCCTGTGATCGTTCTTGAGATGGCCGATGATTGGCTCGATGGCGGCCCTGCGGCGAAAGCGTGCCCGAGCTTGGCGCTTCTCATGCTCAGTCTTGGGACCCTTGCCTGATTCTGGAATTTCGATGCGAGTTTCTCCGATCCTGCGCTTGCCTCGGTAGCCACGGTCGCAGATCGCCATGGTCGGCCTTTTGCCGACGATACTCTCGACCTGGCTCAGCACTGCGGGGAGAGTATGACCGTCGAAGGGGTTGTCCGGGAAGGACAGTGCGCCAACGATGATGCCGCTGATCTTGGTCACGGTCACGGATGCCTTGGCGCCGAACTCATATTTTTTGTGGGCCTTGCCTTTGCTGATGCAGGAAACATCTGGCTCATGGAGGCTGTAAATTTTGCCCGTGTCGGAACGCTGCTGGCGCTGAACACGGTCGTAGAGGTCAAGAGACTGCCGGTGAATCTCAAGCGCTTCCGGGGAAAGCTTCCGTCTCATATCGCGGATCAGGACACCGGCAATCGTGCGCAAACGCCGGACCGCCCGTTGGGCCTCCCCCTGTTTGCGGCCTTTTGACTTGAAACGAATGATCCGCAGCAGCTTCTTGACCTCGCGCTGGTAGCTGCGCCGGAGTTTGACGTCTTCCAGTTTGGCCATGATGTGGCACCGCGTCACGATCTTGGTCAGCAGCTTGGTGTCCGTGGGAAAGGTGATGTTCTTTTCCTGGACGGTGGAGTCCACGACAACTTCCTCTTCCTTGGCCTTGTCGCCATGGAGGTTCACGGAGACTTCAAAAATTTTGCGCACACCGTCTTCCCCGATCCGACGTCGAAAATAGGTCAACTCGGACGGATCACACGGCAGCTTCCAGGTGAAGCGTTGCTGGCCGCAGAAGGCCTGGAAATACGGATTCTGGACCCAGATATCGACGACGCGCTCATCGCTCAGGTTTTCAAGCTGTTTGAGGATGAGAAGCCCAACCATCAAACGGACGGGTTTGGCTGGGCGACCGGATGCGGCATAAAGCGGACGAAAGCTGTCCTCAAAAACCTGCCATGGGATGGCCTTGGCCAATCCCAGAAGGTGGTGTCGAGGATCGAGTTGATCGATCAGGTCTGGGCAGAGGAAGCTGCGCTGACGGTCCGATTTTTTGGGCTGCATCGTTGGTAACCTCGGAGTGATTTCGACCAGAAAAAATGCATTTTCACTGCATCACTGGTTATTTGAAATACATTATCTCCGATTAAATTTCAATTAATTTCAGCATATTGTCATATTTTCAGGGCTGACAAAATAACCATCGAGGAAATTGCCTGGAAAAAAGGCCGGGATCGTGAAGAGTACCTGAAGGAAGTTTGGATGCCGGTAAGAACGAAAGCCTGGGAACGATATGTTGAAGGCGGAAAGCTCGGTCCCGCCAGCCAAGGTGGTTGGGCCGAAGAGGACGTCAGCCACCTCTTTGGATATCCGGCCATGCTTCTTTGTTATGGCGACGATATGGCAGACCATTACATTGATGTGCACATAGGTCTGCCCGAGGCTATTTTGCGCCTTAAGGAAAGTCGTTTTTATCCCATTGGTCAAGAATGCCTCGACATGGAAGAACGAATCCTGAACCTGTTCAAACACTACCGCTTCGGCAACAAGAACGTGGCTCCGGACAGCTTCTTTTCGGCCGGGGGCAGGGTGGAAGGGCTCAAGACCTGGTATGAGCAGGCGAGCCTTGGGGCCAAACGGCACGCCAGCGAATCCCGGCCCAAGATTTATCTGCGCTTTGACACACTTCCCCCTGTAACTTCCGAATTCCCCAAAAGCATCTACGTCATTTCTGATGTGGCCAGAAAATATGGCATGAAGTTGCATGTGCTGCGTTCACAAAAAAGGGTGCTGGCTGGAATGGAGGGGCGGGAGGAAATATTTATTCTCCGCGATAAGAATGACGACGAATTTGAGTTGACCGCTTCTTGGAAATTTCAGGGAGTCCCAAAAGATCCGGAAAAACCCGATGTTGAGATTCAAATGACCTGCCCGGAGAGCGCCAAAGAAGACGCCCTGCGTATGTGGGACGCTGTCATGACCAAGTTCACCACAGTGCGGGAGTACTACGGCAGAAGATCGTGAATCGGACAGAATGAAGGATGAACCAGCGGAGCAGAACCGGATGGATTTCGGTTCTGCTCCGCTCCTTTGTTGCTCGCATGAAATCCACAAATATTAAATATGGCGACACTGCAAAAATTAGCGAAAGTGCCCAAGTATCATTCCCGAGCAGGCAAACTATGTCGGTAAATGGCAAAAAATCCATTCATTTCAAACGACACTGCAAAAAATCGCAAAAGAACCCGAGTGTCATTCCCGCGAAGGCGGGCCATGTCGGGCAATAGCGCGAAATCCATTCTTTTCAGATAGTTAAAAAGGCATGGATCCCCTTCTTCAAGGGGATGACGACTTTTTGCAGCGACATATTTAAACTAATGAATAATTTTGTAGTGTCGTTATGTATGAATGCACTGTAAGAAATGTAACGATAGATCCTGGGTGTCATTCCCGCGCAGGCGGGAGTCCATCGTTCATAATTCTCTCGATTTTTTCGTTACTCAGTGCCATTCCCGCGAAGGCGGGAATCCATTCTTTTCAGATAGTTAAAAAGGCATGGATCCCCTTTTTCAAGGGGATGACGACTTTTTGCAGTGACATCTTTAAACTAATGAATAATTTTGTAGTGTCTTCATGTATGAATGCGATGTAAGAAAAGTAACGATAGAGCCTGGGTGTCATTCCCGCGCAGGCGGCAATCCATCGCCCATAATTCTCTCGATTTTTCGTTGCTCAGTGTCATTCCCGCGAAGGCGGGAATCCATTCCTTTGAGATAAATAAAAAGTCATGAACACCATTCTTCAAAAGGATGAAGACTTTTGCAGCTTCTTCATACAAGCACTTTATTGTAATTTTAGTATGTAATGCTGCTGTATATAATCATGAATTTTTTGAGTTATTCTGCGAGTACTGCATGGTCTTCTGACTTATGACGATCAATCCCGCCAGTAAGTTCTTCAGACTTCCTTCTGCAAAGTGGAGTTGGTGGAACCGTCCGCCAGCGAAGAGAAGTAACTGGAAATTTTCGCCTCGTGAATCTTGAGTGCGGCCTGCATTTCCGTCACTTCAATGGTGCCGTTGCCACTGGTGTCGATGTTGCTGAAGGATGATGCGGATAGGGACGCTTCAGCCCTGGACAGAACGCCGTCCTTGTTTGCGTCCATGCTTGCCATATACTGTTTGGCCGCTTTTCCAGAAGCTGACGTATCCTCGCTTGTTGAGGATTCACCCAGAATATTGCTCAGAAGATCAAGGGAGTTGGCCCCGCTTTTCTTTGAAGTGTAATAGGAAAAGACGTCCTGCCCACGCCCCGACATGGCGGCAGTTATTTCCTCCTCGGTGACGTTGCCGTCCTTGGACGCGTCGAGCCGCGCAAAAGCCTCGGCAGACAGGCTCACCTCGTCCTTGGTAATGACCCCGTCCCGATTCGTATCCCCGTCACGAAAGCATTTCCGCGCTCCGAGCTTGGCGAACAACTCGTTCTGGGATGTCTCGCCATTGTTGGATAGTTGTGACGAAGCCTCTAGGTATTGTTTGGAACTGACACGCATGACGCACCTCCTGAGAGGCATTAAGCAAAATGTACGCCAGGGAAGAATATGAAGCTGGGGATCTGGAAATTTGATTTTCCGCAGATAATTACCGCCTCCTAATCAGACCAGAATACTCCAAAATAAGACAAGGGATTTCAGTTTTCACGCTGAAATCCCTTTATTACTTTGTGGGCTTTGCCTCATCGGCCAGAACCCGGCCATTCCGGATGGAACCATACGGCAATGGGTGTCTTTTTGTTTACGTACGCATGCGCCGACCGGGACCTTATAAGTATGTAGTCGATCCTGAAAAACTCTAAAAACGGTCCGTCAAGCACAAGCCTGTACCGACCGAACATCTGGTCGAAAAACGTGCCCAAGCAATTTGAGGCACAAAAAATACAGTATCCGGATGAACTTCCGGAAGTTGAAGGCTGCACAGGCCATGAACAGGTTCACGGAATCGCCAATCCGGCCTTTGAGGTAGTTTCGAAGCATCCTGTGATCGTTCTTGAGATGGCCGATGATTGGCTCGATGGCGGCCCTGCGGCGAAAGCGTGCCCGAGCTTGGCGCTTCTCATGCTCAGTCTTGGGACCCTTGCCTGATTCTGGAATTTCGATGCGAGTTTCTCCGATCCTGCGCTTGCCTCGGTAGCCACGGTCGCAGATCGCCATGGTCGGCCTTTTGCCGACGATACTCTCGACCTGGCTCAGCACTGCGGGGAGAGTATGACCGTCGAAGGGGTTGTCCGGGAAGGACAGTGCGCCAACGATGATGCCGCTGATCTTGGTCACGGTCACGGATGCCTTGGCGCCGAACTCATATTTTTTGTGGGCCTTGCCTTTGCTGATGCAGGAAACATCTGGCTCATGGAGGCTGTAAATTTTGCCCGTGTCGGAACGCTGCTGGCGCTGAACACGGTCGTAGAGGTCAAGAGACTGCCGGTGAATCTCAAGCGCTTCCGGGGAAAGCTTCCGTCTCATATCGCGGATCAGGACACCGGCAATCGTGCGCAAACGCCGGACCGCCCGTTGGGCCTCCCCCTGTTTGCGGCCTTTTGACTTGAAACGAATGATCCGCAGCAGCTTCTTGACCTCGCGCTGGTAGCTGCGCCGGAGTTTGACGTCTTCCAGTTTGGCCATGATGTGGCACCGCGTCACGATCTTGGTCAGCAGCTTGGTGTCCGTGGGAAAGGTGATGTTCTTTTCCTGGACGGTGGAGTCCACGACAACTTCCTCTTCCTTGGCCTTGTCGCCATGGAGGTTCACGGAGACTTCAAAAATTTTGCGCACACCGTCTTCCCCGATCCGACGTCGAAAATAGGTCAACTCGGACGGATCACACGGCAGCTTCCAGGTGAAGCGTTGCTGGCCGCAGAAGGCCTGGAAATACGGATTCTGGACCCAGATATCGACGACGCGCTCATCGCTCAGGTTTTCAAGCTGTTTGAGGATGAGAAGCCCAACCATCAAACGGACGGGTTTGGCTGGGCGACCGGATGCGGCATAAAGCGGACGAAAGCTGTCCTCAAAAACCTGCCATGGGATGGCCTTGGCCAATCCCAGAAGGTGGTGTCGAGGATCGAGTTGATCGATCAGGTCTGGGCAGAGGAAGCTGCGCTGACGGTCCGATTTTTTGGGCTGCATCGTTGGTAACCTCGGAGTGATTTCGACCAGAAAAAATGCATTTTCACTGCATCACTGGTTATTTGAAATACATTATCTCCGATTAAATTTCAATTAATTTCAGCATATTGTCATATTTTCAGGGCTGACT
>NZ_FOTO01000034.1:0-2523 GCF_900114595.1 Desulfomicrobium norvegicum | reverse complement strand
TTCAACCGGACGACATAATCACCCCGATCCCCGGACACGATCTCGACATCTTCAGGAGCAGCGGCAAGAACCAGCCGGTCGCCATGGCTCAGGTTCAATCGACCGCCGTTGTCAATCCGCACTTCCTGAAAGTCACCGTTTTCCTGACGTACGCCTACATTGATAGTATACATAGAATCTCTCCTCGATCACGTTTTGAAGCTATGATTCGAGGTCAAGCTAACGAGATTCAATATACTTAGTAATATGCATATTTGTTTAATTTGACGTGTTGTTATATACATAAATTAGGTAGATTTTATTCCGTGTTTGAGAATAAAATACTTATTTACCTAGGCATATAATCAAACCGGCTCTCGCCATTGAAAGTCACGCCCATGACACTCCTGAAATCTCGAGGACAGTGCATTGGCAAGTATGCAAAAATTGTTGAATGGGTGAAACGAATCGCGCGGATGTGAAATATACGAAATACCTACATACTTTGAGAGCAAGGACATATGCCAGACATGATGGCGGTCCGTGCCTTGAATGATGCCGCATCACGGTGCCGATCCGAAACGCGGTGTATCGTGTTTCCGAATCCGGGACGTCGGAAAATTCGCCTCCGGCATCTGCAATATCGGAAATGAAAAGAAAATATCAAAGAGAAGGAACTCTGAGGCCCCGCTTTTCAACGGATTTGCGCAATGCGTCCACCTGCAAAGGCAGGAGTTTACGCAAATCGTAACCATTCACCACGGTCCTGCGGGCTTCTTCCCGCACGTTGCGCAAGTGCCTTCTATTTTCCAGCGCTTCAATGATCCGGCCCGCAATGGCCTGGGGAGACCGAAAATCGGTCATGAGGACGTTATGTCCATCAGTGGCCACCTCCCGCACGGGCGCCGTATCTGAAGCCACCACCAGGCATCCGCACGACAGAGCTTCCAAAAATGACCATGAAAGGACAAACGGGCGTGTCAGATAGACATGCACCGAAGACGCCTGAAGCAGCGTTCGGTAATGTGCGTACGGAAGCGCCCCGACGAAATGGATGCGCTCCGGATCGGGCCGAAGCCGTTCCACGAGCACTTCCTTCCAGGTTTTTCCGGGGGCGGGCGGCGCGCCGTAGCACGACCGGTCACTCCCCCCAATGACCACATGGCATTCAGGACGCTTTCTGACCACTTCCACAGCGGCTTCCAAAAACTGAGGAAACCCCCGGTAGGGCTCCATGCCTCGCGTGGCGTAGGTCACGATCTCGCTTGCCCCTGAAAGGTCAAGACCGGGAAGCACCATGCGCGAGGCCGCATCGGGAGAAAAAAAGTCCGTATCCAAGCCGTCATGAATGACGGATATCTTGGACCGGAACTCCGGAGGAAACTGTTCGAGCTGCCAGCGAGTAGGACAGATGCCATGATCACAGGCAGCCAGATCGGTGAGAATGGGGAGATTGTTGACGCGGACCTCGGTGCGCGCCTCAAGCGACAGCGGCTTGCCCGAGAAGCGCATATCCGCGCTGTCGGCGCCATAGAACCATTCGAAATACCCCAGGAACGCGGCTTCCGGAAAGACATCCTGCAGGAACATCGTCGAACCCCAACCGGAATGGCCATAGATGACGTCGGGCACAAAGCCTTGGGCGCGCAGCTGAAGCATGGCGCGCAGTGCCGCTTCAGCCTTTTTTTCGGTGTTTCGAAATCTGCCCATCAGGGTCTGCTTCTGTGCCTGCTCCGGGGCCTGCTCCGGGGCCTGCTCTGGCCGCTCGGGAACATAAACCACCTTGCGAACTCCGGGAATGTTCCATTCCGGCCGCTCTTCCTGGGTGGCGAAGACCACTTCATTGCCGGGATCTCGACCCAACAATGAAGCCAAATTTCGAAATTGTGCCGGAAAATTCACATGAGTAAACAAAATGCGCATTGGAGCTCCCGTTTTCATAAGTCTTCACTATTGAAGGCACCCGCTCCCTCCGGCATTCCAAAACCGTGGGGCGATAATTCCGCCGCCATTGAGCGATCGCCGTTTCTGTTTCCTTTCCAAATGTCGGCGAAAAAGCAATGCATCGGCGTTTCAGGTAGACGGAGCCGTTATCCCGCGTATGATCCGAACACCTGCCTAGGGCGTGTTCCCCGACTCCCCCGGAAAATGAACAGCCGGCCGGGGGAATCGGGGACGACATGACCGAAGAGCCGCCTACTCGGCCATAACCTCGGCCATGACCTCGCCCAGGCCCTTGACCTTGAGATCCACGCCAAGGCTGCTCATGAGCTGGGAAACGGGCATGCACAATCGATAGTACGAGAACGTGTGCGCCGTCATGCCGTTCAGGTACACCTGCTGCGAACTGAACAGACTTTTCTGTGCCGAAACAAGATCCACCAAAGTGCGCTGCCCCATGCGAAACTGATCCGTGTAGCTCGAAACCACCTGCGCATTTTCGTTCGTGAGGCTGCGCAGCACTGGCAGCAACTTGCCCGTGGCCTTGTAGAAGCTGTACGCCGTGCGCACATCTTCCTCCACCTGACGCTCGATATCCAGGGC
>NZ_FOTO01000029.1:2076-5225 GCF_900114595.1 Desulfomicrobium norvegicum | reverse complement strand
GAGAAGAGAATAAAAAAGTCCTGGCGACGACCTACTTTCCCACAAGTGAACTTGCAGTATCATCGGCGCTGGAGGTCTTAACTTCCGAGTTCGGAATGGAATCGGGTGGTTCCCCTCCGCCGTGGTCACCAGGACGAAATATATAAGAGAAACAGGTGAAGAGAGAGAGTTAAGACTCACGATCTATTAGTACCGGTCAGCTGAACACATTACTGCGCTTACACTTCCGGCCTATCTACCAGGTGGTCTGCCTGGGATCTTCAGTGTCTTGCGACAAGGGAGAACTTATCTTGTGGCTGGTTTCCCGCTTAGATGCTTTCAGCGGTTATCCATTCCGATTATAGCTACCCTGCTATGCCACTGGCGTGACAACAGGTCCACTAGGGAATCGTCCATTCCGGTCCTCTCGTACTAGGAACAGACCCACTCAATTCTCCTACGCCCACAGAAGATAGGGACCAAACTGTCTCACGACGTTTTAAACCCAGCTCGCGTACCACTTTAAACGGCGAACAGCCGTACCCTTGGGACCTGCTCCAGCCCCAGGATGTGATGAGCCGACATCGAGGTGCCAAACCGCATCGTCGATGTGAACTCTTGGATGCGATCAGCCTGTTATCCCCGGCGTACCTTTTATCCGATGAGCGATGGCCCTTCCATGCGGGACCACCGGATCACTAACACCTACTTTCGTACCTGCTCGACATGTCTGTCTCGCAGTCAAGCTCCCTTATGCGTTTGCACTCAACGGCTGGTTTCCAATCAGCCTGAGGGAACCATTGCGCGCCTCCGTTACTCTTTGGGAGGCGACCGCCCCAGTCAAACTACCCACCAGACACTGTCTCCCTGCCGGATAACGGCGAGGGATTAGAATCCTAAACTAACAAGGGTGGTATTTCAAGGTTGACTCCACAGATACTAGCGTACCCGCTTCACAGTCTCCCACCTATCCTACACATGATAGTTCAAGATCCAATGTCAAGCTATAGTAAAGGTGCACAGGGTCTTTCCGTCTTTCTGCGGGGAGACGGCATCTTCACCGCCAATTCAATTTCACTGAGTCTCTGGTCGAGACAGTGCGGAGATCGTTACGCCATTCGTGCAGGTCGGAACTTACCCGACAAGGAATTTCGCTACCTTAGGACCGTTATAGTTACGGCCGCCGTTTACTGGGGCTTCAATTCAATGCTTCGCTTGCGCTGACATCTCCTCTTAACCTTCCAGCACCGGGCAGGCGTCAGACCCTATACGTCGTCTTACGACTTAGCAGAGTCCTATGTTTTTAGTAAACAGTCGCCACCGCCATTTCTCTGCGACCACTCGAAGCTTGCGAAGTAAATACGCTCACCCCAAATGGCACCCCTTCTCCCGAAGTTACGGGGTAATTTTGCCGAGTTCCTTAACCAGAGTTCTCTCAAACGCCTTGGGTTACTCACCCCACCCACCTGTGTCGGTTTACAGTACGGTCTGCATATCTTCTCACTTAGAGGCTTTTCTCGGCAGTAGAGGCTCAATCACTTCTGTCTTACGACACGGCATCACTTCTCGGGATAGAGAGACACGGATTTGCCTATGTCTCATCCCTACCAGCTTGCACCGGGATATCCAACACCCGGATGACCTACCTTCCTGCGTCCCCCCATCGTTCAAACGAACATATGCAGGTACGGGAATATTAACCCGTTTCCCATCAACTACGCTTTTCAGCCTCGCCTTAGGGGCCGACTAACCCTGGGAAGATTAACTTTACCCAGGAAACCTTGGGTTTACGGCGAACAGGTTTTTCACCTGTTTTATCGTTACTCATGCCAGCATATTCACTTCCCATCAGTCCAGCAGACTTTCCAATCTACCTTCATCCCAGATGGGAACGCTCTCCTACCAACCAGGTAAACCTGATTCCGAAGCTTCGGCACCATACTTAGCCCCGTTACATTTTCGGCGCAAAGTCGCTAGACCAGTGAGCTATTACGCTTTCTTTTAAGGGTGGCTGCTTCTAAGCCAACCTCCTGGCTGTCTAAGCGACTTCACCTCCTTTCCCACTTAGTATGGATTTGGGGGCCTTAGCTGTCGGTCTGGGCTCTTTCCCTCTCGACCACGAACCTTATCACCCGCGGTCTGACTCCCAGGATCTTAACTTACGGCATTCGGAGTTTGAAAGGGTTTGGTAAGCGGGTAAGCCCCCTAGCCCTGTCAGTGCTCTACCTCCGCAAGTAAACTCCTGAGGCTATACCTCAATATATTTCGGAGAGAACCAGCTATCACCGAGTTTGATTGGCCTTTCACCCCTATCCACAAGTCATCCGAGTAATTTTCAACTTACAACGGTTCGGTCCTCCACTTGGTTTTACCCAAGCTTCAACCTGCTCATGGATAGATCACCCGGCTTCGGGTCTAATCCGCAGTACTAATCGCCCATTTAAGACTCGCTTTCGCTACGGCTACACCTCATCGGCTTAACCTCGCACTACAGATTAACTCGCTGGCCCATTATGCAAAAGGCACGCGGTCACACCACGAAGGTGCTCCCACTGCTTGTAGGCATACGGTTTCAGGTTCTATTGCACTCCCCTAACAGGGGTTCTTTTCACCTTTCCCTCACGGTACTGGTACACTATCGGTCGTCAGGGAGTATTTAGCCTTGGAAGATGGTCCTCCCAGATTCAAACGGGATTTCTCGTGTCCCGCCCTACTCAGGTACCCTACTCGCCACTTTCGATTTCGCATACGAGGCTCTCACTCGCTATGGCCGCACTTTCCAGTACGTTCTGCTATCTAATAATGGATCGATTATTAGGGCCCTACAACCCCGCATGGCCGAAGCCACACGGTTTAGGCTTTTCCAAGTTCGCTCGCCGCTACTATCGGAATCTCTCTTGATTTCTCTTCCTTCGGGTACTGAGATGTTTCACTTCCCCGAGTTCGCTTCCAAAAGCCTATGTATTCAGCAATTGGATGACTAGACATTACTCTAGCCGGGTTGCCCCATTCGGAAATCCCCGGATCAAAGCCTGCTTGACGGCTCCCCGAGGCTTATCGCAGCCTTCCACGTCCTTCATCGCCTCCTGACGCCAAGGCATCCACCGTATGCCCTTAACATCTTAACTCTCTTCTCTTCACCTATTCGTCTGTCAATGATCACAAGCTGC
>NZ_FOTO01000030.1:0-4185 GCF_900114595.1 Desulfomicrobium norvegicum | reverse complement strand
CGAATTGGGCATGGGCACCTCCTGAAAAGGAGTATGCCCGATTTATCCAGCGCCGCATCCGCTGCGAATTTTCCACCGAGTCTGACGCCGTTGGGGCTGGTCAGTTTGTTCCGGAATCGGTGGTCAGTTTGCCGTGGAATCCGTGGTCAGTTTCCCATGGAATCGGTGGTCAGTTTCCGCCGGAATCCGTGGTCAGTTTGGACCGGAATACGCATCAATATCACTAGACATACAAAATCCTCCATATATAGTGATGAATAAATCCAATACTAGCCACTAGTCACACAATCATCGATTCCTGAACGATTTAATACACTGATCAGCCTCCCAACCCACCAGCTCATCTATCGACTTTCCGTACATATCCCGAGCTACTTTTACAGGATCGAGCCCACGCTTTGCGGCACACTTATGAATCGCGGACACCTGACCTTCGGAAATCGGCTTGTTCCCACCTCCCTGCAAAGAGTTCTTATCCTGAGACTGAGCCTCCGGCAGACCATAGACATTGTCCGCATCCTGAACTGCTGTGAGCAAAATAGGCTCAGAATCATTTTCTTGACCGGTTTCCAAGGCATTACGAATATTAAAGGCATCAGAGATGACGCGTGACTTGGCACGAGTAGAGGCAATGCGCACAAAACTGTCCACGCACCCTTTTGGCACATTGTCGGGATTCGCGTCTCCGATGTCTGCGAATACCTCACCGGTTGTGGTAACCAGACGCGCCCCACAAATGGCGCGCATGTCGTTTGACTCATGCGGAAACTGGAGAACAGCGACCTCCAGGCTCTGCATCCCGCACTGGTGAGCATAGTCAATCATGGCTGGATAGGTAGCGACTTCCTTGCCACGGATGTTCATGATGCCACTCTGCTTAATTTTTAACTTTTTCTTACTATCAGACATGACTGTTTTCCTGTTGTAGAATATACTAAAAAAAGGGCACTCAGTAGTACGCTACTGAACACCCCATATTGACCTCAAGACACCAAAATAATCCCTGATAAATTAAACTTTTCAAAGAGTAAAAAACTCAATGACCTGAAAAGAAGACCAATTCCGTACCTGTAAAAATAACACTAAAAAACCTCTATTTTTTAAGCTGAGATCCTCCCCTAGAATGAGACCCTTTTCTCAATCCCTCTTTATCGCGAATTTTCGCTAAATAACTCGCCTGATAAACCATCTTGTCTTTAACCTCCGAACACCGTTCATCACCTCGACGATACATCAAGCCATTATCCTGTTTCTCTCCTGCACGTCCCTTATTGCAATAATTCACAAGACCCTGATTCTCACTCTTCAAAGCTTTCCCCCAGTAATGTTCAGCAGCCTTAAGAATCGTGTACTCAGACTGAATAGCGTTACCATTCACAAGCGCATTACAGTGATAATGCGGAAACACAGAAGAATCTTTCTGATCAGGAGACCAGTCTAGTTTCAAATCAACCTTGTGATTAGACTTTCTCATTCGAGAAAAATGTTTTTTAAAGCCATCACTAAATTTATAAATGTGAGCTTTATCAAATTTTACAGAACCATCGGAAGGATAACGCAAATCAAATCTGGTCTGCATAACTTTGTTATGCTTGGTAGTCATATCCTCTAGATGCTGGTTATATCTTTCCAGAGTAGGAACAAAACAACCTAGATTTTTTTCTTTTGAAGTGTTAATCGAATAACCATTGAATTTTTCTTCAAACGTAAGATTTTTCTTTTTCATCTTTCTTTCCTTTTGTTTTTCTTCTTTTGAAATTAAAAAAGGGAATAATATACTTGGTGTATATTATTCCCAGTCTCTTTTTTTTATTGTTTAGTTTTATTTAATTTATATTAAATTAATTTTATTAATTATTTCTCTATAGAATATATAGTAGTGTTATTTATTATATAAATTAATTTTAGCTTATAAAGAAGAATATATAATAAGGTAATACCATATATACCTAAATTTTGTAATTTTAGATTCGATGATATTCTATGCATATTCACCGACTGCACTTAAATAAAAACAATAAATTTAAATTTCGTAAAATTTTACTTACAAGCAAATAGGTCACAAGCACTCTAGACCAGATCATGTACGGTGCCTACCAGGTTGGGCGGCAAGAATTACAGAACTCTTCATAGAGATCCCTCGCCCTTGCTAAGGCGACTCACAAACACATAACCAAACGAGGTAGTCCGAACGCAAATCTCTCACTTTTGTTGGCTCTATTAGGGTGCCGATCGGTGGCTCCATTAGGGTGCTGATCAACACCAACTCCGAACGACAACGACAATTTGCCGGAACTGGGAGAGAAATATGGCCGTAACATGCTAGGCTTTAAAGGAGGCCGGCATTACAATCAGTCAGTTCCAATCACGGCTTTGATCAGTCCGCCACCTTCCGAAGCGGGATCACTTTCGCTGTCTTCCTACCACGCAGATGGCGCACGGCCTCACGTTTGTGATCGGGCATCAGATGCGAATATCGCATGGTCATCTCGATCGTCTTGTGCCCCAAGAGTTCCTTGATCGTTAGAAGCGGAACACCTTGCTGAGCAAGCCTACTACCGAAGGTATGGCGACAACTGTGAAAGGTCAGCTTTTGCCGTGCGTCCTCATACCCGTCATTAAATTTAAGATCGTCAACTGTCTTCATGAATATATCGGGAATATCCTTCATGATCCCGCCATGGACGGAACCGGGGAACACCAGACCGCGAACAGACTTCGCGCTTATCCTGACAAACGGCGTCGTGTCGAAAAGCTCTTTCCTGCGCGTGAACATCTCCACCAATTCTTCATTGTCCAAATAGGCCTCACGCGTCTCGCCGTTCTTGCCGTCCACGTGAATAATGCCGTTCTCAAGATCAACGCGCTCCCACCTGAGCTTTGCAATCTCACCGAAACGCAAACCCGTCAGAATGGACAACAAGGTCATGTCGTGAACGTCCTTGTTTTTCTCGGCCAGTGCAGACAACAAAGAGTCAACCTGATCGTCCGAGAAAAAACGTTTGCGAGCATTATCGAGCCTGGGAAACTTCACGTGGCGAGTCGGATTGTCCCCTGTGTAGCTGCCGATTCTGATGCAAAAATTATAAACTGCCCTGACGCACTGGAGGACATGCTTAACCGTGGCAGGAGAGAGGCCTTTTTCCTGGCATCTCACTTTCAGCGATTCGATATCAGCCACCCTGATTTCTGATAGACGCTTATCACCGAGGAATGGAAGGACGTGCAGATTCATCCGCGTTTCGTCATGGCCCCAATCCTTCTTGTTCGTCTTGGCCCAACCCAGATAAACTTCAAAGGCATCCTTGAGGGCCATATTCTCTTTCTGGGCTTTAGCCTCCTCGGTTTCAATCGCCAGCCTCTCTTGTTCCGCCATCTCCCTTTTTTCCTTGAGGGTAATCGGCCGTCGCCCATGACGTTGGTTTTCCTGAAGTTCAGAGAGGATCATGAAAGCCTGCTTTTCGTTGATCTTGTGAACTACAACCTTGGTGCCGCCCTTCCCGTCTGGGACAATCTCGGACCACTTCCTGTCTGACCAGCCGATGGTCTCCTGTTTCGTCTTCCCGTCGAGCTTGTAGACAATGCAAATATATTTCGCAGCTTCCACACCGTCCTTTCGGGTCGGGTGCACGCGGTACCTCACACCAGGATATTTTTTCGACTTGACCCACTCAGACATAGTTCCCTCCCTCGCGCTGCGGAATTTTGGTCAACTATTGGTCAACTTTTTTCGATGAAACAGGGTGATATTCCGTGATGCGCCATGATGGCAATTTATGGCTAACATACTGAATCGTCAAGATGATTATGATAATCCGTGACGGAGCGTGAAAGCCATAAAATGGGAGTTCAATTCCCTCCCTCGCTACCAAAACACCAAAACCCGGTTTCAGCCGGGTTTTTTTATGCCTGCAGCCAAAAAATATCCCTTATAGCCTATAGTTATCTCGTTTTTTTAGATTATCTCTCCACGTCTCACTCTGTTCCAATCCACCCAAAGGTCTGATTCCGGGGCAAGCTGCAAAAGGATAAGTTCGGCCCCCAACAGGCTCGGCAACCGCCCCCCATGGCCCATCGAACACGCCAACCACTGACCTGTCTTCGCAATAGAGGACACGTTCATTTCCCTAAACAGCTATCTTGATGAACAGCCGTTCATATTCCTCAGGCGCTTGGTAACCAATC
>NZ_FOTO01000031.1:0-3971 GCF_900114595.1 Desulfomicrobium norvegicum | reverse complement strand
TCAAATTGCTTGGGCACGTTTTTCGACCAGATGTTCGGTCGGTACAGGCTTGTGCTTGACGGACCGTTTTTAGAGTTTTTCAGGATCGACTATTTTATTGATATTGTGAATGCCTGAACCCAGTTTCATATCCTTGGGAACAGGGACCATAAAGCGCCCTACGGGGAACATTGTCACGGGACAGGGAGGCAAGTTTGGATTCGGGCCGGCAGTGTCGATGGTCATGTAATGGCATCCTCCAAGAATTAGGGTGAGCAGCAAGATGGACAGGGTCGGGAAAGGGGGCGGTCTCATGTGAACTCCCCTTTCAGCCAGCCAATGCAGAGATTGTGAACAACTCTCTTGACGGCAGCCAGCGCATCGCCTTTTTTGTCCACGAAGAACGACGCGTGAACCTCATGATTGACCTGCCCGGTGCAAAGCCTGCATTCCCCGTTCGGTCCGAACCAGATCGGCAGGAGATGCAGGTTCTTGCCCCAGTCATCCACCTCCGGGTCCATGGCCGTTGCGGAACTGAGCGGCACCGTTCCGTCGCCCTGATGGCGGAGAGGGTCGTCCGTCAGACCGGAAACCTCTTCTCCGGCCGCGGTCATGCGCAGCAGATAGAGGCGCAGGCCCTGTTCGCGGATGCGTTTCTGCAACTTGAAGAGCAATGCGTTGCCGGGCACCACATTGCCTAACGCGCCGTCAGCGTCCCTCCAGCGCACCTCGCCGTATTTCCCGAAACGGTTGAAGTCGGGCACGCAGCTCAGGTCCTTCAGGTACCGCTGTGGTTTGTCCTCGCGTGAATATCTCTCAATTTGCGCGTCCAGGACATGCTGCGTGATATCCCTTGCAAGCCAGCACACTTCGGTGATGGTCGTATGTTCGCCGTTGCTGAAGAGCTGGATCGTACGCGGATGACTGTATGGTCCGATGAGACTGTGAACTTCCTTCGCATGAATGAGACGTTTCTTGAGATTGCAGGCGATACTTTCTGACGTCTCTGGCTGGCATTCAGCAGAATTGTCTTGCCCAAGCGCCTTTTCAATCGTCTCGCCGTCCTCGGCATGCGGCTGAAACCATTCGCCATGGATGAGGCCCCAGTAATCCTTGTGGTGGCTTTTGGCGTAGATTTCCTCATACGGATCGTTTTTCGGATAGGACGTGAACATTTCCGGGTCATCCAGGTCCTGGATATGCAGCCAGGCCTGATCCCCCCTGTTGTTTCGATAAAACTGGTTGGGCAGGAGCTGCAGGACTCCTGGTGCGTGGGGCATGATGGCAGTCATGTGCGGACCGCTGGGCCCCAGAACCTCGCTGACTACCCTGCCGAGCAAGCCTTCCGCTCCCGTGCCCGCTATGGCCCGATGATAGGCGTCCGGCGCTCCGTGCACGGGCTGGGCGCCATGCACGACGCCCAGTACTTTCCTGGCCACGGCCTCGCCGCCCTCCCCGGCCAGGGCATACCGTGTCACCAGGCCTCCCATGGAATGGGAAATGATGATGACCTTGTCCGCTTTGATGCCCATGATGAATTCCTGCAGAGCCTTGCCGGAATTTCGGCACGAATCCACCCAGTCAAAGCCGAAGGCATAAACCGGCAAATCCAGAAATACCTTCAGCGGCGTCTTCCAGTCATGCAGGCCGCCGAGCAGTTTTCCAAAAAAGTCCCAGGCCAGGCCGGTCCACCCGCGATCTTCGGCTTTGGGGTACTCCTTGAGAATTTTCGGGTCCCCTTGGGCCATGACTTTGCGGCCGTTCTTGAAGAGGAGGTTGTAACGCTTCTCCGGCACACATAAAAAATACGATTTCACCATGAACTTCAGAGTATCCGGATCCCATACGGGCTCATCGTCCAAATTGCTCAACCGCGACGCCATGACCCCCGGCACCACCACTATGGCCACGGTCTGCCGCTTGACCCGAAAAATATGGGTCCGGTTCACTTCGCAGTTGGAGGCGACGCGGGGCTTGAACATTTCCTGCGGCGTCTTTTCATGGATTCTGGGGCTGACGTATTCATCCTTGGCGCGCTTGATCCTGACCATTTTTTTCATGGCAACACCTTTCGGCAGGCCGGTTCTTCGTACAGGTTCACGTGGGCTTCGATGTCCTGGCAAAGAAAGTGGTCTATGGTCACATCATTGGTCGGCACGCCCTGCGGATCGAGCCAGACGACATTGTGGACCAGCGACAAGGGCGCGGCGTTTGCCTCGGAACCAGAAACCGGAAAACATGCAAACAACTCCAAGTCACCGGCAGGGATGGCAGCCCGCGCCGAATCGGCTGCCAGTTCTTCCTCTCCCTGTGATTCCAGCACAAAGGCGATCCAGTACTCTTTCGGACAGTTCAGACAGATGGGTTCAACCACGATAACCTCCTTGGGTGCAGATATTGCGCATGGCGGCGACGGCCGCGTCTTCGTTGACGATCCTGGTGGTGAAAGGCTTGAGGTCGGGGAAGGATTCGGTGTCGGGAAAGGATTCCCCGTGGAGCAGGCAGCAGCGGATGAACAGTTCCAGGGCTTGTTCGCTGGACAATCCAAGGGCGAGCCCCCTTTGCACTTGGCGGACGGTGAAGGCCAGGAGCGGTTCATCCCCGGGCGGCATGGGCAAAGGCGCATCCGGCGTCGGGCCGCACAGGGAGAAGACGATATTGCGGGCCAGAATCTGGGCGCGGCCTTCCCGGAAGACTTCGGCATGGCGTGCGCCAAACATGTACCACGGGCAGGGATGGACAGGCCGGGGAGAGTCCGGGTTTTCGGGGGCATGGTCGATGCGGGCCCAGCCCCCTTCGCTCATGCGGGTCAGGACCAGCCGCGCCGGACCCAGAAGCAAAGGGGTTTCTTCGGGCATGGCGACGCTGATGCGCGCGAGGATGCGCCCATCCCAGATGCGAAAGATGAGATTTTCCCCTTCCGTCTTGACCAGCAGCAAGCTGCGCAGATGGGCCAATACATCTTCGATCGGGGCATCTGAAGCCACGACCATGCCCCAGCCCCTCGGATCGTGTTCTTCGAGCCAGTCCAGGATCAATGAACCGGGCTTCAGGGGAAGAATGCGGGGAGAGAGTTCGTGCATGTGCTCAAGGCGGGAATCAAGGAAGAGCAGCGTCTTTTTCGTTTCAGGTTCCAGGGAGTAGAGTTGCGCAAGGGCATCCGGATGACAGCCGGGGTCCAGAACAAGCCATGCGCTCCAGCCTTTGTTCCGGATTTCTTCAAGCACGGCTTTGGGATCACGAACTTCGCGCACCACTTCATTCATCTGCGATTCATGCATCTTTAGGCTCCTGTTCCATGGGACATTCATTGATGACAGGCTCATCCAGTACACGGGCCTGGTCGAAGATCACTTTCTGGCAGAATGGCGCCCGGCCTTCCTCGGGAAGGAGGCTGTCCACAGGCAAAAGCGGCCTCGCCCCCGAACCCGAACCCGGACTTCCGCCGGAGTTGATCCCGACCTTGGCTCCGACAATGGTCACTCCGGAAGGGTCGAGCCTGATGAAGCTGCCCCCGGCCTTGACGGTCAGCTCCGTGCCGGCCTCAAGGACCGCCTTGCTTCCGGCCTTGATGTGGACCTCGCCGCCGGTGCGCAGGAGCCATTTGTCGCCGAAGCGGCTGTGGCTGCTGCCTCTGACCGTCAGATGATCGTCGGCCAGAAGCTCGATCTTGCGGTCCTTCTCTACCGTCTGCTGATCTTCGCCCTTGACCAGCGAATACGAAAAATTGTCCACGGTGCGATGCTGGTCATGGAGGATGTGTTCTTTCCAGTCGTTCTTGACGTATGCATTCACGTCCTTCTCGGCGTGAACGTAGATCTCTTCCTGCCCCTTCTTGTCCTCGATGCGCATCTCATTGAATCCGCGTGGTTCGCCGTCGATTCCCGGTGTGGACATGGATTTGAAGACCGTGCGCGTCTTGTGCTCGGGCAGCGGGTAGGGAACCGGATTGGCGGCGTTATAGACTCGGCCGGTAACGATGGGCCGGTCCG
>NZ_FOTO01000032.1:0-3837 GCF_900114595.1 Desulfomicrobium norvegicum | reverse complement strand
CGCTGGGTCCAGGTCATCTTCCGCTATCTGACCCAGACCATGGACATCGAGGAAAACGTTATGCATGATGCAGCAGAACTGCTTCTTTCATCAACCAAGAAGGGTACGATCATGACGCTTGCCGAACGCCTGCTTCACAGGGGAAAACAGGAAGGACGCCAGGAAGGACGCCAGGAAGGACGCCAGGAAGGACGCCAGGAAGGACGCCAGGAAGGTCGATTGCTGCTTCTTCAGCGTCAACTGACCAAGCGTTTCGGACAGGATGTCCTGGATATTCGGGTCCAGGAACGCCTGCGCACGGCTTCTCCCGAACAGCTCGACCTCTGGGCCGAGCGCATCCTTGATGCCCGGGCCTTCGAGGATGTTTTCAGCGATTCCCCGGGAGATTCTGCCTGAATGTGTTGGGTGCGAAGGAACTTGAGGGCAATAGCATCGAGGAAAACGTTATGCATGATGCAGCAGAACTGCTTCTTTCATCAACCAAGAAGGGTACGATCATGACGCTTGCCGAACGCCTGCTTCACAGGGGAAAACAGGAAGGACGCCAGGAAGGCCGCCAGGAAGGTCGATTGCTGCTTCTTCAGCGTCAACTGACCAAGCGTTTCGGACAGGATGTCCTGGATATTCGGGTCCAGGAACGTTTGCGCACGGCTTCTCCCGAACAGCTCGACCTCTGGGCCGAGCGCATCCTTGATGCCCGGGCCTTCGAGGATGTTTTCAGCGATTTTCCGGAAGATCCGTCTTGAGAGTGGCTGCGGGGATGATGCCTTGGAGCGGATGGCAACCGATTTGGGCTGGATGTCCAGATAGTCGTTGCCGGATACCCCGCGCGTGCAGGGCTTGGTCGGAAATGTCGCTCTGGAGAGAGGAGATGATGAAAATTTTCCATCCCGACACAAGGCGTTTTTCTGATTTTTGGCACAAGCCGTCCACACAAATTCATGACTTTTGAGATTCCTTGAATTTTATCAGATTCGTGAAAAATCCCCAAACCCTTGATTGACGATCGTCGCAGGCGTCATCCCTTTTGCTTTCCATTCTTTCTTCAGCCTCCCTTAAAAATCATATGATTGCATTGTGATGTTTTAATCACATTCTGCGAAACCAAGCGAAGGATCGTTCGAGAGGCTGGCGAGGGCGTCCCCGCATTCTGCCTGACTCGCGTGGTCCGTGAGCGTGGTTTTGCATCCGTCGGCATCGCAGCAGCGGCAGACTCTGGCAAAGAAGCGTTTACGGTTTTTCGTTCGCTCCTCTTCCCACGGTTGTCGCAATTTGTGTCACAGCAATTGCGGTTGATGGATGATCGCGGTGATTTTATTTAGCATAATTCAGAAAATTATGATCGTTTATGTCGGAGTTGGATGATAATTTCATTATTCATGATTATTCGACATGTTTTTTTTCTGTTTTCAAAATTTTTGTTGACAATGCTCGCGATAGGTGTAGCACTGCTATCAAAGGCCTTGAGAAAAAAATAACAAGCTTGATATGCTTTAATTGCGGAAGGTTATCAGTTGTTTAGTGAACCAAACCAGATCAACGTGAGGGAATGTGACTATGCTGACGATACCAGAACAGGTCGTTGCTAGTTCAGCAGACGACAGCAGATCTATCCGTGGCAAGGCGGCCACGCCAAAGAAGCTTTTGTTTACGGTCAGTGACGACCCCAACATGTTCAACGGGCTGCGCTTTCTGTGCAGGTTTTTTGAGAACAAGAGCCGTTTTGACCTGACCCTCCTGTGCATGGCCTCTCCAGACAGTAATTACTGTCGCTGGCGTGCTGGAAAAGCTCAGCCGGCGGAGGCCGCGGGGCAAGCGGACACGGACAGCAATTGGCATCTTGCTCGGGAAGAGGCCATGCGCATGCTCCAGTGGGACGGATTTTCTTCAGGCCGCATCCAGGTAAAGAGCGCCTCAAGCATGATCTGCCGCATCGAGGACATCCAGGAAGAGATCGGCAACGAGGCTCACGATGCCGTGGTCATGGGCCGTCGCGGTCTGGACCGTCTCAAGGATTTCACTTCAAAGAGCCTCTCCCGCAGGCTCTTCGAGCGGCAGCCGGAGATTCCCATGATCCTCTGCCGCAAGCCGGACCTTAACCGCAAGAATGTGCTGTTGTGCGTGGATGGCTCGGAATCCTCGGATAACATGGCTCGGTTCGTGGCATCCATGCTGGAAGGGGAGTCGCATTTGGTCACCCTGTGCAACATCATCAGCGACACCTCCGACGATCGCGACAAGGCCACGGCCATATTCAACCGTTGCGAGGAGATCATGGGCAGTGAAGGCTTTGACGCGGGGCGACTGCGTCACATGATCTACCCTTCGGACTATGCGCCCCGGGCCATTCTCGACAACGCCAACTGGGGCAAGTTCGCCGTGGTTGCCGTGGGAACGACGGCAAATATGCGCAAGAATCTGCTTTTTGGTTCCGTCAGCAGCTTTCTTTTCAACGAGTTGACGGATTCGGTGCTCTGGGTTCACCCTTGAAGTTTGTAGGCAAGGTTCATGGCAGAGGCCGGCTTTCTATCGGAAACGCCGGCCTTTTTACGTTGCGGGCAGAGGCGTCCCAGGGGGGAGCATATCGGAAACCCGGGAACGTTTGGTGACGTCTGCTTTATTGAAAATAATCGGCCACAAGTCTCAAATGAGTTTTTTCGCAGCAATAAAATCATGGCTGTTCGCGCGATGTTCGTTTTGTAAAGATCCTATGGATGCTTTTTTACGAATCGTCCTTCCAAAATTCGCCCGGGCCATGGGGAAAGCAGATCGCGACAGTGCGATTTTCCAACCATGACCCCGTCATGACTGCACTGCAAAAAGTCGAGAAAGAACCTGGTGGTTATTTCTGTGAAGGGAAGAAACCTTTTTTTTTCAAATAGTTAAAAAGACATGGGTTCCCTTCTTCAAGAGGATGACGGCTTTTTGCAGTGACCTCTGTCATGGTTGGCGCGCTTGGTGCGGTTCACCGTGATTTCGAGTACGCTTTCACCCCTGACCAGTACGTGATCCCCAAGCAAAAGGTGGTGTTGTTTCTCTTGGCGATCCTGACGTAGTGGTCGCGCCATGCAAATGGTCAACAACATCCACGACGCGCTCTTTCGCGAAACCATGAGTCACAAGGAAGTCGCCGCGGATTTCATGCGTCAGTATTTGCCGGAGGCCGTCGTCAGGCATGTTCGCCTTGAAACCCTGGCCATCTGCAAGGATACCTTTGTAGCCCCGGACCAGACCATGCATCATTCGGATCTGCTCTACGAGGTCCGGCTCAGCGGTGACAGGCCCGCCTATGTCTATTTCCTGTTCGAGCACAAAAGCACGCCGGACCGTTTCGTGGCCCTGCAGGTGCTGCGCTACATGCTCGAAATCTGGGAACTGGCGCGCAAGCAGCGCAAAGCGCGCAGAATCCTGCCGCTTATCATCCCCATAGTGGTCTATCACGGCAAAACCAGGCAGCGGGCTGTTCATCTGGGCGAACTCGTGGATCTGCCGGACGACGGTTTCATGGCGTATGTTCCGGATTTTGCGCTGGCTTTCCATGATTTCTCTCCGGGATCCGAGGAGCGCATCAAGGGCTCCATCATTTTGCGTCTGATGTTGACCTGTTTCCGCGCCAAGAACGATCCGAGGGCCATCGAGCATCTGCTCGACATCTACAGGGTCCTGAGCGAGCTTGATGACGATGAGCCGTCCCTGCGCTGGGTCCAGGTCATCTTCCGCTATCTGACCCAGACCATGGACATCGAGGAAAACGTTATGCATGATGCAGCAGAACTGCTTCTTTCATCAACCAAGAAGGGTACGATCATGACGCTTGCCGAACGCCTGCTTCACAGG
>NZ_FOTO01000035.1:0-2402 GCF_900114595.1 Desulfomicrobium norvegicum | reverse complement strand
CCCAACGGCGTCAGACTCGGTGGAAAATTCGCAGCGGATGCGGCGCTGGATAAATCGGGCATACTCCTTTTCAGGAGGTGCCCATGCCCAATTCGAGGTTATCCATGCGCAAGATCAAAGACGTTTTACGACTGCATTTCAACCGGGACCTGTCCGCACGCCAGATCGGCCTCAGTCTCAAGATCTCACACAACACCGCCTCCGAGTACCTACGCAGGGCTCAGGCTGCCAACCTCAGTTGGCCGTTGCCGCCAAGCCTGTCCGACTCAGAGCTTGAAAACCTGCTCTTTCCATCCCTGCCGCCAAGTTCCGTGAAGCGACCGGAACCGAACTGGGCCGACGTCCACATAGAGCGCAAGCGTCGTTCCGTGACCCTGCTTCTGCTCTGGGATGAGTACAAGGCGCAGCATCCTGACGGCCTGCAATACAGTTGCTTCTGCGCTCGCTACCGAGCCTTCGTGGGCAAACTCAAGCCATCCATGCGCCAGGTCCACGTGGCCGGAGAGAAGGCCTTCATCGACTACGCGGGCCAGACCATCCCCATTCAAGACCCATTCAGCGGCGAGGTTCGTGAGGCCCAAATTTTTGTGGCCGTGCTCGGCGCCAGCAACTTCACCTTTGCCGAGGCCACGTGGACACAGAGCCTGCCGGACTGGATCGGCTCCCATGTCCGTACCTTCACCTTTCTCGGCGGTGTTCCGCATCTGCTTGTCCCCGACAATCTGCGGTCGGGCGTCAATAAGACCTGCCGCTACGAGCCCGACATCAATCCAACCTACGACGACATGGCGGCCCATTACGGTGCAGCCGTCATCCCGGCCAGAGTGCGCAAACCTAAAGACAAGGCCAAGGTCGAGGTCGCCGTGCAAATCGTGGAGCGCTGGATTCTGGCGAGGTTGCGCAATCGAGTCTTCCTATCCTTGAACGAGGCCAACCGTGCCATCGCCGCCTTGGTGACTGACCTCAACACCCGACCGTTCAAAAAGTTGCCCGGCAACAGGAGAGAGGCTTTCGAAACGCTGGACAAGCCAGCACTCCTGCCGCTGCCGTGCGCCCCTTACGTCTTTGCCGAGTGGAAGCAGGCCACCGTCAACATCGACTACCATGTCGAAGTAGACGGGCATTATTACTCCGTGCCGTGCAGCCTCATCAAAAAACGTATCGACGTCCGGATCACGGCCACCACCGTTGAATGCTTCCACAAGGGCCAACGTGTGTCTGCCCATCCCCGGTCCATGCAGAAAGGACGGCATACGACCGTCATGGAGCACATGCCCAAAAGTCACCAAGAGTACGCGGGCTGGACCCCGGAGCGCCTCGCGCAATGGGCGCTAACGCTCGGCCCCAATGTCTCTGCGTTGACGGAAGCCATCATGGGTTCACGCAAACACCCCGTACAGGGCTACAGATCCTGCCTGGGCGTCATCGGCCTGGCCAAGGAGCACGGATCCGCACGCCTGGACGCGGCCTGTGAGCGGGCGCTGCATCTGGGAGCCCTTTCCCAGAAAAGTCTCAAGTCCATCCTCAAGACCGGCCTGGACCGTCTGCCGTTGCCGATCCACAACGCCGACCAGACTCCCATACCCCACGACAACGTGCGTGGTCCGGAATACTACCGCAAGGAGGCCTCATGCTGAGCCATCCAACCTCGCAGACTCTCAATGCCTTGGGCCTTGGCGGCATGGCCAAGGCTCTGGAGGAACAGCGGGCCATGCAGAGCATCGAGGAACTGTGCTTTGAAGAGCGCCTGGCGCTCCTCATCGACCGCGAAAAACTGCACCGCATGAACCGCCGTCTTACGACCCGGTTAAAGAAAGCAAAACTCAGGCACGCAGCCTGCTTCGAGGATATCGACCTTCACTCGCCAAGGGGGCTCGACAAGACCTTGGTCATGAGTCTGGGCTCCTGCTCCTGGGTCGGCAAAGGACACAACGTGCTCATCACCGGGGCGACGGGCGTAGGGAAGAGCTTCCTGGCCTGCGCCCTGGCTCACAAGGCCTGTCTGGAAGGCTTCGACGCCTTGTACATGCGCTTGCCTCGACTCATTGAGGATCTACTGATCGCCAAAGCCGACGGTCGGTACGGAAAGCTCATGCGGTCCTTTGCCAAAACGCCTTTGCTCGTGCTCGACGACTGGGGCTTGACCCCGATGACCCCGGCCACATGCAGGGAGCTGCTTGAACTGTTCGAAGACCGCCACGGCAGGCACTCGACCATCGTCACCAGCCAACTGCCAGTGGCAGCCTGGCACGAGTACCTCGCTGATGCGACCGTGGCTGACGCTATCCTCGACCGCCTTGTACACAACGCCTACCAGCTCAACCTCAAAGGAGAATCCATGCGGAAGATGAAATCCATCATTGACCCCAACTGACCAGTTCCCATAGCGTCCCAAAACCAGC
>NZ_FOTO01000037.1:0-1731 GCF_900114595.1 Desulfomicrobium norvegicum | reverse complement strand
ACCTTTGCGGCCTGCAGTTCCTCGGTGGAGTAACCCCAGCCCACATTGTGCGGAGCAAGGAGTTCTTCGCGGAAGAAGCGGGGCAGCTGGTCGTCTTCGTCGGTGAAGCCGGCGCGCTTGTTGAAGTCCAGTTCGTCCTTGAGGCAGTTCACGCCGATGCCGATCATCTCGTCGACGCTCATCTCCTTGCCGGTCAGACCGGAGATCAGCTTGGCCATGCAGGGTACGCCGCGGGCGTCGTCCAGGATCGCAAAGGCCACGAACAGGCAAAGGCCCAGGGAGTCGACGGCCGCAGTGGCGATCTGCAGGTTCTTGGAGATCTCGATGTTGCCTTCCTTCTTGTGACCATCGACGTCGCCGCCGACTTTCAGCACGTTCTGGCACACGCCGTAGCCGGCGGTGTGGTCAGCGCCCATGGGAGTCGTGGCGTAGGTCACGCCGACGCCCTTGACTGCGCGCGGATCGTAGGCAGGCAGGGACTGGTTCTTGACCACGGGGATGCGGTCCACGCCGAAAGCCTTGGCCGTGTAGGAAGTGCCGTTGCCGTAGATGCGGCCCAGCGGATCGCTCGTGCCGACCTTGTTCAGTTCGGCCAGAACGCCCTTGCTGTCGCCCCAGGCGAGCGTGCCGCCTTCCATGGCCATGGCCATGGTGTTGGCCATCTCGATGGTGTCCACGCCCACTTCGTCGCAGGTGCGGTCCATGGCGGCGATGTCGTCAAGATTGTCGATCATCAGGTTGGCGCCGAAGCCCCAGATGGTCTCGTACTCGAAGCCGGTGGTCAGGTACTTGCCGTCCGCGCCGTGGTAAACCTGGGAGCACTGGATCACGCAGCCGGTGTGGCAGCCGTGCTTGACCTTGCCGCCGCGCTTTTCGATGTTGGCGGCCAGGGTCTCGCCGGAGATCTTCTCTGCGCCGTCGAACTTGCCCATGCGGAAGTTCTTGGTCGGCAGGGCGCCGGCCTCGTTGATGACGTTGACCAGAACGGCGGTGCCGAATCCGGGCAGGCCCTGGCTGGTAACGGGATGATTGCGCAGCACGTCGACCCATTCCTTGCGGGCTTCCTTGAACAGTTCCTCGTTGCCATAGACGGTTTTGGCGTTGGCGTCGCCGTCAAGGATGATGGCCTTGACGCCCTTGGAACCCATGACCGCGCCCAGGCCGCCACGACCGGCGGAACGGGAGGGCAGTCCTTCGGGATCGGAGAACTGGATGGTGGAGGCGCACAGGCACTGCTCGCCGGCGGGTCCGATCAGGGCGGTAACGGCCTTGTCGCCGTAAGCGGCCAGGAGTTTTTCCTGGGCGGCGTAGTTGCGCATGCCGGTCACTGCAGAATCCTTGAACACGACCTTGTCGGCGGAGATGAAGATCTCCTGCATGGGGGAACCGGCCTCGGGCTTGTCTTCGAGGATGACGGCCAGAAGATCGAGCTTGGGCAGGGTGTGCGCGAACTGTCCGCCGGAGTTGCTCTCCTTGATGCCGCCGGTCAGGGGCGACTTGGCGCCGACGGAAATGCGGCCGGAGTTGGCTGCATTGGTCGGGGCGAGCACGCCGGCCGCGAAAATCAGCTTGTTTTCGGCGGAAAGCGGGTGACAGTTTGCCGGGACTTCCTTATTGACCACTCTTGAGGTCAGGGCACGACCTCCAAGACCGGCCAGCTCGCCGAGTTCTTCAAACTTGAAGCTTTTGGTTCTGGTATTGATGCGTAGGATTTTCATGAAGACTCCTTGA
>NZ_FOTO01000038.1:0-1600 GCF_900114595.1 Desulfomicrobium norvegicum | reverse complement strand
AGCGGGGTGCATTCATCAGCGCAGGCAGCCTGAGTAATGAGGGCGGCCGCATCCTGTCCCAGGGCGATCTGGATTTTGCGGTGGCGGGTGGTTTGGGCAATTCGGGAATTATTTATTCCGGAGGGTCCAGCCGGATTCACGCTGGAAGCATGCGCAATGATCCTGCCGGTCAGGTGCTGACCTTGGCTTCTCTGGCCTTGGATCTGGACACCGATCTGGAGAATCTGGGCGTCCTGAATGCCGGGGAAGCCTTTTTCGTGCAGAGCGGCGGCAGCGTCATCAACAATGACGGCAGCTTTTTGTCCCAGACAGGGATGGAGCTTGCGGCCCAGGGCGGCATCACGAATTCGGGTGTCATCCAATCCGGCGGAACCGGCCTGTTTCGAGCAGGCGGGACGCTGCTCAACGAGGGCGAAATCCTGGCTGTGGGCGACGCTGTCTTTGAAATCGGCGAAGATCTGGAAAACTCCGGCACCCTGCATTCGGGGGGCGGCTCCTGTCATCTGGGCGGCGGGCTTTCCAATGCGGGCGAGATTCTGGCCTCCGGCGATTTGAGCCTGTCCCTGGCCGAAGATCTGTTTAATTCCGGCAAAATTGCCGGCGACGCCTCTGTCGATTTTGCCGTTGCGGGAAGCCTTGAGAACACTGCTGACGGCTTGATGCTGGCTTCGGGCGCGGCATTGTTCGACGTGTCCGGCGATCTGCGCAACTCCGGCCGGGTGGAGTCCACCGGCAGAGGGGCCCTTGGTGTGGGCGGCGGGCTCTTCAATGATGGAGACATCCTGTCGCAAACCGCCCTGGAATTCGATGTGCTGGGCTCCCTGGAAAATACGGGCGTCATGCATTCCGGGGACATTTTGGCCCTGGGTTCGTCCAGCCTGGACAACAGTGGCCGGATTCTGGCCCAGGGCGACGGCGCGTTTTCCGTGCTTGGCGATCTGCTCAACACGGACTTTCTTTTCTCCGGCGGCGCGGCCACGTTCAACGTGGGCGGCATGCTGCATAACCTGAGGGGCCAGATCCTGTCTTTGGGCGACATGGTGCTGGAAGGTTTGAGCGCCGGGAGTCGCATGCTCGAATTGAAGAACGATTCGGGCACCATCGAGACCCTGGAAGGCAGCATGTCCATCCGGGCCAAGGTGGTGAAAAACACCAATCTGGATTTTGCGCTGACGCCGGGAACGCAGGTCTTGAGCCGCAAGGGAGGAATTTATTCCTTTTTTGGCGACAACTGGGATCAGGCCCAGGATCTCTACAGGATGTTGCCGGGTTCCAGTGCGGTTTCAAGCAATCGCAACGCTCTGATCATCACTCCGGCTGAACTGCGCGTTCTCGGATTTGGCCTTGATCGCAACGTGATCCCGCGCTCGGAACTGGATGCGGCCATTGCCGCCGCCGAGGCGGGTTTCGCGCTTTACGGCGGGAGTTCCGGAGACATTGCGGCCGTCTCCAGTCTGAAGAGCCGGGTGGTCGGCCGGGGCATATACATGGCTGTCCAGCACTACAAGGACAGATCCAAGGTCGCCGCCTATCTTGAATCCATAACCCGGGATGAGGTCACGGGTCTTGAAAGCGGCGCAAATATCGCGGCCGCCGTCAA
>NZ_FOTO01000040.1:0-1350 GCF_900114595.1 Desulfomicrobium norvegicum | reverse complement strand
GTCCACAAACCCTACGAATTCGAAATCGAACTGGTCCACGATTCGGCGTGCCTTGATTTTGCCGAGCTTCTGGGCCGGCCCGCCTGCCTTGGCATCGCCGACAAAAGCGGCGGCGTGCGTCATGTCAACGGCGTCATCCGCCGCTTCACGCAACTGCACACCGCCAATGTCCGCACCCACTACCTGGCCGTTCTGGTCCCGCGCCTGTGGTTTCTGGGGCTGGTCACGGACCACCGCATCTTCCAGAACATGAGCGTGCCCCGGATCATCGAGCAGGTGCTGAAAGAGCAGAACTTCACCGGCGATTCCTACGCCTTCAAGTGCTTCTTCGACTACGCGCCGCGCGAATACTGCGTGCAATACGGCGAGACGGCCCTGCATTTCATCTCCCGCCTGTGCGAGGAGGAAGGCATCTATTTCTACTTCGAGCATTTCCAGGACCGCCACGTGCTCTGCTTTTCGGACCGGGAGGGCGGGCCCCTGATCGGGGGCGAGAGCCTACTGCGCTTCCATCCCGGAGCGGGCACCGAAACGGATGCGCCAACCGTCAGAACCGTCGAACTGCGCCGGACCATCGGCAGCGACGCCTGCACCTTCCGGGAATGGAATTTTGAAAAAACGCGCCTGAACCTTGAGGTCGGCCAGCTGGAGGCGGACCCGCTCAAGGCACCGGTCCCCGTCGGCATGACCCTTGAGCAATACCATTATCCGCACCTCTACCAACTGCAAAAGGACGGCAACCGTTACGCAAGCCTTGAGCTTTTGCGCCATTTCAGCCTGAGCCGCCGCATCGAGGCGACGACGGACGTCTCCAGAATGACTCCCGGCCATGTCTTCGAGCTTCACGAGCATCCAAGGCCAGACCTCAACGACCGCTGGTGGGCGGTGCGCGTCACGCACCGGGGCGAGCAGCCGCAGGTGCTAGAGCACGAGGCCCCGGACCGAGGCATGACGTACATTGCCAGCCTAATGGCCATCCCGGACTCGACCCGTTTCGTGCCCGCTTCGGACCACCCCAAGAATCCCGTCATCGGCGATCAGACCGCCATCGTGACCGGCCCGGGCGGCGAGGAGATCTTTCCGGACAGGCATGGCCGGGTGAAGGTGCAGTTCCACTGGGACAGGCTTGGCGCTTTCGACGAAAAAACGACCTGCTGGATTCGCGTCTCCCAGGGCTGGGCCGGAGGGCAGTACGGCACCATGGCCATCCCCAGGATCGGGCAGGAGGTCATCGTCTCTTTCCTTGAGGGCGACCCGGACCGGCCCATCGTTACCGGCCGAGTCTATAACGCCGCCAATCCGGTTCCCTACCCGCTGCCCGAGCACAAGACGCGCACGGTCTTCAAATCC
>NZ_FOTO01000041.1:0-1221 GCF_900114595.1 Desulfomicrobium norvegicum | reverse complement strand
TAGTCGATCCTGAAAAACTGTTAAAACGCCACGTCAGGCACAAACCTGTAGCGGCTGAACATTAGGTCGAAGTACGTGTCCAAGGAATTTGAGGCACAAAAAACACAGAATCCGGATGAACTTTCGGAAATTGAACGCAGCGCAAGCCATGAACAGGTTCACGGTGTCGCCGACCTGGCCTTTGAGGTAATTGCGCAGCATCCTGTGGTCGTTCTTGAGATGGCCGATGATCGGCTCGATGGCAGCACGACGACGGAATCGCTCCCGGGCCTGCCGCTTGTCAGATGCGGTCTTTGTCCGCTTGCCCGACTCGGGGATTTCGATGCTGGTCGCGCCGATCTTGCGCTTGCCGCGGTAGCCCCGGTCGCAGATTGCCATGGCCGGCCGTTGTCCCACGATGCTTTCGACTTGGGACAGAACCGCAGGCAGCGTGTGACCGTCGAAAGGATTGTCCTGGAAGGACAGGGCACCGACGATGATGCCGCTGGTCTTGGTCACGGTCACGGATGCCTTGGCGCCGAATTCGTATTTCTTGTGGGCCTTGCCTTTGCTGATGCAAGACACTCCGGGTTCGTGGAGGCTGTAGATCTTGCCTGAGTCGGATCTCTGCTGGCGCTGCACGCGATCGTAAAGGTCCAAGGCCTGCTGATGGATAACCAGCGATTCCGGAGAGAGCTTGCGTTTCAGTTCGCGGACCAGGATGCCGGCGATGGTCCGCAAACGCCTGACGGCCCGCTGGGATTCGCCCTGTCTGCGACCTTTTGATTTGAACCGGATGGTCCGCAGCAGCGACTTGATTTCGCGCTGGTAGCTGCGCCGGAGTTTGACGTCTTCCAGCTTGGCCATGGTGTGGCACCGCGTCACAATTTTGGTCAGGAGCTTGGCATCCGTGGGAAAGGTGATGTTCTTTTCCTGCACGGTGGAGTCCACGACGACCTCGGTTTCTTTGGCCTTGTCACCGTGAAGGGCCACGGAAACCTCGAAGATTTTGCGGACTCCGTCTTCTCCGATGCGGCGTCGGAAATAGGTCAGCTCTGACGGATCGCAGGGCAACTTCCAGGTGAATCGCTGCTGGCCGCAGAAAGCTTGGAAATACGGGTTTTGAACCCATGCCTCGACAACGCGCTCATCGCTCAAGTTTTCAAGCTGCTTGAGAATGAGGAGGCCGACCATCAACCGGACAGGTTTTCCGGGGCGACCGGAAGCAGCATAAAGTGGCCG
>NZ_FOTO01000043.1:0-1076 GCF_900114595.1 Desulfomicrobium norvegicum | reverse complement strand
TGACCTGTCTTCGCAATAGAGGACACGTTCATTTCCCTAAACAGCTATCTTGATGAACAGCCGTTCATATTCCTCAGGCGCTTGGTAACCAATCGACGAATGCCTGCGCCGACGATTATAAAAACCTTCAATATATCGAAATATCTGGCTTTGAGCTTCAGACCGCCTCTCGAAAGAACAATGATGCACGAGTTCTCTCTTCATGGTTCCAAAAAACGATTCCGTAATCGCGTTGTCGTAGCAAGAGCCCGTGCCGCTCATGCTTTGGATTCCGCCGATACCCCGCACCAATGACTGAAATCGCTTGCTACAATATTGAGATCCCCGATCAGAATGGAAAACCACCCCTTGTGAGGGGCCCCTCCGAATCACGGCGTTGTTGAACGCCGTAATCACGAGGTCGTCAGTCATCCGCCGCTTCATGCTCCAGCCGACTATGCGGCGGGAGAAGACATCCAGAATGACTGCCAGATACAGCCAGCCCTCGGCTGTCCAGATATAGGTGATATCCCCTGTCCAGAGACGATCTGGCGCAGGGGCCGTAAAATTACGCCTAACCAGGTTGGGCGCAACAGGGCGCTTGTGGTCAGAATTCGTCGTCACCTTGAAGCGACGCATAGTCTTTACGCGCAGACCGTGCTGCTTCATCAAACGCCAAACGCGATTCTTGCCTACGAGAATGCCTTGCTCGCGAAGCTCCCGATAAATACGGCCGGCACCATAGGTTCTATCGCTGCCGTCAAAGGACGCCTTGATTGAAACGAGCAGGCGCTGGTCTTCGCGCTGCCGCTTGCTCCCTCCAGGACTGAGTTGAGCATAGTAACGGCTCCGAGACACTCCAAACACGCGGCACATCTCCTTCACTCCGTACATGGAGCGGTGCTCGGTTATGAACCCGAATATCGATGCGGGTCCGTCGAGAAGATGGCCACTGCTTTTTTTAAAATGTCACGCTCTCGCTGAAGTCGTTCGTTCTCTTTACGAAGACGCTTCAGCTCGGCCTCTGGCGATTCCGGCGCATGATTGCCCACGAAGGCCGCGTCCTGATGGTCTCGATGTTTCTGCACCCAGCCCTT